>NZ_PQBV01000001.1:0-304162 GCF_002964545.1 Pseudoalteromonas sp. T1lg10
GTTAACTAGTCTGTTAAAAATATATCATTCAGAAAAGTGAGCGGTAGCGTAGTAGAAAAACGCGCGATTCGCTCGCTATAAACATGTTATGCCCCTTTTAGGCCAATTCCGTAAAAAGGTACTTTGTGAATAAAAAACTACAGCAAAGATTCTCTGAGCTAGAAACTCAGTTAGATGAAATTGAAAAAACCAAGAGATCTGTTAATGGCGCATACGGGGCTACTGAAACTATTGATTATGAGCTTTTTACTGGGTGGAAAGTAAAGGTCAAAAACTTATTGGTCACAGCCTGTGGCGAGAGCTCTCAGCACTTTATTGCTTTCGAGAAAGGCGAAAATCGTAGCGGCATGGAGTCAAATTACTCGATTAAGAAACGACTTGGTGCGATATTCTTGGCTGCCAAAGAAGATTTTGATGGTGGATATTTAGCCACTCTCAAGTATTTAGTTCAAGCAGAGGTTTTCGATAGTGAATTAGAGCAAGCAAAGGAGTTGCTTTCTAGTGGTTATAAGTTGGCCTCTGCTGTTATTTGTGGGGTTGTTCTAGAAACGGCTTTACGGGATCTATGCGACAGCAACTCAATTCCATGTGGCAAGCTAGACACAATGAATGCGCAACTAGCAAAAGCCGGTGCCTATAACAAGCTTCAACAAAAACGTATAACGGCGATTGCAGATATACGGAACAGCGCTGCTCACGGTAAGCCAGAGGAGTTCACCGATCTGGATGTAGAAAATATGATCCGTGATGTAGAGAGTTTTTTGCTTAGCTATTTGGCATAACAAAGCATTGCAGCGGACAAGCCGCTGAATGCGGCGTTATGTGCCAAAGGAGATTTACTGCAATGAAATGCAAATTACTTTTAGTGTTTTTTATGTTTCTCGGACTCCAAAGTTCTGTTTTCGCATCCGACGCGTCAGAACAATTAACTACTTCAGAATTAGAAAGTAAAGTAAGTAAACTTCAATCTAAAGTCTGGGAACTGGAGACAGCTCAAAACAAAGCAAAATCAGACATCTCAAAAATTCAAGAGACCTTAAGACATAGTGGTTTAGCTATAGTTTTGTTCGCTTTTTTCTGTGCATGGTGGGCAAAAACATCAGGGCGTAGCGCACTATTGTGGTTCATTTTGGGTATGTTGTTCCACGTTTTAACCGCAATTGCGCTTTTAATAAAAACTGAGCGAAGCACATAACAAACCACTCAAGGCACTCGCGCTGCTCGCAGGGACGCTAACACATGGGCAGCGCCACTTCGTGCCTAATTTTAGCCCGTGTGTTATCGCCCCGTCTTGGGCGTTATCAACGCTTGCACTTCGCTCATAGCCATCACTTAATACAAGCTTCTCTTACCGACCCACACCAGGGTGGCAATGATAGGTTGCCAAATCATCCTTTTTAACTAGGCTTTAACCTTAACGCCAAATTGAACCAAGGGGGTTTATGTGCCTGGGTTAAATATATTTAAGTCACTTTTTAGCTTTGCTCTGGTCTGTATGTTATCGGCTTGTGGAGCACCTCAAAGCGAAGTGGCGAGCAATGAGCAAGAAAAGATGACGCCACAGGCGTTGCCACAGGCTGTGCCAAGGGCTGAGTTAACACCGGTCAATAAGGTAGATGTCACCACCACAGAGTACGCCATTTTGGCGCCGGATTATTTACCCACCGGCTGGACAACCTTTGCGTTTACCAATCGCGGTGGCCAGGAGCACTTTGTGGCCATGTATCGTCTGGTGGAGGGGAAGACCATAGAGGATCAGCTCCGAGACGTAGCACCTGCGTTTGACCCCATTATGCAGGGGCTGCGCAGCGGCGAAATGACCAAAGCAGATATAGGTCCATTCTTAGAGCAAAACGTCCCGGATTGGGGCCTGCAAATGACCTGGGTAGGGGGCGCCGGGCTCTTGTCCAATGGCCACAGCGTCGAGGCGACCTTTAATATCGATAAGCCCGGCATCTATTTGCTCGAATGCTATGTGAAAGCCCCTGATGGCCAATGGCACACGATGATGGGGATGTTGCATCAGATACAGGTCCATCCCGGTCCCGCCGAGCAGGAGCTACCCGATGCCACTCATAATCTGACAGTCGCCAACACCGGCATTAGCGGACCAGAGGTGGTGAAAGCGGGTAAACACACCTTTCGTATCGATATAGGTGAAAACCCGCCGGGCTTTTTACCCTATGACCTACATCTGGCGAAGCTCGAAGAGGGTACGGATTTACAGCAGGTGTATTTTTGGATGGACTGGACTAATGTCGGTGGCTTACGCGCGCCGGCACCTGTGACCTTTTTAGGCGGCATTGAACAGATGCGTGCCGGTAACCATGGCTATGTCAGCGTCGATTTGGCACCGGGTAATTATCTGTGGGTGTCTGAGGTCAATGCGGCAAACATAAATATGCCTTTTGTGGTGATCGAGTAATAAGTTAAGTTACCTTAGCAGTTGGGGGCAAATAGCCCCTTTTTTTATATGGAAATTATGCCCTAAATCCACACTAGCTGGTCAAACTTGGTAACTAATATGTTAATATAATCAGCAACTAAAACTAATAGGCAAGCATAATGGCAAGGCGAAGTAAGGCCGATGCAGAGCAGACTCGGGCGGCCATCCTCGATGCTGCAGAACAACTATTCTTTGATCATGGCGTGTCCTGTACCACCTTGGCGCATATTGCCGCCGCGGCGGGGGTAACCCGAGGTGCCATTTACTGGCATTTTGCCAATAAGAACGATCTATTTAACGCCATGCTTGAGCGTATTCGCTTGCCCTTTAGAATGATGCTGAGTGAACTGCAGCAGGCCAATGAACAAAGCACCTTGGCACAGGTGAAAGATGTGATTTGCCGCTCTATGCTCTTGGTTGAGCAGGAGCCACAATATTATCGCGTGCTCACCGTGGTGTTCCATCGCTGTGAATATGTGGAAGAGCTTAATCCCGTGGTGGCGCAGCAAAAAGAATTAAATCAGGAAGTAATAGCGACTTTAACTTTGGCCTTTAATCGTGCCCTGGATAATGGCGAATTGAACCCTTGTATTCGCCCCGAAGATGCGGCGATATCTCTCAATGCCTTGTTTGTGGGTCTGCTCAGTCAGTATCTACAGCACCCGGGCTGTATGAACCTGACCAAGCAGGTTGAGCCCTTACTCGATACCTTATTTGTAGGCCTAAAAAAGCCGGGCTAAATTAGCCCGGCTTGCAGTGCCTGCATATACCAATTCACTTAAATAGCTAATCATTCTAGCGGGCTAAATATCATGCTTACGGCGTTGGAATTTTTCTATGTAGGATATCTACATAAGAAAAACTCCGCCTTGTTATCACATCATTTATCCAGCGCTATCTCTGATCACATACTTAACAGAATTGGTATTATTTATTGCGTACAAAGATTTTTTGTACCACCAAATAGAACACTGGGACGAGGAAGATTGCCAGGAAGGTCGCCGTTGCCATACCACCTAGTACGCCGATACCTATGGCGTTACGACTCGCCGAGCCCGCACCTGTACTGATCGCCAGTGGCAATACGCCCAGTGAGAAGGCCAGTGAGGTCATGATGATAGGGCGTAAACGCAGGCGGATAGCCTCAAGCGTTGCCTTAATAACATCCAGACCTTGTTGTTGCAGGTCTTTAGCAAACTCCACAATCAGGATGGCGTTTTTCGAGGCCAGACCCATGGTGGTCAACAGACCCACCTGGAAGTAGACGTCATTTTCCAGACCGAAGATAAAGGCCGCACCCAGGGCACCGACGATACCCAATGGCACCACCATGATCACCGAGAATGGAATCGACCAGCTCTCATACAGCGCCGCTAAGCACAGGAATACCACCAGGATCGACAGGGCGTACAAGAAGGGCGCCTGTGAGCCAGACATCTTTTCTTGATACGAGGTGCTGGTCCATTCAAAGTCGATGCCTTCCGGTAGTTGGTCTACCAATTCGGCTACTACGGCCATCGCCGTACCCGAGCTGTATCCTGGTGCCGGTTGACCTAAGATCTCCATCGCCGAGATACCGTTATAACGCTCCAAACGTTGTGGGCCATACACCCAGCGGCTGCTGGCAAAGCTGTCGAATGACACCATCTCGCCTTGATTGTTACGCACATACCAGTGGCTTAAGTCTTCCGGAGTCATACGGAACTCGGCGTCTGCCTGCACGTACACCTTCTTAACGCGGCCACGGTCAACGAAGTCATTCACATAAGTTGAACCCCAGCCGATAGACAAGGCGTTGTTGATCTCGCTAATTGGCACACCCAAAGCTTGAGCCTTAAGCTGGTCTATATCTACTTGCAGCTGCGCCGCATCTTCCATGCCGTTTGGACGAACTGCCATCAGCTCTGGACGTTGTGCGGCCATGCCGAGGAACTGGTTACGTGCCTGCAGCAGGGCTTCGTGGCCCAGACCACCGCGGTCTTGCAAGAACATGTTAAAGCCGGTGGCCTGACCTAATTCCACAATAGGTGGCAGGTTAAAGGCAAAGATCTGCGCTTCTTTAATGGTTGAGAACTTGCCCATGGCGCGGCCAATAATCGCTTGCACGCTTTGGCTTTCGTCACGCTCACTCCAGTCCTTCAAACGGGTGAAGGCAAGACCGACGTTTTGACCCTGACCGGCAAAACTAAAGCCGCTTACGGTGAATACAGACTGCACCGCTTCTTCGCTGCCATAGTGATCCGATACTTGCGTCATAATTGCTTCGGTACGTTCCTGGCTGGCACCACTGGGTAATTGCACCATGGTCAGGAAGATACCCTGATCTTCTTCTGGTAGGAAAGACGACGGCAGGCGGGCAAACATCAGCGCCATTACCGCCACGATCACACCGTATAAAGCCATAGAGCGAACAGGGCGCTTCAATAGACCGCCCACGGCCTTACCGTATTTGTCATTACCACGGTCAAAGGTGCGGTTAAACCAGCCGAAGAAGCCGCCTTTGTTATGATGATCGCCATGGATTGGCTTCAAAATAGTGGCACACAGGGCCGGCGTAAAGACGATAGCAACGAGCACCGACAGCGCCATGGCCGATACGATAGTGATAGAGAACTGCTTATAGATGGCACCGGTGGCTCCGCCGAAAAACGCCATGGGTACGAATACCGCCGACAATACCAGGCCGATACCTACCAGGGCGCCGGTGATCTGACTCATGGACTTACGCGTGGCTTCAACTGGTCCCAGGCCGTCTTCACTCATGACCCGCTCAACGTTTTCTACCACAACTATGGCATCATCCACCAAGAGGCCGATGGCCAGTACCATACCGAACATGGTCAAGGTGTTGATAGAGAAACCCATGGCCGACATGATGCCGAAGGTGCCCAGTAATACGACGGGAATGGCCAGAGTCGGGATCAGCGTGGCGCGGAAGTTCTGCATAAACAGATACATAACCACGAATACCAAGATCACGGCTTCAAACAGGGTTTGTACTACGGCGCTGATAGACACTTCAACAAAGGGCGTGGTGTCGTATGGGATGGTGATTTTAACACCAGCCGGGAAATAGGCTTCAAGCTCGGCTAAACGTGCTTTTACCGCATTGGCCGTATCCAGGGCGTTGGCACCTGTAGCCAGCTCAATGGCAAAACCGGTTGCTGGCATGCCGTTATAACGACCCATAACCGCATAGTTTTCACCGCCAAGTTCAATACGGGCAACATCGCTAAGTAATACGCGTGAGCCGTCGGCATTTACGCGCAGCAGAATTTGTCCGAACTCTTCCGGGCTGCTCAATCGGCTTTGTGCAGTAATTGCAGCGTTATATTGCTGACCTGGTAAAGCCGGTGCACCGCCTAGCTGACCTGCGGTCACCTGGTTGTTTTGCACACGAATGGCGCTGGTCACATCTGTTGGTGTTAGCTGAAACTCATTGAGTTTGTCTGCATCCAACCAGATACGCATGGCGTATTGGCTACCGAAGACCGTGAGGTTACCTACACCTGGCGTACGGCTGATCGGATCCTTTACGTTTGACACCACGTAATCGGAAAGGTCTTCACGGGTCATGGAACCGTCTTCGGAAATAAAGCCGACAACCATTAAGAAGCTGCCGCTCGATTTGGCAACTGCTACACCTTGTTGCTGCACTTCTTGTGGCAACAGTGGAATAGCGCGCTGTAGCTTGTTCTGCACCTGAACCTGGGCAATATCCGGATCTGTGCCGGTTTCAAAGGTCAGGGTCAGGGTTACATTACCCAAAGAGTCACTCTGTGCCGACATATACATCAGGTTGTCGATGCCGTTCATGGCCTGCTCAATAACCTGAGTGATGGCGTCTTCGGCGGTTTTCGCCGTCGCACCCGGGTAGCTGGCGGTAATAGTTACCGCAGGTGGTGCTACCTGAGGGTACTGCTCAACCGGCAATTGTTTAACAGACAACAAACCGGCCAGCATGATGACTATTGCTATCACCCATGCAAAGATTGGTCGGCTAATAAAGAAATTCGCCATACTTATGCCTCCGATGGGTTGTTGGTAACTTTAACCAGCGCCCCAGGACGGATTTTTTGTAAACCCGAGGTCACCACCATATCGCCTGCTTTAAGGCCCTTGTTTACCAGCCAGCTTTGATCAACCTGCTGAGCTAGTTCGACCACGCGCACCTCAATGGTGTTTTCGCTGTTCACTACCATCACGGTGGCTTCACCTTTAGGCGTGCGCACCACTGACTTTTGTGGCACTAAAAGGCCGTTGTTGGTGTTACCTAACTCAAGCTGGGCACGTACAAACATACCGGGTAGGAGTTCACCATCTGGATTTGGGAATACCGCACGCATGGTAACCATAGACGTCGACGGGTCAACGCTGACCTCGGAGAACTGCAACTCACCAGAGTGGCCATACCAAAGTTGCTCATCAAGCTTTAGCTGGACCGCCGGGGCAACACCTGTATTACTGGCATTAGTGGTAATGGCCTGGCGCAATGACGCCAGTTTGGATGCCGCCTTGGTCATGTCCACATAGATAGGGTCTAACTGGCGAATGGTTGCCAGCTCATTACCTTGGTTCGCGGTAAGCAGGGCTCCTTCGGTCACCAAAGAACGACCGATTTGACCGCTGATCGGTGCACGAATACTGGTGTAATCCAGATTGATTTGGGCGCTCAGTACCGCAGCTTTGGCGGCGGCTAAATCGGCCTGGGCACCAAGGCGCTGGGCATCAGCATCATCGAAGTCCTGTTGGCTGACCGAGTTGGTGCCGAGCAGGCTTTTAATACGCTTAGCGCGGGCAGTGGTGTTTTTTACCGCGGCTTCGGCTTTGGCCAAGCTCGCTTTAGCACTGGCAAGAGCGGCTTCAAAAGGAGCAGGGTCGATGCGATAAAGCAGATCGCCTTTTTCAACCATTTGCCCTTCTTCAAAGAGGCGGGACTGCAAAATACCACTAACCTGAGGGCGAATTTCCGCCTGGCGGAAGTCCACGGTGCGGCCCACCAACTCGGTGTGTTGCATCACAGTTTGTGGCTGCAACTGATATGCTTCAATTTCCACCGCGCTCGGTGCGCTTTGGGTCTGAGCTTGCGCGCCCGACTGTTCACAGCCGCTAAGGCCAAGTGTCGCGACTATGGTTAAGGCGACCAGGGTTTTTGCTTTCATATCCAACCTTCTAAGAACAACAAATCGAGAAATAGAGTGCAAATATACATACATGAACGTATGTAAGCAAGGTAAACTATTCCGTTTACACGTAACTCGTTGTAACCAATGGTAATAAACTTGATTTAATCAGGGAGTTTATAGTTCGGTTTGTTGTTGAAGTGGCCGTCATTCAGGGCGGAATGACGGCGCAGAAGAGGGCATTTTTTGCCTTATAGGGCGTAACTTAGGTGTTGATAGAAGCGAGTATTGATGTCTTGACGTTCGGGGTTAACGTGCAGCTCTGTACACAGGGATTTGATTACACTTTCTACCTGATTCATAAAACGGCCATAACCCATATCATGCTTGTCTTCGGTGCCGGCAACGATCACAAAGTCGATACTTTGTACCAGCTGGTTGCCATTATAGAGTACATAGTTTTGGGTATTATCCTGGCACGGCAAAAAGCTTAACTTTTCCAGCTCTTCATTATGGGCGCTGGTGTCGATATCGCGGTGACGGATAAGGGGCGTACGGCCATTGGCCACCATGGCACGACGTGGCAGTCGCTTGGCTTCGCAAGCGGTGACGAAAGCGTCGGCGATACGGGCGTAAAACTGGGCAAAGTCGGTGGTGTCGTTATCCAGTAGCTGGGTTTTGACTTGGCGAGTTAGGGGTAAGGTAAAGCGTGCATAGGTGAGATCTCTGTGCTCTGGCAGCGGACAGCCGCGTGCTTCATAACGCGAGTCCAACGCTCTGAGCTTGTAGCCGTAACTTTCTTTAAAGCCTTTGGCGCGGGCAAAAATATCATAGGTAAGGTGCTGATGATCGCGAACCTTGAAGGGTTGTGCCTGGTTTGGTAACTGCTCTTGCAATGTTGTCAGCACCTTGGCTACTCGGGAGTGGAAATCGGCGCTGTGGGCTCGAATATCCTCGCCTGTGGCTAAGAATAATAAGCGTACCTTGCGGGCTTTTTGTGTGTCATCGCCGTGCAGGGTGTGGGCTTCGTGATAGCGCGGGTTGTAGAAAAACAATTGCTGGCGTTTGGTCTCTAAGCAATAGGCTTCCTCGTGGAAGCGCACGATAGGCAGCTTGTCGTTCACTAAAACGTGCACATTGTATAGCTCGGCGTCATCGCACAGCGCAAAGAGCTGCCGTACTATGCGTTGATGGGCGCTGGCATAATCGCTAAAACAGGCATAAAAATCCTCGTCGGGCTTAAACTCGGCGAGGATATATTGGTTAGCTCGGGCGTTGGTTGGGATATAGACCCGGTGCTGATTTTGTGAAGCCATGATTGTTCCTTAGTCCTTGGTGTTTTCATTGGCTTCATTCTAGTGCTGATAAATGTCAACGATGTTGCGCTAGATTAAACTTTTATGACTTTTCCATCAGGCTAATACTGAGCCTGACGAAATCCGATGAAGTCAGTACACCCACTAACTTTTTCGCCTCTAAAACCGGCATGCAGCCATGGCGGTTATTCAAGAAAAACTTGGCAATATCAATTAGCTGATCGCTGGAATCGACGGTATCAAAGCGAGTCAGCATGATCTCACTAACAGGCGTTTGCTTTTCTTTGCGCTCCAGGGCATCGGCGCCAAATACCGAGATAATCTTCATTACCTGGGCGATGATCACTTTCTGCGTCAGCATGCCCACCAGGTGTTGCTTGTCATCTGTGACCGGGATGTGGCGAATATTGTATTGGCGCATTAGTTGATGAACATCATACAGGGCAGCATCAGCAGCTATGGTGATGGGAGAGGCGGTCATTAAATCCCTGGCGCACTGCATAGGGGCGCCCGGCTCAGATATGGTTGAATTAGACTCGGTTGAATTAGACTCGGTCGAATTAGACATACAGGTTCCTTATCTCTTTCGGATTATGTGTTTTTCACGCTACCTTTAACTATAGAAACAAGTTTAGATCTCAATCAAATAAAGGTGGTTTATGGAATTACTGGGGTTAGATCATGTAGTCATTCGTACTGCAAAGGTAGAGCAGTTACTGGCTTTTTACCAAGAGGTACTCGGCGCCATGCTTGAACGGGTACTTGAGGATGAGGGCCTGTATCAATTGCGTGCTGGTGCGGCGCTTATCGACATACTGAGTACCGAGGGCAGCCTTGATAGCGGGGCGGCGGTGGATGTACGCAGCTCACCCATAGCCCATATTTGTTTGCAGGTGAAGGCGCCGAGCGAGCAGGCGCTCATCCGTACGCTAAAACGCAAAGGGGTGATGGAGACATTAATATTTGCCACACGCTATGGCGCCACGGGTTTTGGTCGTTCTTTATACATTCATGACCCAGATGGTAACACCCTTGAATTAAAACTGGTTTGACCCTACTAAAAGCTGTATGTTAACGGCAGATTTTGTCATAATAACTTGGTTAAAAGCCACGTAGAATTCAGAGGAAAGTATCCCAATGGCGGAGATTGAAAATCGCCCAACGAACTTTATTCGTAATATTATTGATGCAGACTTGGCGTCGGGTAAACACCAAAAAACTCATACACGTTTCCCGCCTGAGCCAAATGGTTTCCTGCATATCGGCCACGCAAAATCAATTTGTTTGAACTTTGGTATCGCGCAAGATTACCAAGGTTTGTGTAATCTTCGCTTTGACGATACCAATCCGGAAAAAGAAGACATTAACTATGTTAACTCCATCAAAGAAGATGTGAGTTGGCTTGGTTTTCAGTGGGATGGCGAGATTGAATATTCATCAAACTACTTCGATAAGCTTTATGAGTATGCAGTTGAGCTGATCAACAAAGGCTTGGCGTATGTGTGCTTCTTAAGCCCAGAGCAAGCCCGTGAATACCGTGGCACCCTTACTGAACCGGGTAAAAACAGCCCATACCGCGATACCCCAGCCGCTGAAAACCTGGCGTTATTCGAGAAGATGAAAAACGGCGAGTTTAAAGAAGGTGAATGTGTACTGCGTGCCAAGATAGATATGGCCAGCTCATTTATGGTGTTGCGTGACCCTATTATCTACCGTATTCGTTTTGCTCATCACCATCAAACCGGTGACAAGTGGTGCATTTACCCTATGTACGACTTTACTCACTGTATCAGCGATGCATTAGAGGGCATTACTCACTCATTATGTACGCTGGAGTTCCAGGACAACCGTCGTCTGTATGACTGGGTGCTTGATAACATCAGCATTGATTGTCATCCACAGCAAATCGAGTTCTCACGCCTGAACCTGGAATACACCATGATGAGTAAGCGTAAGCTTAACCAATTGGTGGTTGATGGTCATGTTGATGGCTGGGACGACCCGCGTATGCCGACCATTGCTGGCTTGCGCCGTCGTGGTTATACACCAGCGTCTATTCGCGAATTCTGTAAGCGTATCGGTGTGACTAAGCAGGATAACCTGGTTGAAATGGGTATGCTTGAAGCCTGTATCCGTGATGACCTGAACGACAACGCCGCCCGTGCTATGGCGGTACTTGATCCTGTACGTATCGTTATCGAAAACTACCCGGAAGATCAGGTAGAAATGCTTGATGCACCTAATCATCCAAGCAAGGAAGAAATGGGCTCACGTCAATTGCCATTTACGCGTGAAGTATTTATCGAGCGCGACGATTTCCGTGTTGAAGCGAACAAGAAGTTCAAGCGTTTGGTACTGGGCAAAGAAGTGCGTTTACGTAATGCTTATGTGATCAAGGCCGAGCGCATCGAAGAAGATGCTGATGGCAATATCACCACCATTTACTGTACCTATGACGCAGATACTTTAGGTAAAAACCCTGAAGATGGCCGTAAAGTGAAGGGCGTTATCCATTGGGTGAGCGCAACTCATTGCATCGAAGCCGAAGTACGTCTGTATGACCGTTTGTTTAATGTGCCTAATCCAGGCTCTGCAGATGATATCGCCAGCGTGCTCAACCCTGAGTCACTGAAGATTGTCAGCAATGCCAAACTTGAGCCAAGCCTGGCGGATGCCCAGCCACTAGTAGGTTATCAGTTTGAGCGTACCGGCTACTTCTGTCGCGACAATCACTTTGAGCATTTGGTATTTAACCAAACAGTAGGTTTACGCGATTCTTGGGCCAAGATTGAGCACCAAGACTAAGCTTTCGACCTAAGCTCTCAGCGAAACGCTAAGCAAATTGAAAAACGGATACTTTTTATAAGTATCCGTTTTTTTATGCTAGCGTAAAAGGACAGACACAGAATTATGAGATCAGTATGTCCACTACAAGTCACGAAAAGTTTAATTACATTGAGTATCCGGCGCGGGATTTACGCGCGACTAAGGATTTCTTCACCCAAGTTTTTAACTGGCAATTTACCGACTATGGCCCCGAATACAGTGCCTTTAGTGGTGCCGGGCTCGACGGCGGTTTCTATGCCAGCGACCAATGTGCCAGCACGCAAAACGGCTCGGCATTGATGGTGTTTTATTCCAGCGCCCTTGAGCAAACTCAGCAAAAAATAGAAAACGCCGGCGGGGTGATATGCAAACCCATATTTTCCTTCCCAGGCGGCCGACGCTTTCATTTTATTGAGCCCAGCGGCAACGAATTTGCGGTCTGGTCTGAGCCGGAGCAGTAGCTGGTCGTTGTAGGTCGGGCTTTCAGCCGAAAAGAGAGCATAATTCTCGCAGTGTGGTCGTAAGATACAGTTGTATTTCGGGGTTTTATCCAGACAAAGAGATGGCAGCTTTTGAATGAGTGGCACGACAAAGTAGGTTCGAACTACTTGGCCTTTGGACCGGGTCATAGAGAGCAGGTAGTGCTCTAAGCAACTGAGCTAGGGTTTTTATTGAATACGAGAAATATTGTAGAGAATTGGTACGACCGAGTGGATTCGAACCACCGACCTTTGGACCGGGTCATAGAGAGTAGGTAGTGCTCGAAGCAAGTATAGATTACGGCAGTTTGCTAAGGATTTGGTACGACCGAGTGGATTCGAACCACCGACCCCTACCATGTCAAGGTAGTGCTCTAACCAACTGAGCTACGGTCGTACAGAATACGAGAAGTATTTTAGAGAATTGGTACGACCGAGTGGATTCGAACCACCGACCCCCACCATGTCAAGGTGGTGCTCTAACCAACTGAGCTACGGTCGTACAATTTAGTTTTTTTGTGCCATGAAGCTAACCCTTGGCAACGCCGTGTAATATATAGTGTGTGCAGGGGCTTAGCAAGTGCAATTGGCTAATTTCCTGATTGTTTGCTTTTTTTTTATTCATACCGGACTAATATCGCACTGGGCGTAAAACCCTTGCCACCAGCGCACATGATTACGGCTAGATGTCTTAAGTTGAGCCAATAGGTTTGCTTGCTCCTGCGTGCCAACAATTGCGCGCTTGGCCTCTATATCTTTATTGTTCCCGGTAAATTGCCACACCTGCGTCAACAATGGCGTAAATTCTTCCAAAGCACCACTGAGTTGCCCCTGATACCCCTGCAATTCCTTAATAAAAAACAGGTTGAAGATATTGTGTAATATGGTGGCCGCGTCGCTGCGGCGCTTAGGTGGGCATATCTCGGAGGTTAAAGAAACTTGCTCGAGTTGGGAGGTCAACTCATTGTTTAGGGCAATTTGTTTGCGTGCCGAGGTTAATAACTTGCGTACATAATCGTTACCATTGAGCTTGGCCAGCGCCGGGGTGAGCGTATTTACATCTATGGCATGCCAATTTTCTTCGGCTATCGCATTGGCCATATCGGCCAGTACGGTTAAGGCTTCGGCGCTTTGTGACCGTCCTGCCTGCTCGTTAAAATCAAGCTCAGCGGCGGCGAGGGTAAAGAGTCGGTTGAGCTCCGGCTCCCGGCTTAGCATTAGATTAAATGCCAGCTTGGCGTGGGCCATTTTAAAGCGTTTTTCCGCTTGTAGGGCGCTGCGCAGTTCAGCCGATAAGCCAGTACTTTGACTATGTTCGAGACAAGGGTCGACCAACTGGATAAAACGGATATGATATTTAAAGCGCTCGGAGGCACTGGCCACCTTACCAAGTTGGTTGTTATGTGCGGCAATATGGCTGGCCAGACGGCAATGGTTAATGTCTGCCAGCGCCAACAGGCTTATGCTTTGGCTTGGGGGAAGAGGCTCGCTGTCAAAGCGCTGCCAAGTTGATAGGCGAACCTGGCTCTGTTGCTCTATGGCTAGATACTTGCCAAGACGATATTGATATTCGTTATAGCGGGCGCTGGGAGGATCGCTGCATCCCCCCAGTAGTATCAGTGTGCTAAAAATTAAAAGGAGCTTGTGCAAGACGCCTCCGCAGCACGTAAATTAACAGTACTGCAGCACAGGATAGCCCAACTATGATGCCGAGCCAAAAACCTTGGGCACCCATGGCCGGGACTATCAGATCCGTACGGCCCAACACATAACCCAAAGCAAAACCCACCAACCAATAAGAGAAAAAGGTGATATAGGAGATAGGCGCTGTGTGCTTAATACCGCGTAGCATACCACTGGTTACCACCTGCAGCGCATCCGGCAACTGATAAAAACAAGCGAGAACCATAATCGCCGTGGCCAGCGCCAGTACTTCGGGGTTATCGCTATATAAGGCGCTAATATCGGCGCGCAGCACATAGGTAATTAGCGCAACGAATGCGGCAATAGCAACGGCGAGAATAAAGCTGGTGCTCATACAGCGACGCAGTGCCTGGAAGTCTTCCTGGCCATAAAGATTACCAAAACGTATGGCTACCGCCATAGACAGGCTATAGGGCAGCATAAACAACAAGGTGGTCACCGAGGCAGCTACCTGATGTCCGGCGACGACCACGGCACCCAAGGAGGCGATAAATAACGGAATACAGGCAAATAAGGTGACTTCAAAGAAAATCGCCAAGGAGATGGGCACACCTAGCTTAAATTGTTGCCACATGGCTTTTACACTTGGGCGGGCAAAGGCATTGATAAGAAATCGGCCATTAATACGTTTGCTCATCATGCTATAGATAAGTAAAGAGACACCCATGGCGGTCAATACAATTGCCGTGGCCACGCCGCAGCCGGCGCCGCCAAGTGCAGGCGCGCCAAACTTACCGTAAATAAAAATATAGTTGGCGGGGATATTGACCAACAAACCGATAATGGAAATATAAAAGGCTGGGGTAGTGTAAGCCTTGCCCTCGGCAACATTGCGAAACAGGGAATAGACGATAAAACCGGGCAGGCCAAATTGCACATAGGTAATGTAATCACCGGCCAGGGATTTAATCTCGCCGCTGGTGTCGAGCAGGGCAATAAGTTGATCCGCAGATTGCCCCAGTATAAGGCCGACTAGACACAGGATCAGGGCAAGATAACAAGCCTGTTGGAAGTGACCGGCAATGGCCTTTTCATCCTTGGCGCCAAAGCTGTGCGCCACCAGTGAGGTCAGCGCAATTAAAATTCCAAGCAGGGCGAATACCACAGGGTTCCACAAGCCGGTAGCGATAGACAAGGCCGCTAAGTCGGTAGCGCTGACCTGACCGGCCATAATGGTGTCGACCACAGACATCAACACCAGGGTCACCTGGGCAAAAAATACCGGTGCGGCAAGGCGCAGCAGGCGACTTGCTTCCCATGTACAAAACTTCATAAGTGAAAAAACATCAGATAAAATAAAGCGCTATTCTATCCTGTTGGTTTCAACTTAAAAAGGAAATACGATGTTTACCGGTATAGTGCAATGCCAAGCTCAAGTGCAAAGTAAAACCCTGACTAATGGCGTGCAGCGCTTAGTGTTGGCGGTGCCGTCTAAATACCTGCAAAACCTCGAACTCGGTGCCAGTATTGCCGTCAATGGCTGTTGTTTGACCGTGGTTGAATACCATGCCGATGCAGGTGCCCTTGGCAGCGTACAATTTGATGTTATCGATGAAACCCTGGCGCTGACCAATCTAGGTCTACTTGAATGTGGCGACAACGTAAACTTTGAGCGCTCCATGACTTTTGGCAGCGAGCTCGGTGGGCATATAGTTTCCGGGCATATTCATTGTGTTGGCAGTCTTATAGAGCGTATCGATACCCAGGATAACTGTCGCATGCACATAGCCATGGATGCCAAGTGGCGGGAATATGTCTTGTATAAGGGTTTTATCAGTGTGAATGGCGCCAGCCTAACTGTGGGGGAGTTATCAGAGCAGGGGTTCTGGTTACACCTAATTCCGGAAACCTTGGCTATCACCAATCTCGGTCAGATGGTGGCGGGGACCGAGATTAATATCGAGGTCGATCAACAAACCTACACCATAGTGCAAACGGTGCAGCGTTATTTAAAGCAACAGCACTAAAAGATTTGCTCGTCGTCTGCATCTATCCTTAACTCTACCCTGTTAAGGGCTTGGTCTATATGCATATTGACATGAATAGGATTACAGCAGGCGGCGCAATCTTCATAGTAATCCTGATCACCTGAGCTGGTGTCGACATCGACAAATGTATGGTGGCCGCAATGAGGGCAGCGCACCCTTTGTAGGCTGTAGTCTTTCATAACCACCTCGTATGACAGTCCAATGACATCACTTAAAGTATAGTTATGTTTTCCCTGCGCCTTGGAAAATTTAGACCTTAATTACCTTCGCTGATCACCTTATCTATGGTTTCTTTGGCCTGAGTCAAATAATGGCCGGCGAAGATGTTGGCATGGTTTAACACATGATAAAGGTTATAGATGCGCTCTCTTTGTTCATAGCCTTCGCTTAAGGGGTAAACGCTTTGGTAGGCATCATAGAAGGTATCGGGGAAGGCGCCGAAAAAGCGGCTCATGGCGATATCCACTTCCCGATCACCATAGTAACAAGCCGGGTCATATACGCAGGGAACGCCGCCATGAAAGCCAACATTACCGCGCCAAAAATCGCCGTGCAGGAGCGAAGGCTTGATATGGTGATGGTGTAGAGTATCTTTGACCTGGCAGACAAACTCATCAATATCGCAAAAATAAAATCCTTTTTCTGCCAATAACTGTAATTGCCAGCCTATGCGGTCTTCACTGAAAAACACATCCCATTTTTTATGCCAGCAATTAGGCTGGGCAGTGACGCCGATAAAGTTATCTCTTTCGTTGCCGAACATGCCTTGTTCATGCTTTTCGTGCAACTGCGCCAGATATTCCCCCATATGCCGCCAGCCAAGCTCTTTGGCATGATCTGTATTGGGCTCCAGATCTAACCATTCAAGTACATTAAAGCAATACTCCAAGGTGGTGCCGGTAAGCAGACAATCGGGCACCATAAACATGGACTCTTTGGTCAACAGTTCGAGATCGGCGGCTTCACACTCGAGGCGCTCGAGAGAGGCCAAAGGCGCGACCTTGACAAAAAACTGGTGCTGGCCATCGGAAATTTTAAACAAGTGATCGGCGGAAGAATTTGTGAGCTGTTGCTTGTGCACCAAGGTAAAAGGGCTGTTGAGTGTGTCGCTAAGTAACTGAGTCAAGGTATTCCACATAACCGCAAACCGCTAAATTTCAGGGGTACACCAAGTATGGCAAAGTTCTGATTCACTGCAATAATATTCATTGTCGAGTTCATTTTGCGAAGGTTAATAAGCGGTAATTTTAGCGAAATAACAAGGGAGTAAGTCTCAGTGCAAAAAACGCCCTGATTAAGTTTTCGCTTTTGAAAAAGAAGAAGCCCGCAATTGCGGGCCTCTGTAAATGCTGTGGCTATTTATTTCGAGCCAGAAACCACCAAGATGGTGTCGCCATGTACTTTGGCTATGTCGCGAATAGATGTCTCGGTCAGTGGAGTGAGACGTAGTTTTTTCAGACTACGTTCAAAACCATAAAGGCTTGCAAATTCACGGACGCTAAGGTCGTTGCATGACAAACGTTTAGTCAATCTATGACGTGGGATGTTGTGCTTATCCATCGCTTGGGCCATTTTGAAAGGATTATCCTTAGTGATTGCCATACACAGTTGCGTACCGACGGTGTTATCAGCCGCAACAAATTGTTCATTGGCCATAGCGTGTGATGAAAGCGCTCCTAAGAGTAGGACGCCAGCAGAGCCTAACAGAGTTGTGCGTTTCATGGATTTTCTCCTTATTAGTGCATTGATTGCTGTTTAAGTATGAACCGCGTTTGTTGTTATGGAATGAACAGGATAAGTCAGAATGTAAGCATCTATGTCAATTGTGAATACCTTAACCTAACTACCTATTTTTACAGATTTTCCCTATCTCATCTGTTTACATAAAAAGCAAAAAAAAATGCTTTTTTTTTGTACAGGTCGTCCTTGTACCTGTTAATTCAGGGGCTCTTGCCTATTCTTGTAACATTTGCCCACAAAATGGAACCAAGCTAAAGCTAAGATGGCCCAAGGGGCTGGCCGCTCCGGCGTTTATCTTGATTTACCGCTTATTAACCTATTTTCTTCGCAATTCGTAGCACTATTCGCTACAGTGGTGCGAAAAATAGGAGTAATAACAACAATGCTAACAAAAACACCAAGCCTCAGCGTGTTAGCCTTAGCTATCACGCTCGCCGGGTGCCAACAAAGTGAAGGCCCGCAAGGCGATAAGGTAACCATTAATAAAAACCCTTACCCCAGTACCTATCAGCCGCTACCTCGTCAATCGACGCTGATCACCAATGCCACCGTATTGACCGGTGACGGCCAGCGTATCGACGGCGGTGATGTTTATGTGGTCGACGGTAAAATCCAACAAATTGGTACCGACTTACAGGTTCAGGCCGACGTAACCCTAGACGCCCAAGGCAAATGGTTAACGCCTGGCCTTATCGATGTGCACTCACACTTAGGGGCCTATCCAAACCCGGCAGTGGCATCGCACCAGGATGGCAACGAAATGACCAGCCCGGTTACCGCAGAAGTATGGGTTGAACATTCGGTATGGCCACAAGATCCTGGCTTTAACCGTGCTCGTGAAGGTGGTATTACCACGCTACAAATTCTGCCGGGCTCAGCCAACCTGATTGGTGGCCGCGGCGTAACCTTGAAAAACGTCCCTGCCCACACTATGCAGGCGATGAAGTTTCCAGAGGCACCTTATGGTTTAAAAATGGCCTGTGGTGAAAACCCTAAGCGTGTTTACGGCAGTAAAGGTGTATTGCCATCGACTCGTATGGGTAATATGGCCGGTTATCGTAATGCCTGGATTGATGCCACAGAATACAAGCGTGCCTGGGAAAAGTACGATGCCGATTATGACGCCGGCAAGAATGTACAGGCGCCCGAGCGCGACCTGACCATGGACACCCTGCGCGGTGTACTCGATGGAGACATTTTGATCCATAACCACTGCTATAAAGCAGAAGAAATGGCCATGATGATCGACCTTTCGAAAGAGTTTGATTACCACGCCGGTACCTTCCACCACGGTATTGAAGCCTACAAGATTGCCGATTTACTTGCCGAAAACAGCAGCTGTGCAGCACTGTGGCCGGATTGGTGGGGCTTTAAAATGGAAGCCTATGACATGGTTCAGGAAAATGTTGCCATCGTTGATGCGGTGAAGAACTCCTGTGCCATAGTTCACTCCGACTCAGACACCACCATTCAGCGCCTAAACCAGGAAGCGGGTAAGGTGATGTACCGCGCCAATGAAAATGGTTTCAATATCGATGAAGCCCACGCCATCAAGTGGCTGACGTCAAATGCAGCCAAGGCCCTGGGTATCGATGATAAAACAGGTACTCTTGCCGCCGGTAAACAAGCCGACCTGGTTTTGTGGGACAACAATCCGTTTAGCGTTTATGCCAAAGCCGAGCAGGTATTTATTGATGGCGCCAAGGTGTATGACCGCCATGACGAGAAATACCAAGCCCAAAGTGATTTTATGTTAGGCCAACGCTAAGGAGAACAAGATGAAACTGTTTACAATGACATCGGTTGCCGCAGCCTTAGCGATGAGTGTATCCGCAGGCGCGCAAACATTGGCTATTACCAATGCTACCATTCATACCGCTACCGAGCAGGGCGTATTAAAAGACGCGTCTGTGCTAATTAAAGACGGTAAAATTGTTGCTGTTAATCCGGCGCAAATTGACGCCGAGGAAGTGATTGACGCACAAGGTAAAATTTTAACACCGGGCTTTATCGGCTCACTAAATCACCTGGGTTTGGTGGAAGTGGGTGCGGTGGATGGTTCACGTGATGGCAGCGATAAAAAAGCCTCAATCACCTTTGACCCAAGCCTTGCCTTTAATCCCCGTTCATCGCTGATCCCTTACGCACGTAAAGGTGGTATTACCCGCGACGTGATCGTGCCAGGCGGCAGCGAAGACATTTTCAATGGTCTTGCTTCTGTGGTATCGCTCAGTGGTGAATTCGACAGTGTGAGCCAAAAGCATGTGGCCTTGGCCATTGAGCTTGGACAAAAGAGCAAGGGCTCACGCGCCTTGTCGATGCAGACCCTGATCGAGAAACTCGATGGTCATAAGCAACGTGAAAAGAAAGACAGCGATGCGCACAACCGTGAAATTCAGGTTTTAGACGCCGTCTTTGCTAAAGACATGCCGCTGCTTATCGGCGTATCACGCGCCGCAGAAATGCTTGAGTTACTAAAGCTTAAAGCCAAGTACGACATCAATATGGTGTTTGCCGGTGCTCATGATGCGGTATTGATTGCCGAGCAGCTTGCCGCCAGCAATACGCCTGTGATCATCAGCGCCATGGACAACCTGCCAGGCAACTTTGATTCCATGCATGCGGATTTGGCTAATGCCGGTAAGCTTGAAAAAGCAGGCGTTAAGGTGATCCTGACTATCGCTGGTGACAGTGCTCATAACCTGTATCAGCTGCGTTTCGATGCCGGCAATGCGGTATCTTACGGCATGAGCCAGCAGGGCGCGTTAGCGGCCATCAGCAGCAATGTGGCCGAGGCATTCAATATTGATGCCGGTGCTATCAGCGCAGGTAAAGCGGCAGATCTGGTACTTTGGAGTGCCGATCCGTTTGAGCTGAATGCCAAGATTGAAGGTATCTGGATTGACGGTGAGAAGGTGTCGACCGAGGCCCGTCAAGACAAGCTACGAGAGCGTTATACCACGCCTTCGGACATGCCGCGTGGTTACACTAAGTAATAGCTAAAGCATAAAGAAAAGGAGCCATTGGCTCCTTTTTTACTTTAACGTGGCATTAAATGCAGCGGGCGGGTTTCGGCAGACCGGCAATTTTCGTGGCTTGTTTCGCCGGGCCCTTGGGGAACAGTTTATACAGGTATTTGCTGTTGCCCTTATCCTCGCCAAGCTTTTTGGCCATGGCCTTTACCAGCATACGTATCGCCGGGCTGGTGTCGAATTCTTCGTAAAACTCACGGACAAAGAACACCACTTCCCAATGGGCGTCACTGAGCTCGATGTTTTCCGTTGCGGCAATAATAGGGGCCAGTTCACGGCTCCACAGGCTGCTATCAAGCAAATAACCCTCTTTGTCGGTCTCAAGTTGTTGGCCGTTAAATTCAATCATGGTTACTCACTAATACATCTTTGAAATTGAAGGGTTAATGCGACCCATTCCAGGTCATCAATCAGCTGCACCTTGCTACAACGTGACTGCGTACCACGGGCATCCACATCCGTTTTCAGGGCATAAACGGGCACCTCAAACATGCTAAAGGCCGCCGGGTTGTAGCAGGCATCGCCACGCAGCAAGAGCGCATCGTTTTTGCTGAGCTTGCTTGCTAATAAAGGCAATGAGGCAAGGGGGCGGCTGAGGATAAATAAATTGTTGTGACTCATAGTACTACCACCTGAGTTGCCTTTGCTAACAGGGCTTGTTTATCCTGCGCTAGAGCGTTTTTTACATCCAGGATGAGTGCACTCTCATCCATACCTCGGTCGCTCAAAGACTCGCTGCACACATAAATGCTGTCGATATCGTAAAGCTCAAGCATCTTCAGGGCCTTGGTGAAGTCCTTCTGACCAAGTAGTTTGGGCTGCTGCTCGGCCAATAGCCCGAACACCGCATCGCCTTCAATCAGCCAGGACACTTGCTGGTCGATGGCGGCAAAGATAAGCAGCAAATCAAGCGCTTCTTTAAGGCTTTGCTGTTGATAGGGGGCCTGTTGGCTAATAACCACTATATGCTTCATTTAAATTGCACCCATCTGTCTGCCTGCGCCGCCTCCATGGCGAACTCCGCTAAACCGGAGACACTAAAGTGTTTGCATTGGTCCAAGTCGATGCCGCGCTTAGTGGCTGCGGTAACGCACAGATGTAATTCAATGCCTTGCTTGTGCAGGTCTTGCCATACCTTGGCCGGGTCAAATTCATCGCTGGCTAAATCAAAGCAAGGGGAGGCGTGATAGACCCCATCCTGATACAGGAAAATACAGCGAATTGTGTGCCCCTGCGCCAGCGCTGAAGTGGCAAAGCGTTGCAGGGCATTGAGCGTGTCGGTATCGCTCGGCGCACTGTGTAGTGAAAGTACGAAACTGGCCAAATTCAATCCAAAAAAAAAGCCCCAATGAATGGGGCTTATTCTAACAAATTCTATTTATTAGTCATCTGTTGCGCCAAGTAGGTGCAGAAGTGACGTAAACAGGTTGTATACGTTAAGGTATAGAGCAACCGTGGCGCGGATATAGTTAGTTTCGCCACCATTGATAATACGGCTGGTATCGAACAGGATCAGACCCGACATAATAAATACCACCGCCGCGTTGATCGCCATAAAGGCAATTGAGCTGCCGATAAAAATATTAACGATACTGGCAACGATCACCACCAATAGACCTACGGTTAAAAAACCGCCCATAAATGAGAAGTCTTTTTTGGTAGTAAGTGCATAAGCAGAAAGACCAAAGAAGATAAGCGCCGTTGAACCCAGGGCTTGCATGATCAAGAATGGGCCACTTGGCATTGCCGCGTAGTGGTTAAGCAGGGGACCCAGGCCAAAGCCCATAATGCCGGTAAAGGCAAATACCCACATGACACCAGAGGCTGTTTCGGCTTTCTTGTTAACTACAAAAAGCAGACCCAAACCTACCAAAGAGCAGATGATCCCCGTAAAGAACGGAGGGTTAAGCGCCATAGAAATACCCGCAGTCACAGCACTG
This sequence comes from Pseudoalteromonas sp. T1lg10, assembly GCF_002964545.1. Lineage (NCBI taxonomy): Bacteria > Pseudomonadati > Pseudomonadota > Gammaproteobacteria > Alteromonadales > Pseudoalteromonadaceae > Pseudoalteromonas > Pseudoalteromonas sp. T1lg10. The sequence goes on from NZ_PQBV01000001.1 coordinate 22,595, forward strand.
AATGCCAACGTCATCGCGAGTAAAAAGTAAGTGTTCTTTAAAACCTTATTCGTCTCAATGGTCGACATCATCGGCTTAGCCGTGCTGTACGAGTTATTAAACGCCATTGTTAAACTCCTTCAAATTAATCAATCCTCGGATGTTACTTACATCCAAGTTCAAGATTATCAAGTCTTATAAATATGGGCAAACCTTTCACTTTCAATGGCGGATAAATAATCTCACTTGCTGCAATGTTGCGCAAAACAGTCAAAAATTAAGCGGTTAAACAAAAAAATGAAAATAACACTTCACAAACGCAATTCATTTCTCTAATATTCGCCCCGCTGCGGAGAGATGGCTGAGCGGTTGAAAGCACCGGTCTTGAAAACCGGCATAGGTTAATAGCCTATCTAGGGTTCAAATCCCTATCTCTCCGCCACTAAATTTAACTTGGATGATACCTCGTCCGGGTACCGCGTTTGGAGAGATGGCTGAGTGGTTGAAAGCACCGGTCTTGAAAACCGGCATAGGTTAATAGCCTATCTAGGGTTCAAATCCCTATCTCTCCGCCATATAAGAAAGGGCTGCTTTATCTAAGCAGCCCTTTTTTGTGCTTGTGTATAAGTCATTAGCCGCTCGCCAGCTTCATATTCGTTTCAGATTTCATCTAAAAAGTGTTTAAACTCTCGCTATTATTCCGGCCGGCGTCGGCAGTATCGGGAAATAAAAATATTCCTTCTTATCAGCAAGGCTTTCAATGTTATATGGCCATAAGCGTCAGGCTCGCCTGTATCTAGCATGACGGATAACTTTCTGGTGTTGAAACCTGCCTCTTCAAAATGAATCACTAGCTAAAACCCGTCCTACCTAGGTGATACGTTTTGCAATTATTACGCCCCATTACGGGCTGCTCAATATTTAACCAATCCTAACTATAATCTAGACGGCAGTAATGGGCTCGGTAGCATGAAGTTTAGCTCTATCGATCAGCTAAACCCTATAAACATTTCTTATGTGCATAGTTAGAAATGAGGGTAAATGTTATGAAATATTTACTAACCAAGGTTTGTTCAGGAGTCATAATCGGTCTGAGTTTAATCCCATTGGATAATCTGATGGCTGCAACTGGAATAATAACAGGAGGGGAGGGTTCTCGTTGGGTTGTGTCCGACAGGGTTATGACCAGCAACGGTAGTCCGATTGGTGGTTTCTGTATAGAGGATGGGTCTTCTGGTTCGGGGGCCAGTGTGTATGATGCGTCCATTTCAGAACAAGGAGATGCCTTTGACTATGCTTCGATGTTATGGGTCGACGGTACGCAAGTTGGTGGACATTTAACTGTTGACGGACAAATGGCAACGTTTTCACCCGTAGATATATCAGGATTAACGATTCAGGTGAGTTATTACATTATGCCTGGCAGTGCAACATTACGTAATTATGTCACTTTCACTAATCCAACCCAAACAGACAGTAGTGTTGATGTTGATTTTGAAACTAATTTTGGCTCAGATCAATTCACTGAAATTTTGGGCACGAGTAGCGGAGACGGGGTTTTCGATACCCTTGATCGCTGGGTTGTAACTGATGATGCCACGGACCCAGATTCTGACGACCCCGTGAACACCACGGTATTTTTTGGCCCCGATGACCCTGAGGTAGTTCCACACTTTGTATCTGATACAGTCTTTAGCTGCGGCGGTACAGAAGGCTTGCGGGCTAGCTATCACTTAACCGTTGAGGCGGGTGCGACAAAAGCCTTGATGTTCTTCCATCAAATGAGTACATCATCAGTTGACGCGCTGTCGGCTGCCACTTTGTTTGATACTACCCCTAAAGAAGGAGATGATTTAGCCGCAGGCTTAACGCAAGCACAGCTTGATCAAGTTGTTAACTGGCGATCATCGGTCTTGTCAATATCTAAGGAAATTATCAGCGGTCCCGATGAATCAGACAATCTAGACAATTCGACTGCAGCGGATGGCCAGATAGATCTGGTTGTGCAAGCAGGTCAAACCCAAAGTAGCGAATATGGCTTTGGTATTTCATATAACAACCCGGACAGCGTACCCGTTATTGTTAAAGATACAGTGCCTGCCCAGTGGGATGTTGAGTTAACCGATGATGACCTGGGTAAGGCCTTTATTCAATCTGCCAATAAGAAGGATGATGGCAAAAGTGCCAGTCAAATTGAATGGCTGCCAGAACCAAGTGGTGGTTTTATTTCTGCACTCGCCCAGACTCGCGGGGCTAAGAAAAATGGCAAGTACGCACCCGCCAGTTGTGGTTCGCTTATGTTGAACGCTGGAGCTCAGGTCTATAAGCTGGACTTATCCACCGGCCTGCCCCTGGAAGACGAATCAGGTGATGTATATCCTCCTATTATTGAGTCTAATACGCTGTGCTTGGCAGCCGTTATGGATGTAAATGGCGACGGTGTCATTAGGCGTGATGGTACGGGTGATGAAGATGACGATGGTCTTAGCGATTACGTTGAAGCCTGTGAGTATTATACCAACCCATGTTCTAATGACTCAGATGGCGATGGGCTAACCGATGGTGAAGAGAGTCAACTAGGAACAGATCCCCTAAATTCGGACACCGATGGTGACGGTCTGTCTGATGCAGAGGAGGTCAACTTATACGGAACGGATCCCACAAATTCAGATTCGGATGGAGACGGGCTAACCGATGCGGAAGAAATCGCGTTAGGAACGGATCCCCTAAACCCAGACACTGATGGTGATGGCGTAACAGATTACGACGAGATACAGTCAGGAACAGATCCCCTCATTCCAGATACAAATACGGATTCAGATGGAGACGGGCTAACCGATATTGACGAGAGCCAGTTAGGAACAGATCCCTTCAACCCAGACACAGATGCCGATGGTCTGTCTGATGGCGACGAGGTTAACTTATACGGAACAGATCCACTAGCCACTGACACAGATGCTGATGGTCTGTCTGATTTTGTTGAGATCTTGCTTTATGGAACAAATCCCGTAAATTCAGATACGGATGGAGACGGTTTGCCTGATGGTACCGAGATCGCCTTAGGAACCAATCCACTAGACTCGGACACAGATGGTGATGGTCTGCCTGACGCAGAGGAGGACAACTCATACGGAACAAATCCTCTGAACCCAGACTCGGATGGTGATGGTTTGTTAGATGGAGAAGAGGTTTACTTATTCGGAACAAACCCTCTAGATTCAGACACAGATGGTGACGGTCTGTCTGATCACGATGAGCTGTTCAACTTCGGCACAGATCCCATAAACCCAGACACGGATGGAGATGGCGTGGACGATGGTGTAGATCCCTGTCCAAACGATTCTACCGATCAATGCGTAGAATAAATTTTTACAGTTAAACAAAAAGTTAGGCCTGACTTGGGAATAAGTCGGGCCTGACTTCTTTTGTCTGCGTGTAACCCTAAATTTTGATTGATAAGTATAACGCCAACTTGCCTGGTGCCGATAAAGGGCTATATTCAACTGCAGCTGAGCCAGGGTCAACGAGACGAAAAGTGTCAGGATCTTGGTTTGTATTACTGTAGATGGGGGATTGCGCTTAGTGATGCGACTAAGGTCGTAATTGGCAAGGGCGGCATTCTTTGCCACTCTGCATAGATGCAAAATTTAAGAATTATCCCTCTATGAAGCAACATCTGGCGAAGGCCGTACTCTATTCATTGCTTGCCCCCGTATTGGTGGGGCTTGTGCTTGGCATTTACTATGCGTTGTCGGTGCAAGAAAATGGCTCGGCCATCTTTTTTACTGTCTTGTTATCGGCTCTGGCCAATGCCCATATTGTTGGTTTAGCCATGGCGGTGCTGGTGGTGCCCGGTTATCTCTTGATGTACAAACACAACAAGGTGCATTACAGCGGTATTTTAACCCTAGGCTTGCTCGGTGGCGCTGTGTTTAGTTATCTTTTTGGTGCTGGAGCCGGCTTTTTGCTTATAGTCAATGCGTTGATGGCCGCCCTTGGCAGTGGTTTGTTTCTATTCGGTTTGCGTCGCGGGCGAGCTAAAATCGCTTAACGGCTTTGTAACGAGTGATTTAAATTTAAGCAACCAGCGCATTTTCAAGCGCTAGCAGCACTTTTTTCATGATAAAAGGTTTCATTTGCCCGCCACAAAGAGTACCTTAAACACTGCGTATTCTATGTGAAGTAGTATTTAAATGAGCAAAGCGGAATTTTATCGTTCTGTGACAGAGCAGGCGCAAGCACTGATTTGTGACGAGCCCAACTTAATTGCCAACTTAGCCAACATCAGCGCCTTGTTATATATGTCGATGGACGATATTAACTGGGCCGGTTTTTATTTATTGGAGTCGCCTGAGCAATTAGTGCTGGGGCCATTTCAGGGAAAACCTGCATGTGTGCGTATTGAAGTGGGCAAAGGGGTATGCGGCACTGCTATAGCGGCGGATAAAACTCAGCTGGTCACAGATGTGCATCAATTCCCCGGCCATATTGCTTGTGATGCGGCATCCAATTCGGAAATTGTTCTCGTGGTTAAGAAAAACGGCGAGGCCATTGGCGTATTGGATATCGACAGCCCTACAGTAGGGCGTTTCGACGAACAGGATAAAGCGGGTCTTGAACTGCTGGTTGAATGTTTGGAGAAGCATATCGCATGAAAGATCTACTGAACGTCCAAGATTACCTATTTTCCATAGCCGATGTAGGTGATTGGGAAGGCGAAGAAGAGCTGGTATGTGAGCGCTTAAATGAGCTTATTCACCACGCTTGGGCACGACTACCCGATGATCTCGGCTGTGAACAAATTGACAGTATTATATCCGGTATTTGGGAACATCTTCGCGGTGACCTGGCATTAATCGATGCCGAGTTGGAAGAGTTGCTGGACTGGGTGGAACACTATATCGACTCGGCTCAAGATGAGCAGGTGTAACTGAAGGTTTAGAAATGGAAACCACAAACAAGCTAAAAGACATAAACGAAGTATTGGCATTCCTTTATGAGGAATTTCCAAACTGTTTTAAACAAAAAGATGGTATTAAGCCTCTTAAAGTAGGTATCTTTAAAGACATCGCCGAGCGTATTGAGGGCAACGAAAAAGTCAGCAAAACGCAGGTTCGTCAGGCGCTAAGAAAATATACCTCGCACTGGCGCTACCTCGAAGCGGTGGTGAATAACGAATTCCGCGTTGACCTTGACGGCAACCAGGCCGAAAAGGTTGAGCAAGAGCATGTGGATCATGCACAGACCGCACTAGAGCAAAGCCGTGCGAAAATGGCTAAGCGTAAGAAGCCAGCACGTGGTGCCAAAGAAGGTGACACAAAGGGTTACAAAAAACGCCCGCAGGGCAGTGGTAAACCTGCTGCAAAAGGCGCTAAAGTCAAAAAAGCCCCAGCCGCTGAGCCTCGTCGCAGCAATAAAGTTGAACCTTTACCAAGCGAACAGGTCAAGGCTAATACCAAAGTTAAAGTAAAACTAGGTCAGGCATTGGTGAACGGTACCATCACGGAAGTCAACAAAGACGAAATCCATGTTGAGCTGGTAACCGGTATGCAAGTTAAGACAAAAGCCGATAGTCTGTACCTGGTATAAAAAAGGAGTTGTGCATGAGTAAGACGTTTTCACTCATCCCCCTGGTTGCTGCCCTTATCGCGGCACCGGCCTTGGCCTCGTTGGACAAGGTCACAATCGCTGATTTACCCCTGTTGCAGCAAGAGTCGCAACACAGTACTGCCAGTAAGCGAGTGACCAACCTCTTTACCCGTGCACACTACAAGCCGATACGATTTAACGACGAACTGGCGACGCAGATGTTCGATCGTTATATCGAATCCCTGGACTTTAATCGCAGTATTTTTTTAGCGGGCGATGTTGCTCAGTTTGAGCAATACCGCGATAAGTTCGATAACGCTCTGAAGTCCGGCAAATTAGACTTTGCCTACGACTTATTTAACCTCAGCATGAAGCGTCGGTTTGAGCGTTATCAGTATTCTTTGTCCTTACTCGACAAGCCGTTCGATTTCAGCCAAGACGATAAGTATTACTTTGATCGCGAAGACGCACCTTATGCGAGCACCGAAGCCGAGCTTAATGAGCTGTGGCGTCAAAAGGTTAAGTACGATGCGTTACGCCTGAAAATGACGGGTAAGGATTGGGATGGCATCAAAGAGGTGTTGGAAAAACGCTACACCTACACCTTAAAGCGCTTAGTGCAAACTAAGAGTGAAGATGCGTTCCAGATCATTATGAATGCCTTTGCCCGCTCCATCGAAGCGCACACCTCTTACTTATCACCACGTCGTGCCGAGCAGTTCAAGATGGATATGGATCTTGAGCTTGAAGGCATAGGCGCGGTGCTCAGTTATGACGAAGATTACACAGTGATCCGTTCTTTGGTTCCAGGTGGTCCTGCCGATAAAACCGGCGCCATTAAACCGGAAGACAGGGTTATAGGTGTGGCCCAAGGCGATGATGACTTTGTCGATGTGATCGGCTGGCGCCTTGATGATGTAGTCGACCTGATCAAGGGTCCTAAGGGTACCTTAGTGCGCTTACAGTATCTAAGAGGCAAGGACGACCACGGCACGCCTAAGGTAGTAGAAATCACTCGCGACAAGGTGCGCCTAGAAGACAGAGCGGCTAAATCTCACGTTTTCGATGCCAGCTACTCACAAATGAGCAGCAAGATAGGCGTTATTGAAATCCCCGGTTTTTATAACAACCTGTCAGAAGATGTAAAAGCCGAGTTGGTGAAACTTAAAGAGCAAAAGGTAGATGGCATCATCATCGACCTTCGTCAAAACGGCGGTGGCTCTTTATATGAAGCGACCAAGCTATCCGGTTTGTTTATCGACCAAGGTCCAGTGGTGCAAATTCACACCCTTAATGGTCGTATCGAGCAGCAAAAAGACAGCGACGGCGTAACCTACTATGACGGTCCTATGACGGTACTGGTTGACCGTTACAGCGCATCGGCGTCGGAAATCTTCGCCGCAGCTATGCAGGATTATGGCCGCGCTGTGATCATCGGCGAGCAAACCTTTGGTAAGGGCACGGTGCAACAACACCGTGGTTTGGGTCGCAACTATGACCTATACGATAACCCGCTGGGTAGCGTGCAATATACCATTGCCAAGTTTTATCGCATAGATGGTGGTAGTACGCAACACAAAGGGGTGATCCCGGACATTAAATTGCCATCGCCCATTGATCCCGCACAGTGGGGTGAAAGCCAGGAAGACAATGCCCTTCCTTGGGACAGCATTATCCGCGCTAAGTACACCATGGTTGATAGCTTAGACGATACCATAGGTTACCTCAGTGCCGAGCATGACAAACGTATCGCCAAAGAGCCTGAGTTTGGCTATGTGCTACAAGACATTAGCACCTATAAGGAAGAGCAGGACCGTAAGTTTATTTCGCTCAATGAAAAAGAGCGCCTTAATGAGCGCGATGAGCGCGAGCAACTGGCACTGGCTCGTACCAATGAACGTTTAGTTCGCTTGGGTCTGGAGAAGGTAACCGATATAGACAATGCCCCAGAGGTATTGGATAATTTTGACCCCTACCTTGAAGAAGCGGCTTTAATCACCCAAGATTTTATAAAGCACGGGCGTTTGGTAAAGAATAATAAGTAAGCAAATACCAAGACAAAAGGCGCGTTAAGCGCCTTTTTTGTTATTTAAGCGCTGTTAAATCTGCGCTGCTCTGGTAATCTTTGCGCTTATAACAAAAATAACCCTTGTCGCGTTGTGCGAAAGAGGCAAGGGCAGGAGAGCGATTTTGACGACAACAAAACAAGCTAAATTTATCGATGCAATGATCCCCATTACGGTGTTGATCTGCCTATTGGGTGCAGCGGTTTATCTCTATGGTGATAACTCGTCATCGGGTCCAAACCAAATAGCCTTACTTTTTGCGACCTTTGCAGCGGCCTTGGTGGGTCTGAAAAATGGCTATACCTGGAAAACCCTTGAAGAGGCGATGATCAAGGGTATCACCATTTCCCTTGGGGCTATTTTGATCTTGCTCATGGTTGGCGCTCTTATTGGTACCTGGCTGCTGTCGGGCACAGTGCCGACTTTGATCTATTATGGCTTGCAGATTATTAACCCGCATTGGTTTTATGCCGCCAGTTGTATTATTTGTGGTGTTGTAGCCATGAGTATCGGCAGCTCCTGGACCACGGCGGCGACCATAGGTGTAGCCCTGCTGGGTGTGGCCAATGGTTTATCTCTTGACCCTGTGGTAACAGCCGGTGCGGTGATCTCAGGTGCCTATTTTGGCGATAAGCTGAGCCCGCTTTCAGAAACCACCAACCTGGCGCCAGCGGTAGCCGGTGCCGATCTCTTTGCGCATATCCATCATATGCTCTGGACCACAGTGCCCAGCTTTGTGATTGCGGTCATTATCTTTATTTTTATGGGCTTTAATGCCGAGGTTAGCAGCGACGCCACCGCTATTGATGCCATGGTGGATTTGTTGGCAGCAAACTTTAATATCAATATTTTAAACCTCATGCCTTTAGTGGTGCTGCTGGTTCTAGCCATTCGTAAAATGCCTGCGTTCCCGGCAATTTCCATTGGTGCCGTGCTCGGTGCCGTGTGGGCGCTGTTATTCCAAAGTGATTTACTGGCATCTCAGGTGGATGTCAGCCAAGGTCAGCTGATCGGCTACTTTAAGCTGGTATGGGCCACCTTCTTTGATGGTTTTGCCATTAGCACGGGTGATGCAAAAATGGATGATTTGCTATCCGGCGGCGGTATGTCGGGCATGCTCAACACCACTTGGCTTATCATGATGGCGCTTATGTTTGGTGCCATTATGGAGAAAACAGGTCTGCTTGAGGTGTTTGTACGCAGCATTTTAAAAATCGCTAAGTCTACCGGCTCTTTAGTAGCGGCGACCATTTCGACCTGTATCGGTACCAACCTGGTGGCTGCGGATCAATATATCGCCATCGTAGTGCCGGGGCGTATGTTTAAAGAAGAATATAAAAAACGCGGCTTACAACCGGTCAACCTGTCCCGTACCCTGGAAGACGGTGGCACCATTACCAGCCCCCTGATCCCTTGGAACACCTGCGGTGCTTATATGCAAAGCGTGTTGTTGATCAACCCATTTGATTATGCCTTCTATGCTTTCTTTAATTTAATCAATCCGGTACTTGCCGTGATCTACGCCTACCTGGGCATTAAAATTCTTCGTATCGAGCCCAAGCATCTGCAGCCCGAGGCAAAAGTGCAGGGACAGGCATAAGCCACACACAGCGATTAATTGCAGTACGGGCATCATTTGATGCCCGCTTTAAGTTTTAGGAGACAGTCACCCATGAGTGCGACTCAACCCCATGCCCAGTATTTACGTGATTACCAAGCGCCCGCATTTTTTATCGACGAACTTGAATTAGAGGTCCAACTCGCGCCGCTAAACACACAGGTAGTAGCCCGCTCCTTGGTGCGCGCCAACCTTGATAACCCAAGCAATGAGCTGGTACTCGATGGCATAGATTTAACTCTGCTGCAGGTGCGCATTAACGACCAGGCGCACAGCGCCTATCGCATTGAAGACGAGCAGTTGATAATAGGGCAGTTGCCTGAGCAGGCTTTTACCCTTGAGATCACCACGCAATGCGCACCCGAAACCAATACCTCGCTGGAAGGCCTGTATTTGTCAGATGGTGCCTACTGCACTCAATGTGAGGCCCAGGGTTTTCGTAAAATCACCTATTTCCTTGACCGCCCCGATGTGATGGCAAGTTACAAGGTGACTATAGTGGCCGACAAGGCGCAGTTTCCACACCTTTTATCCAATGGCAATAAAATCGACAGTGGGGACTTAGCCGACGGTAAGCATTTTGCCACCTGGCAAGACCCGTTTAAAAAGCCCAGTTACCTCTTTGCCTTGGTGGCGGGTGATTTCGATGTGCTGCGCGATACCTATACCACGGCCTCGGGCCGCGAGGTGGCGCTGGAGCTGTATGTTGATAAAGGGAACCTCTCCAAAGCGCCTCATGCCATGGCCTCCCTTAAGCGCGCTATGCAATGGGATGAGCAACGCTTCGACCTCGAATACGACCTGGATGTCTACATGATAGTGGCAGTCGATTTTTTCAATATGGGCGCCATGGAGAATAAGGGTCTGAATATCTTTAACTCCAAGTGCGTTTTGGCCAATAGTGACACCAGCAAGACAGGGATTTTCATCTTATCGAGTCCATTGTCGGGCACGAGTATTTCCACAACTGGACAGGTAACCGAGTTACCTGCCGCGACTGGTTCCAGCTGTCTTTAAAAGAAGGTTTAACGGTATTTCGCGATCAGGAATTCAGCAGTGACTTAGGCTCTCGCGCCCTTAACCGCATCGATGCCGTGAAGGTGATGCGTACTCATCAGTTTGCCGAAGATGCAGGCCCCATGGCGCACCCCATACGCCCAGAAAAAGTCATTGAAATGAATAACTTTTACACGGTAACCGTGTATGACAAGGGCGCCGAAGTGATCCGCATGCTGCATACCTTGCTTGGTGAAGCGGGCTTCCAAAAGGGCATGAAGCTGTATTTTGAGCGCCATGACGGCCAGGCGGTGACCTGTGATGACTTTGTTGCCGCCATGCATGATGCCAATGACACGGATTTATCGCAGTTTTCACTCTGGTACGGACAAGCGGGCACGCCCTTGGTTTCGGTGCGCGAAGATTACGACAGCGACGCCAAACGCTACACCCTGAGCTTAACGCAAACCCATAAGCCAACCGCGGAGCAGCCCCATAAGGACAACTTGTTAATTCCGGTGGCCATAGAGTTGTTAAATCAACAGGGGCAGCCCATGGCGCTGAAGCGTGACGGCCAAGACCTGGACAAGGTTTTACACCTGAGTGAGCAAAGTCAGGAATTTGTGTTTGAGCAGGTTGATGAGCGCCCGGTCGCCGTTCTTTTTGAAGATTTTTCGGCGCCGGTGCAGGTGCAGTTTGCCCAAGCCTTGGCGGATCAATTGCATATTGTTCGCCACGCCAGCAGTGACTTTAGCCGCTGGGATGCACAGCAAGCCGCACTCAGTCATTGCGTTAATCAGGCTGTGGCGCAAGTTAATGAGCAAGTTCAGTTGCCGGATCTGGTATTGGCAACCATGAGCGAGTTGCTAAATGGCGTTCTATCAGGTGAAGAAGCTGATCTGGCTTTGATTGCCGAGCTTTTGTACTTGCCGAGCTTTGACACTCTGAGCAGCGGATATAGCGAAATCCCGGTCAATGCGCTCAATAGCATTATTGATGCTTTTGAAACGGATATTGCCAAGCATCTGCGCCCGCAATTAGAAGCCGTCGTAGAGCAGTTTAAGGACGACAAGCAACAAACAGCTCAAAGCACTGGGGTACGCGCCTTGCTTGCTGCCGGCATGTACTACCTGGCACGCCTTGATGTCGCCACCGACTATATTGCCGAGCAAGCGACCAATGGCTCTATGACCTTGTCGCTGGCGGCGCTAAAAGCCTTGGTGTTGGCGCAGCATAAGCAAGAAAACATCTTGCTTGGAGAGTTTGCAACGCGCTGGGCCGACGATGTCCTGGTATTAGATAAATGGTTTAACTTACAGGCGATGAAGCAGGGCGAACATGCCTTGAGTGATATTAGCGCCTTGTTTGAACACCCGCACTTCTCTTGGCAAAATCCGAACCGGGTAAGAGCCTTGTTGGGGCCCCTGACCATGAGCAACCCAAGGGTGTTCCATCACCAGGATGGCCGTGGTTATGAGCTTCTTGGGGATGTGCTGGTAAAGCTTAACGATATAAACCCGCAAAATGCCTCGCGGTTAATTACTCCGCTGTTGGCCTGGCGCCGTTATGACTTGGACCGTCAAGAATTGATGCGTGCCCAGTTACAACGCCTGATGGCATTACCGAATCTGAGCAAAGATCTCTTTGAAAAGGTTGAAAAAGCCTTAAGTGAATAAGCAATATTTGCGCAGCACCTAACCTATGAGCAGTGACTTGGCCCGGTAATAGGTCAAGCACTGCCATTTAAGTGTATGACGATAATACTAGTCGCATGCGCTTTCCCGCCGCTAAAAAGTATTACCGCATATGTCCGCTCTGGGCATATTTGGTCGATCCCGCCTTACCCTGACTGGGTAAAATAAATTCGTTGTGCTGGAGCGAATATAAATACAGCAATTTTTAGATTATTTGACGGTAATGTAAATTGCATTTGTCGTTAACGTTATTGTCATGTATAAAAATAGTGGTAGGATGTCATACCATTAGCATATGAAAAGGAAATTTAACGCCAGTTACAAAGCATTCATGTAGACTGTTCGTAACTGTAGCCTATCCTTTTAAATGCACAAGACTACACTAAAAACAATAACTTGATCTAAAAATTACCCGCGCTAAGGGGGAAGCAACAATGATAAGACAGCCACTATTTGTGAAGCATCGGTTAGCGCTCAGCGTCGGCGCAGCGATGTTGGGCATGAGTAGCGCCGCACACAGTGCCAGCTTTACGGTTGGTGATTTCGATATCAATTTTGATTCGACGTTCTCATACGGCCAGAGCATTCGTACCGAAAACCGTGATTTTCAGTATATAGGTAAGAGTAACCACCCACGCTTTGACTGGAGCACTTACAACGCCGCGCTTAATCCCGTATATAGTTCTAGTGACGTGTGGAGCCAACCCGGCGCCTATTCAAACAACGGCGATGCGGGTAACCTGAATTTCGACAAGGGCGATACCTTTTCGCAATTGTTAAAGGGCACTCATGAGCTGGCTATCAATGGCGAATCTTACGGCTTGTTCTCCCGCTTTATGTATTTTTACGATTTTGCCCTGATGGATGGTGATTACGCCTATACCAATCCGGTATCCGGCGAAAGCGTAGACCCGTGCGATTACGACGAAACCAAAGAGCAGGTCTGTGCCGACTTCCGTCTTCTTGATGCCTTTGTATGGGCCGACTTCGATTTCAATGAAGGTCAAAACCCGCTATCTGTGCGTTTAGGCCAACAGGTTGTGAACTGGGGTGAAAGTACACTTATCTCTCACGGCATCAACGTGAACCCGGTTGATATCGACCGCTTAAAAGCGCCGGGCGCCGAGTTAAAAGAAGCCTTTATTCCAGTGGGCATGTTATGGGCCTCATTGGGTATTACCGAAAACCTTTTCCTAGAAGGTTTTTATCAATATCAGTGGCATGAAACACGCCTACCTGCAACCGGCAGCTATTTCTCGACCAATGATTTTGCCTCGGAAAACGGCTTTAACCAAAACGTACAGCTGGGCTTTACCTCAAACCCGGATATCGATTTGGCGTTTTTAACCGACAGCTTGAATAACCTTGCCGCCGATTGGCAAGCGGCTGCAGCGGCCCAGGGCATTGACCCGACATCCGCAGAAGGCCAGCAGTTGCTAGCAAGCATGTACCTTGCTTACCCAACTAAAGTGGCCCTGAAGGGCGAGGGTAGTCGAGGCAAAACAGAGCCTAGCGATGGCGGTCAATATGGTTTGCGCCTTGGCATGTTTATGCCTGAGCTGAACGACACCGAAGTGGCCTTGTATTACATTAATTACCACAGTCGTCGTCCGGTGATCTCGGGTCAGGTATCGGACTTTACCGCCATAGGTGAAGACTTGGCGATGATCATGAGCACAGAGATTAACAGCGACAACGTAAACGACTTGAAAGCCTTTACCAAGGCCAAGCTTGATTATCCAGAGGACATCAAGTTATACGGTTTAAGCTTTAACACCTCCATTGGTGAAACCGCGCTTGCCGGTGAATTTGCTTTCCGTGAAGACGAGCCTTTCCAGGTTGATGACGTAGAGCTATTGTACGCAGGTATGCCTGAGCAACTGGCATTGGCAGGACTTCGTCCGGAATTCGCCGGTATTTCTCAGCTCAGTCCAGGCGATGCCACTGCGGTAGTTGGCCCAGGTGGTACGGCTCAAGGCTATATTTTACGTAATACAGCACAAGTGCAATTTACTGCAACACACCTGTTTGGCCCTGCACTGGGTGCCGATAGCTGGGCTGTGGTTGGTGAAGTAGGCGGTGTACGCATTAACAATATGCCGGCCTATGACGAATTACGCTTAAACGTTTCCGGTACTGGCCGTAGCGGCATTATGCAGGGGCCTTTGGCGGATGACTATTCGGCCTTGCATATGGCTTTGTCAAATGGTCCAGAAACCAACCCATTCCCAACGGCTTCGGCCTGGGGTTATCGTCTGATCGCCAAGGGCGATTATTATGACCTGTTCTCGGGCGTTAACTTCTCGCCGCGTTTCGTATTCTCACACGATGTCAATGGTATTACTCCAGATCCCATGTTCCTGTTTATTGAAGACAGAAAATCATTGGGCATTAATATGAATTTTAACTATCAAAATACCTGGTCTTTTGATCTTGGTTATAACTCATTCTGGGGCGGCGGCGCGACCAATACATTTGCCGATCGTGATTTTGTTTCCTTTAATATCAAATATTCAATTTAAAAGGGTATCCGTATGTTGACTAAACCTACCCTCATTGCAGCAGCATTTTGTAGCATTTTCGCTACCACTGCAGTACAGGCTAAAATTTCGCCGGAGCAAGTGGAACGCCTTGGCGCGGACTTAACGCCAATTGGCGCCGTTAAGGCCGGAAACCAAGATGGTTCTATACCTGCTTGGGATGGTGGTATCACCGAAGTGCCGGCAAACTATAAGCCGGGCATGCACCATCCGGATCCGTTTGCTGCGGATCAGGTGTTGTACACCATAGACAAATCAAATCTGGAGCAGTACAAACACCTGCTTAGTGCAGGCCAGATAGCCTTGTTTGAAGCCTACCCAGATACCTTTAAGATGCCTGTGTACCCAACTCGCCGCAGTGCCTCGTATCCTCAGGCCTTCTATGATGCGACCAAGAAGTACGCCACTCAAGCCGAGTTGATTGAAGGTGGTAACGGTATTAAAAACACAGCCATTGGTATTCCATTTCCTATTCCAGCCAATGGTCTTGAAGCCATTTGGAACCACCTGCTGCGCTATCGTGGTCAGTCTATTTCGCGCTTTGGTGGTCAGGCGATGCCAACGGCTTCCGGTGCCTATAACCTGATTGGCTTTGACGAGCAGTTATTGATCAAGTACGCCGCCGACGATGCCACGCCTGAGCAGCTGGAAGAGTCAAATATCCTCTTCAAATTTAAGCAAAGCGTCACCGAGCCGGCGCGTCTTGCAGGTACCGCATTATTGGTTCATGAAACCATGGACCAAATCCTGACTCCGCGTCAGGCATGGACTTACAACACGGGTCAGCGCCGCGTACGTCGTGCACCAAACGTTGCTTATGATGCCCCGGGAACGGCGTCAGACAACCTGCGCACGACCGATGACTTCGATATGTTTAACGGCTCACCTAACCGTTACAACTGGGAGCTAAAGGGTAAGCAAGAATTATTGATCCCTTATAACAGCTACAAGCTGCACAGTGATTCATTGCAGTACGATGACATCCTCAAACCGGGTCATGTAAACCCTGAGCATCTGCGTTATGAGAAGCACCGTGTCTGGGTGGTTGAAGCAACCTTGAAAGAGGGCACGCGTCACACCTATAAGAAGCGTACCTTCTACATTGACGAAGACAGCTGGCAGATCTCTGTGGCCGACCTATACGACAACCGTGATCAACTATACCGTGTAGCTATGGCCTATGGCTTGAACTACTACGAAGTACCGGCGCAGTGGAGTACGCTTGAGGTTTATCATGACCTTAATTCTCGTCGTTACCTGGCCATTGGTCTGGATAACCAAGAAGCTATGTATGATTTCTCACAGTCATTCAATGACAATGAGTTTACATCTAACGCTCTTCGCCGCGAAGGTCGCCGTTAATCCTCGTACTTAGCCGGGCTCACCTAGTGGGCTCGGCTCCTTGATTCAATTTCTCTTTTTTGGGCGCATATTTATATGAAGTACTTGCTTAGTTGGGCAACGTTGCTTTTGTCGCTGCACGTTGTAGCTCAAACAACACCTCAGCCCGCTTACCAAGCCGAGCAGGCGACGCATACACTTTTCACCGATATTACCGCCACCGCTGAGCGTGTGATTGCCGTTGGCCAACATGGCACCATAGTGATTAGTGACGATGCTCAGCAGTGGCAACAGGCACAATCACCGGTAGACGTGTTACTGACCTCGGTGTTCTTTATTGATAACAACCAAGGCTGGGCATGCGGCCATGACGCTACCATCTTAAATACCCAAGATGGCGGGCAAAGCTGGCAAGTTCAGCAGTTTTTACCTGAGCTTGATAAGCCTTGTTTGGATATTACCTTTATGGATGCGCAACAGGGCATAGCCGTGGGTGCATACGGTATGTATTTCGTTACCGAGGACGGCGGCCAAAGTTGGCAAAAGCGCTTTCTCGATAGCTTGTTGTTTGCCGAAGACCGCGACTATTTAAATGAGCTTAAAGCCGAAGACCCAGCAGGCTATGAAAGCGAGACTGCTTCTATTTTGCCGCACTTTAACCGCATTGCGACAACCAGCAAGGGCTTGTATATAGTGGGCGAAATGGGCCTGATAGCGCACAGCAGCGACGGTGGCCAAACCTGGCAGCGTGAAGAAGAAATCTATCAAGGCTCGTTTTTTGATATTACCGAAATGGCCGATAAGCTTTATGTAGCAGGTTTACGTGGTAATGCTTTTAGTTATAGCGAAGAAGATGGTTGGCAACAGCTGATGGCGAATGAGCAGGCGACCATGAACAGCATGATGACGACTGCCGATAAGCAGCTGTATATTTTCGGCAACTCGGCGGTGATCTACCATCTGGATGATGCCAGCAGCACGCAATTGCAAAGTGAGCAACTCAGTGATGGTAAAGCCATCTTAAACGGGGTGCTGTTCAATGGACAATTGATACTGGCCACCGAAGCTGGGATCCAAAGCAAGGAGTTTAACTAATCATGCAAATTATAGTGGAAGCATTAGAGCGTAGTTTATTCCGCCATCGCATGTGGGTGATAATGGCCTTTGTGTTGGCCACATTAGCCCTGGCTTTTCAGGCTACTCAGCTTAAACTCGACGCCTCATTTAATAAAAACATCCCTCTTAACCATGAATATATGAAGGTGTACACCAAGCATGAGAAGCAATTTGGTGGCGCCAACAGCATATTAATTTCCGTTTGTGATGCCGGTGGTGACATCTTTAATGAAGAGTTCTTTACTCAGTTAAAGTCGGTACATGATCAGCTTTACTTTATTCCCGGCGTTAACCGCCCCTTGGTTAATTCGATCTTCTCGCCCAGTGCCCGCTTTGTTGAGGTGGTCGAAGATGGTTTTAGTGGCGGCCCCATTATTCCTGCAAATTTTCGTCCCGATGAGCGTGGCTTAGCCCGGGTAAAAGAAAACATAGAAAAGGCCAAGGTAGTAGGGCGCATGATAGCGTCTGATTATTCCTGTGCCATGGTCAGTGCCCAGCTGATGGAGTTCGACCCACAAACCGGTGAGAAGCTCGATACCTTGGCGATTGCCGAGCAGCTTGAAAGCAAAATCCGTGATGACCTGAGTACGGACAACGTCAGCATTCATATTATCGGCTTTGCGAAAATGGCCGGTGATATCGCCGATGGTGCCAAGGGCGTATTGCTCTTCTTTGCCCTCGCCATAGTGATCACCTTTATTATGGTGTGGCTGTTCTGTAAAAGCTTTAAGCTGACCCTGTTGCCAATTGTCTGCTCCTTTATCGCTGTGGTTTGGCAGCTTGGTCTGCTCTCAACCCTGGGCTTTGGTCTGGATCCCATGTCGATTCTGGTGCCGTTTTTGGTTTTTGCCATAGGCGTGAGTCATGGTGTGCAAATGATCAATGATATCGCCAAAAAAGTACAACTGGGCAGCAGCGCTAAAAATGCTGCGGAGTCGAGCTTTAAGGCCTTGATGATCCCAGGTGGTATCGCCTTGCTATCGGACACAGTGGGCTTTTTAACCCTGCTTGCTATCGACATCGGCATTATTCGTGAGCTGGCCATTACCGCAAGTTTAGGGGTGGCGGTGATCATCTTTACCAACCTGGTGTTGTTACCCGTGATTGCTTCTTACTTGAATGTGAGCAACCTGCACGTGCTGTCCGCGGATAACAGAAATAAAGATGCGCTGTTTAAACTCCGTGAGTTACTGGTTTGCGCCACCGATAGAAAATATGCCGCCATTATCCTTATTTGTACGGCGCTGCTTTTTGCCTTCGGTTATTGGCAATCACAAAAGATGCATATCGGCGACTTGCATGCAGGCGCGCCGGCGTTGCACGAAGATGCCCGCTATAACCAGGATACCTTCTTGATCTCCGATAGATACGAGATCTCCTCGGATATCCTTAAGGTGATAGTTGAAGCCTATCCAGCGGCTTGTACCGAGCACGATGTGATGGAGCGTATTCGCCAATTCCAGTGGCGTATTGAAAACGTCCCCGGGGTGCAAAGCAGTGTGTCTCTTGCCAGTGTGGCGCAGGCGGTCAACGCCGGTTACAACGAAGGCAATTTAAAATGGCAAACCCTGCCGCGCAATACCGCATCTCTGGTGCAGGCGTCGTCGCGGGTGGAAACAAGCTCAGGCCTGCTTAATGGCGATTGCTCTGTGATGCCGGTGATCATCTTTATGAAAGACCATAAGGCGCAAAGCATAGATCAGGTAGTGGCGACGGTGAAGGAAGTGGGCGCCGAGTTTGGCACCGACAAACTGCAATTCCGTTTGGCCTCAGGTCCTATCGGCGTGATGGCGGCCACTAATGAGTCCGTATCCGAAGCGCAAACGCCCATGATGCTGTATGTCTATGGTGCTGTGATAGCCCTATGCTTGGTCAGCTTCCGCTCGGTGCGCGCGACCATAGCCGTGGTTCTGCCTCTGTATATAGTATCGACCCTGGCGCAGGCGCTGATGGTGGCATTGGAGATTGGCCTTACTGTGTCGACCTTGCCGGTTATCGCCCTGGGTGTGGGTATAGGTGTTGATTACGGTATTTATATCCTATCCTCCAAGATGATCCAGCTTAAGCAGGGCCTTAGTGTAAGTCAGGCGTATCGTAATGCCTTGGTTGAGCGGGGCAGTGCTGTGCTATTTACAGGTATCACCTTGGCAGTGGGTGTAAGTACCTGGATTTTCTCGGCGCTGAAGTTTCAGGTCGATATGGGCATCTTGTTAACCTTTATGTTCCTGGTAAACATGATAGGTGCCTTGCTTATAATTCCAGCAATCAGCGCCTTCTTGTGGTCTGACCAGAAAAAATAATGTGAATACGTGTTAACGGAAATGGCCGGTCTCGGCCATTTCTATCTATATTTTGTGAATAATGCGTCAAAGCGCTGAAATCATTGGTCTGATTTCATCGAAAAGGCTGTTTATTAGCTGTAAAAGGGTTAGAATTCACCCCGACTCCACGCTATTCAGTCACCCGTTCACAAGGCGGTATAGATTAAGGAACACACAATGACACAAAATGACGGTCACGCTAGCGTTATTCTGAATAACGTCAGCAAGCTTATTAAGAGCAAAGTTAATCCAGACAAGGTGTCACTGGTCGACAAATTCGCCCATGCGTTATACAGCAATATGTCGGCTGAGGACCTAGTACACAGAAATGACAGTGACCTCTACGGGGCAGCGCTTAGTCTTTGGAATTCCCTAGAGGGAAACAAGGGCGACGAAGCGGTGATCCGCGTAATTAACCCTGAAGTAGCAAAACACGGTTGGCAATCCTCTCACACCATCGTTGAAATCATAGCTAAGGACATGCCATTTTTGGTGGACTCGGTGCGCATGTCACTGAATCGTGCCAATATAGCTTCACACCTGTTGCTGCATACACCGTTAAAAATTCAGCGCGATAACGATGGCGCCATCATCAATCTTTCGAACCTAAAAGCCGAGCAAGAGTCGAACTCGACGAAAACAGTGTTCTTTATCGAGATTGACCGTCAAACCGATGAAGGCGAAATCAATGCCTTTAAAGCCGAGCTTGAGTCGGTTCTAAACGATGTCTCACTGGCAGTAGAAGACTGGCAGCCAATTCGCAGCAAGTTGCTTGAAGTGATCAAAGACTTGCCTAAGCGCCCGCACAATGTTGATGCGGTTGAGCTTAATGAAACCCTGGAGTTTCTAGAGTGGCTGGCCAGCGATAACTTTACCTTTATGGGTTACCGTCAATACCTGCTGACGCCGGTGAAGGGTGACCATCAGCTTAAGGGCGTGGAAGGCTCAAGCCTAGGTCTGATGAAGAACTCAGATGAAAACCATTTACGCTTACTGTCAGACATGCCAGAAACCGCTCGCAAAGAAGCGCGCAGTAATAACCTTTTGGTATTGACTAAAACCAACTCGGTTTCCCGTGTACACCGTCCGGCGCACACCGACTATATCGGCATTAAGCGTTTCGATAAAGACGGCAACGTGGTAGGCGAAGACCGTTTTATCGGTTTGTTCTCATCGAGCTTCTACAATAACAGCGCCGCCGATGTGCCGGTGTTGAAGTCGAAGATCCGCCGTGTATTGGATATGAGTGATTTCGCTGCGGGTACACACGCCTATAAAGCGGTGTTAAACCTTCTTGAAACCTATCCTCGTGACGAACTGGTGCAAGCTCGCGAAAGCGAACTACTTGATGTAGCCATGGGCGTATTGCAAATCCAAGAACGTGATATGTGTCGCCTGTTCGTGCGCAAAGACACTTATGGTCGTTTCTTCTCGTGCATGGTGTATGTGCCACGTGAGCGTTATAACACAGCGCTGCGCCGCGAAACCCAGCAAATTCTTGCAGAAGCCTTTGGCTCGAACGACAAAGTGGCCTTTACCACTTATTTCTCAGAATCAAACCTTGCTCGTACTCACTACATAGTGCGCGTGCAAGACGACAACGTAGATTACGACGTGAAAGAAATCGAAAACAATTTAGTAGAAGCAGCCCGTACTTGGGAAGATAAACTGCAATCGGCATTACTTGGTAGCAATGGCGAAGCCCGTGGTAACGAACTTAACCGCAAATACGCTAATGCGTTTGCCAGCGCTTACAAAGATCAGGTACTGCCTAGCGCTGCCGTAGTTGATATCGAAAAGCTAGAGTTGCTTGATGACGACAACAAGCTGGAAATGCTTTTCTACCGTCCACAAGAAGAAGTAAGCTCAAACATAGTACGCCTATCTTTGTTCCACAAAGATGAGCCTATTCACCTGTCAGACGTTATGCCGATGTTGGAAAACTTCGGTCTGCGCGTTATCGGTGAAACTCCATACGCAGTGAAAACGTCTGATGGCCAGGTAAACTGGATCATGGACTTCTCTATGTTGCTGAGCAACAAAGAAGTAGCGGACTTCGACAAGGTTTCTGCACGTTTCCAAAAAGCGCTAACGGATGTTTGGAACAACCGCTTGGAAGACGATGGCTTTAACCGCCTGGTATTGGTTGGTGGCCTAGCGGGTCGTGAAGCATCAATCCTGCGCGCCTATGCTAAGTATATGCGTCAAATCGGCGTAACCTTCTCGCAAAGCTACATCGAAAGCACGTTTGCCAACTACCCGGACATCGCCACGCAAATCGTTAAACTATTTGCTAAGAAGTTCTCGGTTAAGGCTCCTGGCACGGATAAAGCCCTTGAGAAGCTGATTGCGCAAATTTACGAAGCCCTTGAAAACGTAGCTAACCTGGATGATGACCGTATCATTCGCTTGTACGTTGATATGATCAAGGCCACCTTGCGTACCAACTACTACCAAAAAGCTGAAGATGGTCTGTTTAAGTCTTACATCTCATTCAAGGTTAAGCCAAGCTTGATCCCGGATGTACCACTGCCACTTCCAGCGTTTGAAATCTTTGTTTATTCACCACGCGTTGAAGGTGTACACCTACGTGGTGGTAAGGTTGCTCGTGGTGGTCTACGTTGGTCAGACCGTCGTGAAGACTTCCGTACCGAAGTATTGGGTCTGGTTAAGGCGCAGCAGGTTAAGAACACGGTTATCGTACCTGTTGGTTCTAAAGGTGGTTTCGTTTGTAAGCAGCTACCGAGTGAGCGCGAAGCCTTCTTTACCGAAGGTCAAGAGTGCTACAAGATCTTTATCCGCGGTCTACTGGATATCACAGACAACATAGTTCATGGCGAAATTGTTGCTCCTGTCGATGTGACTCGTCATGACGAAGACGACCCGTACCTGGTTGTTGCTGCCGATAAAGGCACCGCGACCTTCTCTGATATCGCTAACGGTATCGCGCAAGAGTATGGCTTCTGGCTAGGCGATGCCTTTGCCTCGGGTGGCTCTGTTGGTTATGACCACAAGAAGATGGGTATTACCGCCAAGGGTGCTTGGGAGTCGGTGAAACGTCACTTCCGTGAAATCGGCATTGATTGTCAAAACACAGACTTTACCGCCATTGCTATCGGCGACATGGCCGGTGACGTATTCGGTAACGGTATGTTGCTATCTAAGCACACGCGCTTACAAGCGGCATTTAACCATATGCACATCTTCATCGACCCGAACCCGGACGCAGCCACGTCTTGGGAAGAGCGCAAGCGTTTATTCGACCTGCCGCGTTCAAGCTGGGAAGATTACAACAGCGAATTGATCTCTCAAGGCGGTGGTATCTTTAACCGTAGCGCCAAGTCAATCACCTTGACGCCTGAGATTAAGAAGATGATTGGCACCAAGAAGGCGGCGATGACGCCAACTGAGCTGATCAAAGCCATACTGATGATGCCTGTAGACCTGCTATGGAACGGTGGTATCGGTACTTACATCAAGTCTAAGTCTGAAACCGACACAGACGTAGGCGATCGCGCTAACGATGCGCTTCGTATCAACGGCGGCGAGCTGGGTGCGAAGATCTTCGGTGAAGGTGGTAACCTGGGTGCGACGCAATTGGGTCGTATCGAGTTTGCTGCTAAAGGCGGTCGTATCAACACCGACTTTACCGATAACGTAGGTGGTGTAGCCTGTTCGGATAACGAAGTGAATATCAAGATCTTGCTTAACTCTCTAGTGGGTGAAGGCGACTTGACTAAGAAACAGCGTGACGAATTGCTCTATGCGATGACAGACGAAGTATCAGAGTTGGTACTGAGAGACTGTTACCGTCAAACCCAGACCATTTCCGTGACTCAGTTAAAAGGCGCGTCAACGCTTAAAGAAAAGGTACGCTTTATCCACGCCCTTGAAAAAGAAGGCAAGCTGGATCGCGTTATCGAATTCCTACCAAGCGATGAAGAGCTGGCAGAGCGCGCCGCATCAGGTAAAGACCTGACTCGTCCTGAGCTGTCTGTGTTGGTGTCGTACGCGAAAATGGTACTGAAAGAAACCTTGGTAACGGACGAAGTATCGGAAAACCCATACTACCGTCAGTTGTTGGTGCAATCTTTCCCTGCGCCACTGCGCGAGCGTTTCAATGCGGCCATGGACAATCACCCGCTACGCAGAGAAATTATTGCCACCAAGTTGGCTAACAACATAGTTAACGACATGGGTCTTAACTTTATGGTGCGCATGCACGAAGAAACCGGTGCCTCGGATGCTGAAATCGCCCTGTGCTACAGCATTGCCCGCGAAATCTTCGCCTTGCCAACAACCTGGAGCGAGATCAGTGCCCTGGACAACCAGGTTGATGCAGCGGTGCAAACAGAAATGTTGTATCAGCTTCGTCGTACCGTACGTCGTGCCACGCGTTGGTTCTTACGTCACCGCAACAAGGCCTTGACCATTGAGCAGAGCATCGAGCACTTTGCACCTTGCTTTAAAGATCTAACGGACAACCTGCACAGCTACATGGTGAGCGCAGAGAGCGAGCAGATCCGCAAAAACGCGACTGCATTGGCAGACAAGGGCGTTCCGGCGCAACTGGCGATGCGTATCGTATCGCTTTCAAGCCTGTTCTCAGCCATGGATCTGGCGGAAGTGGCAACGCAAAGCAAGCGTCCTACGGCGATTGTTTCAAGCACTTACTTCAAGCTGGGTGCGCGTATGGGTCTACACTGGTTCCTTACGCAGATCACCAATCAGCCGGTACAAAACCACTGGCAAGCCCTTGCTCGTGCCTCGTACCGCGAAGAGCTGGATTGGCAGCAGCGTACCTTGACTGATGTTGTACTGCGCAGCTTCGATGACAAGGAACAGGATGTTGATGCGCAAATCGACGCCTGGATGGACGCAAACGATGCCTTATTGCATCGTTGGCAGCAGATGCTAAGCGAATTTAAGACGTCACAAAGTCATGATTTTGCGAAGTTCTCTGTAGCTCTGCGTGAGTTGATGTTACTTGCACATAACTGTGATCAACGTAACTAAGCTCTCTGTTAATAAGCAGTAAAACTCTGTAGAATACCCCGGCCTTTGGCTGGGGTATTTTTTTCTAGGGGGATCCATGTTTTACGAATTAGCACGCCGTTTTATGTTCACCAAGGACGCGGAATGGGCGCATGACTTTGCGCTAAACAACCTACGTCGCTTTGCCAACACACCATTGTCTATGGCCTGGTCGCAAAATGTGGCCGATAAGCCAACGGAATTTCTAGGCCTGGAATTTAAAAACCCAGTGGGTTTGGCCGCCGGTCTGGATAAAAACGCCGAATGTATCGACGCCTTTGCGCAAATGGGTTTTGGTTTTATCGAAGTAGGCACGGTGACGCCACGACCACAAGCCGGTAACGATAAGCCGCGTATTTTCCGCCTACCAGAGCAGCATGCGGTGATCAACCGTATGGGCTTTAACAACAAGGGCGTAGATAACCTGGTTGCCAACGTTAAGGCGTCAAACTATCGCGGCATCCTGGGTATTAATATCGGCAAGAACAAGGACACGCCAAACGAGCAGGGCAAGGATGACTACATCCACTGTATGCGTAAGGTGTTCGAGCACGCCTCGTATATCACGGTGAATATTTCTTCGCCGAACACGCCGGGTCTGCGTGATCTGCAGTACGGCGAGGCGCTGGATGATCTTTTATCCAGCCTGAAAAACGAACAGTTGGATCTTATTGCCAAGCACAATAAACAAGTGCCCATGCTGGTAAAGGTAGCCCCTGATCTTGATCAGGTGCAGGTAGAGCAGGTTACCCATTCTTTGTTAAACAACAAGATAGATGGCGTGATTGCGACCAACACCACCTTAGATCGCACCGCAGTGCAGGGCCTACAGTATGCGGATGAAGCCGGTGGCTTGTCTGGTCGTCCTGTGCGTGCCAAGTCTTTAGAGGTGATCAAGGAGATCAAGCGTATTTCCAATGGTCAGTTGCCTATTATCGGCGTCGGCGGTATCGACAGCGCTGAAGCGGCTAAAGAGAAACTCAATGGCGGAGCAGATTTGGTGCAGATTTACACCGGATTTATCTACGAAGGCCCGGCGCTGGTTAAACGGATCTTAAGCGGCTTATAAGGATCCGCTATTAATACGGACGATCCCTCGTAAAATATTATTAGAATTAATTTTACAGGGGATCGCCAAGCGCTATAATCCAAAGTTATAAGCATTGATTTTATTGACTTTAATTTATATTAAATCGAGGAAGGGATGTTACAGGCACAACAAGATTGGCAATGGCAAGTATGCGAAGAGCGCAATACACTGTTACTCGACATGGGTGACATGCAGTTTTGCACGCCGTATAAAAGCCGCCAGTTGATTGATGAAGCCTTTACCCAGCCCAAGTTTAATCTGCGTGATGCCGAGTTCTATCAGCAGGTTTGTCAGTACTTAAGCGGGTTTTCGCTGTGGAATGATGCCCATATCTGTCAGATTGCGCTTAACGCCACCGCGGTCAAACACTACCTTAAGCCCATGCTGGCGAAAAGCTGGTTCTTCGCCCCCTATACTGGCAACCAAGCCAATCACGAAGCCGTGGTACAGCTGACTTCTTCCCAGCAAAGTGGACAATTCCTGATTGTTGACTGCGCCGAGCAAGCAAGTGTGTGTCTATGCCTTGAGTCTAGCTTTGCCCTTGATGAAAATTTACAGCTGCAACAGTTTGCTGTGATCAAGGTGCTAAACGACCGTATCACACCGATTTTCTCCGCCCAAGGACAACAAAAAAGCGCCTAAGACAAAGGGGCTGTGATACAATCTCGGGGAATTTACGAGATAGGAAAGTCACCTTGCAATTTGTCGCTTCTACATCCATTGGCATAGAACAACTGCTACAACAAGAACTCACCGAACTAGGTGCTGAAGTTACCAAACAGCGCGTTGGTGCCGTCGAGTTCAGCGCCGATAGTTTAACCGCACAAAAGGTGTGCTTGTGCACCCGCTTGGCCACCCGTGTCATGTTGGTGTTGCAACAAGGCAGCGACATCGAAGACAAAACCTCCCTGTATAATTTTGCCCGCTTTCAGCCATGGCAAGAGTTTTTCGGTCCGGATCAATCCTTTGCGGTGGAATTTAGCGGCACCAATCGGCAGCTGAAAAACACCCAGTTCGGCGCCTTGGTGATCAAGGATGCCATTTGTGACTATTTCTATGACTTGTACGAGCGTCGTCCCAGCGTCAGCAAAGAAACGCCGGACGTACGTATGGTTGCCAAACTTAACCGCGATAAACTGACCCTGTATATCGACTATTCCGGCCCACGCCTGTCGCAACGCGGTTATCGTAGCGCCCAGGGTAAGGCACCATTAAAAGAACACCTAGCTGCAGCGCTGGTGATGCGTAGCGGTTGGCTTGATGACACCAGCAAGCCTTTATTCGACCCAACCTGTGGCTCCGGCACCTTGCTTATCGAAGCGGCGCTGATGGCCCAAAACAAGGCACCCGGACTATCACGCGAAGGCTTTGCCTTTGAGCGCCTGCCCAGCTTCCGTATTGCCAAATTTAAAGAGCTAAAGCAAAGCATTAAAGATCAGGTTAACGATGACGTAAAACCTTGGCTTATCGGTCGCGATATCAACCCTCAGGTAATTAAAAAGGCGCAAGAGAATGCAGCCAACGCCGGCGTGAGTGAATGCATCGACTTTGCCGTTGGTGATCTTGCCGATATGAAGGCGCCAGCGAAACGCCCTGGTGTGCTGCTGGCGAACTTGCCTTATGGTGAGCGCCTTGGCTCTATGGCGGAAATTGTCGCCCTGTATCGCCAAATGGGTCACCAGTTGAAGCAGCACTTTTGCCACTGGCGTGCAGCACTTTTGATCAGCGAGCCAGAAATGCTCAAGCTGTTTAAACTGGTAAAACACAAGCAATACAAGTTTAAAAACGGCCCGCTCGATACCTTGTTGGCCCTGTACGATATTACCGAGCAGCAGACACAAGGACAGAGCGAAAGCAAAACGCCTTTGCATTTTGAAGAGTCCGTGGCCTTTGCCAATCGCCTGAAGAAGAACCGTCAGGCTTTGAAAAAGTGGCTTAAAAGCGATGAGATCAGCGCCTATCGCCTTTACGATGCGGATATTCCGGAATACAACGTTGCCGTTGATGTTTACCAAAACAGCGCTGTGATTTACGAATACGCAGCGCCAAAGAATATTGACCCCAATGTTGCGCAAAAGCGCCTGCAGGACGTGCTTATGCTCACCTGTGAGACCTTGGAGATCGCGCCAGGACAGGTTGCTCTCAAGGAGCGCCGTAAGCAAAAGGGTGATAGCCAGTATCAAACTCAGGGCTCTCAGGGTAAAACCATGGTGGTCACCGAGTACGGTGCTAAATTTGAGGTGAACCTGTTTGATTACCTCGACACCGGCATCTTCCTGGATCACCGTTTGGCTCGTAAACGAGTGCGTGATCTGAGCCAGGGTAAACGTGTACTTAATCTTTTCGCCTATACCGGTACCGCATCGGTGCAGGCGGCGCTTGGCGGTGCCAAGTCGGTAACCACGGTGGATATGTCAAAAACTTATTTGCAGTGGGCGCAGCGCAACTTTGCCCTCAACAACCTGAAAAGCCCGCGTTACCGTTTTGAGCAGGGCGATTGTATCGAGTGGCTTAAGCGTACCCGCGGCGAGTATGATCTGATCTTCTTAGATCCGCCGACCTTCTCTAACTCGAAACGCATGCGCGACAGCTTTGATGTGCAGCGTGATCATGTGACCCTTATCAAGGATGCGTCCAAGCTACTGGCCAAGCAGGGCACCTTGTTATTTTCAAACAACAAGCGCGGCTTTAAGATGGATGTGGATGCCTTGGCATTACAAGGCTTGCAGTGTGAAAACATTACCGAGCAGACTCAGTCGCCGGACTTCGCCCGCAACAAGCATATCCACAATGCCTGGTTGATCCGCCATGGCTAAGGTGGTGCTCTATCATACCGATGGCTGTCATCTGTGTGAGCAGGCGCAGGCATTATTGCAACAGCATCCGGATATCGAAGCCATTGAGTTGCGCGATATTATCGACCAGCCGCAGTGGCTCGAAGCGTATCAGATACGCATTCCGGTGCTGGCTTTGGCACATAACCCACAGGCCGAGCTGGGGTGGCCTTTTGACCAGCAGGCAATCAGCGAATTGATTAAGCAGTATGGACCTAATTAGAATAACAAACGGGCAACTAGCCTATGGTACGCATCCCTTACTTGACGGCGCCAATGCCGTTATCGAACAAGGCGAGCGAGTATGTGTGGTGGGCCGCAACGGCGCCGGTAAGTCGACGTTTTTAAAGGTACTAAGCGGTGATGTTTTACTCGATGATGGTGATATAAACCAGATTGGCGAACTAAAAATTGCCCGCTTAGAGCAAGATCCCCCACGCGACAGCGACGGTACAGTCTTTGATTATGTGGCCGATGGCTTACCTGCCTTGGCGCGTTTGCTAAAAGAATTCCATAACCTCAATGCCGCCTTGGCGGTTAATGCCGACGATGATAAGGCACTGGAGCGCTTAGCGAACATTTCTGCGGAAATAGAAGCCAAAGACGGCTGGCGTTTTGAGTCTAAAATCAAGCTGGTACTGGGGCAATTACAACTGGATGCCGATGCCTTGTTAGCCACCTTATCCGGTGGTTGGTTGCGCAAGGTGGCCCTGGCCAAGGCGTTAGTAGGCGAGCCTGATTTACTGCTTCTTGATGAGCCTACCAACCACCTGGATGTGGCCTCGGTGCAATGGTTAGAGCAATTCTTAAAAGAGTTTAAAGGCGCCATCGTCTTTATTTCCCACGACCGTGCCTTTATTCGCGCCCTGGCGACACGTATTCTCGATTTAGACCGCGGCCTGCTTGTCTCTTATCCCGGCGATTATGCCACCTACTTAGAGCGTAAGGCTCACGATTTAAAAGTAGAAGAGCAGCAAAACGCCGAGTTTGATAAAAAGCTCGCCGAAGAAGAAGCCTGGATCCGCCAGGGTATTAAAGCGCGTCGTACCCGTAATGAAGGACGTGTGCGGGCGCTGAAATCTTTGCGTCAGGAGCGTAAACAGCGTATCGAGCAAGTAGGCAAGGTGGACTTAAACATAGAAACCGCCGCTCGGTCGGGCAAACTGGTGGCCGAGGCACAGCACTTATGCCATGCCTTTGGTGATAAGGTCATAGTCGATGACTTTTCGACCTTGCTTATGCGCGGCGACCGCGTTGGTTTGGTTGGCCCTAATGGTGTCGGTAAAACCACCTTGTTAAAGTTGTTGTTTGGCCAACTGCAGCCAAACAGCGGCAAGCTCAAGCAAGGGGTGAATCTGGAAATCGCCTATTTCGATCAGTATCGTGCCAAGCTAGATGAAGAAGCCAGCGTTCAGGATAACGTCGCAGATGGAAAGCAGGAAGTGCAAATTGGTGGTCGCAGCCGCCATGTACTGGGTTACTTGCAAGACTTCCTGTTTCCGCCAAAACGCGCTCGTACGCCGGTTAAGGCGCTCTCCGGCGGTGAGAAAAACCGCTTATTATTAGCCAAGATCTTCTTAAAGCCTTCCAATGTACTTGTGCTTGACGAACCGACCAATGATCTGGATATTGAAACCCTTGAGCTGCTTGAAGAAATCGTGAACCAGTATCAGGGCACAGTCTTGATAGTCAGCCACGACCGGGAGTTTATCGATAACACCTGTTCGAGCGTCTGGGGTTTTGATGGTGAAGGTAAAATCACCGAGGTAGTGGGTGGTTACAGCGATTATGAAGCCTATAGGCAGCAGATTTTAGCGGCCGAGGAAGCAGCTAAAAAACAAGCACAAAAAGCGACCCTTGATACGCCCAAGGCAGTGAAGCAAAAATCTGCGAATAAATTGTCTTATAAGCATAAACGCGAGTTAGAACAACTGCCTAATCAGGTAGAAGAACTGGAAGAAGCTATTGACAGCCTGCAGCAAGAGGTCAATAGTAGTGACTTTTTTAAGCAAGACAATGAAATAACCAACGCCAAGTTGAACCTATTGGCAGAGCTTGAGTCGAAGCTTGAAGCTGCGTTCGCCCGTTGGGAAGAACTCGAAGAATTACAAAATCAGTAGTAGGGAAGAAGATGAAAAAATCCTTGGTTGCATTGAGCATATTTGCGGGCCTTAGCGCCAGCGCGCAAGCCGCGGTATATCAACTAGAAGAACTTAGTACCTTAGACACTGCAAAACACCACTTTATCACCGACGCCAACAATAACGGTGAAGTAATAGGCCAGGTCCGCGGCATTTATAACCTGCCTATCGACGTTAGCTATATCGATTTTACCGAGAGCATCATTACTCGTGCGTACGATGACTGGGAATATCGTCATTTTGAACAAATCAATAAAGAAATTACCTTTACCCTGGACGATATTGCCGGCGGAAATTTAAATGCCGATGCCTTAACCTTTATGTTGGGCTTCTTGTCATCAAATAATGGCAATGAAAACTGGCAGAAGGTCGCCGATGTGGCTGCGGTAAACTTTACTCCGAGCCCTGCGGTTGAGCAGGTATTACTCGATCAAACATCTACTGATTATGATGGCTACACCCGTAGCGTCAGTAACTTATATAACGCCATCAGCGAAGATGGTGTGCGCGTGGGCAGCGGCTCGGCGCCTTATAAGAAAATAGAATTTACTCCCAGTGGTGAAAATGAAGCTGAAACCTACTTTGTTCGTGACTATCGCTCGCGTGGCGTAGTGGTTTCACCAACGGGTGTGGTAAGTACATTAGAGCCAGTCTCTGCTCTGTATGGTGGCACCAGCATGGCTTCCGATATAGTGCAGCGCCCCGATGGCGGCTACTATGTGGTTGGTAGCGCATCCATCGGCGTTCCCGTTGACCGCCAGGAAGATTATGACGAACGTTGTGACGGTGAAGATGAGCCGGTTGCAGTGTGTGTATGGCGCTTAGAAAATAACGCCTCAAGTAACGCATTAAATGATCTGTATGATCGCCGTGCAATATTGTGGACTTTGGACGCTGATCTAAATACGGTTGAAACCAAGGATCTTGGCCTCGGTTTGGTACCTGACGAAGACGATGGCAATTCATTCCTTTCGATGGCTTTGGCGGTAAACAGTCAAGGCCTAGCGGTTGGCTATTCTCATGTGCGTCAATTCGATAGTGAAAGTAGAATCTTAACCATGCCAGTGTTGTTTCAAAATGGTCAAGTTATAGAGCTATTGAATCAAGAAGATGATTGGCGTGCCGGTAAGGCGGTGGCGATCAATGAAGAAGGAATCATCACTGGATACGGCTCGAAACGCATAGATGGACGAACCACTACGAAATTTTTCTACCATGATCTCAACACGGGTCAAACCGTGTTCCCAAGTGACTACTTTGTCAGCTCAAGCTCTGTGGCCCGCGATGTTAACATCCACGGCGTGATCATAGGTGAGGGTGAGGTTGATGTAGTGAATTCATCAAGCCGTCGCCGCGAAGGCTTTATTTACAACATTGGCGATGACACGGTAGCTAATATTAATGACTTGCTTCCTTGTTATGATATCGATGGTGAAAGTAATTACCCTTACAACTTTGCCGAAGCAACAGCCATTGACGATGATGGCGTTATCTATGGTGTTGCTACTAAGAGCAAAGAAAAGCTCAATGCCCGTGGTGAAGTCGAAGTGGACGACAGCGGCAAAGTTCTTTTTGAAAGTGTGGCAATGCCGGTTAAATTAAGCCGCATAGCAGGTGGTGAGATTGAAGAGTGTCCACCGGAAGCGGCCGGCAGCTATGAGCGCCAAAGTGGCTCATTAGGTTGGCTGGCACTATTGGCCTTACCTTTATTGGCGTTGAGACGTCGTTTTAAATAATTGTCTTAGTACATAAAAAAAGCCCGGTTTTACCGGGCTTTTTATTACATGTTTTAAACCACCTGCGATGCAGTTGGCATTTATATTTAGAAATAGGCTCTGACACCTAAACGCAAGTTACGTCCAGGTAAAGGGGCCTGATCCTTGATAAAGGATGTATGAACAAAGCCAAGTTCATCCCCTAGGTTTTGCGCTTGCAGATAGGCAACGCCATCGAATTGACCCAGGCTAAAGTGATAGTTCACCTTAAAATCTACCAGGGTGTAGGAATCAGTCTTGGTTTCGAACGCACTGAAATCATCCTGCTCAAGGTAATGGGTGGCAACCAAAGCAAAATCCCAATCTTTATAGAGATAATTTAACTGGGAGCCGATTTTTGCCGCCGGGATGCGTGGCAGATGCTCGCCATCTTTGAGTTTTGCCCTAACAGAATCGGCGAAGCCTTTGATTTGCCAGCTTGATGACAAGGCGTAGTGTGCATCTAGCTCAAATCCGTAGAGCTCGGCGTCGCCACTGCGATATTGATAAACGGCGAGGGCGTCGTCATCGGCAAGTATGGCATCTGTAAAACCAGCATCATGGTCGAATACCAGTCCGGTATTCTCCTGATAGTAGAAATCGTCCACGTCGTTATAGAAGGCGCTGAAGTTAAAACCAAAATCGCCCACATATTTACGCCAGCTGAAATCGATATTAGTCGCGGTTTCCTGAGCGATGTCTTCGCCTTCAAAATGCGCTTCACCGTCTTCAATATGATAGGCCAGGCCCAGCTCATAGGTGCCGGTAGCAATATGGGTGCCGTTAGCAAGCAACTCGCCGGTTAACGGCGCTCGCTCGGAGCGCGATACACTTAAGGCCAAGGCATAGCCGTCCTGGTAATTCCAAATGCCGCCAAGTGAGAGGCTTAAGTTGGTATCGCTGTACTCATAAGCAGTCGTTGACTCTTCATGACCCGCTTCTTCGTGGTCGTGATGGCCGACTTCATCGCTTATCTCGCTGTCTAGTTGATAGTCTTCGACACGGGCACCTAACTCTAGGGTCCAACGCTCAAATTCCCGCTCTTCCAATAAATACAGGGCATGCACCTTGGTTTTGGTCGACGGGGTGAAAGCTTCTTCGCCGGCTGCGCTATAGTCGGAATCACTGTAATGATAACCTAGGGTGCCATGCCAGTTTCCGAGACGGTGTTTGGCGTTTAAACGGGCCTCGCGGCTGGTATTGCTAAACAGGGTGCCTAGGGTCTCGCCTTCGATTTCACCATGTTCATAGTCGCTGTATCCGGCGCGCAGCGTCAGGGCTTCAACAAAGCTGTCATGGAAAGAGTAGCTTGCGAGCGCCTGCCAGCGATCTTGCTGCATTCGTGCAAATACGCCTTCTTCGCCTTCATGCTCCGCTTCATTATGGCCATCAAGCTCATCCTCATGTCCGTGCTCATCTTCATGGCCATGATCATGGGCGTGAGCGGGAATGCCATAGTCAGTTTCTATGGTGCCGTAGGAAAGACCCAGGGTCCAATGCTCGCTGACATAGCTGCTGCCGATATTTACCGTAGCACTGTCGATAAAGGTGTTGGCAACGCGGTCATGGGGCTCTAGTTCGCCATCTTCTTCAAGGGTAAAGGTGGGTGTTTCATAGTCATGGCCAACGCGATCGCTGCCATCAACATGGAAATTAAAGCCATCATACCCTGAGGTAAATTTGCCCGCATAGGTATTGGTGTTGGAAACCGTATCATGGCTGTATTCGGCGGCTCCTTGATAGCCTTCGATACGATCCGTTGGAATACGGTTATCGACCACATTAACCACGCCGCCAATGGCGCCGGAGCCATAAAGCAGGGTTGCTGGGCCGCGTAATACTTCTATTTGTTCGGCAACGATGGACTCGGTGGCCACCGCATGATCCGGGCCGACGCGTGAGGCATCGCCGCTGTCCAGGCCGTTTTGGGTGATTTTAACGCGCGGGCCGTCTAAGCCACGGATCACTGGGCTTGAAGATACCGGACCGAAATAACTGGCATTAATGCCAGGTAGGCCTTTTAATGTTTCGCCTAAGGTTGGCTGGGCTCTGTCGCGCAATTCATCGCCACTGAGTACGGAAACCGGCGAGACCATGTCGAGGTTGTTTTTATCTAACCCTGATGCGTAGATCACCACGGTTTCAATCGCCGAGGCGCTGAGCATGATATCCAGTTGTTGTGCTTGTGCACTTACTTCCAAGCGCTTATCTATGTAGTTTTCTTTGCTGAAATGCAGCTGGCCAGCCTGATCTAGTTCAAGGGTGAAATAACCTTGCTGATCGCTTCGCACACTATGTTGCTTGCCATGGTAGTGGATCACTACGTCACTTAAGGGTTGTTGTTGCTCATCGACGACGCGGCCAGTAACCGTGCCGGCGAAGGCGTTTGCCGAGCCGAGTAGGGCGGCGACGGCACAGGATATTGCGGCTGGTTTAAACATAAAGAAAATCCGTTAACTAACAATGGTGATACTATAACATTATAAAATCATACAGCACAATAATGTTATAGTATAACTTAAATAAAATTTGCATGAGCGAGAGTACACTATACTTATTGCTATCGAGTAGCCAGCGTAGACATCTTTGCCATGAGCGACAGAGGAAGGGTCTTTAAAGCACATTTTGCTATTGTGGACAATGTCCATCATTGTCAGCTAAACGAACACTTTACTACCTCACGCAGAGATGAAGAGCTGCTTGATCATTTTATTCTACGTCTAATCGGTTTTTGTCTGTTTGCTTATCGCCATGATCTGGTCTTGTGTGAGAGCAAACAAAAGCCGCAAATCGATATTGTTGCCTACGATCTCCATGACGATTATGAACTGGTTATAGAAGTATTTAATGACAATTGCGATGAATTAACCAAGATTTATAATCGCGCCCAGTCTTTGTATGTGATCACCACCATCCCCATTAATGACGAGCTCACTAGTTGGCAGTTAGCCCATAATCGTGCCGAGCTGATCGCCTTGGAACCGGGTTTTGTTAATGCATTGGAAGCTGTGCTAGCGCGCTCTTTGCATTGGGATGTATGTGTGGAGTGGGATCAGTTGAGTATTACCACGGCTGAATGCTATGTAAGCTCGCAGGTTTTGATAAGCTGGCCCTGAGATTAGCCTTCATTGTCACTGGAAATAACCAGATCACCGTCCGGGGTGCTGCAGCACAGCAAAATTTCGCCATCACGGACAAAGGCCAGCGGCTCGTGGTTATAGTTGACATTCCCTTGCACCAAAACAGCCCGACAGGCACCACAAAAGCCCTCGCGGCATTGATAGGCGGGAGTTTCTCCTTGGCGCTCCAAGCTATGCAGGATAGATGGACTATCCGAGTCATGGGTTAGTGCTTTGCCGTTAAAGGTAATATTGGTCTTAGTTGCTTTGCACACGGATTATGTACTGATATGAGGGGGAAAAGGGGCTCACAAGGAGCCCTTCTTATTACAGGTCGAAGTCGCCAAAGTCGTTGGCATCAACCTCTGAGTCGATTTGACCGACCAGGTAAGAGCTAATTTCTGCTTCTTGTGGCGCCACCTGAACGTTGTCCGATACCAACCAGGAGTTGATCCATGGAATAGGGTTACTCTGAGTGGCAAACTGTGCCGGCAGACCTACCGCGCTCATACGCACATTGGTGATGTATTCCACATATTGGCAAAGAATGTCTTTATTCAGACCTATCATGGAGCCGTCTTTAAACAGGTATTCGGCCCATTCTTTTTCCTGCTCAGCGGCATCGACGAACATTTGTATAGCTTGCTCACGGCACTGGGCAGCGATTTCGGCCATTTGTGGGTCGTCCTTGCCTTCTTGCATAATGTTCAAGATATGCTGAGTGCCAGATAGGTGCAGGGCTTCGTCGCGCGCGATCAGCTTGATGATTTTCGCATTACCTTCCATCAGCTCGCGCTCGGCAAAGGCGAAGGAGCAAGCGAATGATACATAAAAGCGAATGGCTTCAAGGATATTCACAGACATCATGGCCAAGTACAGGCGCTTTTTCAGCTCATACAAGGAGACATCAATCTCTTCACCATTAACCATGTGCTGGCCTGGGCCATACAGGTTATAAAGTGAGGTTAGGTGGATCAGGTCGTCGTAATAACGGGTCACTTCCTCGGCGCGATCGGCGATTTTTTCATTGGTCACTATGTCATCGAAAATAACTTCCGGTGACTGAGTCACGTTACGAATAATATGGGTGTACGAGCGGCTGTGAATGGTTTCACTAAAGGCCCAGGTTTCAATCCAGGTTTCCAGTTCGGGCAAGGAAACAATAGGCAGCAGAGCCACGTTTGGTGAGCGGCCTTGGACGCTGTCGAGCAGGGTCTGGTACTTAAGGTTGCTTAAGAAGATATGACGCTCATGCTCAGGCAGAGACTGAAAATCAACGCGGTCTTTACTGACGTCTACTTCCTCTGGACGCCAGAAGAAGGACAGTTGCTTTTCGATCAACTTTTCAAAAATTGGGTACTTTTGCTGGTCATAGCGCGATACGTTCACCGTTTGTCCGAAAAACATCGGTTCTTTTAATTGGTCGTTACGATTACGGCTAAAAGTGGAGTATGACATGGTCGTGGGATCTCAAAATCAGGGTCGAACAACAAAGCAAAGCGGCTCAGAAGCCGCTTGCTTAATTATTATTATATCTTACAAGCGCCGCCTTCACAGCCGTCATCGGCCTGAGGCTTAAACTCGTCTTGGGCGTCCGAAGCACCATCACGGGTGTTGTGATAGTACAAGGTCTTCACACCCAGTTTATAGGCAGTCAACAGATCTTTAAGCAAGAGCTTCATAGGCACCTTGCCGCCATCGAACTTATTCGGATCATAATTGGTGTTGGCCGAAATAGTTTGGTCAACGAACTTTTGCATTATGCCCACTAGCTGCAGGTAGCCATCGTTCGATGGAATATCCCACAGTAATTCATATTGATCTTTAAGACGCTCATACTCAGGTACAACCTGCTTAAGGATACCGTCTTTAGACGCCTTAACGCTGATATGACCGCGCGGTGGCTCAATACCGTTAGTGGCATTTGAGATTTGCGACGAGGTTTCAGAAGGCATTAGAGCCGACAGCGTTGAGTTACGCATGCCATGAGCTTTAATGCTTTCACGCAGACCGTCCCAATCCAGGTGCAGTGGCTCATTACAGACGCTATCAAGATCCTTTTTATAGGTATCGATAGGCATGATGCCTTGCGAATAAGTGGTTTCGTTAAACTTAGGACACGCGCCTTTTTCTTTGGCCAGCTCGTTTGATGCTTTCATCAGATAGTACTGAATCGCTTCAAAGGTTTTATGCGTCAGGCCATTGGCGCTGCCATCCGAATAACGCTTACCATTTTTCGCCAGATAGTAGGCGAAGTTAATCACGCCCACACCCAAGGTACGACGACCCATGGTAGCATTGTAGGCAGCTGGTACCGGGTATTCTTGATAATCCAACAGGTTATCAAGGGCACGTACGGCCAGCTCGGCTAACTCTTCAAGCTCGTCCAGTGACTCTATGGCGCCGAGGTTAAAGGCCGACAGAGTACACAGAGCGATTTCACCGGTTTCGTCGTTCACATCGTTCAGTGGCTTGGTTGGTAAAGCGATTTCCAGACACAGGTTAGACTGGCGTATCGGTGCAACCTTGGCATCAAACGGGCTGTGAGTATTACAGTGGTCAACGTTCTGCAGGTAGATACGGCCTGTGCTGGCACGCTCTTGTAAAAACATCGAGAAGAGTTCAATGGCCTTGATACGCTTCTTACGAATAGACTCATCTTGCTCGTATTTTACGTAAAGCTCTTCAAACAGCTCCTGATCTTCAAAGAAGGCATCGTAAAGACCCGGTACATCCGATGGGCTGAACAGGGTGATAAAGCCGTCTTTGATCAAACGGGTATACATCAATTTGTTGAACTGCACACCGTAGTCAAGGTGACGTACACGGTTATCGTCAACACCACGGTTGTTCTTAAGTACCAGTAGGTTTTCAACCTCTAGGTGCCAAAGCGGGTAGAACAGAGTCGCGGCACCGCCACGTACGCCGCCTTGCGAACAGCTTTTAACCGCCGTTTGGAAGTGCTTATAAAAAGGTACGCAGCCTGTGTGGTAGGCTTCGCCGTTGCGAATTGGGCTACCTAAGGCGCGAATACGACCAGCGTTGATACCGATACCAGCGCGCTGAGATACGTATTTTACAATCGCCGATGAAGTGGCGTTAATTGAATCCAGGCTGTCGGCACATTCGATCAGTACGCATGAGCTGAACTGACGCGTTGGTGTACGCACGCCCGACATAATAGGCGTAGGCAATGAGATCTTAAACAAAGACACCGCATCATAGAAACGCTTCACATAATCAAGGCGCGTCTCTTTGGGGTAATCTGAGAACAGGCTGGCAGCAACCAAGATATACAGGAACTGGGCGCTTTCATAAATATCGCCGGTGACGCGGTTTTGTACCAGGTACTTACCTTCCAGCTGTTTAACGGCAGCATAGCTGAAGTTTAAATCGCGGCTATGGTCGATAAACTGATCCATCTGCTCGAATTCCGACTGAGTGTAGTCGGTCATTAAATGCTGATCGTAACGCTTGTCTTCAACGAGCTTAACAACATGATCATACAGCTTAGGTGGCTCAAAACGACCATAGGCTTTTTTACGCAGGTGGAAAATAGCCAGACGCGCCGCCAAATACTGGTAGTCAGGCGTATCTTTAGAGATCAAGTCCGCCGCCGATTTGATAATCGTTTCGTGAATATCTTCGGTGCGAATGCCGTCATAGAATTGAATATGGGACTTAAGTTCTACCTGAGATACAGATACATTATTGAGCCCTTCAGCGGCCCAAGTAATGACACGATGAATTTTATCTAAATCCAACGCTTCCTTACGTCCATCGCGTTTGCTAACAGATAACTGTTGAGTCATAGTTATTGCCCGTAATTATAATTAGTTGTATTAGCGCACAGCTGTTAAAAGTATCTTTTTCAGCTATTGCAGGCGATGTATTTACTACGTTTTAGCATACCTTCGCTTTGCGCCATCGCCCACGGCCACCAAGCATTTAGAGCTGTATAAGATTCAAACACTAGATATGGTGTTTTCATCATTGTGATTCACAAGATAGTGGGGTCTGCGTGTATTTGCAAGAGGTGCAAACTGTGACAATCTGTGGATAAGTCGCCACGGTTAGTGACCGTTAACCTTCAAACATTTTTAACTCTGTCGGTCAGCGAAAAGCAACGTCAAAAAACACAAATTTAATGATTTTTTCCAAGTCTAACCGACTGGGTTTTTTATCATCAAGTCGACCATCTTTTCATCACGCTAATTCTTACCAGCGCACTATATCTGGTGTTTAAAAAATAACAAACCACCAGATATAGTGTATCCGCAGTTTTAAAAAACGCCAGGCGGATTCGCTACACTTGCGTTACGCCAGCTTTTCAAAGTGCAAAATGTAGTTAACGTCTAGGTCCTGGCCTAAGGTGTATTGTTTAGTCAGTGGGTTGTAGCTTAGCCCGGCACTGTGGCGAACTTTGAGCCCGGCCTGTTCAGCCCATTGGATAAGCTGCGATGGGCGAATGAACTTTTTATGGTCGTGGGTACCCTCGGGCACAAGTTTAAGTAATTTCTCGGCGCCAACAATGGCAAACAGATAGGCCTTGGCGGTTTTATTTAAGGTTGAGAAATAAACCTGGGCACCGGGTTTGGCAAGGGCGGCAGCGCTAGCTATCACGGATTGCGGATCCGGCACATGCTCAAGCATTTCCATACAGGTCACAATATCGAAACGCTCTGGATGCTCCGCCGCATATTGCTCAGCGGTAATTTGTTGGTAATCGACTTTAACACCAGACTCTAAACTATGGAGCTTGGCTACATTCAGTGGCTCACGACCCATATCTATGCCGGTGACCTTGGCCCCGAGTTTGGCCATGCTCTCGGCGAGGATGCCACCGCCACAGCCTATATCCAGAGTTTCTTTGTCGGCTAGGCCGTTGGCATGTTGGGCGATAAAGTCCAGGCGCAGGGGGTTTATTTCGTGTAAGGGTTTAAATTCGCCATCGAGATCCCACCAGCGCTGTGCTATGGCTTCAAATTTTGCAATTTCATCCGTATCTACATTTTGATGTTCGGTCATAAAAAACTTCCTCGTTCGTCTGAGGCCATTATACGGGGGGATTTTGTGAAATCGCAAAGATTTAGCGCCTGTAAAAATAAAAATTATGTGATAGCATGGGCTGAGATAATAACGACAATGGGGCAGGTGATAAGCCGAGTTAAACTCGTGCCGATTACACCCTGTCGCAAATAAGAAGGAAAGTGATATCAATGACTGATCTCGCCAATGAAGTCCTTCCGGTTAATATTGAAGATGAGTTAAAGAATTCCTACCTGGATTACGCCATGAGTGTAATCGTAGGACGTGCGCTTCCCGACGTTCGTGACGGCCTAAAGCCGGTACACCGTCGTGTTTTGTTCGCCATGAATGAACTCCGCAATGACTGGAACAAACCGTATAAAAAGTCTGCCCGTGTAGTGGGCGACGTCATCGGTAAATACCACCCGCACGGCGACAGTGCCGTATATGACACCATAGTACGTATGGCGCAGCCGTTTTCACTGCGTTATATGTTGGTCGATGGCCAAGGTAACTTTGGTTCCGTGGATGGTGACTCGGCGGCGGCGATGCGTTACACCGAAGTACGCATGGCAAAACTTTCCCAAGAGTTATTAGCCGACTTAGAAAAAGAAACCGTTGATTACGTGCCTAACTATGACGGCACCGAGCAGATCCCCGATGTATTACCGACCAAGGTACCTAACCTGCTGGTTAATGGTTCATCGGGTATCGCCGTAGGTATGGCGACCAATATCCCGCCGCACAACCTAACCGAAGTGATCAACGGCTGTTTAGCGCTTATCAAAGAGCCGCAAACCACCATTGACGAGCTGATGGAATATATTCCAGGCCCGGACTTCCCAACAGCGGCCATTATCAATGGTAAAAAAGGCATAGAGCAGGCCTATAAAACAGGTCGTGGCAAGGTTTATATTCGCGCTCGCGCGGAAGTAGAAGTGGACGAAAAAACGAGTCGCGAGACCATTATCGTTCATGAAATTCCGTATCAGGTGAATAAAGCCCGCCTTATCGAAAAAATCGCCGAGCTTGTTAAAGACAAAAAGATCGAAGGTATCAGTGCGCTGCGCGATGAGTCTGATAAAGACGGTATGCGTATCGTTATTGAGATCAAACGCGGCGAAGTGGGCGAGGTGGTACTGAATAATCTGTACGCCCAAACCCAGATGCAAACTGTGTTCGGTATCAACATGGTCGCCCTGGACGGTAACCAGCCGAAGTGCTTTAACATCAAGGAAATGCTTGAAGCATTTATCCTGCACCGTCGTGAAGTTGTTACCCGTCGTACCGTATTCGATTTACGCAAGGCCCGTGAGCGCGCTCATACCCTTGAAGGTTTGGCGATAGCGCTTGCTAATATCGATCCTATTATCGAACTTATTCGTAAGTCACCGACACCAGCAGAAGCAAAACAAGCCCTTGTAGCCCGTCCATGGGAGCTGGGTAATGTTAAAGCCATGCTGGAAAAAGCCGGTGATAACGCCGCTCGTCCAGACTGGCTGGCGGATGATTTAGGTATTCGCGATGGTCAGTACTATTTATCTGAGCAGCAGGCGCAGGCTATCCTTGAGCTACGCCTACATAAGCTAACCGGTCTTGAGCACGAGAAGATCCTTGATGAATATCAAGAGCTACTTGAGCTAATCGCTGAACTATTACATATCCTTGGTTCGCCGGAGCGCTTGATGGAAGTGATCCGCGATGAATTGGTTACCATCAAGGAAACCTATGGCGATGAGCGCCGCACCGAAATCAGTGCCGCGGCCCACGATATCAGCCTGGAAGATTTGATCACCGAAGAAAACGTAGTAGTCACCCTGTCACATGAAGGCTATGTGAAGTATCAGCCGCTGAGCGACTACGAGGCACAGCGCCGTGGTGGTAAGGGTAAATCAGCAACCAAGATGAAGGATGAAGACTTTATCGAGCGTCTGCTGGTCGCCAACACCCACGACACCATCTTGTGCTTCTCGACCGCAGGTCGTCTGTATTGGTTGAAGGTGTACCAGTTGCCATTGGCCAGCCGCGCTGCCCGTGGTAAGCCAATTATTAACTTGTTGCCGCTTGAAGCTGACGAGCGCATTACCGCTATCTTGCCAGTGCGTGAGTACGAAGAAGATAAGTATGTCTTTATGGCGACTGCTTTTGGTACCGTCAAGAAAACGCCACTAACCGCTTATAGTCGTCAGCGCGCCAGCGGTATTATTGCCGTTAACCTCAACGAAGGCGATAGCCTGATCGGTGTGGACATCACAGATGGCAGCAACGAGATCATGCTCTTTACCGATGCTGGTAAGGTTGTACGCTTTAAAGAAGCGGAAGAGTCGGCC
Source organism: Pseudoalteromonas sp. T1lg10 (assembly GCF_002964545.1). NCBI lineage: Bacteria > Pseudomonadati > Pseudomonadota > Gammaproteobacteria > Alteromonadales > Pseudoalteromonadaceae > Pseudoalteromonas > Pseudoalteromonas sp. T1lg10. The sequence goes on from NZ_PQBV01000001.1 coordinate 65,185, forward strand.
GTGGTTGACGAAAACGGAAACCCAGTACTTGACGAAGAAGGTAATCCGGAAATCAAGTTCAAGGGTGTACGTCCTATGGGTCGTACCGCCACCGGTGTACGCGGCATTAAGATGGCCGATGACCAGCGCGTGGTGTCCTTAATCGTACCTAAGTCAGATGGTGCTATCTTAACCGTGACCGAAAATGGTTATGGTAAGCGTACCGCCCTTGAAGATTACCCATCTAAGAGTCGTGCGACTCAAGGTGTGGTCTCTATCAAGGTGAGTGAGCGTAATGGCGCCGTAGTCGGTGCCGTTCAGGTCGATGACAACGACGAGATCATGATTATTTCTATCGTGGCACCCTGGTTCGTACTCGCGTGAATGAAGTGTCTACCGTGGGTCGAAATACTCAAGGTGTTATTTTGATTCGTACAGTTGACGGCGAGCAGGTGGTTGGTTTACAACGTATCGAAGAAATCGATGAAGATGAACTGGCCATACTGGAACACGATGAAGAAGCCGTGGTCCAGGGGGAGGCTCCCGCCGATGAGGCTGAGCAGAGCCCTGAGCAAGACTCATAATCTATAAAGCGGCTTCGGCCGCTTTTTTTAGCCCTGTATAAAATATTTTCAAGTTACATCGCCTGCACAATGGGTATTGTGTGGGTACGCGAAGTGGAATGAGGAAGAAGTAATGAGCGTTTATAATTTTTGTGCCGGCCCTGCCATGTTACCTCCAGCCGTTATGGAAAAAGCACAGCAAGAGTTTTTAGACTGGCAAGGACTAGGTGTATCGGTTATGGAAGTAAGTCACCGCGCCGAACCCTTTTTGACCATGGCCCAACAGTGTGAGGCACGTCTGCGTCGGCTAATGAACATCAGCGATGAATTTGCCGTACTCTTTATGCACGGTGGTGGTCGCGGTCAATTTGCCGCTGTGCCTATGAACCTGCACCTTGATGATGCCCCAGCCGTGTATATCAACACAGGTATCTGGTCTGATGGCGCCGCTAAGGAAGCGAAAAAATACACAGATGTTGTGGAAATCAATGTTCGCGATGATAAAGACGGACAATTCGGTGTGCTTCCTGTGTCTCAGTGGCCTTTACCTGAAAAAGCCAGTTATATCCATTACTGCCCGAATGAAACCATAGATGGCGTTGAGTTATTCGATGTACCATCTCACCCAACGGCGCCGATTGTTGCCGATATGTCCTCTATGATCTTATCGCGCGATATTGATGTAAATCAGTTCGATGTGATTTACGCAGGGGCACAGAAAAACATCGGCCCATCGGGTCTGGCCATAGTTATTGTACGTAAGACTTTGCTTGAGCGAGAAGGCGTGCCGCGCCCGGGTATTCTTGATTACGCCATCGAGGCCGAGCAGGGCAGCATGTACAACACACCACCTACCTTTGCCTGGTATCTGGCCGATGTGGTCTTTAAATGGCTTGAGGAACAGGGCGGTGTGCCAGCTATGCAGCGCCATAACAAGAATAAGGCGGCGATTTTATACGACTACATTGATGCATCGGATTTCTACAGCAACAAGGTTGCTAAAGATTGCCGCTCATTGATGAATGTGCCATTTTGGTTAAACGACGAGAGCCTGAACGAGCGCTTCCTGGCCTTGTCACAACAGGCTGGCTTATTAGCGCTTGAGGGCCACCGTTTTGTCGGCGGTATGCGCGCCAGTATTTACAATGCCATGCCGGTGGCGGGTATCGAGGCCCTGGTAACCTTTATGGAGCAGTTCGCCCAGGAGCACAGTTAATGGAATCATTGCGCTTAGAGCCCATTAATAAGGTGCAAGGCGAAGTGGTGTTACCCGGCTCGAAAAGCTTATCTAATCGTATTCTTTTGTTGGCGGCCTTGTCTCAAGGCACGACTAGGGTGACCAACCTGCTCGATAGCGACGATATTCGTCATATGCTAGGGGCACTTGCGCTAATGGGTGTTGAGGTTGAGCTCAACGAGGACAAGACTCAGGCCTTGGTTCATGGCCAAGGTGGCAAGCTGACTACGCCACAAGAGCCCTTGTTTTTGGGTAATGCTGGCACCGCTTACAGGCCGCTTACGGCGGTACTTGCTGCCACACCAGGCGAGTTTGAGTTAAGCGGCGAGCCGCGTATGGAAGAGCGCCCAATCGGCCACCTGGTTGATGCATTGCGTGCTTTAGGGGCTGATATCGACTACCTGAAAACGCAGGATTATCCGCCTTTGGCCATCAAAGGAAAAACCCTGGCCGGTGGCGAAGTCACTATAGACGGCAGTATTTCCAGTCAGTTCTTAACCGCGCTGTTAATGGCGGCACCGCTGTTTAGTGGCGACACTAATATCAGCATTAAGGGTGAGCTGGTCTCCAAGCCTTATATAGATATTACCCTGGGGGTGATGCGTAAATTCGGTGTCGAGGTAAGCAACAATAACTACCAGAGTTTCCATGTGAAAGGGGGGCAGCAATATGTCTCTCCCGGTGAAATCATGGTAGAGGGCGATGCGTCATCGGCGTCGTACTTTATTGCTGCGGCCGCTATTAATGGTGGCGAGATCACCATTCACGGTGTCGGTAAGGCGTCGGTTCAAGGTGACATAGGCTTTGCCAAGGTAATGGAGCAGGTGGGTGCCGATATTGATTGGTACGACAATAAGCTGGTGGTACGTAAAGGACAGCTCAATGGCGTTGATATCGATGCCAATGCCATTCCCGATGCAGCCATGACACTCGCCACGGTAGCGCTGTTTGCCAAGGGCAAAACCGCCATTCGCAATATTTACAATTGGCGGGTGAAAGAAACCGATCGTTTGTATGCCATGGCCACAGAGTTGAAAAAGCTCGGCGCCGAGGTGGTGGAAGGGCATGATTATATCGAGATCACACCGCCACAGCACTTAGCGGATGTGGCCATTGACACCTATAACGACCACCGTATTGCCATGTGTTTTTCCATGGTGGCGGTCGGTGGTTGGCCGGTGACCATTAACGACCCTGGTTGTACCGCCAAGACCTTTCCTACCTATTTTGATACCTTAGCCAGCGTCAGCTGCAGCTAATCTCCATGCCCGCTTACGGCTTATGGCAAGCGGGCATCTTTATCTAACCATTTGTTGATCCGTTACAAAACAATCTTAAAAATCTGGCGTATTAACGCGAATTTACAAAATAGTTCGCGTATAATGCGGCGATTTTAAAATGTTTGCTGTGCATGCAGGAGGTTTAAATGCAGGCATCTATGCCGGTGATCACCATTGACGGGCCCAGTGGCTCGGGCAAAGGTACAGTGTGTCGTTTACTCGCGCAAAAGTTGGGCTGGGACGTGCTCGACAGTGGCGCAATTTATCGTGTTTTGGCGCTTGCGGCGCTACACCATCAGATAGCACTCGACAATGAAGAAGCCTTAGTCCCGCTTGCAGCAAATTTAGATGTGCAATTTAGCTTTGATGCTCAAAGCGAAAGCAGCAAGATTATTCTCGAAGGCGAGGAAGTGACCCATGGTATTCGTAATGAAGAAGTGGGCGCGGCCGCTTCAAAAGTTGCGGCTCTGCCTCGTGTTCGTGAAGCACTATTGCGCCGCCAACGCGCCTTTCGCGGCGATGCCGGGCTGATTGCCGATGGCCGCGATATGGGCACTGTGGTGTTTCCCGAGGCCAATGTAAAAATATTCCTGACCGCCAGCGCTGAAGAGCGCGCCGAGCGACGCTTTAAAGAGTTGAAGGCTAAGGGGCTGGATGTTACACTAAGTGGTCTACTTATCGACATTAAAGCTCGTGACGAGCGTGATATGAATCGCGCCGTGGCGCCGCTTATTCCCGCGGAAGACGCGGTAAGCTTAGATACCACTGAGCTCAATGCCGAGCAAGTATTTGCCAAAGTCATGTCGATTATCGACCAGGCCGTTGTTGACGGCAAGTTGGCGAAGCTAAGTAAATAAGCAGTAATTATACCTACGCATGAGCAGGACGCACGTGCTTAATTAATAACCCCGCTGAGCAGTGACGCGACGTGGAGAATTTAACTTATAGAGACGTATTAAGTATGTCAGAAAATTTTGCGCAGTTATTTGAAGAAAGCCTACAGGGTTTTGAAGCTCAACAGGGCTCAATCGTAAAAGGTACCGTAATCTCTATCGAGAACAACATTGTTCTTGTAGACGCTGGCCTTAAGTCAGAAAGTGCTATCCCTGCAGAGCAGTTCAAAAATACTGCTGGTGAACTAGAAGTTGCTGTTGGTGACGAAGTAGATGTTGCTCTAGATGCAATCGAAGACGGTTTCGGTGAAACTATCCTTTCTCGTGAGAAAGCGAAGCGCCACGAAGCGTGGATCCGCCTTGAGAAAGCATGTGAAGAAAACGAAACTGTTACTGGTGTTATCAACGGTAAGGTTAAAGGTGGTTTCACTGTTGAAGTTGATTCTATCCGTGCCTTCCTACCTGGTTCACTTGTTGACGTTCGTCCAGTACGTGACACAACTCACCTTGAAGGTAAAGAGCTTGAGTTCAAAGTAATCAAGCTTGACCAGAAGCGTAACAACGTTGTTGTTTCTCGCCGTGCAGTTATCGAATCTGAAAACTCACAAGAGCGTGAAGAACTTCTTCAGAACCTTGTTGAAGGTCAAGAAGTTAAAGGTATCGTTAAGAACCTTACAGACTACGGTGCGTTCGTTGACCTAGGTGGTGTTGACGGTCTACTACACATCACTGACATGGCGTGGAAGCGTGTTAAGCACCCTTCAGAAATCGTAAATGTTGGCGACGAAATCAACGTTAAAGTTCTTAAGTTTGACAAAGAGAAGACACGTGTTTCTCTAGGCCTTAAGCAGCTTGGCGAAGATCCATGGCAAGAAATTGCTAACCGTTACCCAGAAGGCGCTAAGCTATCTGGTCGTGTAACTAACCTAACTGACTACGGTTGTTTCGTTGAAATCGAAGAAGGCGTAGAAGGTCTAGTACACGTTTCTGAGATGGATTGGACTAACAAAAACATCCACCCATCTAAAGTTGTTTCACTAGGTGACAACGTAGACGTAATGGTTCTAGAAATCGACGAAGAGCGTCGTCGTATTTCTCTAGGTCTTAAGCAATGTAAAGCTAACCCTTGGCAAGAATTTGCTCGTCTACAAAACAAAGGCGACCAAGTTACTGGTAAGATCAAGTCAATCACTGACTTCGGTATCTTCATCGGCCTTGACGGTGGCATCGACGGTCTTGTACACCTTTCAGACATCTCTTGGAACACTCCAGGCGAAGAAGCTGTACGTGAGTACAAGAAAGGCGACGAAATCACTGCTATCGTACTTCAGGTTGACCCAGAGCGTGAGCGTATCTCTCTAGGCGTTAAGCAAATCGAAGCTGATCCTTTCAATAACTACCTGGACGCAAACAAAAAAGGTGCTATTGTTAAAGGTAAAGTAACTGCTGTTGACGCTAAAGGTGCAACTGTAGAGCTTATCGAAGGCGTTGAAGGTTACATCCGTGTAGCTGACATTGCACAAGAGCGTGTTGAAGATGCAACTGCCGTTGTTTCTGAAGGCGACGAAATCGAAGCTAAGTTTGTTGGCGTAGATCGTAAGAACCGCGCTATCAGCCTTTCAGTTAAAGCGATTTACGAAGCTGAAGAAAAAGAAGCATTAGAGAAGTTGAAGGCAGACGAGCCTCAGTTCGAAAATGCTATGGCTGCTGCATTCAAAAATGCACAGAAAGACTAATATTTAGTCTTGTCTTAGGAAGGGCGCAAGCCCTTCCTTTGTAAGCCCCTAAGGAAACATTATGACCAAGTCAGAACTAATAGAACAACTTGCACAAAGTCACGCTCATATCCAAGCCCGCGATGTTGAGAATGCCGTTAAAGAAATTCTAGAACAGATGGCCGGTTCATTGTCTGAAGCCGAGCGCATCGAAATCCGTGGCTTTGGTAGTTTCTCTCTACATTTCCGTGCACCGCGAACAGGTCGTAACCCTAAGACTGGGGAAACCGTTGAGCTAGACGGTAAGTACGTGCCGCACTTTAAACCGGGCAAGGAATTACGCGACCGCGTTAACGCCAGTATTTAATCATCACGGATGGAGTAACCGCTGAGTGAAGGTTGTAAAGTTCATTCTGTTTGTACTGTGTATTTTTATTGCCTTTGTACTAGGTTCGCAAAATCCACAGCTAGTCCAGGTCAATTACCTTATTGCCAGCGCCACCATGCCATTAGCCGCGCTAATGAGCGTCTGTTTTATTGTCGGATTAGTCTTAGGCTGCTTTGTTAGCTTCCGCTTATTTTCAAAGTTAAAGTGGCAAAACTATCGCTTGCAAAAACGCAACGAGCAACTTTCCCGTAGTGCCCAAGAGCAAAGTCAAAGTACCGCTCTGGCATCTGTAAAAGATAACTAGTTATGCTGGAGCTGTTGTTTTTACTCTTGCCCGTAGCCGCCGGTTACGGCTGGATCATGGGTAAAAACAGTGCTAAAAATCAAGCTCATCAGCACAGTCGTAAAATCACCGCAGAATACAGCAAAGGCCTGAAGTTTCTTCTCGATAGGGAAGACGATCAGGGTCTTGAGCACCTAATTCAACTTCTTGAAGTATCCGCCGACTCGGTGGAGCATTATTTGACTTTGGCGACCTTGTTTCGTCGCCGTGGTGAGCTGGATCGTGCCATTAAAATCCACGAATTGTTGCTTGAACACCCTAATCTTAACGAGGACCAGCTGACGACCTGTCGCCTGGAGTTGGCGCAGGACTATATCCTTGCCGGCTTATTGGACAGTGCCGAAGAGCACCTGCTTATTCTTATTAAGCAAAAACGACCTCAGGCGCTTGAACCGCTAATTTCCTTGTATTCGCAGACCCGTGAATGGCACAAAGGCATTGCCTTGCATCAGCGTTATGCTCATCTATTTACCCAGCGTCAGCAAAAAATTGCCATAGCTAATTTTTATTGTGAAGCCGGTGCTGCGGATCATGCACCTGAGCTAATGTCGCAGGCCTTGGGCGTGGGTGAGCCGAGCGTACGTCCTCTGTATGAACTTGGGCAATTGGCCTATGAGCGCGAAGATTATGTGCAGGCCATTCATTATTGGCGTGATTTAATTTGCCAGTTTACCTTTAGCTCCCCCTTAGTGCTTGAGCGCTTAAGCAAGAGCTACCACCATTTGCAGCTAGAGCATCAGTTTGAACACTTGTTGGCCGAGCTGGTCGATAAAGGCGGTATTGGTCTTAAAATTCACTATTGCCAGCACTTGCTTGATGCCGGGCAGCGCAAACAAGCGGTTGAGTTCATCACCAAGAGTTTAAAGAAACAACCTAATATTCGCGGCTTTCGTTTTTTGCTACAATTACTTGCAGGGCAAAACGCGCAGCTTGATGAAGCGCTAAACCCAATAGATAAACTTATTCAATCATACATAGATACCAAAGCAGATTTTCAGTGTCAGCATTGCGGCTTTCAAAGTCACAGTCATTATTGGTTGTGTCCGTCTTGTCGTCATTGGGAATCTATGCAACCAAGCCGTGGGCTTGATGGTTTTTAAACAGGAAAAACATGAACGCTGTTGACTCTAAAAAAGTTCTTATCGCTTTAGATTACGATGATAAAGCCAAGGCATTGGCATTTGTACAACAATTATCTCCGGATAGCTGCCGCCTTAAAGTTGGCAAGGAAATGTTTACTCATTTCGGTCCGGAATTTGTAAAGCAATTGGTAGAGTTGGGCTTCGATGTATTCCTGGATTTAAAGTTTCACGATATTCCTAATACGGTTGCTAAAGCGGTAAAAGCCGCTGCCGAACTGGGTGTATGGATGGTTAACGTGCACGCCAGCGGTGGTGTGGAAATGATGCAAAAGGCGAAGGAAATATTAGTACCTTTTGGCGATAAAGCACCCTTGTTAATTGCCGTGACCGTGCTTACCAGCATGGATGAAATGCAATTAAAACAATTAGGTATTGAAAAGACCCCGCAAGAGCAAGTATTGTATTTAGCAGAGTTAGCCAAGCAGGCAGGCCTTGATGGTGTGGTGTGCTCGGCGCAAGAAGCGCAAGCGCTTAAGCAACACTTAGGTGCTGACTTTAAACTGGTAACGCCGGGGATCCGACCAGCAGGCAGTGATGCGGGCGACCAAAAGCGCATTATGACGCCAAAGCAGGCGATTGAAAGCGGCAGCGACTACCTGGTAATAGGGCGTCCAATTACCCAGGCTGAAGACCCGGTTGCCGTATTGAAAGCCATCAATGAGAGTCTAGGAGACTAAGGTGAAATATTTAGTGTTTATCGCTGCCCTGGCGGCGGCTGGGTATTATTACCTTGAACACACAAGGTCTCAAAGTAATGCCTCAGCGCTGAATCTAGTTCTCTCCGAGGCTAGAAAGGGTGAGGTTGACCTTTTTGCCTTGAAAGACGCGTTGACAAAACATGTGTACGCTATTTGCGACAGCAACTCCAGCAGGTTGCTTGAAAGCGAGCGCTCGGTGAGTGATTGTGAGCAGCTTCATGACATCAAGCATGCCGAGTGTAATGAACGTGTTTTTCGCCTGGCACCACTAACCATAACGGATAGAGATGAGGTGGTTGATTACGCTAAGCGCTATGTACGCTGCTCCCTGCCTTATGAAGATTTAAGCTATCAGCCGATTAAATAAAAAAAACGCGACCTTAAGGTCGCGTTTTTAGTTTTATCTGTGTGGCTTCGATATCAATCAGCCCGTCTTTAAACAAGCCGCCTATGGCCTTTTTAAAGTTGGCTTTTGAGGTGCCAAACTGACGCTTAATTGCCTCCGGGGTCGACTTATCGCCTAGGGGCAGGATGCCGCCTTTATTATTTAGTTCATCAAGGATCTGCTGCTTTAGAGGATCGATTTTCGCCATCCCAGGCGCTTCGAGCAGGATATCAATTTTGCCATCTTCACGGCACTGCTGCACATAGGCTTTTAAGCGTTGGCCGACAAAGAGGTTACGGTGCACGCGGTTGTGGAAAATAAGACCCCAGTGCAGCTCATCGACTATTACTTTAAAACCAAGGTCGGTTTTCGCCGCTACTATGATCTCAACCTGATCCCCGTTTTTATAATTTGGCTTGGCGCGACCAACAAACTTGTTAAGATTGCTGGATGCGCAAATACGCTTTGAGGCGTTATCCAGGTAAAGTTTTACCAGATAGCTGCGCTCGGGTTGCATGCGTGGCTTTTGCTCATTAAAGGGCACCAGTAGATCTTTTTCTAGACCCCAATCCAAAAAGGCGCCGATTTGATTCACTTGTTTTACCTGGAGCAGGGCAAAATCACCCACCTGGGCTCTGGGTTTAGTGCGGGTCGCCGTTGGATGGCCCATGTTATCCAGGTAAACAAACACGCTTAGGCTATCGCCGCGCTCAATCTCATCCGGGGTCTGCTCTGCGGGTAGGAATACTTCACCCAAGTCTGGGCTGTGTAAATACAGGCCTTCGCCGGCTACTTCATCGACAAACAGGGTTTGCCATTGTCCTAAGCTACTCATTATTCTTCCTCATCCTGCATCGGTTTTGGTTTACGCTTTAGTGAGCCCATGGCATTAGGGTCAAATGGCGCGGCAATGGGTTTTCTAGCCTTAGCGGCAGGACCCTTACGCGATTTTACTTTTGCTGATTTACTGCCTTGTGCTGCCGTTTTATCTGCTTTTTTAGGCTTGCTGATCTTAGGCTTAGGCTGGGTAAAGCCTTTAAATTTACCTACCAGGCCTTCGATTTCACTAAAAGGCAGAGGACGGCGCATAAACTGGTTAATGGCTAAATAGCTTTGCCAGTCTTTCGGGCCTACCAGGGAAATGGCTGAGCCCTTAAATCCGGCGCGACCGGTACGACCTATGCGGTGGATGTATTCTTCGGCGTTTTTCGGTAAATCGAAATTAATAACATGGGTCACATTTAAAAGATCCAGCCCGCGCGAGGCCACATCTGTGGTGATAAGCACTTGGTAAAGGCCACGGCTGAAACTATCCATGATATCCAGGCGCTTATTTTGTGCCAGGGTACCCTCAAGCGCTACGGCCTTTAAGCCTTGCTTGCTGATTTTATCACACAGGCGCTGGGTATCTTCGCGGGTGGCGGTAAAGATAATGCACTGACCTAAGCCTTCTTCGTTGGCAAGCAGATGGTCAAGCAAGGCTTCTTTATGGTCGAGATGATCCGCTAAATACAGGCGTTGGGAGATGTCACCATGCTCGTCGGTGGCGGCGCTGATGCTTACACCCTTAGGGTTTTTCAATAAATTGCGCGATAGGGCACCTACTTGAGCGTGCTCCAAGGTAGCCGAAAACAACAGACTCTGGCGCAGGCGGTGGTCGGCGCTTTTATTGATAAGTTCGACTTGCTCACTAAAGCCTAAATCAAGAATACGGTCAGCTTCATCGAAAATCAGCATTTCCAGACCGGCCAAGTGTAAAGAGCGGTCTTCGAGGTGATCGGCAATACGTCCCGGGGTGCCAACAACAAAATGCGGGTCTTTGCGCAGTGCTTTCACCTGATCGTTATAGTTCTCTCCGCCAAGCACTTTTACGGCGCTCAGGGCGGTGCCGGCAATCAGCAAGCGCAGTTGGGTATAAACTTGGGTCGCAAGTTCACGGGTAGGAGTAACGATCAACACCCGAGGGTCGCGCTTCGATAAGGCCTTTTGCTTCATCACCCTTTGTACCGCAGGTAACAAAAACGCCAAGGTCTTGCCCGAGCCGGTTTTTGATTGCGCAAATAAGTCGTACCCGGCCAACGCCAAGGGAATAGCTTGGGCTTGAATATCGGTAGGTGTGGTAATGCCCTGGTGCGTTATTTGTGCACACAGGCGCGTATCGATACCCAAATCACTGAATTGCAAATTCACTCTCCAACAAAAAATACAGTTAATACAGCGCTATTATAACGTATTGCGACGGCCCTCTGGCAGCTAATTTTGCGTTTTCAGCCATTATGGGTAAAATACGCCTCCCTAATGCGCCGGATTTACGATTCGGTAGAGTTAAAAGCAAATAAATAGGTATATTAATGTCACAACAATACGTCGTGTGTGCGCTTTATAAGTTTGTCGCGCTTCCTAATTTTGAACAAATTCGTCAACCTCTTCTTGATGTGATGCTGGCCAATGATGTACGCGGTACATTATTGCTTGCCAACGAAGGTATTAACGGTACGGTCGCCGGTAAGCGCGAAGGTATCGATGCCTTACTGGCCTGGCTAGATAAGCAACCGAACCTGGACAATATCGTTTCTAAAGAATCTTTTGATGATGAATGTCCTTTCTACCGCACCAAGGTAAAGTTGAAAAAAGAAATCGTTACCATGGGTGTTGAAGGTATCGACCCGCGTGAAGTGGTGGGCACTTATGTGAAGCCGAAAGACTGGAACGCCCTGATCAGCGACCCTGATGTGGTATTGGTAGATACCCGTAACGATTATGAAATCGAAATCGGTACCTTTGAGAACGCGGTTGACCCTAAAACCAAGACATTCCGCGAGTTCCCAGCCTGGGCCGAGCAAAACCTTGACCCGAAAAAGCATAAAAAGGTCGCCATGTTCTGTACCGGTGGTATCCGCTGTGAAAAGTCCACCGCCTATATGAAAGAACAGGGCTTTGAAGAGGTGTATCACCTTGAAGGCGGTATCTTAAAGTACTTGGAAGAAGTGCCGAAAGAAGAAACCATGTGGCAGGGTGAGTGTTTTGTATTCGATAACCGCGTAGCCGTTGATCACGACCTGAACAAGGGTCAATACGACCAATGCCATGCCTGTCGCATGCCTATCACCGAAGATGACAAGCAAAAGCCGGAATATATGCAGGGGGTTTCTTGCCACCACTGCCACGAAAATGTCAGCGATGAGCAGCGTGCCCGTTTTGCTGAGCGTCAAAAGCAAATCGAGCTGGCCAAAGAGCGTGGCGAAGGCCATATTGGTCATGAAGCGCAGGAAATGCTGCATAAGCGCAAAGAGCTAAAGCAGCAGCTTAAAGACCAACAGCGCGCAGCAAATAAATAATTTAATTTTATATACTTAAAAAAGGAAGCGACTATCGCTTCCTTTTTTTATGGCTAAGGCTTAGAGTTTACGAAAAGGATCCGTATTAACAGAAGGTTAGTAGCTTCTGTTGGCAATAGATTAAACCGCATTGTCGGTAGAGGGATGATATGAAACGCGCGCCACTTGCCATATTACTTGCATTCAATTTAAACACTGCTAGCGCGTCGCTTAGCTCAGAGGTTGATAGCATCATGGACGCTGCTATCGACAAGGACGCACCAGGATGTAATTTAGGAATAAGTCATCAGGGCCAATTTATTCACAAACGCGGATATGGATTGGCTAATCTCGAGTTAGACGTTCCCTTGGATGGCAACCAGGTTCACCGAATGGCATCGGTTTCTAAACAGTTTACTGCTATGGCCGTGTTGCTCTTGGTTCAGCAAGGAAAGATCGACTTAGATCAAGACATTCGAACTTATCTGCCAGCGCTAAGGGAGTATCAAAGCAAGGTCAGTATTCGCCAAATGTTAGGGCACACCGCAGGAATGGGAGATTATGACCTTATTGCGCCTTCCTATGAAGGGGAAGTAAGTGATAAGGCAATAGAGTTAAGATCCGCGGCCGGAGGGCAATTTCGTCTCGGTAATGAAGATTATCTAACCATTGATGAATTCTATAATGTCGTAAAAACCGTACCGTTAGCGCAGGAACCCGGCAAGGAATTCAAATATTCGAACCTGGCTTATTTTCTTCTTTCTATGCTCGTCGAAAAGGTTTCTGGCAAATCACTGCGGCAGTTTTCTTCAGAGCAGATGTTCACCCCTTTGGGAATGAAACACACTTTTTTTAGTGATAACCCCGTCGAGGTGGTAAAAAACCGAGCTTCGGGTTACAAAAAAGAGCCTGACGGTACCTATGTAACCGACATGACCAACCTATTCTGGGTCGGGGATGGTGGCCTGCATACCACTCTAGACGATTTATTAATCTGGAATAATCAATTTACTGCGCCAAGCTTGGGTCAGGATCCAGAACAGTTGATAGCCATGATGAATACCCCTAACGCCAATATTGGCCCCTCAGCTGTATCGAGCTATGCCAATGGTCAGTTTATCAGTGAATTTAAAGGGTACAGGGAGTTTGCTCACTCTGGGGGGTGGCTTGGAACTACCACCTATTTTGCACGATATCCGCAATTAAAATTGTCATTTGCATTGATGTGCAATGATGTCTCTAACGACAATGTTTTCAGCGCTTATAAAGCGATTAGGGACAAGGTATTTAATGAAGTACTAAACAAAAAGGAAGATAAATAGTGAAAAAAGGACTCGTGATTGCGTTTTTAGCCGTGCTGCTATTTGGATGCAGCAAGCCAATACCTTCGGATAGGCAAGCTTATGTAGGTGTATGGGAAAGTCCTGAGATGAGGTTGCTGATACTCGCCGATGGCACGGTCGATTATAAACGACTTAAAAATGGTGGCACAACCTCCATAAACGCGGCTTTACAAGAGTTTGAAGGCGACGACTTTATCGTTGGCTTTGGATTTATCAATACCCGCTTTGCGGTAACGCAGCCGCCTCAGGAGGTCGATGGTCAGTACCAAATGGTTGTCGATGGGGTGTTACTGACCAAAAAAATGTAATGATTAGATAGAGGGGTATGTGACCCCTTTTTTAATATTCTTTTCCCGGAAGCGGGTGCAAATCCATTTCCTCCCTCAATTATGCGAGCGCGGTTCAGCGAAAGTAAAGATATGTAAAACCGGCTTTCAAGGCCGATGATTTGTGATCTAATGCTATCAATTAGTACGTATCTGTAATGCGTTAATGTAACTAGTCGCGCTATATCGGGAATTGACCGAAGCTAGGGAGAGTCTCAGAGCGACGAGCTGTTACACTCACACAACAGGATAATTACCCTAATAGCCGACATGAGTTGGTATATAACAAGAAGGAAGGTTTAGTTTGCGACAGCTTTTCAGTGCAATTATTTGTAGTTTAATAATCACTATGCCAGCGCTCGCTAAGGCCACCAAAGTAGTGGTGGAAAATGTGAGTTTAGAGCACTCACAGCAAGAGGTTCAGGCGGTCGGCAGTGCCGAGGCCATTCATTCGGTGGTCTTGTATCCGGCCGTGGGCGATAGGGTCACAGGGGTTCACTTTACGCCGGGACAAAAGGTCGGATCCGGAGCGCTTTTGCTTGAGCTGGACTCACGCTTGCAGCGCGCGGCGTTGGAAGAGGCCAAAATCCGTTTGGCCGATGCCGAGCGCACCCTGGAGCGTTTGCAAAACAGCTTTGCCAAGGGCGCCATTCCTAAAAGTGACAGAGACAATGCGTTAACGGCACGGGATCTGGCCAAGGTCGCGCTGACTAAGGCCCAAGCCGAGCTTGAAGACCGTCAGGTGCGCGCGCCTTTTGCCGGCGTGATGGGGCTTACCGATGTGGAGGTGGGTGACCGCATCAGCGCGCAAACCGCCATCGCCAGCATAGATGACATCACTTCCTTGTATATCAATTTCAACGCTCCAGAGGCGGCCCTGACCATGCTCAGAGCCGGCGCTGAAGTGAGCGTACAGCCTTGGCAGCAACAAGAGGCGATTACAGCGAAAATCGCGCAGCTTGATTCACGTATCGATGCTGACTCGCGCACTCTTAGGGTTAAAGCCCAGATAAATAATTCCGACGCGCTTTATATTCCCGGTATGAGCTTTCGTGTGCGGTTAAGTATGCAGGGCGACGCCTACGCCGTGGTGCCAGAAGCGGCGCTGCTTTGGGGCGCAACCGGCCCTTATGTATGGAAAAGCGTGGATAATGTAGCCACTCGAGTGGATGTGAAAATTGCCCAGCGCCTTTCCGGACGTCTCTTGGTCAGCGGTGCCCTAGATGAAGGCGAGCTACTGATAGTTGAAGGCGTGCAGCGTTTACGCGCCAATCAAAGCGTAAAGTTTGAGCAGACTCAGTTGGCGGACAGGAATTAAGCCATGAGCGAGCAAATTAATACGCAAATTCAAGACTTGCCTTCAATGGCGATACGCCGGCCAGTGCTAATAGTGGTGTTGAACCTGCTGATCATCATAGCCGGTATCGCCGCCATTGCTGGCGTTGAGGTACGGGAGTTGCCGGATGTCGACCGTCCACGCATTACCGTTTCTGCCTCATTCCCAGGTGGCTCACCGGAAACCGTAGACACAGAAGTCACCAGTAAACTTGAGGGCGCCGTGGCCCGCGTCAGTGGTGTTAAGTCTATTCGCGCCCAAAGTGAAGAGGGCAGTGCCCGTATCAGTGTTGAGTTTCGCCCAGGTATCAATCTCGACGATGCCGCCAATGAAACCCGGGAATCAGTATCCCGGGTACAAAGGGAGTTACCGGAAGAGGTAGAGCGGGTGTCCATTATCAAGGCCGATAATGATGCCGAAGCCGTGGTGTCACTGACTGTAAGCAGCGAAACCCTGTCCTTAGAAGCGCTCACCGAGCGCGTGGAAACCGACTTGGCGCCGCAGTTTTTGACCATACCCGGCGTTGCCGACGTGCGCCTTAACGGCGACCGTGAGCGGGTGATGCGGGTGCGCATCGATCCCTTAAAGCTAAGCAGCTTTAACCTTACTATCCCGGATGTGGCGGCGGCGCTGCGTCAGGCGCCTTTTGATGTGCCAGCGGGCAGCTTAAAATCCGATGACCAACAGCTTATCGTACGTGCCGATGCCACCTCTGTCAGTGCCGAGCAGGTAGGGGATATCATAGTCCGCGGCGATACTCGTATTGCCGATATTGCTGCCGTTTATTTTGGCCCGGCTGATCCGCGCTCCATGGTGCGTTTAGACGGCAAGCCGGTGATCGGCATGGAAGTCATTCGTCAGGCTCAGTCCAATACCATAGAAATTTCCGATGAAGTTCTCTTGTTGCTTGAGCGCATGCGTGAGCGTTTCCCGCAAATGGAATTTACTCTGACTTCAGATGATGCCCAGTTTATTCGCAGCTCGGTGGATGAGGTGCTTAACTCCCTGGTGCTAACCATAGTGCTGGTGGTGATCACCCTGTGGGTCTTTATCGGCTCATGGCGGGCAACCCTGGTACCGGCTTTTGCCATTCCGGTGGCGCTTATCGGTTCACTTGCTCTTATTTGGGCGCTGGGCTTTTCAATCAATATTCTTACCCTGCTGGCCCTGGTACTGGCCACAGGCCTGATTGTTGATGATGCCATAGTTGTGAGCGAAAACATCCAGCGTCAGCGCAGCATGGGCCTTGGCCGCCGCGCTGCGGCTGTGGTAGGCACGCGGGAAGTGTTCTTTGCCGTGGTTGCCACCACGGCCGTATTGGCCGCCGTGTTTGTGCCCATCGCCTTTTTGCCTTCTACCGCCGGGCGCTTATTCCGTGAATTCGGTGGTGTGCTGGCTGGGGCCGTGATCATCTCCAGCTTTGTCGCCTTATCTTTGGTCCCGGCCTTAACCTCAAAATTAAAGCCAAAATCCGGTGGCCGTCATCCTTTTGCTAAATTGGGTAATCGATTGGCGGGTGCTTATCAGTGGTGCATTAGGAAGGTGTTAGACCATGCCTGGGCGACCTTTGCCGTTTCCCTGCTTGTCGCCGCTGGCTCAGGAGCCCTGTATTTACAGCTTGATAATGAACTTCTGCCGTCTGAGGACAGGGGTAAAATACGTATCTTTGCCCGTGGCCCGGATGGCGTTGGTCTGAACTTTATGGACCGTCAGTCGAAACAGATGGAAGACGTGCTTCTCCCTTATGTGCAAAGTGGTGAGATCGAGTCCATCTATACCGTGGTGGGGCAATGGGATCCGAATATTGTCTTTATTACCGTGCCGCTGAAGCATTGGGACGAGCGCCATTTCAGCCAACAGGAAATTATCAACAAGCTGCGGGCCCCCTTAGGGGATATTCCCGGCGCTCCGGCGCGGGCATTTGGCTCAAACAGTCTGAACTTACGCGGTCAAGGTGGTGGCGTTGAGTTGGCCTTGTTAGGTCAGGACTACAAGCTTATCTATGCTGCGGCCCAGGATTATGTCAAGGCGGTAGAGCAGGCCATTCCTGAGGTGGCGCCGGTGCGTATTTCTTATCAGCCGTCGCAGCCGCAGCTCAGAGTGAATATCGATCGCCGCCGCGCTCAGGAGTTAGGCGTAGAGCTAAGTGATATCGCCGTAACCCTGCGTGCCGCCATCAACGGCGACGATGTAGCTGACTTGAACGTTGGCGACCAATCCATTCCTATTATGTTGCAGGCACAGAACCGCACCATCAATTCGCCAAGCGATCTGGCCAACCTCTATGTGGGTAGTGGCAATGGTCAACTGGTACCGCTAAGCTCGGTGGCCACCATCAGTGAAGAAGGCGTGGCTGCGGAGTTAGGACGCCATGCCCAGCGCCGCGCCATCGAAGTGGATATGCAGTTGCCAGCGGATATGGCCATGAGTGATCTGGTTGATCAGCTCCGTGATATTGGTGAAAACACCTTGCCCAGCAGCGTAACTCTGGCCTTTAAAGGAGAAGCGCTCACCTTTGAGGAAACCGCCAATGAGGTGGTGCTGACCTATGTGCTGGCTTTTGTCATAGTGCTTTTGGTGTTGGCGGCTCAGTTTGAGAGCGTCAATAGCGCCGTGGTGGTGATGATCACTGTGCCCTTTGGCATTAGTTCGGCAATTTTGGCCTTGTATCTCACCGGTACCTCGCTCAATATTTTCTCGCAAATCGGTCTGGTGATGTTGATTGGCCTTATCGCCAAAAACGCCATCTTGCTGGTGGAATTTGCCGACCAGCTAAGAGATAAAGGCTACCAGGTGCGTGAAGCGGTTGAGCGGGCAGCTCTGGTGCGCCTGCGCCCAATAACCATGACCTTGGTTTCCACCTTGCTCGGAGCCTTGCCATTGATTCTCTCTACCGGTGCCGGCGCCGAAGCCCGTAGCGCCATCGGTTGGGTTGTTTTCGGTGGCTTGGCCCTGGCGGTACTCTTTACCTTATTCCTCACCCCTGTGGTGTATTTAGGCCTGGCACGCTTTACCAAGCCAAGGGCGGATGAAAGTAAACAACTCGCCGCCGAGCTTGAGCAAGCCTCCTGATCTGAATGTCCGCGAATATCGCGGACATTTTTTTTTACCCCAATTTATATTAAGCTTCAGCCTATTAGCCGCAGATTAAAGGATGCACTATGCAGGCAGAGCAGCTTGAGATAGCTCAATTTCTCACTAGTCATTCACCCTTTGACGAGCTCCCCGAAGATGCCTTAGCCCATCTTGCGCAACAAGTCGAAGTCGCTTATTTCCGTGCCGGTACGGATATTCTTTACTATGGCGACGATATTGCCGACCTCTATGTCATTCGCTCCGGCGCGGTGGAATCCTACCGGCGCAGTGGTGAGCTTTACAACCGTATGGACAGCGGCGGTATTTTTGGGCAGATGGGACTGCTGATGAATCGCAAGGTGCGTTTTCCCGTCACCGCCATAGAAGACACCCTGGTTTATTGCATCGATGTGGAACTATTTACCGAATACTGCGATAAATTCGAGGTGTTTGCCGACTACTTTGAGGCCGATGGCAATGTACGTTTGCACCAGGCCATAGTCGAGCAAGCGGACAGCAATGATTTAACCACCGCTAAGGTTAAGGCCTTGTTACACAGGGATGTTGTGACCGTCTCCGCCGATGCCAGTATTCAGGAGGTGGCTCTGCTGATGAGCGATGAGCATATCTCCAGTGTCTTGGTTACCGATCCCAACAAGCCCATTAGCGATGACCCAGAAGAAGACGACGGTCAGGTGGTGGGGATTATCACAGACAGGGATATTCGCTCTCAGGTGGTGGCGCTGGGGAAAAGCCTGGTCACGCCGGCCCATGAGGTGATGTCCACTAATCTTACCTTACTCGATGCCAATGATTATGTGTTTGAGGCGGTGCTGGCCATGCTCAGGGACAATGTTCATCACTTGCCTATTTTGCATAAGCGCAAGCCCATTGGCGTGATCTCCTTATCGGACATTTTGCGTTACGAGTCGCAAAGCAGCCTGCTGTTGGTGCGTGGAATTCTTGCCCAGCAAACGGTGGACGATCTCACTCATTTTGCCAAGCAGCTGCCCAATGTCTTTGTGCGCATGGTCAACGAAGATGCTAATTCTCATATGATAGGTACGGCCATGGCGGTGATCGGCCGCACCTTTAAACAGCGACTGCTGGCCCTGGCTGAGGAAAAGCTGGGGCCGCCGCCGGTTCCTTATTGTTTTATCGCCCTGGGTTCCATGGCCCGGGACGAGCAACTCATAGTTACGGATCAGGATAACGCCATTATTCTTGACGATAGCTTTAACGAGCAGGAGCATGACGCTTACTTTCAGGCGCTGTCAGATTTTGTCTGTGATGGTTTGGCGGCGTGTGGCTATACCTATTGCGATGGCGAGATCATGGCGTCGTTTAAAAAATGGCGTCTTACCCGCAGTCAATGGCGCGAGCAATTCGCCACCTGGATTGCCGAGCCCAAGCCGCAAGCCCTGTTACACAGTTCAATCTTTTTCGATTTGGATGGTGTGTGGGGCAAAACCAAGTGGGCGGAAGAGCTTAAATCTTATATCGCCAAGGAAGGGCGGGCCAATCGTAAATTCTTGGCAAACCTGGCGGCCAATGCCCGTAACCGTACGCCGCCGCTGGGCTTTTTTAAGGGCTTTGTGTTAGAACACGACGGCGAGCACAAGCATTCCATGAACCTAAAACGTCGCGGTACGGCGCCATTATCGGATGTTATTCGTGTGCATGCCCTGGCGGTTGGCTCGCGTAAGCAAAATTCGTTTGAGCGCCTGGAAGACATTATCGATGCCAAGCTATTGCCACCGGGTAAAGCCCAGGATCTTCGCGATGCCCTGGAGTATATTGCCATGATGCGCATTCGCCATCAGGCTTGGCAAATCGAGCAGGGTGAAAACCCGGACAACAACCTGGATCCGAATTTGTTATCGCCATTCGAGCAGCGTAATTTAAAAGAAGCCTTTGCCATCTTAGAAAAGGCGCAAAGCTTTCTTAAGTTCCGTTATCAAACCGGTAATGGGTTAAACTAGTGTTGTCAGATCACCTTATAGACTGGCCAGCACGCTACCAGCAGCTGGCCAATAAAGCTCAACATCCCCAATTGCAGCAATTTTATCGAGCCGGCATCGCGAGCGGTGAGCAAACCCTAGGCGAGGCGCAGTTTGTGGCTCTGGACTTTGAAACCACCGGGCTCGACAGCGCCGGCGATGAAATTGTCAGCATTGGTCTGGTGCCCTTTACCTGGCAGCGCATTTATTGCCGGCAGGCCCGTCACTGGTTGGTGCAACCCAAACGAAATTTGGCGGAGCAGTCCATAGTGATCCACGGCATTACCCATTCCGAAGTTGAAGATGCGCCGGACTTAAGCAAGGTACTTGAACCCTTGTTGGCGGCTATAGCAGGAAAGGTGGTGGTGGTGCATTACCATGCCATAGAGCGGCCATTTTTGGCCAACAGCCTGTTACGACGCATCAACGAAAGCATTGAATTTGCGCTCATTGATACCATGGCCATCGAGCGCCAGGCGTTAAAGGCGCGGCGCGGATTTATCGGGCGCTTGCTGGGAGAGAAAATAGGCTCATTGCGTCTATCTGATTGTCGTGCCCGCTATAACTTGCCTCCTTATGGTGTGCATAATGCCATGACAGACGCCTTGGCTACCGCCGAATTATTGCAAGCCCAGTTGCGCTATCATTATCGCAGTGACACCCAGCTCAACCAGCTGTGGATGTAAAAAACCTGAACTTCGGATAGCGAATGCTTTTCTAGCAGCCAGTTTTGGCGCTAACTGCGTTGAATTCACTTCCAATAGCCAGCTATTGGTGCATCAATTCGCCTGGTTATCCCTAAAACTCTCTGGCTAGACAAGGGGTAATTTATAGTAAGTATTTAAAAACAATAAGTTAGCTCATCCCTTATCCAAACCTCAGGTTAAAAAAACGCCGCTGATGCGGCGTTTTGTATAATCCCCAAATCCCAGGTTTAAGGTCTGGGCTCGGTGCGCAAACCTAAAATCAAGCTCACACACATCAGCAACAGCACTATGGTGAAGGGCAGGCCGGTGGAAACGGCGCCAGCTTGCAGTGCCTCCATGGCTTCTTTACCACCAATCCAAAGCAAGGCTGCGGCAATCGCGCCTTCGATAGAGGCCCAAAAGACCCTTTGTGGTACCGGCGCATCCACTTTACCACCGGCGGTGATCGAGTCGATAACCAAGGAGCCCGAGTCGGAAGAGGTGATAAAGAACACCAGTACCAACACTATGGCGATAAAGGAGAGCACCTTGGCCATAGGCAGCTGTTCAAACATTTGGAACATGGCCAGCGGCACCTCGGTCAGGCCTTTTTCACCTAAGGATCCCAGGCCTGAGGCCACTTGATCTATGGCGATACCGCCATAAATTGACATCCAAAGCGCGGTCACTAAGGTCGGGATAAGCAAGACAGCAATGAGGAACTCGCGAATGGTGCGGCCTTTGGAAACACGGGCGATAAACATGCCAACAAAAGGTGACCATGAAATCCACCAGGCCCAATAGAATACCGTCCAGCCGTGCATCCAGGTTTCGTCCTCACGGCCATGCGGGTTACTCAAAGGAATAATATTTTCGATATAGCCAAGCAGGGTGTTCGGTAAGTTGCCCATGGCGGCAGCAAAGCCAACTAGAGCAACAAATAACAAGAGCGCAAAGGCGAGTATCATATTGACGTTACTTAATACCTTTACCCCGCCTTCGATGCCGCGCACCACCGAGATTATGGCCAGCAGGGTAACACCAATGATCACGCCAATTTGCAAACCAACACCACCGTCGGTACCAAAGACATGATTAAAGCCGGCAGAGGCTTGCTGCGCACCTAAACCCAGAGAAGTAGCTAAACCAAATAGTGTCGCCAGTACCGCAAGAATGTCGATTATATGGCCTGGCCATCCCCAGGCGCGGTCACCTAAGATGGGGTAGAAGATAGAACGAATCGACAGCGGCAAGCCCTTGTTATAGGAGAAAAAGGCCAGCGATAGTGCAACCACCGCATAGATGGCCCAAGGATGCAGGCCCCAGTGGAACATGGTAGCGCCCATAGCGGTCTTCGCCGCCTCTGGAGTATTGGCTTCGACGCCTAGCGGTGTTTCGTACCAACCCGTGTAATAAGCCACCGGCTCGGCTACGCCCCAGAACATCAGGCCTATCCCCATGCCGGCGGCAAAAAGCATGGCCAGCCAGGAAATGCGCGAGTGTGAAGGCGTTGCCGACTCTCCGCCGAGTTTAATTTTACCGTAAGGGGAGACGATCAAGGCCAAACAAAAGAGCACAAAGAGGTTGGCCGCCCACATAAATAACACATCAAAATTACCTATGATGTCCCATTTGAGGCCGTCCAGGGCCTTTTTCGCGGTGGCTGGATCGGTAACCAGAATAGCTACCAAAAAGATGATGATAAGGCCTGCGCTAATGCCGAAAACAGGGTTATGAACATCAAACCCCCACTTTTGCACGTTATCCTGGCCGACGGTGTAATCGGTATTTTCTATACTGTACTTGTCATGATGTTCACTCATGCCTACCTCTAGTTGTTAAACCCATTAGAGCCAAGGCCTAGTTGAGTGAGTCCACGTAAATCAATGATTTGTAGACTAACTAAAATAGACCCCTTCATATGTACAATAGTTTAGGGATTAAAATATAAATGTAAATTGTCAGCGCGATAAATGCCATAAATGAGGTGGTTTTTGTATTTTTTATGCGCATAAAAAAAGCGCCGGGTGGCGCTTTAAATTATATGGAATAATTCGCGGTGGAATTAGTTTATTTCACTATTACCATTTCATTAAGCAGGTTATCGGCCTTATCGACATAGCGCATAACCCACAACATATAGCGGCTGTCTACATGAATCGAACGATTTAAGTTAGCGTCATAGTCCCAGTCGCCGATGATGCTCTCGCTCACACCGTCGAACAATAAACCCACCAGCTCGGCATTACCGTTAAGCGTTGGCGAGCCAGAGTTACCACCTGTGGTATCTACTGTACTTAGGAAGTTAACCGGCACCGAACCCAGGCTGGACATCTCGTAGCTACCGTAGTTTTTGGCGGTAATTTGCTCCATTTGTGCTGCTGGCGCATCAAAAGGTGCCACACCCGTGTATTTCTCGGTGATCCCTTCAAGGGTAGTAAACGGCGTATAGGTCAGGGCGTCGCGCGGGCTGTAGCCCTTAACCGAGCCATAGGTTACACGTAACGTGCTGTTGGCATCGGCATACACAGGCAGGCCTTGTTCCTGGTTGTAAGCAATAATCGCGGCCATATATTGTGGGCGAATTTTATTAAGCTCACCGGTTAACGCCTTGTCTTCTAGCTCACGCTCACGCATTTGCTCATAGGTGGCAACTGCCAGTTTAATAAAGGCATCATCGCTTTGTTTAAACTCGGTAACCGACTTATCCATCCAGGCTAAACGTACTTGCTCATCGTTAAGCTCGGTGTTTTTGTACATGGCGGCTAAGGTCTTAGCCATTTTTTCCTTGCTGTAGCCCTTGTCTAAGCCAAGTGCCTTATCCAGAGATGCAACGCGTTGTTGCGGCTCAAGTTGGGCGTAAAGATCAACAAAGTGGGCCATTAGTGCCATATCTACGGCATCGTCATAGCGACGCGACAGGCTGGTCATGCCGGCTTTGAAGCGGGTCATATCACGCTCTTGATAGCCAGGTTCACGCTGGGCATCAGGCAGTTGTTGCTCGTTAGCAAGACGATACAAGCGGCTTGCCGTTGACATCATGGCGCTGCGGTTTAAATAACCCAGGATTAAATCCAGCTCGCTGCTGGCCTGTGACTTGGCAATCAAGCTATCAAGCTCTTTAAGCACATGAGCGTATTGTTTTTTACGTGCTTTATCAGCATTGATCCAGCTTGCCAACTCGGTGGCCAGTTTATCTTTGCGCTCCTGCATATCGGTTGTTTGATACGAGTTAACCATGCCGCCGTAGTTTTTCGCATAGTTGGCCAGACTCGCCAGCGTGCTTTCATAGGCGATACGGGCTTTAGAGCCTTCTTCGGCGGTGGCCTTGATGATATCCATGGACTGTTCACGGTAGGCCTTGGCTTTAGGGTACACCTCGGTAAATTGATGCTCTACCTCGGCATTGGTGCGATAGCGGTTGGTGCGACCCGGGTAGCCGGTAACCATAACGAAGTCACCTTCTTTAACACCTTTGGCGCTGACCTTTAGGAATGAATCCGAGCTAAAGGGCACATTCTCTTCACTGAAAGGCGCTGGCTTGCCGTCTTTACCCACATAGGCGCGGTAGAAAGAATAGTCGCCGGTGTGACGTGGCCACATCCAGTTATCAATATCGCCGCCGTATTTACCTATACCCTGTGCCGGGTTGTAAACCAAACGCACGTCCTGGATTTCCAAAGACTTGATCAGGTAATACTCTAAACCGCCGTGGAAGCTATACACATTACAGCGGTAGCCACCGCCTTGCTCACACTCGGCAACCAAAGATTTTTGGGCTTGCTCAATCGCTTTGTAGCGCGCGTTACCATCCATAGAGTCGTTGAGCTGGGCGTTAACCTTGTCGGTGACATTGGTTACTTCTTCGGTCACATAAACACGTGAGCCCGGAGAGGCTGGCAGCTCTTCGCCATAGGTTTTTGCCAGGAAGCCATTTTGCAGAATATTATTCTCCGGCGACGAATTGTACTGAATCGAGCCGTAGGCACAGTGGTGGTTAGTAACAACCAGGCCCTTAGGAGAGACAAAAGAAGCCGTACAGCCACCCAGGCTAATCACAGCGTTCATTGGAAATTCGGTCAGCTTAGAAATGTTTTTAGGGTCGATTTCAAGGCCTTTTTCCTTTAATACTGACTCTAGCTGCGGTAATTGATGCGGCTGCCACATGCCTTCGTCGGCAAGGGCTGAGTTTATGGTCGTCGCTAAAATCGCGGCGCCAATAAGAGATAAACGCATAGTTCCATCCTAGTTGTTATATTTTCGCGACGCAGTGTCGCGCAGCAAAAGCTCGGGTGCAACTTTTTGCGTTTACATAATGTTTCTGACGGCGCTTTAGTAAAAAAGAAAAGTGGGCGCAGACTAGGTCGCGCCCTAAAGGTTAGGCTTAGCTCTCGCTCGAGTAGGCAGACTGGTGAATACTGGCGGCGCGCCCGGATGGGTCGGCATTGGTTTGAAATGACGCATCCCAGGCCAGCGCTTGCGGGGTAGAGCAGGCCACCGATTTGCCGTGGGGCACACACAAGGTTGCAACCCCCCCGGGGAAGTGTTGCTCGAAGATATTGCGATAAAAATACGCCTCTTTGCTATCCGGGGTATTGAGCGGAAATTTAAAGTGGGCGTTTTGCATATCCCGGTCCGATACCTGCTCTTCCACATAGGCTTTAAGTGAGTCTATCCAGTTATAGCCAACGCCATCGGAAAACTGCTCTTTTTGTCGCCACAAGACCTCGTCCGGCAGATAGCCATCGAAAGCTTCACGAATAATGTGCTTTTCGATGCGCCCGTCCTTGCACATTTTTGCATCCGGATTAATGCGCATGGCGATATCGATAAACTCCTTGTCTAAAAACGGCACCCGTGCCTCGACGCCCCAGGCGGCCATGGATTTATTGGCGCGCAGACAATCGAACATATGCAGCTTGGCCACCTTACGGTTTAATTCGTCATGGAATTCCTCGGCATTGGGCGCCTTATGAAAATACAGATAGCCACCAAAGAGCTCATCGGCGCCTTCGCCGGAAAGCACCATTTTAATGCCCATGGCCTTAATATGACGAGCCATCAGGTACATGGGGGTAGAGGCGCGCACCGTGGTGACATCATAGGTCTCCAGATGGTAGATGACCTCCTTAATGGCGTCTATTCCTTGCTGCACGGTGAAGTGAATGGGGTGGTGAATGGTGCCGATATGCTCGGCAACCTTAGCGGCGGCGGCCAAGTCCGGCGAGCCTTCAAGGCCGATGGAAAAGGAGTGCAACTTTGGCCACCAGGCATCGCTGGCATCGTTATCCTCGATGCGCTTGGCGGCATATTTTTGGGTAATGGCGGAGATAAGCGAAGAGTCCAGCCCCCCTGACAATAAAACACCGTAGGGCACATCGCACATCAGCTGGCGTTTTACCGCAGCCTCCAGGGCATGTTTAAGGGTTTCTGGCTCGGCATCATTGTCTTTAACCGCGGAAAATTCTTGCCAGTCTCTGTGATAATAGCGCTGGTATTCGCCCACCTCGCTATCAAGGAAATGACCGGGAGGGAACTCCTCAATGTGGTTACATATTGGCGTCAGGGCCTTGAGCTCACTGGCCACATAGAAATTGCCATGTTCGTCGCGGCCGGTATAAAGGGGGATAATGCCGATATGGTCGCGGCCAATCAGGTATTTATCCTTTTCTTCATCGTACAGGCAAAAGGCAAAAATACCGTTGAGCTCGTCGAGAAAGGCACTGCCTTTTTCTTCATACAGGGCGAGGATCACCTCACAATCGCTCTGGGTTTGAAATTCGTAGTCTATGGTCAGGGCATCGGCGAGTTGCTGATGGTTGTAGATTTCGCCATTGACCGCCAACACATGGTTGCCGGCTTTATTAAACAGCGGCTGTGCACCGCTTTGTACGCCGACGATGGCCAGACGCTCATGCACTAAAATGGCCTTGTCGCCGGTATAAACGCCGGACCAGTCCGGGCCGCGGTGGCGCAAGAGTTTCGACATGTCTATGGCTTGCTCGCGCAATTGCGCAATACTGGACTTGACATCGAGCACCGCAAAAATTGAACACATATTTGTTTTCCTCATTCCTATCTCGAGCTTTTGTTGTAGCAGAAAAAATATGCCAAGTCACATGCTTGGCTAGGTTGTTTTTGAATTTTTTATGCGCCAATTTAGTGCGCGATTTCGCCCTTATGCACTAAGGTGGGTTTTGGGCGGTCAATCTCCGAGCTGCTATCGCCATTTTATGGGAAAAGCGGTCTTATTACGTGCCGTACTCATTGTGCCCATTAGGAGGGTGGACGTTTGCTTGCACCAAATAAGCGCAGGCTATAGATGGGGGTATTTGGTTTTATTTAACTGGTTATTGGTGGGATAAGAAGGCGCATTTCACCACTGGGAAAATATTGCTCTGTCGTAATTGTTGTCAATAGATACTGCCGAGTCAGCAGATAAGCTGAGATGTTATTTAACTAGAGTGAAGGTGCTTTCATCTTGAGTAATTGAACGCTGTGTATAAATACAGTAATTATCAGGTTGCGTGTATAGTCAAGAAAACGACCCAGTCGCTTCTTTTTGTCGGACTGCTATTTGAAGCTACCAGCTTTGAGTTCCGCACTAGTAAGGGCTACAAGAATTTGTTATCAATAGAGAAAGGACAAAAACGAGCAAAGTTGTGGTAGAAAAACGCGCGTTTAGCTCGTTATAAACATGTTAGGGCAACACCACAATGAACAGAGTGTTTTCTATTTCAATTATTTTTCTGCTTATTGGCTGTGCTAGCGGAATACCAAAGGACACTAATTTAGAGTGGCAATATAACCATTCAACCGACGTTGCACACTTCAATGTCCTGCGTACATTGCCAATGGAGATCGAAGCCGAAAAGTGTAATTTTATAGTGTGGGAGTTGGAGGCAATTCAAACTTTCAAGGGAAACTTGTTGCCAGGAGATAAAATTCAAGTTTGGGGGCCAAATGATCCAGAGTATTGGCAAGTTGGTGGCGAAAGATTGATGTTTCTTCGTATGTATGAAGGTAACGGCTATAACTCTTGCAGTACACACCTATTTAGGAGTTATAAGCAGGTACATTGGTCCTGTTGCGAAATAACTGAGAAGGACGGGGCAGCTGAAGTGCAATTTGAAACAATGCTTAATTCAGAGCAACGTGGGCCTGATATTCCGGTTGATGCAAACAAGGTATTCGAGGCATTGCGTTCTTATGAAGCAGAAAGCCCTAACAAACGCGTCAATTAGGACGCTCGCAAGCTCGCGCCTATTACGCGGGCGTTATCCCTATAAAAAGAAGCCCTATGTTCCTAAAAATATCGAGTGATATACATCTTAATCATTTAAGCGTTACAGATGCGCCACGACTTTATGAGGCGGTTGAGCTAAGTAGAGCAAACCTCTCTCAATATATGGCGTGGGAAAAAAGCGTCCTAGATAGTGCCAGTGCGAGGGCTTATATAGAAAGCCGCTTGAATAGTGGCTTAGATGGGGCGCAGTGGTTCTCGATTCAATTTCACAACCAATTCAGTGGTGTCTTTGGTGTTAAATATATTGACCCTGATAAGGGAGTATGTGAACTCGGTTACTGGCTTGCCGACAACGCCCGAGGCAATAGGGTGGTTGGGCAAATCTTAGCGGTGATGATCCCCTACTTAGCGACTGAGCTGGGTATCAGCACTATTGAATTCCAGTGTCTAGAAAACAATTTTGCCAGCATTAAAATAGTTGAACGTGCTGGGGCAAGGCTTTTAAGGAAAGTGCCAAATACATTGGACATCCCAAATAAAGAACAAGCAATCGGCATCTATTCGCTGCACGTATAGACGCAGCTTACCACGGCGTTAAGCCTGAATTGGCTGCGGCAATGTTTAATTAGATAGAGAATAAACAGCCTTGTGCTGGACTAACTAAATGTAGAGACACATGAAACTTAAATTAATCGCAGTAATAGCACTTGCATTGAGTACTACAGCCAGTGGCTCCAACAAGTGCGCTTCTCTCGCAAATAGCTGTATTGATGTCTTCGATACGGGCAGTGGAAAATTGTTTACTAACTCACCATCAGTGGCTTACCTAGACGGTATTGGAGGAAGTCCAACACATCCAACACACCCAACTTGGACTGTGGATGGCACGCGGGGACCATCCGGCACTTTCTACCTATTCAACTGGAGCAATGCAAAGGCACTGTGTAATACCTATAATTCCCAAAGTCTCGGAGGGCGAACCAACTGGCGCTTACCAACGCGAGAAGAGTTAATGGGTTTATATGACAGTTACGGTAATATGTTTAGTGCACGCGGTTGGCCAACCGATGGCACTTACTGGTCGGTGACAGCTGATGATGCTTACTATTACGATGTGGACCTCGGTTATGGCTATGTGAGCACCAGTGAACCGAACAGCACGAGCGACAACCCCAACTTATTCCCGGGCTTTACTACCTACGCTTCCTGTGTTTCAAACCCTTAGCATTGAGTGTGTTAGACAAGAGACGCTGCTTTAAGCAAGCAGCACACTTGTGTCTTCTACATTCATCGCGTGCTTACGCTCAACCAGTCCCCAGGCTTTCTCGTGGAAGTAAAATGCCACTGTATTCACCGCGGGCTCGACAATGGCGACCAGGCCTCCAAGCACCAGGCTACCGGTTAATAGGTAGGTTACACCAAAGGCAATGGCGAAATGCATGGTTGCGAAAGTGGCTGTTTTCTTCATGACTAATTCTCTAAATCTCCAGTTCAAGTCCGTTTATTATTAGTCAGGCATATTGATAGATAAAATGGGTTTATATGATTAATGCAATCACAAAAACAGAATGAATAACTCAAATCAGCTTTTGAGCGTTTTAACTAGACTCGCGGCGATAGCGCATGGCCAAACGTAGGCGATTAAGCTCGTTCTGATGTTGTTGATTCAATTGTCGCGCCTGAGCCAGGGTCACCGGGGTAAAGGTGACGCTGTGGCCACCCCTGAGTTGCCCTAAGCGCGGCAGATCTGCGGCGATCACCTGACCCAACAGCGGATAGCCGCCTGTGGTTTGGCAATCATTTAACAGGATTATGGGCTCGCCGCTTGGCGGCAGTTGTATACTACCCGGTGCCACCGCCGTGCTTTTAATGCTTAAAGCATGGCTTAGATTATGGCCAATGGACTCGTCAAGGTCCGCGCTGGTTGGCTCTGCCTGCAGGCGCAACCCCATGCGGTTGCTTTGCGCCGATACCTGCCAAGTTGCCTCGCTAAACGCGAGTTTAAGTTTTGCTGCTAAGCCAAATTCTCTGGGCTCGGCAATATAATGGATTGGGCCTTGGCGCCTTGGTAACTTGGCTCCCCAATTAAGCCACTCAAATTTGCTGGTGGCGAAAGCAACTTGTTGTCCTTCCTTAAGCGCCTGCCCATCCAGGCCGCCGAATCCGGCCATGCAATCCGTGCTACAACTGCCCAAGACCGGCTCTAAAGCAAAACCACCGCTTATGGCTAAATAGCAGCGCAGGTTCAGAGACGAGGAGGCAAAGGTGAGGGTTTGCCCAGCTTCAGCCCGGTAACACCAGCCGGTTTCTATGCGCTTCCCGTTTAAATTAGCGCTCATATCGGCGCCGCTAAGAGCAAAGCAGCACGGTCGTTCAAAACGCAGCTTGGCCATGCCCAGGGTGATCTCTAACGCGGCAGCATCTTCGTTATTGCCTACCAATAGATTGGCAACCCGCAGGGCATCGCTATCAAGGGCGCCGCACTGGGATACGCCTAAGTGACGGTGACCAAAGCGGCCAAGGTCTTGAATAGTTAGCTGGGGTCCGGGCTTAATGATGGTCAACATGGTCTAAGCCTCCACAAAGCGAAGGGTATCGCCAGGGGCGAATAATGCCGGTGGCTGTTTACTTGGGTCAAACAGCGTCTGCTCTGTGTGGCCGAGAATATGCCAGCCACCAGGAGAGTTAGCAGGATAGATGGCGGTTTTATCTGCGGCGATGGCAACGCTGCCTTTGGGCACTAAGGTACGGGGTGTAGCCAAACGTGGCAGCTGCAGGCGCGAGTCTAGGCCGCTGATGTAGGCAAAGCCGGGCTGAAAGCCGATAAAGTCCACGGTATAAAGCCCACTGGTGTGAATATTTATGACCTCGCGCTCGCTAAGACCACAACTCTTAGCTACCGAGGCGAGATCCAAGCCGTGCTTGCCACCGTATTGCACCTTGATCTCATGAAACTGGCTTTGACTGCTATCTTCATCAAATTGCTGCCACATCAGCAGCAAGTGTTGTTGCACCCTCTCTAATTCGAGATGACTGCGGCCATACAGGGTCAAGGTTTGATCGGCACTGACTACATCTACATAATCAGGCTGTAGCAGCAACTGGCGGGCCAAGGCATTTATCATACGCTGTTTTTGCGCCTTATCGAGCGCGCTAATAGGACTGGCGTCCAATACCAGGGTGGCGTTATCGATTTGATAAAAATGCGGCGCCGGCAAGGCTGAAGTCATAGCAAGCTGATCCTTAATTCTGGTGTTACGGCTTAGCTCTGGGCTGTGTGAATAATTATAAGCCTGGGTACGGTCTAATAAACAGGTGCAGGGGAAATATGAGACCTGCATTGATATCGCCGAATATCTTCTTATCTCTACAGTCTATCGGGGTTATTATGTTTAACAAGTTGTTTTTATGCGCGATTTCACTGTTTCTTGGGCTAAGCTCAAGCGGCTTGCTTGGCGCCGATAAGGCGCAAATGACCAACGCGACGCAACAAATTGTGCTCGGGGCTGGGTGTTTTTGGGGCGTTGAAAAGCGCTTTGAAGCCTTACCAGGGGTGCTCAACGCCGAGTCGGGTTATGCAGATGGACGGGGATTTAAACCCACTTATAAGAACATCATCGCCAGAAAACGTCGTTTTGATGAAAATAACTACGCCGAAGTGGTACGCGTGACCTTTAATGCCAATGTCGTCAGCTTAGAGCAAATCCTCCAATTCTACTTTGAACAACATGACCCTACCCAGGTTAATCGTCAGGGCAATGATAGGGGCACCCAGTATCGCTCGACCATACTTACCTACGATGAAACGCAGCAGGGTATTGCCGTTAAGATACAGAGTCAGTATCAAAAATTATTAACTCTGGCCGGTTATGGCCAGATAGCGACGGTTATCAAACCGCTGGATAAATTCCATCCTGCCGAAAATTATCATCAGGACTATCTTCGCAAAAACCCTAATGGCTATTGCCCAGATCATTCCACCGGCGTTCGTTTTGCAAAGCAAGAAGAAGCTCGGGTCGATAATACGCCGCTGTTAAAGGGTAAGCATATTGTCATGCTCGATGCCCGTGCCTATTGCCCTTACTGCGAAAAGTTTAAAAACGAGGTACTGAAGGATTATCAAGGCTCTATCAAGGTACATATGCGCTATGCGTCACAGCTTGATGGCCTAAGCGTGACCACGCCCACTTTTGCGACGCCGACCATCTTATTTTTAGAAAACGGCAAGGAAGTGGCCGGTTATCAGGGGTACATGGAACCGGGTATGTTTTATAAGGCGCTGGGCGCGTTCAAACTAGGTGACACCGAGGCCTATCGGGTCGCCTTTAACAAAGGCACGGATAATCGCTTTTGTAAGGAATATGAAATCTTTAAAAATACGCCGGACGGTGTGTTTATAGACAAACTCTCCGGTGCGCCTCTATTCGATACCAAAGATCGTTTTAATTCCGGCACCGGCTGGTTGTCATTTACCAAACCTGTGGCGGGGCAGGTAACCCGTCATCAAGACAACAGTTATGGCATACGCCGTGTGGAAATTCGCTCTAAATCCTCAGGTATTCACTTGGGGCATGTCTTTGCCAACGAGGGACCGGGAGGCAAACCACGCTATTGCATTAATGCCACAGTGTTGGAATTTGTACCCCGGGCCCAATATCTTGCCCGCACCGAAGCGCAATAGAGCGCAATAATGCTTGGGCCAGGGTCTGTTTATCTTTGCGGTTTACTTTATGTTCAATCTAAACGCATTCTGATCACGACGCTCGTTATGGTGCATAGTCATTCTATGTTCATAGCGAGTAACACAGAGCAGGATGCGTTTAGATGAACCCGTAGGGCAGCGTTTGTAGTGCATTTCTACTGTGTTGTTACATGTTTATGTAGAATAACTACACCACACATGTGCCGCCTTGTATAAAGTCACTACAAACTGCTGCAGAAACAAACAACAAAGGTCAACAGACCCTAATCACTGTCGCTGCTAAAGAGCTTTTTACGCACCAGGGTGCGGTACTCACTCGGGCTTTGTCCGAGCTCCTGGGCAAACAGCTTATTGAGCAGTGCCTGATGGTTAAAGCCCAGCTCTAAAGCGATATCGTTAATGCTGAGGTTGGAGTTAGCGAGCAACTCTTGGCCAGCCTTACCTTAAGCTTGCGCCAATATTGATTCGGACTTAGGCCGGTGGCCTGTTTAAAGCGCCGCGTCAGGGTGCGCTGTGAGATGGCAAATTGACTGGCTATGTCGGCAATACTCAGTTCCGCGCTCAGATTATTCTTCAGCCAAAACTGAACCTGGGCGATAAGCTCATCGGGGTGACGTTCATTCATACCTTCTAGGTAGCGCTGTTGCTCATAGGGTTTTCGTACCTCGTGGGAGAAGTTGCGCTGCACATGTAGGGCACATTCGCGGCCATAGAGATTCTCAAGGATATGCACTATCACGTCGGCTAAGGCATTGAGGCTGGCGACACAATAA
Source organism: Pseudoalteromonas sp. T1lg10 (assembly GCF_002964545.1). Lineage (NCBI taxonomy): Bacteria > Pseudomonadati > Pseudomonadota > Gammaproteobacteria > Alteromonadales > Pseudoalteromonadaceae > Pseudoalteromonas > Pseudoalteromonas sp. T1lg10. Next base: position 98,612 of record NZ_PQBV01000001.1, read on the forward strand.
AGTCCCTCGGCCTGGGTAATAAAGTACTCGGGCTTTAGCTCAACTTTGGGGTAATCCCGCTTAAACTGATCGGCATAATGCCAATGGGTGGTTGCCGGGTGGCCGTCGAGCAATTTGGCCTCGGCGAGAAAGCAGTTGCCGGTGCCAACGCCTATTATGGCGCAGCGTTTTGGGTCGAGCTTGGCCAGCGCCTGAATCATACCCTCTTGTTTTCTCAATACCGGGCGCGGGTTGCGCCACAGGCTGGGTAAAATAAGCAGATCACAGGTATCTAGTGCATCCAATCCGACGTTGGCGGTGAAGGGCAGGCCACTGTGGGCGAGAACCGGCTCAGTGGTTTGTGCCATCAACTGCAGGCAGAGTTTCGGTGCTTCCTTGCTATGGCGCCGTGCAAAGGCATAACCGGCGTGGAGCATCTCAAAAGGCAGGGTCAGGCTGGTGGCCAGCATTTGTGGATACAGGGCTATTAATACGTTAAATGGCTTCATAAAAGATCCGACCATTTAAATTTGGCCGTATTTGATAAATATATGGCCATTAAAACACATATCGACCGCTGTGTTCCACTTACACTAGGGACAATTTCCAAAGTAAAAGAATGAGTTGTTATGAGTGCATTACCTGTAATTGTTGCCATGGGTGGTATTAATGCCGCCGGGCGCACGTCATTTAACCAGGGTTTCCGCCGTGTGGTACTCGACGCCTTGCCATTAGCACAGCGTCAAGAAACCCTATTAGGCCTGGCCAGTTTAATGAATCTGGTAAGTGACGAGCAGGGACAATTGCTGAGCAAGGATGGTGTTGCCATCACAGCCGACAATGTTGAAGCGCAACTGGGTGAGCAGATCCTAGCTGGTACCCTAATTCGTCGTATCGAAGAGCGTTTCTTCGACGTTGACGCGACTCATTCGCACCAAAAATTGGTAGCCCAGGCCAGTGCGCCTATCAGCTTTACCACCCGTAAGCGTCAGCTACCTGAGCCTATCCCAAGTAATTGGCAAGTCACCGAGCTGGAAAAAGGCCAGGTTGAAGTAACCATTTGTGGTGATTTTGAGGTTAAGCTCGACAGTTACCGTGACAACCCCATCAAGGCTGCTGGTCAATTGCCTACCGGTTTTGACCCATCGCAAATGTATAACAGCCGTTATCAGCCGCGTGGTCTGCAAGCCACCATTTTTGCTGCCAGTGATGCGATTCATGCCAGCGGTCTGGATTGGCAAAAGGTGATGAACTCGGTGGAGCCGGATCAAATCGGTACCTACAGTGCGTCTGTGGCCGGTCAGGTGAATAGCGAAGGTCTTGGCGGTCTGTTTAAAGCGCGTCTGCAAGGTGACCGTGTGAGCACCAAGCAGCTGGCGCTGGGTCTTAATACCATGTCCACCGACTTTATTAATGCCTATGTAACCGGTAACGTGGGTACAACTTTTACCACCTCAGGTGCCTGTGCCACCTTCTTGTATAACCTGCGTGCTGCGGTACACGACATTAAGGCTGGTCGTACTCGTGTTGCTATCGTGGCTTCAAGCGAATGTGCCATCGAGCCAGAGATCATTGAAGGCTTCGGTAATATGGGCGCCTTGGCCAACGACGATAACCTGAAAAAACTTGATGGCAGCGATGAAGTGGATTACCGCCGTACCTCGCGTCCATTCGGCGAAAACTGTGGTTTCACCATAGGTGAGGGCGCTCAGGTGACCATATTAATGGACGACGCCTTAGCGTTGGAATTAGGCGCTGACATTCTTGGCAGTGTGCCGGATGTGTTTGTTAATGCCGATGGTTTTAAGAAGTCTATTACCGCACCGGGTCCGGGTAACTATATCACTATGGCCAAAGCCGTGGCATTGGCACAAGCCATTGTTGGCGATGAAGCCATCAGTGCGCGCAGCTTTATTCTGGCCCATGGTTCGAGCACACCACAAAACCGTGTGACCGAGTCGGCGATTTACGACCGTATCGCTACTGCTTATGACATTAACAATTGGCCGGTTGTGGCGCCAAAAGCTTTTGTTGGCCACACCATAGCACCAGCCAGTGGCGATCAGCTTGCCTTTGCCCTGGGTGTGTTTAGCGACAACATCATGCCGGGTGTAACCACCATAGATAAGGTGGCGGACGATGTATTTAACGCTCGTCTTAATATCAGCCTGGAGCATTATCAATGTGCCCCTCAGGATGTGGCCTTTATTAACTCTAAAGGCTTTGGTGGTAACAACGCCACCGCGCCTGTGCTAAGCCCAAGTGTGACTAAACGCATGTTGGTTGCGCGCCATGGCGATGCTGCAATCGCGGAGCATGAAGTGGCCTTTAAAGATACAGCAGCGCAACAGCAGGTTTATTTTGAACAGGCGCAACGCGGCGAGTTTTCACTTATCTATCGTTTTGGTGAAGGTCTTATCGACGAAAATGCTATCAGCTTTGATACCGAGCAGATGCAGATCCCGGGCTTTGATAAGCCAGTACGTCTGGATATTGCCAATCCGTACAGCGACATGACCAAATAAGCAGGTCGTGAAAGAATGAAAAAAGCCCCGCATCAGCGGGGCTTTTTGTTATCTGTAAGGGCCGGCCCTAAGGGCTTTCCCCAAGGGCTTTCCGTTAGCCTAAGTATTGCGCATGGAAGCGCAAGTGCTGGTCGATAAAGCTACTGATAAAAAAGTAACTATGATCGTAACCAGGGTGCTGATCCAGGCAAAGAGAGACATCGGCTTGCTCTGCCGCGGCTATTAAACGCTCCGGTCGCAGCTGGCTTTCCAAAAAGGTGTCACTCATGCCCTGGCTGACCAGCAGCGGCGGGCATTTATCCACTGGGGTATGGCTGAGTAGCTCACAGCTGTCATAGGCCTTCCAACTCTCCCTGTCTTTACCCAAATAACCGCTAAAGGCTTTTTCACCCCAAGGGCAGCTAAGCGGGTTGGTTATAGGAGCAAAGGCACTAACACTTGTGTATTGGCCAAGATTACGTAAACCTAAAACCAAAGCACCATGACCACCCATGGAATGGCCGCTGATGGCCTTTTTACCATTACTGGGAAAGTGCTCATCTATCAGTGCCGGCAGCTCAGAACATATGTAGTCATACATTTGGTAGTGCTGCTTATAAGGCTCTTCGGTGGCGTTAACGTAAAAGCCGGCACCTAAACCGAAGTCGTAATTGCCCTCGGGATCATCAATAACACCCTCGCCACGTGGGCTGGTGTCTGGTGCCACAAGAATAATGCCGAGCTCGGCGGCGGTTTTAAAGGCCGCCGCTTTTTGCATAAAGTTTTCATCGGTGCAGGTTAAACCCGACAGCCAATACAGCACAGGTGCCTTGGCGGTTTCATCCACGCCCGGGGGCAAAAAGATGGCAAAGGTCATGGTGCAGTTATTCACCGCGGATTTGTGGCTGTAACGCTTATGCCAGCCGCCGTGTACCTTATTATTGGCAATTAATTCCAGGCTCATATCGCCCCCTTACTTATCGTAATGGATCACGCTGCGAATACTCTTACCCGCGTGCATCAGCTCGAACGCCTCGTTGATGTCTTCAAGAGGCATGGTATGAGTAATAAAGTCATTCAGAGCGAACTCGTTATTGAGGTAACGCTCAACGATTTCTGGCAGCTCTGAGCGACCTTTTACGCCACCAAAGGCGGTGCCGCGCCATACACGGCCTGTTACCAGCTGGAATGGACGTGTTGAGATTTCCTGACCGGCACCGGCAACACCGATAATCACCGACTCACCCCAGCCCTTATGACAACATTCCAAGGCGCTGCGCATCACATTGACATTACCGATGCACTCGAATGAATAATCAACACCACCATCTGTCATCTCAACGATCACTTCCTGGATTGGTTTATCGTAATCATTGGAGTTGATAAGGTCGGTAGCGCCAAGTTTCTTCGCCAGCTCAAACTTACTTTCGTTGATGTCGATACCGATAATGCGACCGGCACCGGCCATTTTTGCGCCGATAATGGCCGACAGACCAATGCCGCCCAAACCAAAGATAGCGACTGTGTCACCAGGCTGTACTTTGGCGGTATTAAGCACAGCGCCCATGCCGGTAGTAACACCACAACCTAATAGACAGACTTCTTCCAAAGGCGCTTCTTTATTCACCTTGGCGAGGGAAATTTCAGGCAGAACCGTGTACTCGGAGAAGGTTGAACAGCCCATGTAGTGATAAATTGGCTCACCGTCTTTATAAAAACGTGTGGTGCCGTCTGGCATCAGGCCTTTACCCTGGGTTTCACGAATTTTCTGACACAGGTTGGTTTTACCCGAGGTACAGAACTTACACTCGCCACATTCCGGGGTGTAAAGAGGAATAACATGGTCACCCACGGCTACACTGGTCACGCCTTCGCCTATGGCTTCAACTACACCACCGCCTTCATGGCCTAGGATGGCAGGGAAGATGCCTTCAGGGTCTTCACCAGAGAGGGTAAAAGCATCGGTATGACACACGCCTGTGGCATGGATCTTTACCAGCACTTCGCCGGCTTTCGGCATCATCACATCGACTTCTTCAATTTTAAGTGGTTGCTTAGGGCCCCAAGCAACGGCGGCTTTTGATTTAATAAATTCAGCCATAACCATGGATCTCTTCTTATGAAATGAGGTGAAATTATTACACAATATGTTAAGTTTTAACTGGAATTAATATACTTTTACACAGAGGTAATAATGCGTTGGCAAGGCATGCCGGAATTTATTGCTGCGGCGCAAGCTCAATCCTTTACCGCCGCGGCACGGCAAATAGGCACCTCGGTGGCCCATATCAGTCGTTCAATCAGTGCCCTGGAGGAGTATTACAATACTCAGCTTTTTATTCGCAGCACCCGTAAGGTGGTGTTGACGCAACAAGGTGAGTTGCTTTTGCACCATGCCAAAAAGGCACAGAGCGTACTTGAGCAAGGGGAGTGGGCGCTGCAGCAGCAGCAGGCCCAGCCCAGTGGGCAATTGAGGATCACCGCACCTGTAATGTTTGGCGAGCAATTTATTATGCCCCTAGTGCACGAATATATGGCCCTTTACCCTAAGGTCAGCGTCACCATGATCTTGAGTAATCAAACCATGGACTTAATTGGTGAGCATATAGACCTGGCTATACGTATCGGTGAGCTTGCGGACTCGAATCTTAAAGCACGGCGACTGGCATCAAGGGCGGTAATAGTCTGTGCGTCACCTGAATACTTAAACGAATACGGCCAGCCTTATGTATTGAGTGAGCTTGCTCATCATCAATGCCTTCTCGGCCATGCCGACACCTGGCGATTTCAAGAAGATGGGCGCTTTAGGCATGTAAAAATAGCCAAGACCAAATTACGCTGTAACAGCGGTTGGGCCTTGGCGGATGCGGCCATGCGTGGCTTGGGGTTGGTACAACTGCCGGATTATTATGTGCAACCGGCGCTGCAACAGGGCCAGCTCAAAGAGGTGCTGCACAGTTTTGCAATTCGTAAAGAGCCCATATCTGCCATTACCCCGGCTAATTTATACCAGGCCAATGCCACCAAGGCGCTGATGGATTATCTCGCCGAGCATCTGAGCGATAGGCTAGGGGCCAGTTACGACCTTGGGCTGGGGCGATAAATTCGTCTACTGGAAGTGCTGAGCATACCCATGACCGCGTCCCTGTGTTAGCATCGTGACAATTTCGTTTTATTGTTAAGCTGTTGATGTATAAGCCTGTCAGTTTATTTATTGGTCTACGCTACTCGCGCTTATCTAAAGGCAGTGCGTTTGTCTCCTTTGTCTCGTTTTTTTCCATTGCCGGTATTGCCCTGGGCATCACCGCCTTGTTTACCGTGATGTCGGTAATGGATGGCTTTGAAAACAACCTAAAACGCACCATGTTGTCGATGATCCCTCATTTGCAATTTACTATGGCCGAGCGAGAGCCCGAGGCGCAGCAGGAGTTGATCGCTGATTTAAAAGCGCAGCCCCAAGTCAGCTCGATCAAGCGTTATCATCAGGCTCAGGCCATAGTGCAAAGCGCCGCCGATATTCAGGGCGTACTCTTGCAAGCGCCTTATCAAAGCTTACCGGATAATGTGGTTGAGAATATCGAAGTGGGTAGCTTGAAGAGCCTCTATAACGAGCGCTATCAGATTGCCATCAGTCGTTATTTGGCCCGTACTTTGGATGTGGGCGTCGGCGATACGCTGCGCGTGACGATTCCCAGTGTGACTACCTATACCCCTATGGGGCGTATACCGGCGCAGCGATTATTTACCGTAGCTGTGATCTACCGCACCGGCTCAGAGTTGGATATGCATACCCTGTTTACCTCAGGAGAGTCACTGCAGCGTTTATTGCGTATAAAAAATGCCGATGATGCGCCCATTGAAGTAAGCCTGAGCGATGCGTTTAACAGCGAATTGGTGCTGTCACGCTTAAATGAGCAACAGCGTCAGGGCGTCACAGACTGGCGGCAGAGTCAGGGCAGTTTATTTGCTGCGGTGGCGATGGAAAAACGCATTATGAGCCTGCTTTTGGGGCTGATATTTATGGTCGCCGTGTTCAACATTTTATCCTCTTTAACCATGATGGTGAGGGAGAAACAAGGCGAGGTGGCAATTTTGCAGACCCTAGGGTTAGATCACAGCCAAATTGCCAGAATTTTTATGATACAGGGTTTATATAACGGTGTGGTCGGCAGCGTGATAGGCGCGGTTTTAGCTGTGCTGGTGGTTTTTAACCTCAATGCCATTTTAGCGGCGATCGGTTTGCATTTATTTGGTCAACAAGAGCTACCGGTAGTGGTGTCCTATGGCAATCTAATGCTAATTGTACTTGGGGCCGTGGTGATGAGTTTTGTCGCCACCTTGTATCCAGCGAAAAAGGCCGCCGAGGTGCGTCCAGCAGAGGTGTTAAGGTATGAGTAGTAAGGTAATTAGTTGTCAGGGATTGACCAAGGTTTACAGCGATGCGGCGGAGCAAATTGAGGTGCTTAAGGGCATAGATTTAACCGTTGAGCGCGGCGAAAGCGTTGCTATAGTCGGCTCTTCCGGCTCGGGTAAAAGTACCTTATTGCATATTCTTGGCACCTTGGATAAACCCACGCAGGGTAGCTTGGAAATTTGCAATACCGAGGTGGCCAAGCTGACGCGTAAGCAACAGGCACAGTTTCGAAATAAGCATTTGGGCTTTATCTATCAGTTTCACCATCTGTTGATGGAGTTTACGGCACTTGAGAACGTGGCCATGCCCTTGCTGATAGCGGGAATGGATGCCAAAGAGGCCGAACAAAAAGCGAAAGTCATGCTGGATAAGGTGGGGCTGACCCATCGCGCCCAGCATAAACCGGCAAAACTGTCCGGTGGCGAGCGCCAGCGTGTGGCTATTGCCCGTGCCGTGGTGAGTGGACCGGATCTGGTGCTGGCCGATGAGCCGACGGGTAACCTGGATAAACACAATGCCCAGCGTATCTTCGCCTTGTTGATGGAACTGCAGCAGGATTTGGGCACTAGCTTTGTGGTGGTGACCCATGATCTTGATTTGGCCAGTCGCCTTACCCGTACCGTGGTCTTGGATGAGGGCGTATTGAATCCGCAAAGGTCTGAGGCTCATGCACTATGAAGGCCATGTCCTTAAGTTTGCTACTGGCGCAGCGTTTTCGTAAATCTCAGCGTAATAGCGGTTTTATGGGCTTTATGGCCCGCAGCTCAAGCCTGGGTATTATTCTTGGTGTCGCCGTACTTATTTTGGCGCTGTCCGTGGTGAACGGTTTTCAGCAGCAATTGGTCGAGCGCTTGTTAGCCCTGGTGCCCCATGTTGAGTATGTGGCCGCGGACAGGCCTATTGAGCAGTGGCCGCAAAAGCAGCAACGCCTGGAGCGACAAGACAATGTAGTTGCGGCGGCGCCTTTTATTGCCGTCAATGCCATGGCGCAATATCGAGGTAAGCTCGAGGCGGCTCAGGTTAGGGGAGTAGTGCCCGAACTTGAAACCAGGGTATCCATAGTCGATGACTTTATAAGTGGTAAAAAACTGACGGAGTTAGATGCCAATGAGGTGATTATCGGCGCCCAACTGGCCAAGGCGCTGGGGCTTGAGCGCGGCGATAGCCTGACGCTCTTGATGACGGATATTAATAACCCCAGCGACGCCCTAAGCGCACCGATACGCTTAAATGTGCAGGTGGCAGGGTTAATTGAAAGCCATGGACCGCTGGATAAACTGCAAGTTTATTTGCCTTTGACCGCTTTGCAGCAGGCTTTTGCTTTTACAGAGGATCAGGTCACCGGATTGCGCATTACCCTGGGTGATGTATTTAGTGCCCAGAGCGAGTCTATGCGTATTGGTCGCTCCCTCGATGACTATGTTTATGTGAACAGCTGGGTTCGCACTCAGGGCGGCCTGTATCAGGATATTCAAATGGTGCGCACCATAGTTTATTTAAGCGTCTTTTTGATCATAGCCGTGGCCAGCTTTAATATTATTTCTTCGCTGTTTATGGAAGTAAAAGAGAAGCAAAGTGCCATTGCCATCTTACGCACCATGGGCGCCAGTGATGTGATCATTATGCTCGCCTTTATGCTTCAGGGGGTAGTTTCCGCCGTGATAGCGACCTTGATTGGCGCCTTGGTTGGTGTTTTGTTGGCACTCAACATCACGGATATTTTTGTGCTGTGGAGCGATTTTATCGGTGAAAATAAGCTGGCCGGCGTCTATTTTATCGACTTTTTGCCAGCGCAAATTCATTGGCAGGATATCGCTCTGGTGGCGGCCATTACCTTAGTGATCACAGTGTTAGCCTCTATTTATCCCGCCTGGCAGGCGGCAAAGATTGACCCCGCCAAGGTATTGGGCAACTAACCCTCACAAAACTAAACTCCTGCTTTGTATCCTTTAGGGCTTGCAAGGCAGGGCGCTTCTTCGTAAAGTGACCCTAGCAACAACAATAGAAGTAGTATTATGTCGCAACAACAAGAACAATTAGCACAACAAGAACAACTAATTCGCGCTTTCCAACGTCAAGGTTTTGAAGCTGCGCAAAAGCATTTAGCCGAAAAAGGCATCATGCCAAAAACTTTGGTAGAAAAAGACAGTCGCTTCTTAGCGCCACTTTGTGCGGTGTGGAAGTTTAAGGCGCAAGATGGCAAAAGCTATTGGGTGATCACAGGTCAGTTACCAGTCGATCATATTGAAGTGTCAGCCGCTGGCTCGGCTCGCGAGGCAATTCGTCATTTCTCACTGCAATGGCAGCTTAAAGCGGATCAATTGCTTAATAGCCCACGTTTAGATAAAACTCAGCACGACTTTGCTCAACTGCTGATAAACCGTGCACATGGCCTTTATGAGCTATACGAAAAACAAGAACTATGGGCTAATGAACCATAGTAAAAGGACTACTGTCACAGCGTGACACCGGGCATTCCAGGCGCTGTCTTGGAATGCCAGCCTCCATAAACACACAGCCACAAGGCGAAAAGCCTTTCTGCTTAAAGCGTTCTACCTCATCGAGCACACAATTAATACATATGGACTTAAAGCCGCAATTGCTGGCGTTGATCAGTACGTATTTGAGGATTTCTGTATAGATGCTGGGGTTACGATGGTCTGGAAGGACGGCAATACGGCCTAAAAGGCCGTCTTGACATAGGCGTGCAGTAGCAACAGGAGTCCCGTTTTCATCATAGGCGACAAAATGCAGGGCATTATTGTCGCGCTCGTCAAATTCAACACTTTTGGGAATGTTTAATTCGAAAACAAAGACTCGCTCACGTATTTGGCGTATCGGGCTATCTTGAGACCCCCAGTCGACTTGGTGGATCCGATAAGGCATAACCCCTCCTAATCTGCAAACCAATAACCTTCTTTGATCAGTGTAGCTAATGTCTGCCTGAAAAGTAAACAGCTTGTATTCATTGCCAGCACATGGGTAGCTATGCTTTGCTCATCACATAATAGTTTTACGGTTTCCAAGTGATTGATTGGCAGGCAAAAGCTGTGGCCTTCAACGGCAAGGATAACGGCATCTTGCTGTTCTACGTACAGAGATCTCAGACCTCCGGCCTTGTGTAAAAGGGGATAATCACTAAGGAAATCCATTACCTGGTGTTCTTCTAGCGGCTCATCTAAGGGCAATAAGTCCTTATCATGTTTAGGCTCACTGAGACTTTCGCTGATAAAGCGCAAGAAGGTGCTGTCGTCGTCAATCGCGGCAATCATTAATTTACGCAAGCGAGCGATTTCATCACCGGTTAGTTCACCGCGACTGGGGCGCTCCGTTAGTTGTTCATCACCATAACGTGCTTGCCCTAGGTCATGGTCAATGAGGTGATCGGCGAATGCAGAGAGCAGATCCGTTTGATTCGGCGCTCTAAAACCAATTGAATAGTTTAGCGATGGTTCAATGGCATACCCTTCGTGCGGCGCATTAGGCGGAATATAGAGAATATCACCGGGCTCTAGCTCGACATCGATAACCGCAGTAAAAGGGCCAACCTGGAGCAGGCCTTTATTGGCGCTAAATTGTTGTACGCTTTTATCAACCTGACCAACTCGCCAATTGCGTTTACCCGAACCTTGAATAATGAACACATCATACCGATCTATGTGCGGGCCCACACCGCCGCCCGGGGTGGAATAGCTCACCATCAAGTCATCAATGCGCCAATTGGGAATAAACCGAAATGGCTCAACCAGCTCGGCAGCATCAGGGTGCCAATGGTCGACCGCCTGTACCAACAGGGTAGAGCGTTCTTCGCCTAGGGTGCTGAAGTCTTCAAAAGGGCCATTGGCACATTGCCAACCGTCGCTATTAGTGACGATACGCGACTCTATAACTTCTTCCATTGCCAGACCGGCGAGTTCTTCTGCATCGATCGGGTCAACAAAATTTTTAAAGCCGCCCTTAATGAGTAGGGGTTGTTTCTGCCAGTATTGCGCTAAAAATTGCGCCTTGCTGAGCTCGTTTATTGTTAGGCTGTACATGGTTACTCCTATAATACCAATTCACTTACTTAACAGAATTGGTATAAAAAAAGCGAAAGAGCTGCGCTTTTGGCCGCATCTTTCGCTTTATAGCATATTCTAGTGCTGAAAATTAAAGGTTATCAATGAACTCAACGGCGCGGCCAATGTAGTTGGCTGGGCTTAGCTCTTTTAATTGCGCTTTAACTTCTGCTGGTAGTTCAAGGGTGTCGATAAACTCGGCCATAGCCACCTGATCAACACGCTTACCGCGAGTCAGCTCTTTTAGCTTTTCATACGGCTTTTCGATACCGTACTTACGCATTACCGTTTGAATTGGCTCTGCAAGTAGCTCCCAGTTCTGATCAAGTTCGGCAAGTAAACGGTCGGCATTTACTTCAAGCTTGCTGATCCCTTTTAGGGTCGCTTGATAAGCGATAAGGGTATAACCCATGCCAACACCCAGGTTACGTAGAACCGTTGAGTCGGTTAGGTCGCGCTGCCAGCGTGAAATTGGTAGCTTTTGCGCCAGGTGAGCGAAAATCGCATTGGCCAGACCCAGGTTACCTTCTGAGTTTTCGAAGTCGATCGGGTTAACCTTGTGCGGCATAGTTGATGAACCGATTTCGCCGGCAATGGTCTTTTGCTTAAAGTGGTTAAGAGCAATGTAACCCCAAACGTCACGATCGAAGTCGATAAGAATGGTGTTGAAACGCGCTACCGCATCGAACAACTCGGCGATGTAGTCGTGTGGTTCGATTTGCGTGGTGAACGGGTTAAAAGTAAGACCTAGGCTGGTAACAAACTTTTCTGCATGTGTGTGCCAGTCGTAGTCAGGGTAGGCGCTTAGGTGAGCGTTATAGTTACCAACGGCACCGTTGATTTTACCTAGCATGCTTACTTGAGCAACCTGATCGCGCTGGCGCTTAAGACGCATGTACACGTTGGCAAACTCTTTACCCATGGTTGAAGGTGAAGCAGGCTGACCGTGAGTACGTGTCATCATGGCGATTGACTTGTATTCAACGGCTTTTTCTTTAACTGCGTCAAGTAGCTGATCCATGTAAGGAAGCAATACGGTATCGCGCGCTTCGCTTAGCATTAGGCCGTGTGACAGGTTATTGATATCTTCAGAAGTACAGGCGAAGTGGATAAACTCGTTAACGGCATTAAGCTCGGCGTTATCGGCCACTTTTTCTTTTAGAAGGTATTCAACCGCTTTTACGTCGTGGTTGGTGGTGCGTTCAATTTCTTTAACGCGGGCCGCATCGGCTTCGCTAAAGTTTGCAACTATGCTATCAAGCAGGGCATTGGCTTCTGCGCTTAACGCTGGAACTTCTGCAATTTCCTTGGCCTCGGCGAGGGCTTGTAACCAACGTACTTCTACCTGTACGCGGTATTTGATCAGACCAAATTCACTAAAAATGCTACGTAGTTCAGTTGTCTTACTACCGTAGCGCCCATCTACCGGAGAGATCGCGGTTAACGCTGAAAGCTCCATATTAACTCCTAAGTTACGTTGAACGATTATCTTTTATTTGCTTGCAAGCCAATAACTCACAAGCCGGGGTTTAAATGTGTTCTTTAGCTAAGGCCAATATTTTGCGTTTGGCAAATATAAAGTGGCGGCGTTTACCACCGACCTGACGCCATAGCACCGCCGCGCGTATGCCTGCCAAGAGCAGGGCGCGAATACGGTTTTGAATGCTGCTTTGTTTTAATAGTGCCGGTTGACCGAATACCTGAATGCGCTGTCCAAGCGGGCTGATGATGCGGGCATAGGTATCGGCAAAGGCGGCAATAATAGACTCATCAAGCAGGTCTAAGTGGTTTAATTTATTTTTTACCAGGTCTATATCGCGGCCAAGCTCGGCCAGGGCTTGCGGCTTGCTGCTCAGGATGCGTTCAAGTTGAATTAAGCCACCGACGTATTTGACCAGCTCGACGTTTTTATCACTGCCCGGGCTTAACTGAGAAACCAGGGCGCGATAGCCGGAATGAAGATTACGACTGCTACCGTAAATTTGCTCGGCATTATCCGCATCTGTGGCCAGCAGTGAATTGAGCAGCGGCTCAATTTCATGCTGTTGTGACTGGCCGTATTTGGCCAGCTTTTGCACCTGCAGGGCTACTTGGCACATGGCCGCCAGGGCCATCACTTGATTGGCGTTCATACTAGCGGATCACCGAGTCGATTATACCGCCACCAAGGCAGACATCGCCGTCGTAAAATACCGCTGATTGACCCGGAGTTACCGCCTTTTGCGGCTCATCGAAGAGCACGCGAGCAACGCCGTCTTGGCCAACTAATAAAGTACAAGGGATGTCGTGCTGACGATAACGGGTTTTCACCGTAACGCGTGCCGTGCCTTTAGGACCAACGCGGTCAACCCAATGCAGCTGATCTGCATTAAGGCCATTGCTATACAGGCGAGGGTGGTCTTTACCCTGACCTACAACCAGCACATTGCGCTCTATGTCTTTGTCGACCACATACCAAGGCTCGCCAGAGCCTTCTTTTAGACCGCCGATATGCAGGCCCTTACGCTGACCTAGGGTGTGATACATCAAACCTTCGTGTTCACCCACCTCGTTACCATCCGTGTCTTCGATTACACCGGGTTGGGCTGGAAGGTAGCGTTGTAAAAAGTCTTTAAACTTACGCTCGCCGATAAAACAGATACCGGTACTGTCTTTTTTATCGTGGGTCACTAAGCCTTGTTGCTCGGCGATTTCACGTACCTGCGGCTTAGGTAATTCGCCTACGGGGAACAGGGTTTGGGCGATATGCTCATGGCTTAGGGTGTACAGGAAGTAACTTTGATCCTTGTTGTCGTCCTCACCGCGGAGCATGGCAAACTTACCATCGCGCTCTTCACGGCGCACATAGTGGCCGGTGGCGATATAGTCGGCGCCCAGGGCTTCGGCGGCAAACTCTAAAAAGGCTTTAAATTTGATTTCCTTGTTACACATAATATCCGGGTTGGGGGTGCGTCCCGCCTTGTATTCGGCAAGGAAGTACTCGAACACGTTATCCCAGTATTCGGCGGCAAAGTTAACCGTGTGTAATTCGATTCCTAACTTTTCACAGACCATTTGTGCGTCTTTCAGATCTTCTGCAGCGGCACAATATTCATCGTTGTCGTCTTCTTCCCAGTTTTTCATAAACAGGCCTTCGACTTGATAGCCTTGCTCTTTTAACAGGTAAGCGGATACGGATGAGTCAACACCACCGGACATGCCGACGATTACTTTAATTTGGCTGTTATCGCTCATAGGAACTGAATTTTCACATCACTTGGCTTTAAAGGCGCGAATTATATCACGCTTACCCAAGGGCTTGAAGTGGCAAGGTGGGCTTGTTAACCCACTTGATAGCTTAAATGGCTCAGGGGGATCAAGGGCCGCAATTGGGAATCATCAATGCATTGGCGGACTAACTCGGAGCGAAGCGCCAGAGATTGGATTTCTTCATGTGTTAACCAGTGACAAGCCATGATATCCGCGTCCTGCGGCTTGGGTTCAAGACACTGTTCCAGCTCGCCATAAAAGCAAAAGCGTAGATAATGGACACCATTTTTTGCCTGCAAACTGTAAATACCCACCAGACCTAAGGGCGCAGCTGTGATCCCGGTTTCCTCATAAAGCTCGCGGGTACAGGCTTGAAGAAGAGATTCATTTTCTTCCAAATGCCCGGCCGGTTGATTAAACACCACTTCGCCGCTTAGTTTGTCACGTTCTTGCACCATCAAATAACGCTCGCCACTTTTTAACACCATGGCAACGGTTACATTAGGTCTATACATGCTTTTTCTCCAAACGGTACTGGCCGCTTTGTAAATCGCCCAAGCGATAGCTACCTATGGCGGCGCGAATGAGCCGCAGGGTCGGGTAGCCGACATGGGCGGTCATTCGTCGCACCTGGCGGTTGCGACCTTCTCGGATCTGAATTTCAAGCCAGGTGGTGGGGATATTCTTACGCTCGCGTATTGGCGGCGTGCGCGGCCAAAGTCCTTGTGGCTCGTCGATGATCTTGACTTTGGCGGGCAGGGTCATGCCATCATTGAGTTCAACGCCTTGTTGTAAAGCGTGCAAGGCTGCATCGGTGAGAGCACCTTCTACCTGAACCCAATACGTTTTATAGGTATTTTTCTTGGGGTTGGCGAGCTGGTGCTGCAACTTGCCGCAGTTGGTCAAAAGCAACAGGCCTTCGGAGTCGCGGTCGAGACGACCCGCGGCATAAACCTGCTTGATGTCTATGTAATCGGCCAAGGTACGACGGTTGGCATCATCGGTAAACTGGCACAGCACATCATAGGGTTTATTGAATAAAACCACCTTAACTTGCTGTGGCGCCAGGCTGGGCTTGGCGGGTTTACGCTTAAATCGGGTTTTATCCGCTGGTTTACCTGAAAAGGGGCGTGAGCGTGTGTTATTGGGCTTTTTTGTCATGGAGTAAAAATAAAAAAGGCACCCGATTGGATGCCTTGATATTGCATTCGATACGATTAAGCTAGTTTAGCAAGAATCGCATTGAAAGTATTGCTTGGACGCATAGCTTTGAACGCAAGCTCTTCATTTGGCTGGTAGTAACCGCCGATATCCATGCTTGGACCTTGTGCGTCGTTTAGTTCCTTGATGATGGTTTGCTCATTCTCGCGAAGTAGTGCTGCTACCTCAGTGAAACGTGCTTTAAGATCCGCATCAGCGTCTTGTGCAGCAAGTGCTTCAGCCCAGAACAAGGTCAGGAAGAAGTGGCTGCCACGGTTATCAATTTCACCCACTTTACGTGAAGGTGACTTGTTCTCGTCAAGGAACTTAGCCGTTGCTTGATCCAATGTATCAGCAAGTACCTGCGCTTTGGCGTTGTTAGTACGGGCACTTAGGTGCTCGTAAGATGCGGCAAGGGCAAGGAACTCACCTAGAGAATCCCAACGTAAGTGGTTTTCTTTTTGGAACTGCTGTACGTGCTTAGGAGCACTACCGCCAGCGCCGGTTTCGAATAGGCCACCACCGTTCATAAGAGGAACGATAGACAGCATTTTCGCACTGGTGCCCAGCTCAAGAATTGGGAACAAGTCAGTTAGGTAGTCACGTAGTACGTTACCTGTTACTGAAATAGTGTCCTGACCTTCTTTGATACGCTCAAGTGAGAACTTGGTTGCAGCAATTGGATCTAGGATAAGGATTTCCAGGCCACTGGTGTCGTGCTCTGGCAAGTAGGCGTTAACCTTTTTGATAAGCTCCGCATCGTGTGCGCGGGCTTCATTTAGCCAGAATACTGCAGGAGTGTTAGTGGCACGGGCACGATTTACGGCCAGTTTAACCCAGTCTTGGATAGGTGCATCTTTCACCTGACACATACGCCAGATATCACCGGCTTCAACATCATGCTCGATAAGCACAGTGTCATTTGCATCAACAACGCGTACTTTACCCGCGCTCTTGATTTCAAACGTCTTGTCGTGTGAACCGTATTCTTCGGCTTTTTGTGCCATCAGACCTACGTTTGGTACGCTGCCCATGGTGCTTGGGTTGAATGCGCCGTGCTCTTTACAGAACTCAACAGTCGCATCGTATACGCCAGAGTAGCTACGATCTGGAATTACGAAAGCAGTGTCTTGTAGCTGACCGTCGGCGTTCCACATTTGACCAGAAGAACGAATGGCCGCAGGCATTGACGCATCGATGATCACATCGCTTGGTACGTGCAAGTTAGTGATGCCGCGATCTGAGTCTACCATGGCAACCGCTGGGCGCTGCTCGTATACCGCCATGATGTCGGCTTCGATTTCTTTGCGCTTGGCTTCGTCTAGGCCTTCAATACGAGCGTATACATCACCAAGACCGTTATTTACGTCTACACCTAGCTCTTCAAATAGGGCGCCGTGCTTAGCGAATACGTCTTTGTAGAATACTTTTACTGCGTGACCGAAGATGATTGGGTCTGACACCTTCATCATGGTTGCTTTCATATGCAATGAGAACAACACGCCTTGTGCTTTAGCTGCATCGATTTGCTCGGCAATAAAGGCCTGTAGCTTAGATACGCTCATGCAAGAACCGTCGATGATCTCGCCGTCTAGTAGTTTTACTTCTGGCTTCAATACCGTGATGTCACCGTTATCAGCCACATGCTCGATGCGTACGCTGGTCGCTTTTTCTACGGTTACAGACTTTTCTGAGCCGAAGAAGTCGCCGTCTGTCATTGATACAACACTAGATTGCGAGTCCTTGCTCCACTCACCCATTGAATGAGGGTTTTTACGGGCATAGGCTTTTACCGACGCTGGCGCGCGACGGTCTGAGTTACCTTCACGTAATACAGGGTTTACGGCGCTGCCTTTAACCTTGTCGTAACGGGCTTTGATATCTTCTTCTTGCTCGTTTTTAGGCTCATCAGGGTAGTTAGGAAGGGCATAACCCTGGGCCTGCAATTCTTTAATCGCCGCTTTAAGCTGCGGTACTGATGCACTGATATTAGGAAGCTTGATGATGTTTGCTTCTGGTGTTTTAGCCAATTCACCTAGCTCGGCAAGGGCATCACCGATACGCTGGTCTTCGTTTAAAAACTCAGGGAATAGGGCAATAATACGGCCGGCAAGAGAGATATCGCGAGTTTCTACATCGATACCAGCAACTTTTGAAACTGCTTCGATTACAGGAAGCAAAGAATAGGTAGCCAGAGCTGGCGCCTCATCAGTCTTGGTGTAAATGATTTTCGAGGTCATTTTGTGTCCTAATTTATCGTTGTGTATTATCGGCCTAGGCAAAAAAATCCACCTAGATAGACCGACATCTGCTGTCACTGCGGTGCAGTTTAACAAGCAAAAGAGAAAAGCTCCATTCACCTTTAGGTTAGGGCGGATATTAAAAATTCAAGTATTGTTTACAGAATAAGGGAAAACTTTACGTAGCGACGAGTAAAATAGGGGGGTACAGAGGGGATCAAAGCGAGCTAGTTACAGCATAAGCTCGCTCTTAGACGTGACCGAACAGCATAGCTGTTAGTGCAAGACGCTTAGCATTTACCGATCAAATGACCTCGGAGCCATCAGTGGGTAGAATGTTTGTGGCGTGTAGACCCTTGGGGCCTTGTTGCAATTCGAAGGTTACGTCTTGGCCAGCTTTTAGTGTTTTGTATCCATCCATATTAATGGTTGAGTAGTGTGCAAAGATGTCTTCCTCACTGCCTACTTCCTGGATAAAACCGAACCCTTTGGCATTGTTGAACCATTTGACTTTTCCACAAGCCATACTTCTACATCCTTCTATAAGTTGACTAATTTAGTTAATCTAAACCTGATAGTTTGATAGACTGGCTAATAGATAGACAGTCCAAACTTGACTGTAGTTTATTTGCCCATTCAGTCAAGTATTTTGTGCATTTTTTTAACAGTTTATTTATTTTTGATTTCGTGTTTGCTTGAGATCTACAGAGAAGACTATATTTATTTATGAGTGGAATGAAAGATTCTGGTGTTGTAGAGCGTAGTCGTGACGAGCAGAAGCAAAAGTTGCAGCCGCCACGTAAATACAAGGTGATACTCAATAACGATGACTACACACCAATGGATTTTGTTATCGAAGTTTTAATGACTTTTTTCAATATGGATAGCGAAAGAGCAACAGACGTTATGCTCAAAGTTCACCATGAGGGTAAAGCGGTATGCGGTATCTATCCTGCAGATATTGCCCACACCAAAACCGAGCAGGTTAATCGCTATGCCAGAGAGCATGAGCATCCACTGCTTTGTAGTTGTGAGCAGGAATAACGAGTTTTTCAGTTTTGGGGGTTGCCAATGCTAAATAAAGATCTAGAAATTACTTTAAATGATGCGTTTAAAGAAGCCCGCACCCGTCGTCATGAATTTATGACGGTCGAGCATTTATTGCTGGCGCTATTGGATAACCCATCGGCCAACGAGGCCTTAATTGCCTGCGGTTTGGATTTGGCCCTGTTACGCAGTGAATTATCTGAGTTTATTGATGAAACCACACCGGTGATCTCAGATCTTGAACAAGAGCGTGAGACCCAGCCCACCTTAGGTTTTCAACGTGTACTGCAGCGCGCGGTATTTCATGTGCAGTCGTCCGGTAAAAGTGAAGTCACTGGCGTTAACGTGCTTGTCGCTATTTTCTCGGAGCAGGAAAGCCAGGCCGTTTATTTGCTTAAAAAGCATGATGTTAATCGCCTTGATATCGTTAACTTCATCTCTCATGGTATTTCCCGTGCCGATGATGAAAGCGAACATATTGACGATCACGAAGAAATTTCCGAAGAATTGGTGGGCGAGGCCAGCGAAGAGCAAAATATTCTCGATAAATACACCACTAACCTTAATGTGGAAGCACAAAAAGGCTCGGTCGACCCTCTGATTGGTCGTGACCAAGAAGTGGAGCGCACGGTGCAGGTATTGTGTCGCCGTAAAAAGAATAACCCACTATTGGTGGGTGAAGCCGGGGTGGGTAAAACCGCTATCGCCGAGGGCCTGGCCTATCGTATCGTCAATAACGAGGTACCTGAAGTGATCGCCGATGGCGTGGTGTACTCGCTGGATATGGGTGCCTTGCTTGCCGGTACTAAATACCGCGGCGACTTTGAGAAACGCTTAAAAAGCCTTCTTAAACAGCTGCAGCAACAACCCGGTGCCATTCTCTTTATCGATGAGATTCATACCATAATCGGTGCCGGAGCGGCATCGGGTGGGGTTATGGATGCATCGAATCTGATCAAACCGCTGTTATCGAGCGGCCAGATACGCTGCATGGGTTCAACCACCTATAACGAATTTAAGAATATTTTCGAAAAAGACCGTGCCTTAGTACGTCGATTCCAAAAAATCGACATCAATGAACCAAGTATCGATGACACCACGAAAATTCTTAATGGCTTAAAAGAGCGTTACGAAGAGCACCATGGTATTCGTTATACGCAAAAAGCACTGCGTGCGGCGGCCGAGCTGAGCGCCAAATACATCAATGAACGTCATTTGCCGGATAAGGCCATAGACGTTATCGATGAAGCAGGTGCCAATCAGCGTTTGCAGCCTGTGTCTAAGCGCAAGAAAACCATTAATGTGGCGGATATTGAGCAGATCATTGCCAAGATTGCCCGTATTCCACAGCAAAGCGTGTCTTCGTCCGATAAGGAAGTATTGAAGAACCTGGACCGCAACCTCAAGATGCTGGTCTTTGGTCAGGATCAGTCCATTGACGCCTTATCGTCGGCCATACGCCTATCCCGCTCTGGATTGGCTAATGAAGACAAACCCGTGGGTTCTTTCCTATTTGCCGGTCCGACTGGTGTGGGTAAAACCGAGGTTACCAAGCAGCTGGCCAAATGCATGGGCATTGAGTTTTTACGCTTCGATATGTCCGAATACATGGAACGCCATGCGATCAGCCGTTTGATTGGTGCGCCTCCTGGTTATGTGGGTTACGAGCAGGGCGGTTTGCTGACAGATGCGGTAATAAAACACCCTCACGCCGTAGTGCTACTCGATGAAATCGAAAAGGCACACAGCGACATCTATAACATACTGTTGCAGGTAATGGATCATGGTACATTGACGGATAACAATGGTCGCAAGGCCGACTTCCGTAATGTGGTGCTGGTGTTGACCACCAATGCCGGGGTACAGGAGACGGTGAAAAACAGCATAGGTTTTGCCGATCAGGACAGCTCTTTTGATGCAATGAGCGAGATAAACAAGGTGTTTTCACCTGAGTTTAGAAACCGTCTCGACAACATCATCTGGTTTAATCACCTCGATAGCGAGATCATCCTGCTTGTGGTGGATAAGTTCCTGGTGGAGCTGCAAGCCCAGCTTGATAAGAAATCCGTTAATCTGGAGCTTAGCGATGCTGCTCGTCGTTGGCTGGCCCAGAAGGGCTACGACAAGGCTATGGGTGCACGTCCCATGGCTCGGGTAATACAGGAGCAATTGAAAAAGCCATTGGCCAATGAAATCCTGTTCGGCAGCCTGACTGACGGCGGCGACGTTCAGGTTGATGTGGACACGGATAACGACTGCTTGTCCTTTACCTATGCGTCGCAATTGAGTCCAGCCTAATGACAGATTGGGCAAACGGCAGATAACAAAAAGCCCAGCACTTGCTGGGCTTTTTGCTAAATCGGCTTAGCGTGCAGGCGTATTAACGTGCACGGAAAACGATACGGCCTTTTGATAGATCGTAAGGCGTAAGTTCCACTGTTACTTTGTCGCCAGTTAAAATACGAATGTAGTTTTTACGCATTTTACCGGAAATGTGAGCCACAACTACGTGACCATTCTCAAGCTCTACACGGAACATTGTATTAGGCAAGGTTTCTAGTACCGTACCTTGCATTTCAATTACGTCTTCTTTCGCCATATCTAGCGTAACACCTCTGTGATAGTTAAACGCATGGGATTGTGCCGAAAAGCAACGGATAAGTAAAGCCAAGGCACTGAATTTGTCGATTTTACAGGCAAATTACGTCTTCCCAATGATTATTGCGCAGTTGTTGTGCGGGCAAGTACTGTAGCTTGTAACGCATCTTACGACACTCGTCTATTTGATAACCAAGATACAGGTAACGCTTACCCCAATCTGCCGCCAATTGGATCTGCTTAATGATCATTAAACTGCCCAGACTCAACTGCTCATAATCGGGGTCGAAAAAGGTATAAATGGCGGAAAGGGAATGGGCCATCACATCGGTGACCGCCACGGCGATCAGCCTGTCCCTATCCCACAGCTCAATAAAGTCAATATCCATCCAGTGACAAAATAAAAAACTGTCAAATTGTGAGCGCTGTGGTGGGAACATGGTGCCATCGTTATGGCGGGCATTAATATAACGCTCGTACAAGGGATAATATTCGGCTTTTTCGCGCTTACTGATACGCACCTGAAATTCTTTTGCCTTGGTTATCAGACGTTTTTGCGAGCGGCTGGGGGTATAATGAGGCGCTAATACCCGCACCGCCTGACAGGCATTGCAGGTTGGACAATGGGGCCGGTAAATCTGCTCGCCACTGCGTCTAAATCCTTGTTTTAACAAGGCCTCGAATCCATTTGGACTGTAACAAACCGGGTCTAGAATAACCAGTAATTGCTCTTCCTGAGCGGCCAAGTAACTGCAGGGGAAACGCTGACTTAGGCCGATTTTAATCGGAAGGTGTTGCGTCATAAGGAGTCTCTAACTGCCGAGCTTGCCAAAATGACAAGTCTATCGACTGATGGTTACTTTCCTTTAGTTTAGTCAAGAATTGCTGGCGTGACAGGGCCTTTGCCCCTAATTGCTCTAGGTAGGGATTCATCAACTGACAGTCAATAAAGGTGCCATTATTGGCTTTGAGTAATTCAACCAGCGCCCACATGGCCAATTTAGAGCATTCGGGAACATGAAAAAACATCGATTCACCACAAAACACCCGAGACTGCATAATACCGTATAAGCCGCCGACAAGTGTGTCGTCTTGCCATACTTCCACACTGTGCGCTAAGCCGTTTTCATGGGCATGGATATAGGCTTGCTCCATGGCATCTGTGATCCAGGTGCCTTCAACGTCCTGACGTTGCATCTTGCAGGCATGTATCACATCGGCAAAACAAGTATTGATGGTGACGCGGGTATTAAGACGGCGTGCTGCCTTCTTCAGGCTGCGGCTGATATGAAACTCATCGAGTTCGATAATGGCTCGCTCACTCGGAGACCACCACATTAATGGCTCGCCTTCGCTATACCAGGGAAAAATGCCTTGCTGATAGGCTTGCTGCAAGCGCGGCAGCGATAGACACCCGCCTATGGCAAGTAGGCCATCGGGTTGGGTCAGAGCTGTGTTGGGGTCGGGGAAACCTTCTCCAACGCTGCCAAGGTAATGCAAATACTGAGTCATAAAAGTTGGGGCCTAGGGTCTTAACCCTAAGCCCCAATTATATTACTTAAGGTTATCTAAGTAACGTTCGGCATCCAGCGCCGCCATACAACCTGTACCGGCCGAGGTAATGGCCTGACGGTAGATATGATCAGACACGTCGCCGGCAGCAAATACGCCTTCAATGCTGGTTTGCGTAGCATTACCGTTAAGACCAGACTCAACAACCAGGTAACCGTCTTTCATTTCCAGTTGGCCTTGGAACATATCGGTATTTGGCTTGTGGCCGATAGCAATAAATACACCAGCTAAATCAAGTTCTTCGGTAGCGTCAGAGTGGCTGTCTTTCATACGCAGACCAGTTACACCCATTTCGTCACCCAGAACTTCGTCAAGGGTGCGGTTCCAGTGAATGGTCACGTTGCCGTTTTCTGCTTTTTCTAACAGACGGTCGGCAAGGATTTTCTCACTGCGGAAGCTGTCACGACGGTGGATTACATGTACTTCAGAAGCGATGTTAGAAAGATAAAGGGCTTCTTCAACGGCGGTATTACCACCACCAACAACAGCCACTTTTTGATTCTTATAGAAGAAACCATCACAGGTTGCACAGGCAGACACACCACGACCCTGGAATGCAGTTTCTGACTCAAGACCCAGGTACTTAGCTGAAGCACCGGTGGCGATGATCAGGGCATCGGCGGTATAAGTGCCGCTGTCACCTTTTAGCTCAAACGGGCGTACATTGAGGTTTACTTCGTTGATATGGTCAAAGACGATTTCAGTTTCAAAGCGCTCGGCGTGCTCTTTCATACGCTCCATCAGTGCAGGGCCGGTCAAACCGTGGGCATCGCCAGGCCAGTTTTCAACTTCGGTAGTGGTGGTCAACTGACCGCCTTGTTGAATACCGGTAACCAATACCGGGTTTAGGTTAGCACGGGCAGCATAAACGGCGGCTGTGTAACCAGCAGGGCCAGAGCCAAGGATAAGTAGTTTGCAGTGTTTGGCGCTCATAATACGTCTCAAATGAATTTATAGAATTAGGTTATGCGGGTGATTCTAAGAAAAACAATCCATATGTAAACAAAATTACGAATTTTCCATTTGCATAAATACCTAGGCTGTCAAAATAACTGTACTGTGTGATTAAACAGCAAATAGCGATAGCCTAAGCGTTATTTCATGACCTTAGATATTTTTTTTGCTATGTTCTAGGCAAATAAAAACTCGCAGACAGCGCCAAGCTGATGACGAAGCAGAAAAATAAGGGCCTTATGTATTTTTGGCAACATCAAGCAGGCTATGGCCTCGAACAACAAGATATAGACATACTACTTGATGCAAAAAGCTATCGAACCAAGCTACTTGAGCTGATCGCCAGTGCGAAACAGCGCATCTATATCACCGCCTTGTATTTACAGGACGATGAAGCGGGGCGGGAAATTCTCGAAGCTCTTCACAAAGCCTCGCAAAACAACCCTGAATTAGATGTAAAGGTATTGGTCGATTACCATCGAGCCCAACGCGGCTTGATTGGCGCAGCGGCCAGTGAAGGCAATGCAGCCCTGTATCTGAGCGCCCTTGAACAACATCAATCCAATGTGCAGGTTTACGGTGTGCCGGTGAAAGCCAAAGAGCTTTTTGGCGTGTTGCACCTAAAAGGTTTTGTTATCGACGATACCTTACTTTATAGCGGCGCCAGCCTAAATAATGTGTACCTGCAGTATTTTGATAAGTATCGCCTCGACCGTTATTTTTTGATACGCCAAGCGCAGCTATGTGACGCCTTTGTGGAATTTACCGACCAGGTGTTATTGGCAAGTGATGCGGTGCCGCGATTGGACACTAGGCCCATCCCCAAGTTTATCGATATTAAGGGCGAACACCGCAAGTTGGTTAAGGCACTAAAAAAAGCCAGTTATGCCTTGGCCAAAAATGAAGGCGAGAGCGATTTAACGGTACGCCCCTTTATCGGTTTAGGACGCAGAAATAACAAGCTTAATCGCCTGATCAAGCAGCTGTTCGATATCACCGAACAGGAACTGGTGCTTTATACCCCTTATTTTAATTTCCCCACGCCCTTGTTGCGCGCATTGCGTCGATTATTACGCCAGGGTAAGCAAGTCACCATAGTGGTGGGGGATAAAACCGCCAATGATTTCTATATTCCACCGGAGGAAAAATTCTCCAAGGTGGGGGCGCTGCCGTATCTATATGAAACAATCTTGGCTAAGTTTTTGAAAACCCAGCAGCGTTATGTGGATGCCGGTAACCTCAATGTGTATTTATGGCAGCATGAGAAGAACTCGTTCCATCTTAAAGGCATTTGTTCTGATAACCGTTACCACCTGCTAAGTGGCCATAACCTCAATCCCAGAGCCTGGGGTCTGGATATAGAAAACGGTATTTTTATCGATGATCACAAAGGTCAGCTTGTGGACGCGGTCGCGCGGGAAAAAGCGGCCATTATGGCCCATTGTACAAGACTGCAAAGTTACACCGAACTAGAGCAGCTGAGCGATTATCCAGAGCCGGTACAAAAGATATTGGGGCAGGCCAAGCGCGTAAAGGTCGACTTTATTATCAAGCGCTTTATCTAGCCTTTTTAAAAAATATTAAGCAAATAAAAAACCCGCCGATTGGCGGGTTTTTCGTAAACACTAACTCTAAATTATAGTGTTTCAACGGCGCTGCGCGGGTCAACATATTCCATGTTGAACGCTTCAGCTACTTCTTTATAAGTTACCTTACCCTTGATCACGTTAAGACCTTTTAGGAAGTGCTCGTCTTCAAGTAGCGCTTGCTTGTAGCCCTTGTTCGCTAGCTTGATGATGTAAGGCAGAGTTGCATTGTTTAGGGCGAACGTAGAAGTACGAGGAACCGCACCAGGCATGTTAGCAACACAGTAGTGAACAACGTCATCAACGATGAAGGTAGGTTCATCGTGCGTAGTTGCCTTAGAAGTCGCGATACAACCACCTTGGTCGATTGCTACGTCAACGATTGCAGCACCAGGCTTCATCGCTTTGATGTGCTCGGCAGTTACTAGCTTAGGTGCAGCTGCACCTGGGATAAGTACGCCACCGATAACAAGGTCAGCTTCAACAACGTGCTTCTCAAGGGCATCAGCAGTTGAGTAAACAACTTTAGCCAGTGAGCCAAATTGTGCGTTAAGGCTACGTAGTACGTCGATGTTACGGTCAAGGATGGTTACGTCAGCACCTAGGCCTACAGCCATTTGCGCCGCGTTACGACCAACCATACCGCCACCGATAACAACAACCTTCGCAGGCTCAACACCTGGAACGCCGCCTAGCAGCATGCCAAGACCTTGCTTAGATTTCTCAAGCGCCTGAGCACCGGCTTGGATTGACATACGACCAGCAACTTCTGACATAGGAGCAAGAAGAGGTAGACCGCCTTTAGCATCGGTTACTGTTTCGTAAGCGATACAGATAGCGCCACTTTTCACTAGGTCTTCGGTTTGTGGAAGATCTGGTGCTAGGTGCAAGTAAGTGAATAGAATTTGATCTTCACGCAGCATCGCACGCTCAACGGCTTGCGGCTCTTTTACTTTGATGATCATTTCAGCCTGAGCAAAAATCTCAGCTGCAGTTGGCAAGATTTTAGCGCCAACTTCAATATAGTCTTCGTCGGTAAAGCCAATACCTAAGCCCGCGTTGGTTTCAACGATCACTTCGTGACCGTGAGCGATCAGCTCGCGCGCGCTTGCTGGGATCATGCCCACACGGTACTCGTGGTTTTTAATCTCTTTTGGTACACCGATAATCATAAGTAACTATACCTTTTTTGAACGGAAAAATTTTTCACTATTGTACATATGGCCAAATAGTGTGTCTCACTATTTTGCAATCTCAAGCCAGTGTATTAAACTTTATTAATTCTAAATTCAGTGCAATTAACTATTATCAAACATGCATCAACAACTCGATAGAATCGACCGTAAAATTTTAGTCGAATTACAGCGTGATGGCCGTATTTCTAACGTTGAACTGGCCAAGCGCATTGGCCTGAGCGCCACCCCTTGTCTGGAGCGGGTTAAAAAGCTCGAACGTGAGGGGTATATCCGTGGCTATAAAGCTGTGGTTGACCCGGCGAAATTAGGGCAGGGCCTCTTGGTGGTATGTAGAGGTCACCATTACCAAGACCTCGCCGGATGTATTCGACGAATTTAACCAGGCGGTAAAAAAGCACGATGAAATTGTTGAGTGTCATCTGGTGTCGGGGAATTTTGATTTTCTGTTAAAGACGCGGGTAACGGATATGTCGGAATACCGTCAAGTACTTGGCGACATACTGTTAAAGTTGCCAAACATCAGCGAAAGCCGTACCTATGTAGTAATGGAAGAAGTCAAAGGCGAAGAGGCCTTGATCATTCGTCCCCAGGTACCCTAATAGAGGCGTAAAGCCTGGGTTGCAATTACAATTACTGATTATAAACCCAGTGCATCTTGTGCTTAGAATTGGTAAGGTAGGCGTATTGCGCCGAAATATCTAGATAAATAATAAGGATAAAGGAATATGCGCCTAAATGGTGTACAAAGACTACTTGAGACGGGCTTAATCATAAGCACCGCCTTTGCCATTTTCATATTATGCGCACTTATCAGTTTCGATCCTGCCGACCCATCCTGGTCGCAAACCGGCGAATTTGTCGATGTTAAAAATATCACAGGTACAGCAGGGGCCTGGTTAGCCGATATTCTTCTCTTTAGTTTTGGCTGGTTGGCGTTTTTAGTGCCCGCTGGCGTGCAGCTGTTTGGCTACTTTGCTTTTAAGCGTCCCCATCAGGTACTTCGCCTGGACTACATCACTCTGGCCTTGCGCCTTATCGGCCTGGTTTTGTTTGTACTAAGCGCCACGGCAATCAGTTCGGTTAATTTTGACGATATTTTTTATTTTTCTTCCGGTGGGGTAGTAGGGGATGTGATCGCCGGCGCCATGATGCCCGCCTTTAATTTTACCGGGACCTCCATTCTTTTATTATGTTTCTTTTTTGCCGGCTTAACGCTGTTAACCGGTATTTCCTGGGTGCAGTTTGTCGATACCTTAGGTGCCTGGGTTATGAAAGCCGGGCTTTGGCTGTGGAATTGGTTCCAGCGCAAACGCGGTCAGTGGCGTGATGAATATGAGCAAGCCGAGTTGCAACCGGCCCTTGAAGGCAGTGCCGCCGAGGTTAAAATGCTTCAGGACGCGCCTGCGGACAAGGAAATAAGCACGCAGACACAAGACAGTGCAGCGGCTAAACAAAAAACAGCCTCATTAATGGAAAAAGCCGCGGCCATGTTTGCTCCCGAGCCTAAATCACAAGCAAAGGAAGAGCCGGCTTTTGATGGTGAGTTTAACATCGAACCTGACTCTTTAGCGCCAAATCACACTGCTGCACCACGTAAGCAACAGCATGCGGCATTGGATCAACTTGACGATATCTTCGCCGATGAAATGGCCTTTAGTGCCACCGATGGTGAAGGCTTTGATACTGTCGACGCGCTTAACGAATTAGACCGTGAGCAACCCTTAGCTAAATCTGAGCCTCAGGCAATGCCAAAGCCAGCTGTTAATGGCCAAGCGGCGCACACGCCCTTAAATAACCAGCCGCTGTCTGCGAAAGAAAAGTTTGACCAATTGATGGCCGAGCAGCCCCCGATGGCGCCTTTACCTTCGTTGGACCTGCTAGATCGCCCGGATAAACAAAAGAACCCGATTTCTGAAGAAGAACTTGAAGCTGTGTCGCGTTTGGTTGAGGCCAAATTACAAGACTTTGGCGTGCAGGCCGCGGTGGTTGGTGTGTACCCGGGTCCCGTGGTAACCCGCTTTGAGTTGGACCTGGCTCCCGGTGTTAAGGTAGCGAAGATTTCCGGTCTAGCCAAAGATTTGGCGCGTTCACTCTCCGCCGTCAGCGTGCGTGTGGTTGAAGTGATACCGGGTAAAACCTATGTTGGTCTGGAGTTGCCAAATAAACACCGTGAAGTGGTGCGCCTGTCGGAAGTGATTAACGCCCCCAAGTTTGAACAGAATAAATCGCCATTAACCATGGTGCTGGGTAAGGACATCGCCGGTCAGCCTGTAGTGGCCGACTTGGCAAAAATGCCGCACTTGCTAGTAGCCGGTACCACGGGTTCCGGTAAGTCAGTGGGCGTTAATGTGATGATCTTAAGCTTGCTATACAAGTCACCGCCGGAAGATGTGCGTTTGATCATGATCGACCCGAAAATGCTTGAGCTTTCGGTGTACGAAGGGATCCCCCACCTTTTATGTGAAGTAGTCACAGATATGAAGGAGGCGGCCAACGCCCTGCGTTGGTGTGTGGGTGAGATGGAACGTCGCTACAAACTAATGTCGGCGCTTGGGGTGCGTAACCTTAAGGGTTATAACCAAAAGGTAATGGATGCCAAAGCTGCGGGGCAACCGATTCTCGACCCCTTGTTTAAGGATACGGATGGGATGGCCGATGGCCCGCAAGAGCTGGATAAGTTGCCAAGTATCGTGGTGGTGATCGATGAATTTGCCGACATGATGATGATAGTGGGCAAGAAGGTGGAAGAGCTGATCGCCCGTATCGCGCAAAAGGCCCGTGCCGCAGGTATCCATCTGGTGCTGGCTACACAGCGACCGTCAGTGGATGTGATCACAGGTCTGATTAAGGCCAATATCCCGACCCGTATGGCGTTCCAGGTGTCGTCAAAAATCGACTCGCGCACTATTTTAGATCAGCAGGGCGCCGAGAACCTCTTGGGCATGGGTGATATGTTGTATTTACCACCGGG
The DNA here is from genome assembly GCF_002964545.1 of Pseudoalteromonas sp. T1lg10. Taxonomy (NCBI): domain Bacteria; kingdom Pseudomonadati; phylum Pseudomonadota; class Gammaproteobacteria; order Alteromonadales; family Pseudoalteromonadaceae; genus Pseudoalteromonas; species Pseudoalteromonas sp. T1lg10. The sequence continues at coordinate 128,180 of NZ_PQBV01000001.1, forward strand.
TACCAGCGTGCCGATACGTGTGCATGGTGCCTTCGTTGATGACCATGAGGTGCATGCGGTGGTGAGCGATTGGAAGGCCCGCGGTAAGCCAAATTATGTGGATGAAATCCTCAATGGCGATGCTGTGGAAGACGTATTACTACCGGGCGAGGTGCCTGAGGGTGAAGACGGTGAGGCCGACCCGCTCTATGATGAAGCCGTGGCTTTTGTGATTGAAAGTGGTCGCGTATCGGTTTCCAGTGTGCAGCGTAAACTACGCGTTGGTTACAACCGCGCCGCTCGCCTGGTCGAGCAAATGGAAATTTCAGGGCTGGTTAGCCCGCCGGGGCATAATGGCACCCGTGAAGTATTGGTGAAAAACAACGCCAATTAATTGCCTGTATTGGAGGTATTATGAAACGTATTTTTATGTCTGCTGTGCTTTTTTCTCTAACAGCTACTCATACCTTGGCCGATGATGCCAAGGCGCTAAAGGAAAAGTTAGCGAGTTTAAACTCGCTGAGCAGCGAATTCTCCCAGCAGGTTTTTGACCCTGAAGGCGAGCTGGTAAGCGAAAGCAATGGTCAGTTGCAGTTAGAGCAACCTCGTAAAATTCGCTGGCAGCAGCAAACGCCTGATGAGACCCTGTTCGTCTCTAACGGTGTCGACAGCTATTATTTCGATCCTTTTGCCGAGCAGGTAACCTTGCTTGATACCGCCAAGCTTATCGACAATACCCCCTTTATTTTATTAACCACGGATGATGAACAGCTGTGGCAAAAATTTACCATTACCGCCATTGAAAACGGCTTTGCGGTAAAACCCATTAGCAAGGAGCAGGGCCAGGTAGAGCAGCTTAGCTTGTATTTTAATGAGCAAGAGCAGATCTCCGCGCTTGAGGTTACCGACCAATCCGGGCAGCGCTCTAAATTTGAATTCAAGGATGCGCAAATCAATAACGACATTGACGATGGGCGCTTTGAATTTACCATTCCCGAGCAGGTCTTTATTGATGACCAAAGGGAGCAGCGAGGAAGCCAGTTAAGTGGCGAATAGTTTTTCCCTCGACTTTGCCCCCGATGTGCGCCCGCTTGCGGCGCGCATGCGTCCTACGTCATTACAGAAATACATAGGCCAAAGCCATATTCTTGGCCCAGATCAGCCCCTTTACCGTGCCATTACCTCGGGCCAATGCCACAGCCTTATTTTATGGGGTCCGCCGGGAGTAGGGAAAACGACTTTGGCGCATATTATTGCCCATCACTGCGACGCTGAATTTATCACGCTTTCTGCGGTTACCGCCGGAGTGAAAGATATACGCGACGCCGTCGAGCAAGCGCAACTGAGCCTGCAGCAAGGGCGTCGTAGCCTGTTATTTGTCGATGAAGTTCATAGATTTAATAAGTCGCAGCAAGATGCCCTGTTGCCTTATGTGGAAAACGGCACCTTTATCTTTATCGGTGCGACCACCGAAAACCCGTCTTTTGCCCTGAATAATGCGGTACTGTCCCGAGCCCGGGTTTACACCCTGAAAAAGCTGAGTCTGGATGAACTCAAGGCCGTAGTGAACCAGGCACTGACGCAGGATAATGAGCTGAAAAATGCTCATATCAGCATTGCCGATGATAGCCTGGAGCAACTGTGCCAGGGTGCCTCTGGCGATGCGCGCAGCGTGCTTAATTTACTCGAGCTGGCCGCTACCTATGCCATTAGTGCAAAGGAGTCAGCCGCAACTAAAGGCGTGGTGATCGACCAGGAAGTTATGCAGCAGGTCGCACCGCAAATGGTCGCCCGCTATGACAAGGGCGGTGACCACTATTACGATTTAATTTCTGCCTTTCATAAGTCGGTTCGGGGCTCAAGCCCGGACGGGGCTTTATATTGGTATTGCCGTATTATTACCGCCGGTGGTGATCCTCTGTATGTGGCACGTCGCTTATTGGCTATTGCCACCGAAGATATCGGCACCGCCGATCCCAAAGCCATGGAAGTGGCTTTAAACGCCTGGGACATTTATCACCGCGTGGGTCCTAGCGAGGGCGAGCGTGCCATCGCCGAGGCCACCATTTACCTTGCCAGCGCACCAAAGAGCAATGCCGTTTATACCGCTTTTAAAGAGGCAAAACGTCATGCCATAGCGACCGCAGATCTCGACGTGCCCTTACATTTACGTAATGCACCCACGGCCTTGATGAAAGAGCAGGGTTTTGGCGCAGATTATCGTTATGCCCATGACGAACCTGGCGCCTACGCGGCCGGTGAGAGCTTCTTCCCGCCGGAGATTGCGCAAACTCAGTACTACCACCCCAGTGACAGGGGTCTGGAAAAGCGCATCGCCGATAAGCTGCAATATCTCAAGGAGCGCGACCAGCAGAGTCTGCGTAAACGCTATGAGCGTGATTAATACCTATCTTTTGATTGCCCTAGGTGGGGCGCTTGGCGCTTGTATGCGCTTTGGTATTAATGAATTAGCACTAAAACTCCTGTCCAAGGGATTCCCTTTTGGTACGCTGACGGTTAATATTCTCGGTTCATTGTTAATGGGCGTTTTATACGGCCTTTTGGATCGTGAAATACTGACCGATCCGCACCGCCTGACCCTGGGAATAGGGTTTTTAGGCGCACTAACAACATTTTCAACATTTTCGCTCGATACCCTGCTGCTAATGCAGCAAGGTCAGTGGCTGAAAGTGGCGTTAAACATCCTGCTCAATGTCGGGGTGTGTATTTTTATGGCTGCACTAGGCCTCATGCTAACAACGCAAAAAGGTTAATAACTCACATGTTAGACTCAAAGTATCTCCGTCAGGACGTAGAGCAAACAGCCGCACGTTTAAAAACGCGTGGTTTCGAATTAGACGTTGCCAAGCTTGCCGAGTTGAAGAGAAGCGCAAAGCACTACAAGTAAAAACACAAGAACTACAAAGCGAGCGTAACTCCCGTTCCAAGGCTATCGGCCAAGCCAAAGCCAAGGGTGAAGATATTCAGCCGCTACTTGATGCCGTTGCGCACTTAGGCGACGAGTTAGAAAACGCGAAAAAAGAACAAGACGATGTTTTAGCCGAGCTAAACGATATCGCGTCTGGCTTACCAAACCTGCCAGCACAAGAAGTGCCAGTAGGTAATGATGAAGCTGACAATGTTGAAGTAAATAAGTGGGGCGAGCCAAAGTCATACGATTTTGAAGTGAAAGACCATGTTGACCTTGGTGAAGCATTAGATAAAGGCTTGGATTTCGAAGCAGGTGTAAAACTATCAGGCGCACGCTTTACCGTGATGCGCGGCCAGGTTGCGCGTATGCACCGTGCACTTGTGCAATTTATGCTTGATACGCATGCAGATAAAAATGGCTATACCGAAATGTACGTACCTTATTTGGTAAACAAGGACAGCCTGTTCGGTACCGGTCAGTTGCCTAAGTTTGCCGAAGATCTGTTCCACACTGAAAAACTTGGCGAGCATGATGCAGGTTTTAGCTTAATTCCAACCGCTGAAGTACCTCTTACAAACTGCGCACGCGATGAAATCTTCGATGAAAAGCAGTTACCTGTGCGCATGACGGCACACACACCCTGTTTTCGTAGTGAAGCGGGCAGCTATGGCCGTGACACTCGCGGTCTAATTCGTCAGCACCAGTTTGATAAAGTTGAATTGGTACAACTGGTTAAACCGGAAGACTCAATGCAGGCATTAGAAGAGCTAACCGGCCACGCCGAGCAAATTCTACAGGCTCTTGAGCTGCCGTATCGTAAAGTCGTGCTGTGCACCGGCGATATGGGCTTTGGCGCAACTAAAACCTACGACCTGGAAGTCTGGTTGCCGGCTCAGGATACTTACCGTGAGATCTCTTCATGTTCAAATATGGGTGATTTCCAGGCGCGCCGTATGCAGGCGCGTTTCCGCCGCGCCGGTGAGAAGAAGCCAGAGCTTCTTCATACCCTAAATGGCTCAGGCCTGGCCGTTGGCCGTACCCTGGTTGCTATCTTGGAAAACTATCAGCAAGCCGATGGCTCTGTTGTGGTACCAAGTGTACTGCGTTCATATATGGGCGGCTTGGAAGTTATTCGCGCGCAATAAGCGCTAAGACAGAAATAAAAAAGGTCGCTATGTTAGCGGCCTTTTTTGATCTAGCTATTTAAGTGACTTGGTATAAGTAATTAAATTGATTGACTCTAAACTAGAGCTGTTCTAGCTTCGCTAGTTGGGAATGGACCCAATTAACTTTTGCTTATAAGAGTCAGGTGGTTATGTTAAACAATGAGTTCTTTGATCTGCTTAAAACCATTATCCGGCAGCCCAGCGTGGTTGGTGCTGAGCATTCATTTTTTAGGGTGTTACAAAGGGAGTTAGAAGAGCGCGGCGCGCATGTAACCTGGTATGAAGGCTTATTGGTAGCCCAGGGGAGTAAGCCTTTTAGCACCATGTTTTCAGCCCATATCGACAGGCATGGCCTGATCTGCACAGGCCCCAATGAGTTTCAATACGCGGCCTTTATCTCCGCTAATCGTACGGATTTATTAAATAACTCGGTATCCGAAGAGCTGATGACCAAGATCACCGAGCGCTTTCAAAATGAACCCGTGTATGCCTATGAACCCTGGTCCGGCGCGTATCGTGGCAGTGGCGTGATAACCAATGCCTACATCTGCGAGTATCGCAATAACCTGATCTTTGAAATTGACGGCTTAGAAGGCCTGGTTGCCGGTACGCCCGTGGCCTTTAAAGATAAATTGAAAATACAGGAGCAGCGACTTTACGGGCAACTCGACAACGTCTTATGTGCGGCGGCCTTGGTACATATGTTTAGTCTTGGCTTTCAGGGCACGGCGTTTTTTACCGCACAGGAAGAAGCGGGCAAGAGCTGGCGCTATTTGCTTGAGTGGTTCCGTCGTTTTGGCGGCTCTACAAACCGCCTGTTTGTGGTTGATACCAGTCCATTTCCTGATGTGGACGCAGCAGACAATCAACAACTGGTGCTCAGAAATAAAGACGCCAACGCGGCTTTCAATAGCGAGGCAACGCAAATGGTGCAGCAGCTTTGCGAGCAACAGAATATAAGCTACTTGTATAAAGACAAATATATGGAAGCCATAAATGAGCAGCTAGTTGCCCAAGGTGAGGAGCCAAGATCCATTGGCAGCACCGAGTTAGGGCGTATCATCGCGGCTTCCAACGGGTTAGTGGACGGCACCACGATTCAGATCCCCTCGACCGGTTATCACACCATGTCGGAGTCGGCGTCCGTGGAGTCAGTTGAAACCTTCTTATCTCTTTTGTGTGCCTTGTCACAGGAATAGGCGGGGTGAGGAGCAAGCAGAGCCAGTCTAAGGACTCTGCTTGCTTTTGGTCATTGCCTAAACTTCATTTCCTGCAATAAATAAGTGCTCATAACGGTGCGATATTCTGCACGATTACCACTTTCTTCTTGCATCTTTTCCATGCTCTTCTGCACCCATTGGAAGTAGGCTTCTCGGCGCTTTTCATTCTCGGCAACCGAAGCCATATTTTCAAAAACCCGTACTATGTAGAGATCGGGTTCGTCTGCTCTTGGATGAACATTTTTGACAATGGAATAGCTGCTGATCCAGCCTTGCTCTACGGCGAAGTCAGAGCTTTTACGCCACTCGGACGCCAACCACTTCGCATACTTTAATCCTGCTCCATCGGCTATTTTAATCCCTGTAACTTCCCAGTAATTGCCGCCAATAAAAGGCGGCTCATTATCTTCGGCGTGTACGACTTGAATAGACAGCAAACTAAAAACACAAAACAACGCTCCTATAAATAAGTTCTTATACATAGTAAGCTCCTCGTTACAGGTTGCGATATTGCAACTTGAGCTAATAAAACTAGTTCTGTTTATTTCGTCTGTCTAATCAAGTGTATAAAAAACCTCGCCTAAGCGAGGTCTTAATATTCATCATTCGGTACCAATAAAGCCACCGGTTTGATGGGCCCAGAGCTGGGCATAAATGCCGCCTGCAGCGATCAACTCTTGATGCGTGCCTTGCTCAACGATGTGACCCTTATCCATCACCACCAGGCGATCCATTTGCGCTATGGTCGACAAACGGTGAGCAATGGCTATTACGGTTTTATCCTGCATCAATGTATCTAAACTGGCCTGAATGGCCGCTTCGACCTCTGAGTCGAGTGCCGAGGTGGCCTCATCGAGCACCAATATCGGCGCGTCTTTTAACAGCACTCGGGCAATGGCGATACGCTGGCGCTGACCGCCTGAGAGTTTAACCCCGCGCTCGCCCACTTGAGCGTCAAGACCCTTGTTGCCCTTGCTGTCTTCAAGCTCTTCGATAAATTCCCAGGCCTTGGCTTGTTTGGCCGCATTGATGATTTGCTCATCGCTGGCATCGGCCAGACCATAGCCGATATTTTCACGCACGCTGCGGTGCAATAGGGCGGTGTCTTGTGACACCATGGCGATATGCTGGCGCAGACTCTCCTGAGTGACGCCATCTATTGCTTGATTGTCGATGCTGATGGAGCCTTGCTCCACATCGTAAAAGCGCAGCAAAAGGTTAACCAAAGTGGATTTACCGGCGCCTGAGCGTCCAACCACACCGACCTTTTCTCCTGCGCGAATATGCAAATCCAACCCAGCCAAGACACTGTGTTGTTCATCCTGCTGGGCCTTGCCATAGTTAAAACTAATATTGCTAAAGCTAATAGCACCGGATGTTACTTCAAGTGCCTTGGCATCGCGTTTATCTTCAATGGCGATGGGTTTGGTCAGGGTACTCATGCCATCGGCTACCGTGCCTATATTTTCAAATAAGGCGCTTATTTCCCACATGATCCACTGAGCCATACCGTTTAGACGCAGGGCCAGGCTCACGGCGATAGCAATGGCGCCAACGCTGATAGCACTTAAAGACCAGAGGTAAATAGACAGCGCCGCCGTAATCGCCACTAAGGTGTAGTTGAGCACTTGCACACTCACTTGAAGGCCTGTCGCCAAACGCATTTGGCGATAAACGGGATCTAAAAACAGCTCCATCGACTCCTTGGCGTAGCGCTCTTCTTTCGATGAGTGGGAAAACAGCTTAATGGTGGAAATATTGGTGTAGCTGTCAACGATACGGCCTGTCATTTGCGAACGCGCCTCTGCTTGCTCCTCGGCAACGCGCTTTAAACGAGGAATAAAATAGCGTTGAATACAGGCGTAGCCTAGCAGCCAGAGCAACATGGGCGCTGTCAGGCGCCAGTCTGCCTGGCCAATAAACAGCAGCATGGCAGTAAAATAAACCAGAATATAGACGGCAACATCTAACAGCTTGATCACGGTTTCCCGTACCGCCAGGGATGTTTGCATTACCTTGGTAGCGATACGTCCGGCAAAGTCATCCTGATAAAAGCTCATGCTTTGGCGCAACAAATAGCGGTGCGCCAGCCAGCGGATCGACATGGGATAATTGCCAAGTAGAGCCTGATGCAATACGGCGGAATGAACAAACACCAGTATGGGCAAGATGATCAAGGTCAAAATACCCATAAACCAGAGTTTGCCGCTGTCTTTGGCGAACAGCTGCTGTGGTGTGGTCTGATTGAGCCAATCAACCAGCTGACCCATAAAGCTAAATAGCGATACCTCAATTACAGCTAAAAGTGCGGCACTGATAGACATAACCGCCAGCGGCCACTCCATTCCTCGGGTGTAATAACGACAAAATGCCAGCAAGCCTTTAGGTGGCGCTTGTGTGCTGCGCTCGGGGAAGGGGCGGGTTAGCTTTTCAAAAAATGCAAACATAAGACCATAAACAACTAATACTGTTAATGGCGCAGTGTAGCGGCTTTAAAAAGAGCTGCCTAGCCATAGCGCGTGGCAATTCGGCAACAGTGTGCGGCTTAGGGGATTAATTAATGTTACTTGGATCATAACAAAGGCCCCTGTGCTGGGGCCTTCGGGCTTATACCGCTAATGCTTGCTCTGCTTCGAGCTTAGCTATCATTTGTTCTCGCATTTTGAATTTTTGTAGCTTACCGGTTACCGTCATTGGGTATTCGTCGACGATTTCAATGTATTTGGGAATTTTAAAGTAAGCCAAGTGTTCTTTAAGATAGTCACGCACCTGTTGCTCGTTGAGGAAATGGCCATCTTTTAATTTAAGCCACAGGCACACCTGCTCGCCGAACTTATCATCGGGAATACCAAATACGGCGGCATCACTAATGGCCTCGTTAAGGTATAACAGCTCTTCAATTTCGCGCGGGTAGATGTTTTCACCGCCACGTATGATCATGTCCTTGATACGACCCACTATGGTGACATAGCCTTGCTCGTCCATAACTCCAAGATCGCCTGAGTGAAGCCAGCCTTGTGCGTCTATGGTGGCCTTAGTTTTCGCTTCATCCCCCCAGTACCCCTGCATTACGCAATAACCGCGGGCACATATTTCCCCGGCCGTGCCAATGGCTGCAACTTCGCCGCGCTCATCGATGATTTTCACCTCGGTGTGCGCCATGGCCCGGCCTACGGTTTCCACCTGCTTCTCTATAGGCGAGTCCATCTCGGTAATATGATTAATGGGGCTGCATTCGGTTTGTCCATAGCCAATCAGTACTTGTGTCATATTAAATTCACTGTGCACCTTGCGCATCAATTCCTGCGGGCAGGTGGCGCCAGCCATGACCCCGGTACGCAGAGTAGAAAGGTCAAACTGAGAAAATTCAGGGAGCTCCAATTGCGCAATAAACATGGTAGGCACACCATGTAAGGCGGTGCAGCGCTCCTGCTCAACAACTTTTAGCGTGGTCAGGGGTTCAAACGACAGGCTAGGGAAGATAGCGCAGGCGCCACTGGCAACACAGACCAGGTTGCCGAGTACCATGCCAAAACAGTGGTACAAGGGCACAGGAATGCACAGGCGGTCGTTTTCGTTAAAGTGCATGGCACGCGCAACGAGCAAGCCGTTATTCAATATATTTCTATGGCTTAGGGTCGCGCCTTTTGGGTTGCCCGTGGTGCCCGAGGTAAACTGAATATTGATGGCGTCATCCGGGCTGAGCCGCGCTGCGATTTCATGCATCTGCTTATAATGCTGATCTCGGCCTAAATTCTGTAACTGGGCAAAGGGCAGCATACCGGGGAGCTCTTGCTCACCTATACTGACTACCTGAATCAATGAAGGCAGTTTGGCAATTGGCCCTTGGTGGTTAGGCTCTTTTAACTCTGGCGCTAACTGATACAGCATTTCGACATAATTTGATGCCTTAAACTGCTGCGCCATGACCAGAAATTTCACCTCAACGTTATTGATGGCAAATTCCAGTTCGTGAGGGCGGTAAGCCGGGTTTAGGCACACCATAATGGCGCCGATTTTCGCCGTCGCCATTTGGATCAGTGACCATTCGATATTATTTGGGGACCAAATGCCGACCCTGTCTCCGGGCTGTACGCCTAATGCCAATAGGCCGGTGGCGACCCGCTCTATTTCTTCAAGGTAACGTTTATAGCTCCATCGTATGTCTTGGTGGCAAACGACGATGGCTTCTTTATCCCCATAGGTGTCGACAATACCTTGCAGGTAACTGCCTATTGTCTGCTCGCTAAGGCTAATTTGGCTGGTGCCTTGATACGCGCTGTGAGTAAGAGGAAATTGCTGGTTTAAATGCGTGGGCATACTGTGCCTCCTTGGCGCAAAGTGAATTTTACTCAATCAATTCTTAGCAACTACTCAAACATAGATTGTCGACACATTCCATTAAAAAAGACGATTAACCCTGCAGATGCGACTAAAGGTGTAGATAGGTGTCGACAAAGAGTGGGGAGTTTAGGTAAGTAGGGCAAGAGTAATGAATTAAAAACTCTAGTGTGTGGGCAAGCTAGACGCTTATACCAACGCCGTTAGCATGATATTTAGCCCGCTTAGCTATTTAAGTGAATTGGTATTATAAAGAAGGGGGGAGTGGGCCCGGCGCAAATTTGCCCGGACCCTATTGGTTATTCTGTAATAAGGAGCTAGACGAGTGTTAGAAAAGGAGGATTTTAAATCCGATAAGGATCAAGACCACACCGCCGAGTAATTCTGCTTTGCTTTCTAACCAGGTGCCGCTGCGGGCACCAACAAATACGCCGACAAAACTAAATACCAGGGTGACTGCGCCGATAATTGCACAAGCCAACAAGGGGTGCACATCAAGCAGGGTTAAGGTAAAACCCGCTGCCATGGCATCAATGCTGGTAGCTATGGCCAGTAACAACAACACCTTATGGGTGATTTGCGTTATATCTTCTTCGATGCCTTCACTGAGGGCTTCAAAAATCATTTTTGCGCCGATAAGCAGTAATAAGCCAAAGGCTATCCAATGAGCATAGGCGTCCACCCAGCCCAGCACGCCTTTACCACCGAGATAACCAATTAACGGCATCAAGCCTTGAAACAAACCAAAATACACACCGGCTTTGAGTGCCAACGAGCGCGTTAAGCTGGTGTGTTTTGAGCCAAGCCCGATGGATACTGCGAACGCGTCCATGCTTAGGGCCACGGCTAAGATAAAAACTTCAATCATAAGAGAGCTCGCTATCGTTGATTTAAAAAAGAGTGAGCAACATAAAAAAGGCCGCTTGAAAAAGCGACCTAGTAGCATGTAATTCTTGGCGCTTAATCCTTGGCGTAGGTGCGCTGCATTATATACACATAAGCTGTGATAAATGCTTGTTCTTGGAATTTCTTTAAGCCAGTTTCTTCAAAATCGATAGGAACAGGGTTGCGCTTTAATTGCTCTTTCATGGTGGTGGCATTAAGAACACACACATCCAGGTCGGGAATAAGCTGCAGCGCCGTTTCCATTTTAAAACCAACGGCACCACCGGCGAACTTGCCCTTTTGTGGACGACCTTTAATGGCGATTGAATCGACGCCATAGTCTTCCATCAGCTTTTTAAAATCGCGGTAAAACTTTTGTACTTGTTCCGTGTCGTCGGCGTCACTGAGTACAAAACGTGTTTGTCGTACGTCGCGAATGTCGAAAACGTCATTGTCTTTTGATAATAAGCACAGCAGCACTTCGCTGCCTTTAATTTCTACACCACAGGTATTCATGTTATATCGCCTTTGTATTCAATGGCCTCTAGTATATCAGAGATGGTGTAAAAACAATGGAATAAAATTATTCCTTGAACCTTGAATTTGTATGCAGGGCACGCGAGAATAGCCGCTTGCGCTCATACTCAGGCGCAACAACATCATCGCAATGCTTGTTGGTATAAGCGTTGATTATGAATTAAATCGATTAAATATAACTTACTACATGTGGCGCGGCGTAGGTGTCACCACTGTAAAAGGATTAAACATGCCTGTAATTACTCTTCCTGACGGTAGTCAGCGTATTTTTGATAACCCAGTCTCAACAATGGATGTGGCCTTTGATATCGGCCCAGGTCTTGCGAAAGCAACCATTGCCGGCCGTGTAAACGGCGAGCGCGTTGATGCTTGTGACCTTATAACCGAAGATGCGCGTTTAGAAATTATCACCGCCAAAGATGAAGATGGTTTAGAAATTATTCGCCACTCTTGTGCTCACCTTATTGGTCATGCCATTAAACAGCTTTACCCGGACGCCAAAATGGCCATAGGTCCGACAATCGACAACGGCTTTTATTACGATGTCGATATGGAGCACTCGCTGACGCAAGAAGATCTTGAAGCGCTGGAAAAGCGCATGCTTGAGCTTGCAAAAACCAAATACGATGTAGTTAAAAAGGTTGTCAGCTGGCAAGAAGCCCGCGATGCCTTTGCTGCACGCGGCGAAACCTACAAGATGGAAATCCTTGACGAAAATATCTCAAAAGATGACCGTCCTGGCCTATACCATCACGAAGAGTATGTTGACATGTGTCGTGGCCCGCACGTACCTAACATGTCTTTCTGTCAGCACTTCAAACTGATGAAGGTAGCCGGCGCATACTGGCGTGGCGATTCAGAAAACAAGATGCTGCAACGTATCTACGGCACCGCGTGGGGCGATAAAAAGCAACTCAAAGCGTATTTGCAACGTTTAGAAGAAGCAGAAAAACGTGACCACCGTAAAATCGGTAAAGCACTTGACCTGTGGCACTGGCAAGAAGAAGCGCCAGGCATGGTTTTTTGGCATAACGACGGCTGGAGCATTTATCGCGAGCTTGAAGATTTCGTTCGTGAGAAGTTACGCGAGTACGATTACGAAGAAGTAAAAGGCCCATTGATGATGGACCGCGTGCTGTGGGAAAAATCAGGTCACTGGGACAAGTATGGCGACGCCATGTTTACGACCGAGTCTGAAAAGCGCGAGTACGCTATTAAACCTATGAACTGCCCAGGTCACGTACAAATCTTTAACCAGGGTTTAAAATCATACCGCGACCTGCCACTGCGTATGGCCGAATTCGGTTGTTGTCACCGTAATGAGCCATCGGGCGCACTGCACGGTTTGATGCGTGTACGTGGCTTTACTCAGGATGATGCCCATATCTTCTGTACTGAAGAGCAGATCCTGGATGAAGTAGCGGCCTGTATCGACATGGTTTACGACACTTACTCAACTTTCGGCTTTGAAAAAATCGTGGTTAAGCTGTCGACACGTCCAGAGCAACGTATCGGTGAAGATGCGCTTTGGGGTCGTGCTGAACAAGCACTGGCGCAGGCGCTTATGGACAAGGATATAGAGTTTGAATACCTGCCAGGCGAGGGCGCCTTCTACGGGCCAAAAATCGAATTTACTTTATACGATTGTTTGGAACGCGCATGGCAATGTGGTACGGTGCAGCTAGACTTTATGTTGCCGGGTCGTTTGGGTGCAACTTACGTTGCTGAAAACAACGAACGTCGCACTCCAGTAATGATCCACCGTGCGATTTTGGGTTCAATTGAGCGCTTCATCGGTATTTTGACCGAAGAATACGCGGGATTATTCCCAACCTGGTTGGCGCCAAAGCAGGTAGTATTGATGAATATTACCGATAAGCAGGCCGATTATGTGCAAGAAGTTGTACAAAAATTAAATAAACTGGGTATTCGTGCTGCAGCCGACTTGAGAAATGAGAAAATTGGCTTTAAAATTCGCGAACATACTTTAAAACGTATTCCTTACCTGTTAGTAGTTGGCGACAAAGAAGTTGAAGAACAGGAAGTCGCGGTAAGGACACGTACAGGTGAAGACCTGGGCAAGTTTAAAGTCGATGACTTTATTACAAAAATCGCAGACGAAATTAAGAATAGACGTTAGTCTGTGATTGAAAAAGGGTGTGCCAAATACTGAAGGTTACACCCTTTTTTGTTTTTAATATTCTTGGAGGAACGTACCATTAGAGGCGGAAAAAAGAGTCAACAAACGACTCAAAAAAATCGTATTAACGAAGACATCACGGCAAAAGAAGTTCGACTAATTGGCTTTGACGGTGAGCAAGCAGGCATTGTGTCTTTGAGTGAAGCGTTGTCATTGGCGGAAGAAGCTGGTGTCGATCTCGTTGAGATCAGCCCTAATGCTGAGCCACCTGTTTGTAAGGTTATGGACTACGGTAAGTTCATTTTCGAAAAGAGCAAGGCACAAAAAGAACAGAAGAAGAAGCAAAAGCAAATCCAGATTAAGGAAATCAAGTTCCGTCCGGGTACTGACATTGGTGACTACCAGGTTAAATTGCGCAACCTTCGTAAGTTCTTAGAAGCGGGCGACAAAGCGAAAGTAACTATCCGCTTCCGTGGCCGTGAAATGGCCCACCAAGAAATTGGTATCGAACTTTTAAATCGCATTAAAAACGATTTAGAAGATTTGGCAACCTGCGAGTCTTTCCCTAAGAAAGTCGAAGGTCGTCAAATGATTATGATGCTAGCGCCAGTGGCTAAAAAATAGTATACTGCGCGGCTTAAGATTTAGTGCAGGTTTACAAGCTAGCTAAATTGCCTTGGTAATTTATTTAGCACCTGTATCTATCCGGTTGAAAGTAAGGGGCTTTTTAAGTCCCTTCACCGGTTTTGGGAGTAAGTTAGGCCAATAAAGTGTCAGTGTAAGCTGGACGCCTGCTTGCTAAATTTAAGCAATATCAATTGGAGTTATTGCAATGGCTTATAAGCTAAAAACACACCGTGGCGCCGCTAAGCGCTTCAAGAAAACTGCTTCTGGCGGTTTTAAGCGTAAACAAGCGCACCTTCGTCACATTCTGACCAAGAAAACCTCTAAGCGTAAGCTTCACCTACGTCCTAAGCTAATGGTTCACAAGAACGACCACGGCTTAGTTTCTCGTATGTTACCATTCGCTTAATAGGGGTATAGAATAATGGCAAGAGTAAAACGCGGTACTATCGCGCGCGCACGTCACAAGAAAGTTTTAAAGCAAGCTAAAGGTTACTACGGTGCACGTTCACGTGTTTACCGCGTAGCTTTCCAAGCGGTTACTAAAGCGGGTCAATACGCTTACCGTGACCGTCGTGCGAAGAAACGTACTTTCCGTCAACTATGGATTGCTCGTATCAACGCTGCAGCTCGTCAAAATGGTTTGTCTTACAGCCGTTTCATCAACGGTCTTAAGAAGACTTCTGTAGAGATCGACCGTAAGATCCTTGCAGACATCGCTGTTTATGACCAAACTGCTTTCGCAGCACTAGTAGCTAAGGCTAAAGAAGGCCTAGAAGCTTAATTTGTGCTAGCAGAGAAAGGAGCCAATAGGCTCCTTTTTTATTGCCTGCAATTCCTGTTAACGGGATTTAGTTAACACCCAGTCCATCCAGCTAATGGGCAAGATTCTTCTTAAAAAGCCGAATAAATAGGTTGGGGTAGTGACATAATACCTTGCCTGTGGTCGTTGCGACTCCAAGGCGTGCACCAAGCGCTTGTAAACAGCCTCCGGGCCTAATGTAAAAGGTTGCGGCCCAGTGGCCGATTCCAGCCGACGCTGTTGTGCCAAATAGTTTTCCTTATGCGCACTGGTTTCAATATTGATACCCGAGGTTAAAAAAGCCTGCAGGGCATTATCACGAAATTTCGAGGTGATGGGTCCGGGCTCAATCAAAGATACATGGACACCGCTGCCTTTGAGCTCCAGGCGTAGAGTATCTGTTAGACCTTCCAAGGCAAACTTACTGGCGTTGTAAGCGCCGCGATAGGGTAAGGTCACCAAACCCAACACCGAGGAGTTTTGAATAATGCGGCCATGGCCTTGTGGACGCATTATTTTACAGGCCAACTGGGTAAGGTGGTGCCAGCCAAAGACATTGGTTTCAAATTGCTTGCGTAGCGCCTCTACGGGTAAGTCTTCTACGGCGCCGGGCTGACCATAGGCGCCATTATTAAAGAGCGCATCGAGTTTACCGCCGCCGAGGGTGAGCGCGTCTTGCAGGCCTTTTTCTATTGATTGCGTATCTGTGTAATCAAGCTGCACGCAGGTTATACCCTCTGCATTGAGTTTATCTACATCCTCTTGGGCGCGACAACTGGCAATAACCTTATAGCCACGCTTTTGCAATTGCAGTGCACAATAATAGCCAATGCCGCTGGAGCAGCCGGTGATAAGTATGGTTTTCATAGTCTAATGTAATGATTATTCGCTGGTTTGTAGGCAAACTAGCATTTCATCGCAGCCCTCGCCAGTGTTTGTTTAACCTTGTTATACTCAAACCCACTTATAAGAATAACAAGAGCTTATTATGCTAACCTCTTTATTGCTTAGTGCCGCCCTGAGCCAAGATGCGCATCTGCCGCCATTGATCCCCTGGCAAGGAAAGAGTGAAACCCTGATGCAAACCCAGGGCCCCTTACTAACCGACTTTGAACGCTCAGATGGTGTCGACTCACCAAATTATAAAGACACCATGGCGTATTTAGATCAGCTGACAAAGGCAAATAGCGCTCAGTTTCATACTGTGAGCATAGGTAAAAGCGATGCCGGACGTGATATTCGCATGCTCATTGCCACTGAGCATGGGTTGACCTCCGCCGAGCAGCTTGTAGCTGACAGCAAACCCACCTTGCTGATTCAAGCGGGCATACACAGTGGCGAGATAGACGGCAAAGACGCCGGCTTTATGCTGCTTCGCGATATTGCCAATGGCAAACGTCCCGATATATTAAAACAGGTTAATCTGCTGTTTATCCCCATTCTCAATGTCGATGGTCATGAGCGCCGCAGCGCCTTTAATCGCATTAACCAAAGAGGCCCACGCATTATGGGCTTTCGTACCAATGGCCAAAACCTTAATTTAAACCGCGACTACACCAAGTTAGACACCCCGGGTGTTCGCGCCATCGCCCATGTCGTTAATGCCTATCAGCCGGATTTATACATAGATGTGCATGTGACCGACGGCGCCGACTATCAATACGATATCACCTATGGCTATAACCCAAGCTTTGCAAGTAGCACGCCCAAGGTAACACAGGCTTTGGACAGGTGGGTGGCGCCCATTATCAATGCCAGGCTCGAACAACAGGGGCATATGCCCGGTCCTTTGGTGTTTGTGATGGATAAAATGGAATTTTCAAAGGGTCTGGCCGGTTGGGTGGCTGGGCCTAGATACTCTAACGGCTGGGGAGAGTTGCGTCACCTGCCCACCATATTGGTTGAGAACCATTCATTAAAGCCCTATAGACAAAGGGTGCTTGGCACCTATGTGCTCTTAGACGGCGCAATTGAAGCCTTAGCAAAGCATGGTAAGCAACTTAATCAGGCGGTTACTGCTTCAATTAAGGATAACTACAAAGAGCTGGTCGTTGAGCGCGCTTATGCCAGCGACCCAGACTATATTAGTTTTAAGGGCATAGCCTACGAGCGCTATCACAGCAAAACCACCCAAGCCCATGAGGTTCGCTACCTAGGCAAGGCGCACTATTATCCGAGTTTGCCTATTTACTGGCAAAAAGAAGTTAAAACCAAGGTGGCTGTCCCCAAGGCCTTTTATATTCCTCGCCAATATGGGCAAGTTTTAGATGTGCTGAACATTCAAGGGGTGAAAACAGAAGCCATATCAACACCCGTAACACTTACCCTGCACCAAGGGCGCATAGGCAGCCATGAGTTTGCCAAGGCGCCATTTGAAGGGCGCTTTAGAGTGACGCCGACAATGGAATATACAGAGGTGAATGTCATGGTCGATGAGCATTGGTTAAAAGTAGATACAGATCAAACGCTTGGCTTGCTCGCCACGCATCTATTGCACCCGCAAGCGCCAGACTCTTTGTTACAGTGGGGCTTTTTCCATAGCCTGTTTCAGCGCACCGAGTATGTTGAGAACTATGCCTTGGCTCCCTATGCAGAGCAGATGTTGTTAAACAATGAGGACATCAAGGAAAGCTATGAGCAAAAGCTAAAAGACTCGAGCTTTGCCGAGGATGCTAAAGCACGCCGCGCTTGGCTTTATGCGCAAAGCCCGTATTATGATCAGCAATATTTGAATTACCCCATATTGATGCAGTACTAATATGACCATAAAGATACTTACTGTGCCGGTGACACCATTTCAGCAAAATTGCCGTATTTTGGTGTGTACCAGCAGCAACAAGGCGGCTATTGTCGACCCAGGTGGTGACGCACAAAAAATAGTTGCCACCTTGAATGAGCACGAACTTGTGCCCGAGGCCATTTGGCTAACTCATGGTCACCTGGACCATGTAGGAGCAGCCGATGAGCTGGCTAAGACTTACAACCTTGATATTATCGGCCCGCATATAGAAGAAAAGTTTTGGTTCGATGCACTGCCACAGCAGGCGCAGATGTTTGGCTTTGCACCTCGTCCGGCATTTTGGCCGACGAAATGGTTAAGTCATGGCGACACCTTGACCTTAGGCGAGCTCAGTTTTGAGGTACGCCATTGCCCAGGACACACACCCGGCCATGTTATTTTTGTTGAACAAACGCAAAAACAGGTGCTGGTAGGGGATGTGATCTTTAAAGGTTCGATAGGGCGCACCGACTTTCCTAGGGGCGATGCTCCGACCTTGATAGCTTCTATCAAAAGTCAGGTCTTGTCTTTGGACGATGATTTTGTCATCTTAAGCGGTCACGGTGAAAATACCACCGTGGGTCACGAACGTGCCACTAACCCTTTTATCAGTGGTCGTTTTGGCTAAGCTGATGGCTTTACTAACTCGGAGTTCGGGTTAAAAAAGCAGGACGATCCCGGATGGATTGTGTATAATTTTACCTAATTAACGAAAGAATAAGAAAAATCAATGTCATTAAATCAAGTTGATCGCCAGATACTGGCACTGCTGCAGCAAGATGCCAGCCTCTCTACCGCGGAAATAGCCGATCAGGTCGGCCTTTCGCAATCGCCTTGTTGGCGCCGAATTGCCCGTTTAGAGCAAGAAGGCTATATCAAGGGCAAAGTAGCTTTACTCGATGAGAAGAAGCTCGGCTTCGATATGCTGGTGTATGCCCATGTTCGTTTATCCAATCACGGCCGCGATCAACTGGCGCAATTTGAAGAATTGATCATGAGCTATGACGAGGTGACCGAGTGTTACACCATGGCTGGCACCATGGACTTTATGCTGCGCATCATCTCTAAGGGTATTGAAGGTTATGAGCTATTTGTTCGCGATAATTTGCTCAATCTGCCTTATGTGCAAGAGGTACACTCCAACGTCACCATGACCTGCGTAAAACGCTCTACCTCTTTACCCTTATAAATGTATTTTATAGGCGGCCAAAACGGTCGCCTAACTCTTTGCTGAATTGTTAATTTCTCTGCTTTTTGCTAGAATCTGCACCCCTTTCGCAGCTTGTTTCTAATCGCACCGCAAACGAGGAATGAATGTTTAACTTACTCAGCAAAGCACCTAGCTCTGCTAAAAACGATATCCTATCGGGATTAACCGTTGCCTTGGCATTGGTACCCGAAGCCGTGGCCTTTGCCTTTGTAGCTCAGGTTGACCCCCTTGTCGGCTTGTATGCCGCCTTTATTGTAGGTCTTATCACCTCACTGATCGGTGGCCGTCCGGGTATGATCTCCGGCGCAACCGGCGCCTTGGCCGTGGTTATGACCTCTTTGGTTATCACCCATGGTGTCGAATACCTGTTTGCGACCGTGCTCTTGATGGGTATATTGCAGATACTGGCGGGCGTGTTTAAGCTCGGCAAATTTATTCGTATGGTGCCGCACCCGGTCATGCTCGGCTTTGTAAACGGCTTGGCGATCGTCATTTTTCTTGCCCAACTGGGGCAGTTTAAGGTGTTGGGCGACGATGGCCAAATGAACTGGATGCAAGGCGAACTGCTTTATACCATGCTAGGCCTGGTTGCCTTAACTATGGCCATTATTCATTTCCTCCCTAAGTTGACAACGGCTATTCCATCGAGCCTGGCCGCTATTTTAGTGGTAACCGGCCTGGTGCTGGGTTTAGACCTTGAAGCGCGTACCGTTATCGACTTTGTAAAAGATATGACGGGTGATAGCGCTGCAACCATAGCCGGCGGTTTCCCTGAGTTCCATATTCCTCAAGTACCATTTAACCTTGAAACCCTGAAAATCATCCTGCCTTACGCGGTGATCTTAGCGGCCATAGGTTTGATTGAATCACTGCTGACCTTGACCCTGATCGATGAAATTACCGATACCCGTGGTCAAAGTAATAAAGAATGTGTAGGCCAGGGCGCGGCAAACGTAACCTGTGGTTTCTTCGGTGCCATGGGCGGCTGTGCCATGATAGGTCAGTCGATGATCAATATTAATTCCGGAGGTCGCAGCCGTTTATCCGGTATTACCGCGGCATTATTGCTATTGGTATTTATCCTATTTGCCGCCAGCTACATTGAAATGATCCCGCTTGCCGCGCTGGTTGGCGTTATGTTTATGGTGGTTATCGGCACCTTTGAATGGTCAAGTTTCCGTATTATGCGCAAGGTCCCTAAATCCGATGCCTTCGTTATCTTCTTAGTAAGTGCGGTAACGGTAGCGACGGATCTGGCCATTGCCGTGTGCGTAGGTATTATTGTATCGGCCCTGGTATTTGCCTGGCAACATGCGAAACATATCTACACCGAGAGCTATATCGATGAGCAGGGCTCTAAGGTCTATGAGCTACATGGCCCCTTGTTCTTCGGATCGGCGAAGAACTTCTTAGAGCTATTTGATATTAAAAACGACCCTAAAGACGTTATTGTAGAGTTTAAACACAGTCGCGTTGCGGATCACAGTGCCATCGAAGCCATAGACACCTTGGCGGAGAAATACACTAAGGCAGGTAAAACCTTGCACCTGCGCCATGTCAGCGCCGACTGTAAAGAGCTCTTACACAAAGCCCGTGATCTTGTGGAAATCAATGTAATTGAAGACCCTAAATACCGTGTTGCTTCGGATGAGCTGGGTTAATACCAATTCACAAACCCAATTGAACCCATAATTTTAGGCCAGCATTTCGCTGGCCTTTTTTATTCAGTTGCAATTAACTAGTCTATACATAGACTTATGTTAATTCTTCAATAATGGGTACGACTATGAAACAACTACTTTCGGTGTTACTGACTTCCTCTTTGGCCCTTGGTGGAGCCTTCGCTGTACAGGCGCAAACCATTCCCGACGAGCCCCATTTACAGGTTCGCGGCGTGGGTGAAGTGTGGGCCACGCCAGATAAGGTAACCATTAATCTGAGCGTTAATGAGCAAAGCATGGATGTGCTGGAGGCCAAAAGTGCCGCCGACAGAAAGCTGGCAAACATGATCATGGCGTTAAAAGAGCTGGGTATTGAAAGTAAGGATATTCATGCCAGCCAATTGGGCATTCACAGCAAAACCCGCTATAACCGCGATACACAAACCAATGAGTTCGATGGCTATGAAGTCAGCCGTAATGTCAGTGTTATTCTGCGCCAAATTGATAACTATGCATCGGTTTTGCAGTTGTTGGTACAGCAAGGAGCCAACCAGGTAGGGCAGTCGCATTTTGGTTTGAGTAATTACGACGAACTGTATAACCAAGCGCAACAGCAAGCCTTTAGTGATGCCAAGCAAAAAGCAAAAACCTATGCCGATGGCTTTGATACTAAGGTGGGCAAAGTTTACAGCATTAACGTAATGAGCCATGACAGACCGATTCCATATCCGCGCGCGGAAATGAAAATGATGGTCAGTGCAGATGCCGCGCCCGGTGTCGAGCAAGCGTACAATGTTGGCGAAATTAAGGTCAGTGCCTCGGTTAACGCGGTATTTTTACTCGATAATTAAACTCGGTAATAAAAATCCGTGCGTGACTGTGTAACCTAGTCAAAGCCGAAGGTAAAATCCCAAAGAGTTTTCCTTCGGCGCTTTTCTTTTAAATCAATTACCTGTAACTTCTAGCCTGATAATGTACTCAGGAGAGAAGACGTGATTGTTTCCATCTATGCCGCCATTTTAGCGCTGGTCTATTTGCAACTTAGCCTTTACGTAGTCAAAGAGCGCCGACGTAGCCACCGCTCTATCGGTATCGGCGACAGCATGGCACTGCAGAGGGCAGTACGCGCTCACGGTAACTTTATCGAGTATGTACCGCTGGCGTTGCTTCTATTATTTTTCAATGAATATCAGGGTCTTGCAAGCCATTATAGCCACTTGCTAGGGGCAACCTTGGTGTTTGCACGTCTAATCCATGCCAGCAACATTTCCCAGTTAGATGAAAACATAAAGGTGAGGGTAGTGAGCATGGTGTTAACCTTCTCAGTGATAATGATCTCTGCGGTGTCCTTGGTGCTCGATGCCACCTTGGGGATTTATCTTTAAATCCTGCCTACCTTAACTCGGCAAAATCAAAGCCTTAGTATAAATAGTCGTCTAAACTTGCCCTTAAGCGTGATTCTAAATTGCTAGCTCAAGGGCAAATTGATGACAGACATTCTTATTGTTGCCTGTATTTTTCTGATCTCCGCCATAGTGGCCGTTCCCATTGCCACGCGCTTTGGTTTAGGCTCCGTACTTGGCTATCTGATGGCCGGTATTATCATTGCACCCTTATTAACATTACTTAAAATAGACCTGGTATCAATTCAGCATGTCGCCGAGTTCGGTGTGGTGATGATGCTTTTTCTGGTGGGCTTGGAGCTGGAGCCAAAAAAACTCTGGTCTATGCGCGCTCAGTTAATAGGCTTAGGTGGAGGGCAAGTATTGCTTACGGCTCTGGCTATTATGGGAGTCGCTGTGCTTTTAGGATATTCATGGCAACTGGGCCTGAGTATCGGACTTATTCTCACCTTGTCATCCACCGCCATAGTCTTGCAGAGTTTGACCGAACGCTCAGAGCTTGATACAGAGGGCGGTAAGGCAACATTTTCCGTATTGCTCACTCAGGATATCGCCGTTATTCCAATCTTGGCCGTGTTGCCCTTACTGGCCATGGGCGATGCAAGTAGCGCCGAGATCGCTGGCACACATGCTACGTCCCAAATAAACATACTAAGTGGATTAAATGGCTGGCAAAGCGCATTAATAGTACTGGCGGTGATCTTAAGTGTGGTGGTAGGGGGCGCGTATCTGACTGGGCCCATCTTTAAATTTGTCGCCCAGGCAAGATTAAGGGAATTATTTACCGCAACGGCCTTATTCCTGGTGATAGGCATAGCCTTAATGATGACATTAGTTGGGTTATCGCCGGCTTTAGGTACCTTTATCGCCGGGGTAGTTCTTGCGAATTCTCCATACAAACATGAGCTTGAAAGTAATATCGAACCATTTAAAGGGCTCTTGTTGGGCGTTTTCTTTATTACCGTTGGTGCCGGGATTAATTTCACTCTATTGGCTGCGCAGTTTGGCTGGATATTCTTTACTACCTTAGCCCTGATACTGGTAAAAATTGCCGTGTTACTGGTATTAGGACGCGTGCTTGGCATTAAAGGCGCAGCCCTTTGGTTACTTGCACTTGGGCTTGCCCAAGCCGGTGAATTCGGCTTTGTTTTACTGTCATTCTCAGTGACCAATCAGGTGATGGAGCAGGCCATGGCAGACCGTTTATTACTGGTGGTTACTCTGTCTATGCTGATATCGCCTTTACTTTTTATTCTATATCAAAAGGTTATAGCGCCGAGATATGTGGTTGAAGGAAAAAGCCGCGAAGAAGAGTTTCCACAAAACAGCCATATTATTATCGCCGGTTCGGGACGAGTCGGCGGGTTTAGTGGATAGGATATTAAAAATAGGTGGGTATCGTGCCACGGTAATTGACCATAATTATCAACATTTGGAAGCCATGGCGAGTATCGGAGTGCATTATTTCTATGGGGATGCGACACGACCTGATCTATTAAATAGTGCCGGAATAGATAAAGCAAAATTATTGGTGATAGCCCTGGACGATAAAGAGCAAATCACCACCTTAACTCAGTACGTTTTACAGAATTATCCCCATGTCCATGTGTTAGCACGAGCCATAGACAGGCATCATGTTTATCAGCTATGGGCACTGGGTTGCCGTGACATTATCCGAGAAACCTACGACAGCTCACTGCGTATAGGGCGCGCTGCCTATGAAGCGCTAGGAATTAACAGCGAACAGGCAGCAGATATCATTTCCAAGTTCGATACCTATGATAAGAAAATGATGCGGGTCACCGCAGAGGCCTTTGATGCCAGTTTGCCATTTCAGGATAATGATGAGTACGTGAAGTTAGTGAAAGACTATATGCAGCAATACGCGCCAGAATTAAAAGAGTCGGTTGCAAGCATCATCAATACCGAGAAACAATCCGGTACCAGCGACAAAGATACTTACGCTGACTCAACAGACAAGCACTGAAACTCGACAAAAAATACCTTGGTTAATCAAGAACAGGTAAAAAGGGCTGCGCAAACACATTACTCATTAAGAGGATAACTCTGTTTTTAATTATTGTAAGCCGCCGCGAAATTTTGGACTTTCCGACGCTGATTATTGGAATAGTCCAATTATGTTAAATTGGTCTTGTTTAGGGGTTGTTTGAATACAGTTTAAAGAGCATTTAAAGAGTGTTTGTGTGTAGGGGAGGATAAGCGGCCATTTGAGCCGCTTTACATCTTTAAATGGATAGGAAAGTAGCTAGCGTACTTTTCTTGCGTACCACTTTGGGGATCATCTCGGCACTTACATCAGCAATCCAAGTATAAACATCCTCAGTTCCATTGCTCACAGCTTCAATATTTAGCGAGTGCACTTCGCACACTTTAACTTCACGATCTGAAACTAACACAGCGCTTGCGGTTTCGTCGTTGTTAATTAGCTGGACATTAAATTTACCGTCCAGTGTTTCAATGGTGCCGTTGCCGTCGGCATCTTGAAAGCTCTTGCCAACGCTAACAAGCACTAGGTGTTGATGCTCTGCATCGGTTACGATGAAGGCTCGCTCTGTAAGTTCATCTGTACGTTGCGGGGTAAATAGCAAGCTCTCTAGGTCTGCTGGTTGAATATTCATAAATGCCTCTAAGGTTTCATCATGCCGTTGTGGGTCACAATTCTGTTGTTCTTATCCAGGCCGGATGCAAATGACCCATCGCCAACCGAAATGTGGTAAACAAAATCTTCTTTAATTATTTCAGCGCGGACGACAGACTCCCAGTGAAGTATGGGACCATCGCCCTTTAAAGTGGCTACTTTGTCTCTGAATGGGCGTATATCACTCGCTTTGATTGTAGTGTGGTCCTTTAGCTCGATAGGTGTTTGAGCCGATACTCGCACTATGGCGCCACTTGTAGTCTCAATTTCAACGATCACGCGTACGTCATTGCTGCGACGTATCTGCAATATCGGACTTTTTATAGCTAGTTCTCCGCGCCACCAGGTATCGAGCATATCACCGCTTTTGGCATACTCTGCTTTTAGCTCGCTGGTTAGCCACATATCAGCAGTAACACACAGTTCTGGCGGCGGCTGAGTGTTGCCTCCGCCGTCAGCAGGTGTGGTTATTGTTGACACAAATATACGGTGGTTGCCGGCGGCCACAGTTTGAATATTAGTCGTCGCGTGGTAAGTGACTGCGCCACCTGAATACGTTGGGTCATCGTAATACACGTAATATTTGGTGCTAAAAGCTAACCCTGTTATTGAACCAGCGTTAAGAGACAGGGAGCCAAACCCATATTGTCTTGAATGACTAGCAATGGTGATTTTTGCGCTAGAACCATTATCACTTGCTGACAACGGGTTAACATTTAGTGCTGTACCGGCCCCAGCAGCAACAACGTTTGGTAAATATTGTTGGTCAGGTACACGATACATTCTATAGCCGCTGTAATATGCTTGGCCGGTTGTGGCGTAGTTAAAGAGCAAGCGACATCTTACAAAACAAACCTCGTTGCCATCAGAACCGTTATAGGGAGCATGTGAGGTAGGTAGTGCATGTGAAAATGTATATTTAGTCCAGTTGGTTGACAGTAGCGTATTAGTAAGTCCGCCATAAATCGTGCCATCATTACCAGCTATTGGCTTTTTATTCCTGTCATACCGCTCAAAACCCATATAGGCTCTAACCGAAGAGCCTGTCTGCTTGGCCCACATTTCACAATGAATAGTTTCACCTTTTCGGATAGGGATAAAATCTGAAAAGACGTTTTTTGACTCTGTTACTGAGTAACCCACAGGCGATGGAGCCCCTGCAGGCATTACATCAGGGGCGATAGCATTAATATCGAATAAAATATGATCCGAGCTTTTTAAGTCGGTCCATTCTTTAGATGCTGCAATCGCTGTTTGCTCTGCCGCATCTGCTTTTGCCTGCGCATCGGCTATGGCTCTTTGCTCTTCTTCCGTAACTATACCATCTGCGTAGGCTTTCGCTGTCGTTTCAGCCAAATTAGCTTTAGCTTGTGCTGCGGCGTCAGCAGCGGCAACAGCAGCATCTGCTTTTGCCTGAGCGCCTAAGACTGTCTCATTTGCGGGGTCAATGGGTTCAATCGCCAACCAGTCAATTACCATGCAATTATTAACATCTTGTGATGGGCTGGATGCGCCAATCCCCCAACCAAAATAAACGCTATCATTAGTGTTCCACTCAGCTTTAAATGAGCAGACTTCTATTATCTGATATTCACTTGTTAACTTATTAACTATCTCTTTTTGACCGCCATCAATTGCGACATGTTTTTGCTGTGTATTGTTATAGAGAAACATTGGCATTGAATTTAATGCACCGACCTCTCTGGCCCGGCAAAAAATACGATATTGCTTGCCTTTCTTTAAACCGCCAATAGTAGGGTAACCGTCTGATGTGGAGAGATAAGCGGCTGCCGTCCAGCCACTCCAAATTGCTCTTGCCAATTCATTTGTAGCCTCGCTGTCCGCAATAATTTCGCTATGCGCTGATTGTACTGCTGCATACTTGCTAGTACCGTAAGTGATTACACCACCCTCGACAGTGTCACTGTTTACCAGGTCAATTTGACCACCGCCAGCGCCAATTAAATTACCGCGAGGATCTAAATACACACTTGAATTGGCTATGAGAGGTGAATCGTAATCAGTGGTATCACTTACTAGCACCCAATCACTACTAACATATGAGCCTGTTACCCGGTCTTCTGTACTTCGTTTAATGCCAGCTCCAGTGTCCCATAAGTCTCCAACATCGTAAGGTGGTGCTGGCTGAGCGACGAACACGCGACGTTTGCTGTCGGCGGTGTCTTGCGCTTTAGCTGCATCGGCTAAGGCTTTGGTAACATCACTGTCGCTGACTTTGTTCCATGAGTAAACTGTGGCATTAATCATAAACCGGTAGGCATAGCCCGTTACGTTGTCATAGTACAGGTCGCCTAGGTGAGTGTTTTTGTCCTCGTTGGTTGTCCAATTTAACGCAGGTTCATTAATCAGAGTCGGCTCACCGTTATAAAACCAAGTGGTAATCGCCTTATCTATTTGCGCCTGCAGTACCGCTTTTTCTTGTGCATATAGGTCTTCGGTGACAAAGCCGGTTATTGCTGCGTTACTAATGCGAGGGTCTGTATGGTCGATGCTATCGGCGTCTAATACTTCGTCAAACATACAATAGTCAACCTCTGCAATGCCGTTTCCCGATGCATGGTTAACAATAAACATAGGTCGCACATATACCGTATTGGCACGAAATTGATTATCTAATAAGCCGACCCCTGTGATCACAGCATCAAACATCTGCCAGCCATCTGCAACGGCAATGGAGTGGCCTTTTACTGCAAAATAACGATGCGTACCGGCACCACCCGTTAGATTGTTAAAGTCTTTATCGAGAGTGGCTACCCCTGCATAGGCGTTAGCACCGCCGCTAGTGGGATCTTGGGTTTGGCGAACCTTAAAGCGCATCCGATATGTTTTATTGACGTCGACCGGTATGGCTTGACGCCAATAAAGAGTGGCTTGGCCACTTATTTGAGCTGAATTACCGCCATATGACCCCGATTGGACGATAGATAAATTGGGGTTGTTGACGCCTGAAATTGCTTCGCCAACATAATCTTCTGACCACTTACTCAACCCCTCACTAAAGGTAGGATCACCGAAACGCGAATACATAGGAGAGGGGACAGAAACAGCAAAGTTTAGGGTCGCTACTTCACTAACATATTTTGCGGTTAAGGCGCTTAGCTTAGCTACATAAGAGCCAATTTCTAAGTTAAACAACTCCAGCGTGAATTCGGCGGTGTCGACGCTCTTTATCAGCTCTGTGCCAGCGTAGATTTCAATGCGATGCTTAATTACCTTTAAGTTCTGTGGGTTATCCCATACCAGCCTGCCTTGTAAGGTGTCATGGTTTTTGTATTGCGTATAACTCAAACCAGTTGGGCGCGCAGGGGCTGCAACAATATAGGCAAAGGTTATAGTGTCGCTCTTTTGACCAAACAGGTTTACAGCTGTAAGTTTGGCAGAAAAGCTACCTTCACCGAGATCAGGCAGCAATGCCTGGCTATCAATGACAGATGTTTTGTGCTTTAGACTCCCAGCTTGATAAATCTCTAATTCAAACTTATCGACTGCTGCAATGGCCGGGTGCGACCAAATTAGATAGGCTTTTTCATCGTCAGAAACGTCTACCCGGACATCAAAAACAGGTTTAGGTTTACCCAATCGATACGAGCTGTTGGGGGTTAAGTCTTGCGCGCCTGGTACCAGGTTATCGGCCCAAAGGGTCGGACCGTCCTCGATACACATCAAGGTTACACCGCCATCTAAACGAAAGCGGCGTTCCACCACGCGGTAGATTTTATTACTCAATGCCTCTTTAGGCAGGTTGACATAGATAGTGCGGCCAACTGCAGCGGCTAGGCCTTTGTGTTTTAGTGGCAGCTCTATACCGCCCAGGCGCGACTGTTCAAGGTGAATAGCGCTTAAGCGCTGTGCTGTTGTGCTCGAACGTACAAAGGGCAGGGAAATAGACTTTTCCAAGCGCTGACCGTCTTTTTCCATATAGCCGGCCGCTTCAACCGGCGGCGCGTCGGTACGTTCGTAGTTCTGGTCTGGGTCACTAAAGGTCGCCCGGACAATATTGGCTCTATCACGCAGATCAGCATGCCATTTAATTTTGATATTGCCATGCACATCATCCTCACTCACGGTATAGGTTGGCGTGCCGTACCAGGCACCCACGCGCACATACCACTGGCCCATCTGGCGGAATATCTTTCCTGCAAAGCTGCGCTCAAGCTGGCTCAATATGTCTAAGGGGTTATTGGTGAACTGGAAAGAGCCATTTACCGTGTAGCGCTTTTCTGTGGTCACCGTACCACCGGGCTCGGTGTACTGGGCATCTTCGTCACACACGTTAATGCCGGCTATCCACCAGGTAAGCGGCAGGCGCTCAAAGGGCACCTCATGCGCACCATAAAAACGCACATAGTGCAGGGCACATAGCACCGCGTTCTGGCTCCATTGCCAGGTGTTTTGGTCGTCCGGGTCTTGGGCTGGATCACGCGGGTCCCATACTCGCACACCGCGAATCAAAAACTCACAATCGCTGATCCCGTCTGGGAACACTTCACGGTTGTTTTCAAACTCAAGAAAGATATGCGCCTGGCCATGACCGATATGCGCATTCGTCCAGCCGGCCATTTTGCTAACCGCTTTGGCGCTGGCGGTAGTATGGCGGCCATCTTTGAGCTCATAGTCGTAACTACCAGCGGGGTAATCAGTTATTGGCTTATCGGCAATATAGATTTCTTCCAGCGCATCGATGGGCGCGCCATTAATAAGCACAATCAGCTGCATGTACTTTTTATCGCCGCGTTCAACCTCCGCCTGGTGGGCAATAACCCCACCAACACGGTCGCGGCCAAAGGTTACCCGGCGGGGCTGGTCAATGCCTTTTTGCAGCCCTTTACCCAAGGTCGCCAGGTCTTCTTCTGGCAGCTCAGGGGTGAGCGAGTCCCACAAGGCGCCAATGGTTTTATTGTATACACTGCGCCCAATGCCAAACAGGTCACCACCGGTATCTACTACTATGTCGGTTGCTTTAGACACTGCGCGCCTCCAACGGGAAAACCTCGGCAACGCGATCCATTGGCAGACTCACCAAGCCTTCTTCACATACGCAGTAAACAGATCCCACACCAATAATGCCACCGATCAGCTCGCCGTTATCTTCTACCAAAGCCAGGTCGCCCCGGCGCGCATAATGTACCGGCACAGGCGTATTTAAACGGTCTTTAAACACGCTTCGAACATCTTTAAACCCAAGTTTAAGAATGTGTTTAAATGCACCTGATTGGGTCGAGTAAGCATCCCTACAGCCAAAGGCTGGGTCGTGGCCGGTGGCACATTCAACCCAATCGGCCACAAATAAGCAGCAGTCGTTAACGCCCCATTCGAAGGGCATCTTAGTACGTGCCGCTATAAAATCGTGGAACTTAACGTTGATATTGGTAATTTCTGCCATTACTGCCTCCTCTGCCACCACCAACATAGTTGCCAGGTTGGGTGTCATTGATATTTTGCGTTGACGATGCCTGCTCGCTAAAAAATTCATCGTCCGGGTAAAGTGCTTTTTGGGTAGCGTTATTCCAACGTTGATTGAGTCGCGCCTGCTTCCAGCGCTCGGCCTCACCAGCTACAGAGAGTTGAATTTGCGATACATCGCCGCGCTCCACTTCGCAAGAAACGATATAGCCGCTTTCCAGCAACTGGCTTTGGCTTACGCGGTAATGCTGATCAACGGTTACCAAGTAGATCTCACACACTACGCCAACGGGGTCATTTTCGGCCACCTCGGCCATGAGCGCGGCGTCGGTGGTGTGCAGGGTTAAGCGAATGCGGTTACTGTTATTGTTGTCGCTGGCGGGTATTTCACTTACGTTACCGAGCATGCCCAGGCCATACCAGGTCCAGCCCATAAAGCGGCGTTCACCAACCCCCGTGTGCAACAGCACATCGCCGCTTTTAAACATCAGGCGCACAAAGTAGCGGGCTCGCCCCTCGGTCGCTAATTCGCTCAATAGACCAGCGCTTAATGACTCCATTAAAACGCCTCCCGGGCACGTAATTTTAAGCTGGTAACAATGCCGCGTTTAAACTGGGCGGTATCGATACCTTGCTTGTTATCGGCCAGGCGAAATACGCCCGCAGGCTGTTTAAATATGACTTGGGTGTTATGCGCAGGGATTTTGCGCATGGGTGGCTCAAACACAACGGTCGCGGCTCCGGTGCCGTCGGTGACTAAATCCTGAGTGAGAATTTTAAGCTCGGCATTTTCGCCGGTATTAACCTGGATACGCTCACCGGTGAGGGCGACTGTGGTCGACGCGGGCAGGCCAGCAATGTTTAAAATATTGCCGTCCTGGTCGGCTCCGCTAACAAAGGTGGTAAAGTCCTTATCCAGCTGTTCGCGGCGGTAATCAAACATCAGGAACTTGCCTACCTGGCCACGCAGACTGGCTAAAAAGCCCTCCAGCTGCAACGCATCTTGTTCGCGCACGTTGGCCAGTTCAATATCAAACTCCCAATAGGCACCTTCATGGTCGTAAACCTCGGTGGCATTGTTGGCTTTATTGACATGGGTTTGGCTGTTGGGCACCAGCTTAAAGGTGCAAGATTTAGGGCGTTTAGGTAAGGGGAGATGCTGCAGCATGATGACCAGTTATCTAATGGAATACACTGGCATCAAGTATAAAAAAACGGCCCTAAGTGGGCCGCTGGAAAGGGGTTTACATAGTCCCTTTGAAATAGCTATCTAATAAGCTATCGGTAAATAGTGAGGACGTCAACTTTGGGTTCGCAGTATAACATTCATAAATTAGCATAAATTCATTTCTATCAACTTTAAGTTGAGCCAACTCATATCCTTCTGCTTTATCTTTCTCCATTGAGCGAATCTTAAAATCCAGAATTATGATAATAAAAACAACGAGATCCACCTCTAATTTTGCGGCAATGTTTTGACGAAGCATTTTTATATGAATATTGTTTTTTGATTTATTTAGATACATAGCCAAGTGTTTAGAACACAGTATGAAGTTAGAAACGTTCTCATCTTGGCCAGACAATAAAGTGATAAGGGAATATGCTGGCTTATCAGGAACTAAGAAATCTTGGGCTTTCTCAAAAACGTAATCTTGGTAATTATGTCCTTCATCTTTAATTCTTGAATGATAACTCATATAAAACTGAGTTTTCAGCAAAGTATTAACCGACTCTGACAATGCTTGGTTGTACATTTGGTATTCACTGTCTGCTAACTGTAGCGCAAACGATTTTTTAGTATCCCGCCACGTTAAATACAGCAGTATCATAGTTACAAATAGCAAAATAGGGGAAAAGAGGTTGTTGAAGTAAGTGGCTGTATTAACCCAGTTTTCGATGGGTGCATCAAGATCATAAGAAAAGCGACTAAAAAACTCCTCAATAAACAGCAAGCAAATTATAGCGACACTCCAAATCGCAAAACCAACCCTATGCCTAGAGACCCAGCGTGACATTACTAAAAATTGCTTTCTGAACACCCAGTAAAGCAACCCACTCGCGGCTGCCATAAGTAAAACGATTGGTTTAAACAAGTAATCGAGCATAACAACTCCCTTTGTTAAAACTCGATTGTAAGCACGAACAACTTTGCAGTGCAACTAAGCTGCACTACGTATCGCCCTGATTAGCGGGCCGTTTTCACTCACGCTTTGCACCAGGTGCGCTTCAATCTGACGTCCAATATCACCGCCAATGCGGTTGGCTTGCTGCTCTGACGCACCGCCTTCAACCATGATCTGATTGACGATATCAAAGGTAATACTGCCGCCGGCTTGGCTACCGGCATTGTAATGCCGTGCCATGGCACTGATTTCGGTGTTCTGTTTGGGGCTCAGTACGCGCTCACCGCGCTGCAATAGGTAGGTTGATTCATTGGGCACATAATCCAAACCACCGTGGGCAATACCCGCCGGCTGCTGCGCCTTGATTTGCCTAACCTGCTGCATACCCATTAGCACCGCTGCAGCGGCAGCTGCACCGCCAAGCACCGGGCCAACAACGGGTATCGAGGCCAGCGAGTTAAACGCGCCTGTGGCCGACTGGTAGGTATTGATAATCGCCTGGCTAATGGCAAAGGCCTTATACGCCTTAAAGGCCTTTTTACTCTGTGCGCCCATGGTTTTAAACATGGCCGCACCATAACCGACTATGGAGCTGGCTTTTTCAGCCTGGGTCTGCTTCTCAAAGTTAGCAAACGCCATAATATGCGATTGCATAGCGCCCATGTGCTGGGTACCGATTTGCACCAAGCGCTCCTGGTGCGCCGCTTCGTCCGCTTCGCGCTGGCTATGGTAGCCTTGGGCGGCTAGCAGCTCTTGCTGGCGCTCCATTTCACGAATTTGATTATCCGTGTTGTACTCGAGTTCGCCTTTTTCATCATTGGCATCTAAACCGAGCTGTTCACGGCGCTTGGCATCGATACGCGCTTGCTGGCGCGCTTGTTCTACGGCCATTTCATTGTTGTAGGCTGCCAGCGCTTCGCGGCCAGCAAAGCCCTTAACCACGGCAATACGGTTTTCTAACTCGCGGCGCAGGGCATTGCGGCGCGCTTCTTCGGCCTGGTTCTGAATGCGGGTTTTATCCGCCTCGCGTTTGGCGGTCAGGGCTTTAACGTCTTCGCCGTACTTGGTATCGAGGTTCTTTAAAATGGCATCGTATTTGGCCTTGTTGGCCACATCGTTGTCACGCGCCTTGATCACCATGTCACGGCGTTTCTCATAGCTCGCTTTTAAACGCGCTTCTTCGCCCAGCAGGCTCAGCTCCAGGCGCTTAATGTTCTCTGGTAACTCGGCCCCGGCTGCTGGGGCAGTGTCGGGCTCGTTCTTAATGTTTAGCACCGCCTGCAAGGCAACAATTTCATTTTTGAGCTTAGTAACCTGTGCTTCAGCGGCTTCTACATCTGCAAACTTGCCTTTTAAGAATGGGTTGTTAAAACGCTGTCTGGCTTCATCAGCCAACTGAATGGCCCCTTTAATACGCTCCTGGGCCATTAGTAACAAGCCTTCGGCCTGTATACTGGTAAGGTTGGCGTAGGGGTTAAGGTCTTTGGTTGCTTCTTTGAGTTGATTCACCGAGTCGGTGGCATCGTCGCTTTGCGAGGCAAAATAGGCAATCGCAAGACCAGCTGTTACCGCGATACCCACAGGGCCACCCAGCAGACCCATGGTCATACCCAGGGTACGGCTGGCTAAAGACGCTCGCGTTGCCGCAGCTGAATAGGTATTAGTGGCAGCGGTTAAGGCAGCTTCGGTGGCTATAGCGCGTTGATTGGCGGCAGCCAAACGCGCAATTGCAGCGGTGCGCATATCTGTGGTTCGGGCCACTTTAAGCGTATGGGCAGCATAGGCTTGCTGTTGGGTTGCGCGCTGATGCTCAAGGGCTGCACTGGCCATGCTCTGTTTTGCCAGGGCGGCATCGGCAACCAGGGCGCGGTTCTTGGCAACCACATTGGCGATAAAACCCTGGGCGCTACGAGTAAGGCCTGCAGCCAAGTGGCCACCAAGTACAGCGGCCAACGCTGCAGCAGAGGTGGCTAGGCCATCAACCACACCTTCGTTTTCACGCAGATACTGCATCACCTCGGTGGTGGCATCGATAACGCCTGTCACCGCAAAGTTAACCGGCTCTTCATACTGGCGTACAAGTCGCTGGTACTCGTTGCTCATCTCGGCGAAGCTGGCCTTAATTTTACCTTCGGTGGCTTCGGCAGCGCCGGCATATTCGTTCAGGGCTTTAACCAGGTATTGCTTAAACATCTGGCTGGTAACTTGGCCATCGTTAACCATTTGTCTAAAGCCGCCGGCAGCCATACCCGCCGCTTGGTCCAGCTTTTGTAAAAGTCCGGGCAGCGGCTCAGTCACCTGGTTAAGTTCTTCGGCACGCAGTACGCCAGCGGTCATACCCTGGGTCATACCGAATAGGCTTTGCTCTAATTGAACATTGCTGGCACCGGTTTTAGCGGCGGCGTTGGCCATGCCTTCTAAAATAGCGCGGCCTTCTTCTTGAGTAACTACGCCTACCTGCTGCAGGTTGAGGATCTTGCTGTAAGAGTCGGCCAGGGTAGTGTAATTGGTGTTGAGGCGATCAGAGCTTGAAAACAGGTACTCTTGCACCTCGGCGTATTCTTTCGACGAGCCGGTAAGGCCTTTTAAACGCTGATCCAACATTTGTGCTGCAGAGGTGTCGCGCACGTACATGGTAGCGGTGCCAATACCCACCAAGGTGGTAATGGCTGCGCCAACCTGGTTGTAGGAACGTTCGAGCAAGCCCAGCTGGCGCGACATAGCGCCTTGTTGAGCCATCAACTGCGCCTGGCTGGTACCGAGCGATTGATTTGCAGCAACCTGACGGCTAATGGCCTGGGGAATGCGGTTTAGCTCGGCAACGTTCTGCCGAGCACCGGCGCTAACAGCCCTGCCGTCATACCGTAAGCGTAACGCCAAATTCAGATTGTTGCTCATCGGGCCGCCTTATGTGTCCTATTATTGTTCTTTCTAAGGTTTGTACCCTGGCGAAATCGTCCGGGCTTAACTCTATGCCGGCATAACGCCAGGCTATATCGGCGCAGTTATAATCCAGCGCCAGTTCAACGCCTTGATGGTCTAGCTTCCACTGGGTTCCGGCGGTGGTGATGGCCGTCACGGCCTGCCAGTTATCGCTTAAAACCCACAGGGTTGGCTGTTCAACCGGCTTTTCCTTGGGGGCGCCGAAGTGGGCAAGGTCATCGTCTAGGGTTTTACTTTGGGTTGCCAGGTCGCCCACGAACCACCTGGCAACGTCGGTTAGTTTTTTTCCTGTACGCGGTAGTTAGCGTTAATACATTCCACTGACAAACGCCCAGTAACAGCAGGAACCGACAACAGCTGCTCCAGCACTTCGTCACTAAAGGGGACGTCTTTACCTTCGTCCTGGAAGTCTTCCCAGCCAGCGAGCAGTTCTTTGACTATCTCTTTATCTTGCTGAGCGCCAGAGGTGATTTTCTCTAGCTCTTCATTGGTCTTCACCCGCACATGCAAGGTCATGGCGATGGTTTCACCGGCAAAGGTAAAGTTGACTGGCGCGGCTATAGTGGCTTTCTTAAGCCGGTCTAAAAGTTTCAATTTCATTATTCAAATACCCAGGTTAATTCGTCATAACCGGCACCGCTTGGTACCAACTTGCCATCGAGCTCGTAGCCCGTCAGTTCAGACTCCAAGCTGGCATACTTGGGCTGCGGCATTTGGAAGCGACCCAGCAAGGTCACTTTTTTGCCCACGGCCGTGCCATGGCTAAACTCGTAATCCACCACGGCGCCACCTGATTGAACGGGTCGAAGTTGGCCAGGGTGTCGGCTGTCAGCGTCATGCTGGTTGTGCTTTCGTGGCCGGTGATCATGATTTCTTCATGGTTAATCGCACGGTCGAATACCACGTTGTTGCCTTGGTCCACGGTCAACTTATGCAAGGTGCGCTGCACGCTATCGAGCAAGAAGTCAGAACTATTGGCCACGCCCAATACCTCGGGGCGCTTCCAGCGGTCCCAGTCCACCGCCGGCGGCGCGGCACTTTGAATGGGTTTGCTAAACAGGCCTTTAAATTGCCAGTTCAGTTTGGGAATACCTTTTTCCAGGCTCAGACTTACATTACCCAGCATTTCATCGATCGCATGGGTGTTTTGGCCAAAGCGCACCAGACACTTGGCCTTAGTGGCCGTGCCCTTGGTGTAGGTAACCGAGGCCACATCAGCTACTTGCACCATGCCACAGGCTAGCAGCAGCGGCGCAATGGCCGGCGCATCACCAGGTGTACCGCTTACCGCCAACGGCGTTTTAAAGTTCAGGGTGACATGCTCGCCGTAGAACTCTTCCAAGCTGGCACCACTGTGCGGGGTTTCCAGCTCGTCTTTCTCGCTTTCGCTCTCGATATTAAATTCCACATCGGTGGCATAAATCGCATGCAGGCCGGTTAAGGTCGTACCCAGCGCATCGGCCAGGATCAGTTTGTCTTTAAAGCGCCAACTACTCATTGCTATCTCCTTCGGTAGATGCCTTTACCGGCTGCAGCCCTTTGTCTGTCACCTTGAAACTGCCGCTTAGCTCATTGCGCTTGCCGGTGCCATGCAGTTTGGCATGGACGTTCTGGGCAATTTGCTTTGCCTTAGAAGGCGCGGCTTTCTTTGCTTGTGTCGTCATGTGATCACCTTGGTTTTTACGGTTAACGTGCCTTTTACGCTGAATTGGCACTGGTAAATTAAGTTATTGGTTTCGCGGTTAAGCTCGACAATACGTGAACGGTTTAGCTTGATGGGCTCCCAGGGCAGGAAGGCCACACCGGCCAAGGTAGCTTTAACCTGGTTGCGCAGTTCTTTTATTTGCTGATCCGTTGTCGCGTTGGCCGCCAGACAGGGGATCACTATCATCACCGCAAAAATGTCATTCACCCGATACTCGTCTTCGCCGGTGATGGCGGTGGTTTCCTCGTTGTTGTCATCGATGCCAATCACATACAGACAAGGCGACTGCACCGGGGTTTTGCGCGCCTGATTAAAGTCGGATGCAAACCCCACTCGGGCAAAATTCGCCTCTTTAAGCAGGGTTTCAACGCGCTTTAAATCAAAGTTAAACTCCATTAGAACCCCCCTTTAAACCAACCAGTCGCTGATAATGTCGTTAATTTCTTTGGCCTGTACTGCCTCGATACCAATTATCGGCCGCGCGGGTAAGTTAACCGCATGGTTACGCCCAGTGCGGCCGCCATAATGATGAATGGCCGCATAGTCTTCACCCAATCCATGTTCAAGCTCACCGTTTTCTACGTTATGGGTCACTGAGTCAGCAAGATCCCTGGAATCTGTCAGGGTTAACCCCGGTTTTTCAGGGTTTCGCCCTTTCCCAGTTCTAGCCGCTTCTGACTGTTCCCATCGGCTCCCATCTGGGGCCTGCTCCTTGGTAAAGCGCAATACTGTGTCTTTATCTAGCCATGCGCCGATCTCATCCAATACATCGTCTGGCCGGTCAACAAAATAAATAATTTTCTGTAAGCGACTTATGGCATCGCCGCTGAAATCTACAAATACGCTGGCCACTAATAGCCGCCCCAGTTAAAAGAGGTGCCCGCCGCCTTAGTGCGCATCCCAGTTCTGGCAGCGGCGGGCGCATCTTCCTTAATTTGGATCAAGCCTTTACTAACTTTCTCTAACAATGCCATGGCACTGGTTTTACGCGCTTTGATATTGTCATCGCCAGGATTCACTGCCAGCTCAAAATAGAGCAGGTCACAGGCAATGCCCGGAAGCACAGAATTGTCGATTTGCTCCTGGCTGATATCTGCGTTGGGTAAAAAGCCGCTCACGATTGCAGTGACATTTTTCTCGGCACTTTGGTACCAGGCGAGGATCTGCTGCTGCAACTCAGTAGCCGGCACACCAAGCAGGGCAGTGGTCACATCATCCGATGTGGGGTAACTGCCAGCCTCGGCGAACTTGCCACTGGCGAATTGCAACAGCACATTCACGCCAATTTTGTCGATAACGTATTGAGTGGTAACAAACATCAAAACCTCTGTTTATAGACTCGGTTAGTAAAAAAGGCGCTTGAGCTAGGGAGAACCCAAGCGCCTTTGACCACAGGGAACAACAATCGGAATTAATTACGCAGCGGGTGCCAGCACATTGGTCAGCAGGATGCCGCAGTCTTTGGCGATAACTTGCTCTTTCACCGCTTCACCCACCATGATTTCAACGCCACCATTTAAGCCTGCTGCAACGTCACGCATACCCGATGTACGCTCACCGTAACGCGCCGTCAAAGCAAAGGTCATGCGGTTGTTTTGCAGTGATGCGAGTGGGTCTTGATAGGTAAATGACAAGCTATCGGCCCATGCCTGCTGCAACTGCAGTGGCTTGCCTTTTTTGGCGGTATTAAGACGCGCCTGGCCAACGTTAATAAAGTCCAGCTCCAGCACTTCTTTGATGTAGCTCCATGGCACCAGGCCCTGGTCGCCGTTTGAGCCGTTGTAGGCTTTCACCAACAGCGGGTTAGTGCGCAGCGCCGTGCCCACTTTTTGTGACACGGTCATGGTGTTAGGGCGCATGATTGGCGTGTCGAGCATTTCCAGTAGGAACTTCAACAAGCCAGCATGGTCTGCTGCGTCCAGGTATTGCTTGCCGGCTGAACCGTTGAGTGCCAGGGTGTTACCGAAGTTGGCGGCGGTGTTCATCATAGTGGCCACGCGAATCTCACGTTGCAGCAGCACCAAATCTGTTAGACCTTCCACGGCATGGGTGCGTGGGTTGTAGCCTTCCGGCGCATTGGTGACGTCATCGTTAGGGATCACATCTGAAAGACCGTGGTCCTCAACGCTGGCTGTTTGCTCCTTCGAACCGAACTCAACCTGGTTAGGGCTCGACTTACGGCCAATCTTGGTGTCTGGTACAGTGAACTTGTCACCTTTACCAAACTCCATCCACTTGAATTCACGTTTACCAACTGGCGAATAGGGCGCTAATTGGTCTGCAATTAGCTTGCGGTTACTGTAGGCAATCGCGACTGCGGTTTGCTCTGTATCCGGGGTAAATGGCATGCCATTCATGGTATTTCCTTACTATTAATGTGTTACTAAACGTCGCGGTTAAGCTGCAGGGATATTTGCAACCAGATGCGGGTTTAAGAAAATGTCACCGATGGTGCCGGCGTCGCCGTCTTCCATCACCCAGCCAGCTACATGCACTTCACTGGCGCCGACAAAGTTGGCAGGGTCAAACTCCACCGCCTTGCCCTCGGCATCGGCCACCACATACATGCCAGCGACAAGATCACCACCAAACTCCACTGGGGCGATTTGCGTCATCACCACATCAACGCGGTTGTTGTTGTCGGTGCCTTGCTCGGTCACACCAGCAAAGACCGCTGTAGCGCCATTGGCTTGGTTGACTTCAAAGTCATTGGCCGCCGATACACTCACTAGGCGGTTAGCTGCAATGGCGCCCGCCGCGATAAAGTTACGAATTAATCCAGGTAAGGCCATGCTTACGCTCCTTCTTTAGTTACGTGGGCCATGGCTTGTGACACGCTAATGGTGATGCCCTGGTCCGCTTGGGATTTTTGATACTCCAGCGCCTTGCTAGCTAACTGCTGGGCGTTAAGCTCTTCCGGCTCGTCATCGCCTTCTTGCTTGTTAAACTCGCGAGCGAGGCCTTTTTGTTCTGGCAGGCTGGTCAGGAACGACTTAAACCAAGCTGCTGATTTAAGCTGCTGCGGCTGCTCGCCGTCGGCTGCCGCAAACTCAAAGGTTTGTTCGCCTTCGGTCTCCAGGCTGGCCATAAACTCGGCCACGCCTTCGGTCTTGGTTAAGCGCGGGGCATCGCCGCCGTTTACTTCCTTATCGATAAAGGTTTGCGCTGCTGCTAGACGCTGGTTGTATTCCAGCTGGGCGTTTTTGTCCTGCTCGGCTTTGAGCTGGGCCTCCAACGCTTCACGTTCTTCTTTAGTCACGATGTTTTCCTCGTCGGGTGTGTGTGGATCTGATTCAGGGTTAGCGCTGTACTCGCTGTGCACGTCTTTGTTGCGCTCATGCTCGGCAATGACCGTCTGCTCTTTCAGCCATTCGGCTTCCCATTCGGGCACAACCTGGTCGGCGGTTTCGGTACCAAACTTATCGGCAATAAAGGTGCGCAGGTTTTTGACTAGACGGGTGACTACATTCGACGTCTGCAGGGCAATACGATCAGCATCGTCAGCGGCACTAAATTCAAAGGTCAGGGCAGGGGCGTTGTCTTCGGCGTTAAACTGCCAGCTAAGGCCATCGACCGCTGGCGGCTTACCGCCTAAATAGCCGATATGGCCAAGGCGATAACCGCCATCATCGGTGGCAAACAGTTGCACGCTGCGGTTGGGGTAGCGCTTATCGGCCACTGCGTCGGCAAACTCGCCGCATACGTCTTCGGCCTGGGCATACAGCACGCCGTCTTCCACTTTAAGGTCGCTGGCCCAACCCCAGGCGGGGTCGTCAATTTGAGGGTGGCCAATGACGAGTGGTGAGGTTTTAGGTTGAAAATTCGCAACCACGCTTTCTAGGTCCTGGCTAGTAAACTCTTGGGTATTGCCTTTTGAGTCCGTATGCGTACCGGCGCGAAAAATATCGAACCAGTCAAAGGTAGTGTTGGGCTTTTTCTGCTGTGGCATTTCGGTTAACCATCGTTGTTCTGATGGCAACCAGTGTATGAAGTAGGGGGCGCGTTAACCGCTGGAAATGGGTTTACATAGAAGGGTTAGGGGTAACGTTATTAGGCTAATCTGCCGATGAGTTTAGATCAAGAAGAAAATAAAACCGCCGCTTATAAGCGGCGGTATCGACAGTTGCCTAAATCTTATCGAGCCTCGGGGTTTCCGAGGCCCTGGCTAAGCTAAAGACACTCGTAATCTAAAAGATTTATATTGAACGTCTATTTTCACAGGGAATCTCCTCGTATCGCATGCTTAAACCATAGTACGAAATGGTTTGACCATCAAGAACAGTTGATAGCGGTATAAAGGCAACTGTTTACATAGGCAAGGCATTAGCTTATATAAGGTTTACGAAATACATTTACTTGGTATTAATTAATAAGGATATTTATGCCCACAGGTATTGAGTTTATTCTGCTTATGCTTGCCTCAGGCGTTGTTGGTTCCGGCGTATTACTGTTTCACGCTTTTGTTGTAGGTAAGTATGTAACGGTTGGCCCAGCGGGGAGTGTACTACTAAGCTTCCTTACGATACTGGTTATTTTTCTCGCTCTTAACGGATTCTCCACCGAAGCAATGAAACTTGCTTTTTCGGGCAAGGCAGAAAGCCACTTAGCACCATTGGCGTTTGTTTTGAAAACCTTCAGTTTCGTTGCTGGTAGCTTTTTTGGCGCTGCAGTAGCTTGGCTTATAACTTTTGGTAGAGCTTACCGTCACTGACCAACAAGGAAGACTAAAATGCAATTTGAAGTAAATATAAACAACTATCTGCATGACAAGACTGACCTTTGCACTATCACCCACACAGAAAACGGTTGGACTTTTTCCTGCGGTGCATGGCAGGAGCGTTCAGCTAATAGGTCAATGGACCAACTTACAGGGATGCTTCAGACACAACAATACATCCATAATTTAGTGGATTTTGGTGACTACTTTAAAAAATTGTGGGTGGCGATAACAAACGCAACGATCACCCAAGAGCGCGCTCAAGACTTTATTAATGAGATTTTTCGGTGGATTCATAGAAGCTGGGAAACTCGGCCGCTACTAGACGAAGATAGTTAATAGCCTTAATCAAAGACAAGCCTCGCTCAGGGGAAACACTTTACATGTTAGAGTGGAGATAACGGTATCCGGCTAATCTGTTAGTTCGTTTAGAGCAAGAAGAAAATAAAAAGGCCCGCTTAGGGCCGGTCATTATTATCAGTTCTAAGTATCCCTATGA
The DNA here is from genome assembly GCF_002964545.1 of Pseudoalteromonas sp. T1lg10. Taxonomy (NCBI): domain Bacteria; kingdom Pseudomonadati; phylum Pseudomonadota; class Gammaproteobacteria; order Alteromonadales; family Pseudoalteromonadaceae; genus Pseudoalteromonas; species Pseudoalteromonas sp. T1lg10. Next base: position 169,929 of record NZ_PQBV01000001.1, read on the forward strand.
CTGATGTACACTCTTAATTTCTCAAATTCCACTTCATATAATGGCTGGCCAGCAAAGAATGCCAGTTCGGCGGCTAAACTACAGTACAGCTGTAAGCCCGTGTTCGTTATGTTAAGAACCGGTTGTTCAAAAGATTTTGGGGTTCTGGCGAGCAAGCCATCAGTTTTAATATTTAGGTCATCAAATACAGCGTGACAGGCGCCGTACAACATCCCTGATGAATTAATGTTATTAATGCGTCGATTAAATACATTCGCTGCGTGTTCTAAATCAGTTTTCAAAGTTGTGAAATAGCTCTTCCCTGATTGGGGTGAGAAGCGAAGTGGTGAATTCTCACTAAATACCTCGGCATAAAGCTCATCATAACTCTCAAACTCAAGCTTGTATTTCGATTCTATAGCTTGTAATCGACGTCTAAACTCCTCTTGGTGCTTAATGTAGTTATTATACGTGTTGTTTTGCTCAGCTTGGGTTATCTGAGCTAACGTTTGGACAGAACGATGATGCGAAACTACCAGCGCTACCGAGGGGAAAATAATCGCCAATATGCCGAGCGGCACCTTAAAATATGTCAGTGCATCATTGAAACAATGATATCTACCACAAAATTCAAAACTCGAAGTGTACGCAATTATCGAAGCAACTATTGACGCAACTAATATCGGTGTTCCTATTGCAACCCAGAACCTCCTCAGTTGCCCTAAGCTTTTTTTGCGTGCTGGAACATAATTAACCTTGCGAAATGATGAGCTCTTGCGTGCAATGTCCCTTAGTGTTATTTCTCGTTTCCTTGTCATAGTTCCCTTCTAACTGATTGTTAAATTAAACTTCATGTGAGTAATTCCCACTGGTAAATTTACCACAGCTTTTAACCTTGCCTTTAAAAGTGTTTCAAACCAAGTTTAAACCCTGTTTAAATCGCGTCAGATTTGTTTAAACGGTTTTTAGGTGACACATCGTACAGCAAAAACCAATACAGGGCGTTAGAAAGGCTTACAGGCGCTTTAGGGTTGCAGGCACAAAAAAGCCCCAGATAGGGGCCTTATTGAGTTAAACGCTGCTGGTTCACCAAATCAGGTATGTTTGTTCTGGCCTGCATGAGTTCTACTAACCGAGCTTCGAACTCTTCCGTTGGTAAACCACTCTCTTTAGCGTCCTTTAAGTTAGCCTTCGCAATGGTAATTTGATCTTTAAGATTATGTTCCATTCTCAAGTGTTCAGCTGACTTAACATTCTTACTTGCTAACAACCAGTCAATTAAGAGTACTAACATATTACATATGAAAGGCGTACAGGCTGAATATGCTAATTGAGCTCCCTCGTCTGTTACATTCGCGTGTATAGTGGCCAAGGCAATAGTGTTTATCCCCGTAGCTATAGCGACGAGTAAAGGGTTTTTAAAAAACTTACTCACATGCGCCCCCTTTTTACATTTAGCAGGGCACTAACCAGTTCGTCATCATCTTCTAAAGAAATACGTTTCTTAATCGTGCGGTCGCCTTCGACGATTTCTACATCAATAAACTTAGGTGGAAAGAATCGCGCGGCCACGATTTTAGCTAAGGCAGGGGCCAACCTAAATAACAAATACGGCAGACACAAAACTATGCCTACCATATATATCAATTGGATGTATGCCTCAGTCTCAGTCATTGGTTTTATCTGGTATCAATTTTTCGTCCTTTGCAGCCCTGTGCCGTTCAACACTAATGATTTCACGGTTAATGGCCGGGTTGCTTCCAGACTTAAATGTTGTTGTTGTTTTCAATTTTACGACGAACAGATCACCTTTGGAAAGCTGTTTGTTCTCATCTATCCTAGCAAGGAAGTGCTCATCTTTCATTTTTACAGCAACGGTATCGCCGTTCGCAAGTTGTGCGGACCAACCAGTTTCGCCGTAAAAATTTACCTTAACAAAACGCACTTCTGTATTGGCTATTTCTTCTTTAACCTCTTCAACAACAGCTCTTGCTGGGGTTTTGAAGTTCTCAACCTGCTCTTCTGAAAACTCCGAAATTTCGGTATCGTTTTCATCTTTAAAAATTAGCTTGGCATTATCGGCGCCTTCTAGAGGGGCTTTAATAACCGTTTCCAACTCTTTACGGAAAGTGCGATCTATTACCAAGCGCGCTACCTTTGTATCAGCCTCAACCTCGGTACCGTCATTAAGGATCAGCTTTGTTATTCCTTTACCCATATCTATGTAGGTTTTTACGGGGCGTGACTTAATTTCACCAAGAACATCCATCACTGTTTTTACACCGAACGCCGAAGAGGCGAACCCAAGCAAAGACAAAGGATTTACCCCACTTTGGTTAAACCAGGTTACAAACTCAATGACGAACGACCCCTCACTATTAGCTTTAACTTCTAAATCAAGGGTTGACTCTTCACCGTTTAAAACCTTATCAGTATGCTTAAGAACCGTGGCCGTTTTCATTATTGCGTTTCCAAGCAACTCGGCGTCAATAGTGTGATCTTTCGTTGCTGTTGTGTCATACGATATTTTGAATATCTGTTTTATTTTATTTGTCATGGTGTTCCTAGGTTTTACTATTAAGCTTCGCTTGTGCTTCTTCAATACGCCATTCCCAGTCACCAGCCCAGCCTTGCTCTTGTGCCTGGCTGCACAGGGCGATCACATCATCCCAGCGTTTTTCTTTTTTGTAGATGATAGCGAGCTGCTTATAACTGGCATGGCTGGGTAGGGTGAACTCGGGCGGTTCAATGTTTCTGAGACTGCGATATTTTTTTAGCGCATTCATATGGTCGTTATGCTCAGCGGCCATTGCTTTAATTGCCTTGGGGGCGACAGCAATTTGCAGCTGCGCGTAATGCTTGGCGCGCTTTAAGTTAACCGCCTGCACATCACTTCTCAAATACGAGATAAAACACAAAAAAGACAACGACAAAAGCGACAATATAGCCAATTAGCTTGGCTTCCTCAGCTTCCCTTTGCGCTTCATTTAATTCTAATTCAGCAGTTTTAGCTTCTAACTCAGCAATCTTTAATTTGTTATTTTCTATCCCTACTTCCTGCATCGCAGCTAAAGCATCCATTTCTTGATAGTAAAGACGATCAAATTCATTGCGGTCTTCTTCGCTAAGAGCTTTAGTGAGCTCATTAAGTTCATCTTCAAAATCGAGCAGCAGCTGAGGGGTCGTATTATCGAGGGCTGCTGCTTGTAGGCGAGTGTTATGCTGACTGGCCAATTCGCGTACGTACTTGCGTTCTAACAGTTCCATGTTTATTCCTGCTAATTATTAATTTTTAATCCAGCTTTTTAGCCCGTTGCAGTACGCGTTCGACTTTACCCAGTACCGCAAAACGGCCATCACTTACATCATCGGCGTCAACATAGAAGGCGCTGTAAGCATTGTTGTCGCTGGTCACATGGTAGCCTTTAGCTTTCCAGTCATATTGAATGCGCTTAACAAATACCTCATCGTCAAAGCGCAATACACACACGCCTTCACGGGCTTCGCCAGGTTCCTGCACTAAGGACACCAGCGTGAGGTCACCATCGAATAAAGTGCTTTCCATACTGTCGCCACGTACTGGCACCACGGTCAGCTTTTTATTGTGTAGGTTATTTTGCTGCAACCAGACTTTTGAAAGTTCAAAACGAGCAACAGGGTGCTCGGCTACAACCAAGGCACCACCACCGGCGCTGGCAGCAAGATCAAACTGGGGAACCACGATCAAATCAGCATGGCTCGCTTGGAGGGTTGTACTTTGAGTTTTATCAATAGCTGTAGAGCTACAGCCTTTGAGAATGTAATTAACATCAAAGCCTATATCTGATAGCGCAATTAATTTGTCTGATGGAATAGGGTAACCAGACTCCCATCGTAATAAAGTCGTTTTACCTACACCTATGGCTTTAGACGCTTCTGCTTGTGTCAAGCCAAGCCTATTACGCTCATCCCGCAAAAAAGATGTCATTTATTGAAACTTTTATCCATAAATAAAATAAGCAATATCAATTGGATAGTTATATTTGAAGTCATAACTACAAGATATTGAAACATTAAGGTGTTGACTAGTTCAATATATTGAAACTATACTCACCACACATTAACTAAAACCTTTCTTGCTTAGCTCGCCAAAGTATTAACAAGAAAGGCACAACCAAAAGGTACTTTACAATGAACGCCACCGAAATAAAACAAGCCCTTATTAAAAAAGGGTATTCCCTTTCCATCGTTGCCTCCGTACTGGGTGTTAGCCTTGCCCATGTCTCCAGTGTCGTTAATCGCCACACCACGTCTAATCGCATTGCTGCAGCAATTGCCAAGGTCATCGAAAAAGATGTGAACGAAGTTTTCCCCGATGTTGACGCGTACAAAAATCGCGGCCAAGCCAGGATTGATCGTGAGCAAAAGTGCCAGGAGTTGCAGCAGTTGCTCCACGGACATTAAGCATTAACGCGCTAACTCAATTGCACAAGGTAATTTAACTCTTTCTTTTTACGGTAATTTTTACAGAGACGTTTACGATGGAACAGCAGTCAAAACAACTACAACAATTAAAAGCCAGCATTTTAACCGGCGATATTGCCCCCGATTGCAATATCTACAACCTGTTTATTCACACTGTGTGTACGGCAATGAAGCGCTCGGGCCTGGGCCGCCCTATGATAGCGGAGCGCATGAACGATGCCTTGCACTCACCCCATGAGCATATCGATCAGGCCAAGCTCAATAAATGGCTGGCACCGAGCCAACCCAGCCACATGCCCATGCACTACCTGCCGGCGCTATGCTATGCGGTGCAATCTATGGAGCCAGCCAATGTGCTGCTAAACCCTCTTTTGCACCGCGCGGTAGACCAGCGCGCACAAATGCTGCAACAGCATGCCGAGCTGCAGTTAGAGATAGAAGAGCGCGCCAATATGCAGCGCTATATTGCCGACACCCTGCTTAACGGCGACGCCCCGCAATGAACACATTCCTTAAAAACCCAGTTTAAAGCCCGTTTAAGGCTCCTTTCTTAGGATAGAAATAAGGAAAAAATAATGACAATCAAAGACCAAGATCTGCCTGAAATTCAGGGCAGCGCACTAGCCAACATTGTGGGCGAGGAAAACGCCAACGAAATCGAGTACCAGATCGAGCAGTTAAAGTCTCCTTTGCAAATCGTGATACCGGAAAGCGTTGACGAATGTATGGATCGCGTTGTGTTTCTCGCGAACCGTCAATTCACCGATGCTGCGGAAGCGGGCTATATCCTGATGAATGTTAAGCAACAAGTTTCACACGGTGAGTATTTAGCTTTGCTTGAGCAAAGAGGAATCCACAAAAGAACAGCTCAACGCTCCATCGCAATCTCCAAAATGCTTTCAGGTTTGCCAAAAAGCAAAAGCGACAAATTGTCGCTTTTAAATCTCAACCAACATCAACTTGCAGAACTCACTAAGGTGCCGCTTGAGTCTTTATGCGAGTTGGACGACGACGACTTTGATGTGCTGGCCGAAACCAAGGGCAAGGACATCCGCGAGCAGGTGCAAAAGCTGACCGAAAGAACGGATGCACTGGAAGAGTCAAACGCAAGCCTTATCAACGAACTTGAGAACGAGCGCTTGCGCAAAGCGCCAGACCAGCTCTATGGCATTCCTACCTTGTGTGCCCATGTACGCCGCGAAACCTTCGCCCATTCCAGTGTAGTGAACGAGTCGCTGGAACAGAACATTGCCGAAGTGGAAGCACTGCTGCAGCAACGTGACCTAGACCTGGACGCCCGAATCGGGGCAGGGCAGAGCGTGTATCACCTGTGGCTGGGTGTACAGCAGCGCATCAACAAGATGTTGCAGTCGGTCGTTAATGAATTTGGCGAGGAGCACTTTATTGGTGCCGAGTCGCTGCCTGTGTACAGCGAAGACGAATGGCAAGACGCCCAGGCCAACCGCGAATTTATGTTGTCGCAGTTCGCTGCACGTAAAGGAGGGCAGTAGCCATGCACCCAGCCGTTCAGAAATACAATAACCTGCCGGTGCAGGCCGAGCAGTCGCCCTGGAACAGCGCCAATGAAAAAGCCCGTAAAACAGCGAGCCTGCGCGCTGTGATCATACGTTACCTGGTAAGCAAAGAAGACGGCGGCATTGCCACAGCCTTTGCCAACCTGGTTGCCCAGGTTCGCCAGGGTACCGCACCCGCTGCCGTGGCCAATGCGATATCGACCATTGGCAAACTGCCCGGACGGGCCACCGTTTATAACTGGTATAACGCCTATAAAGAGCAGGGCATTAACGGCCTGTTACCGGGCTACAAGGGTAAAACGGCCACCGCGCACAAATGGCTGCCCCGTTGTCTGGCGCTGTACCACAGCCCCAACAGTCCAAGCTTTGCCCAGGTGGCCGACCAACTGGTGAAAGAGGGGTATGACGCCCAGCATCATCAGGTACGCCGCTTTATTAACAGCCTGCCGCATGAGCTGGGGCCAAAAAGCCCGTACCGCATGGGCGCTAAATTGTACCGTGAGAAGCACAAGGATCACTTGCTGCGCTCCACCGCCAACATTAAGCCGGGGTTCTTATACAACGGCGATGGCCACACCTTGGACGTCTACCTGGCGCACCCAAAAACAGGCAAGTGGTTTCGCGCCGAGCTTACCGCCTTTCAGGATGTGGGCAGCCGCTGCATCGTTGGCTGGGAGCTGGGTTATGCGGAAAACACCATCGACACGCTTACAGCCATTAGCCGTGCCATGCAGGTGCATAACCATGTGCCGGCCATGTTCTACCTGGATAACGGTTCTGGCTATAAAAACAAGCTGATGAACGACGACACCACCGGCTTTTATGCCCAGTTTGAAATCGACGTTATTTTTGCCATCCCAGGGAATGCCCGTGCCAAGTGGATAGAGCGTTTCTTCTTGCATATGGAAGACCGTGTGGGCAAGCGCTTCGACACTTACTGTGGCCGTCACCATGACGAACGCCATAAGCAGCTGGTGCTTAAAGAAGTAAAACAAGGCAAACGTAAGCTGCCAACGGTTGACGAGTGGATAGCCGAGTTCACGGCCTTTTTGGATGACTATCACAACAGCCCGCACCCTGAAATTGAGGGCAAAACCCGCCAGCAGGTGTGGGATGAAATAGAGCGCGTACCGCCGCTTGAGAGTGATTTTGTCATTCTACCGCGTGAGAAGGTGAACATTCGCCGCGGCCGCTTTGTACTGCATAAGCGTACCTACAGCGCCGATTACCTACACCAGTTTAACGACCAGGAACTGGTAGCCGCCTACGACTTGCACGACGACAGCTACGTGAAGCTGTACCGCCTAAGCGGCGAGTTTTTGATGATTGCCAACCTTAAAACCAAGGCGATGGCCCTGCCTGACTCGCGTATTGAGCAGGCCGAGCAAAAACGCCGCGCTGGTCGCCTTAAGCGTCTTGAAGCACACCGCCAAGAGGTATTGGCCCAGGAAGCAAGTGACCGTGTGATTGACGTTGATGCCGTAGAGCAGCTGGCGGCGCCAGCCCAGACACCGGCACTGGAGCACAAGCAAGGCAACACCTTCGACGTATTCGATTTTGCAGTAACCACTGAGACTACGGCCAAAGCGCCGAATCTAGAAGACCTTTTTAGTCAACCTGAACAACACAATAAGCAGGAAAGCAGCTATGAACTTTAACAACAACTACACCGAGCGCCAGCAACTACAAGTCACGCTGATAAACACTGAGCTAGAAGCCACCGGCATGACCGATGTGGAGCTAAATTGTGGCTACGCCCTAAGCGCGGTGAAAACCATTTTGGCGGGAGAGTCGCCGGTTAACCCGGCCAAGGTAATAGACGCACTATGGCAGATGATTTTTGGCGATGCCGACCCAGAGCAGCTCGATGCCGGCTTGGGTTACCAGGACTCATATAGCCCGGATGACGTAACCCTGTGTACCCGCATTCGCTTGCGTTTGCATGCACCAGAGCTGCGCGCCCAGGGGGTGACCAGTGCCAGCATTGCTAGCAGCTTAAAGAAAAGCCCCGGCACTATTTCGCAGCTTATTAACGGTAAATACCAGGCTAAGCCCAGCAAGCACCTGCACGACATTTGGGGCTTGATTGCCCCGCCAGAACTGGAGCAGGCCAAGCAGGCTGATGCCGAGGCAGAGCGTAAAGAACCGATACATATCGTTTACGGCGCTGAGCCATTTGTAGACATCAGCACAGTGCGCCTTATCACTCTGGCCTGTGAGCAAGCAAAACAAAAACGCCGCTTTAGCGTGTTCTCCGGACAAGCGGGTATCGGCAAAAGCAAAGGCATTGCCGAGTATTGCCGCAACGACACCGACGCCATTTTGATTGAGGGCTCGGAGCAAACGACCAGTACCCAGGTGCTTGAAGCCTTGGTGTATCAGCTGGGTTTAGCGCGCAGCGGCAGCGGCTATAAGAACATGGAGAAGATCATTAAAACCCTGCGTGATACCAACCGGGTGATCATCTTAGACGAGGCCGACAAATGTAAGCCCAATGCCCTGGACCCACTGCGCACCATTAGTGACCGTGCCCGCGTAGGGGTGACCCTGGTGGGCAATATCCAGTTGCAAGACAAGCTGCAAACCCACGAACGCTACGAGCTTATCTCCAGCCGTGTGTGCTTTTGGCCCAAGCCCGTTGGCCAGATCACCGTTGAGGATATTCGCACCCTGTTCTTAGAACTGACCCAGGGCACGGTAAAGCTCGCCAAAGACGACGCAGCATGGTGGACCTGGTTACACAAGCGCGTTGAAGGTAATGCCCGTGAGCTGGTTGGCAACCTGCTGCCGCACCTTTTAAACCACACCTACAAGAAGCCGGATGTGCCGGTGGACAAGCTTTTGGTGAACGGGATCTTTTCTTCTGTATTAAACAAACCCGCCGTTTAACGGCGGTTTAAACCCACTTTAAATTTTTAAAAAGGAATAACAACATGGCTTTTTCAATCACTGTAAACACCATTCGCTTTAGCGCTCGTATCGCCGTTAACGATAACGTATCGAACACCATGATGATGCAGTCGCTAAGCGATTTAGACCCAGAGGGCACGCGCCTGGATATGTGCGACGGCAATGTTAAGGGTGCCTTCGCTATGCTGGTTGCGGACAAGTTCCACTCTATGGCCGAGGTGCATAAAGACAACAGCATCGAGGTGACCTGCCGCCGCTTTAACCTGTACAACCGCAAGTTGCCACCGCTGCACACCGGCGACGATGAAAACTGGTCGGTGCGTATTATCTCTATTAAGCCGTCACCCTCGTTTGAAGTGAAAACCCTGGAGCAAAGCGCATGAGCAACCTGGTGCAACAAATTAAGATTGCACAAAAAGCGGCAGGCATCAGCGATGATGCCCACCGCGCCAATGTGCTTTATATCTCAAACCGGCGCGAAAACAGCAGCACCAAGCTGACCAAGCTGGAGCAACAGCAATTGCTTACGCGTTACCGCTCTATGGCACCCAAAGAAAGTAAAGAGCTGCCGCCACAGCTCAAAATGATTTACAGCCTGTGGGGCCAGTTGTTCCGCGCCGGCGCGGTAAACATTGACTCAAAACAAGCCTGCGACAACTTCTGCGCCAAGCACCTGCAGGGTAAAACCCTGGCGCAAAGCGCCAGCCAGTGGGGCGCCATTATTGAGGTGCTTAAGCAGTGGCTTAAGCGTGCTAAGGCGCAACAAAAGGAGCGTTGCCATGGCCAGTGAAATTCAGTGGAGCATGGTGATAAACCCGCGCCACCCACGTTACCAGGAAAAGGATGTGTCGGACCGCCGCAAGGTGAAAGAAAAGGACAAGGAGCAGCTACGCATTCGCCGTGATATTGAGGCCTATCACGAACAAAGAGCGATAGACCGCAGCCACGGCCTGGATCATTTGTTGGAGGACTGAATTATGGCCTTAGATATTGATACCCGAGCATTGCCTTATGGCCTGCGCATCATAGTTGAAAAGCTGGGTGCCGAGCAGGCGATCACCGTGTTAACCGAGCATCAAGGGCAGGTGTTTTACATCCCCCCGACGCCTAAAAAAGGCGATGTGGTGGTGAAGGTGTTTGGCCAGGAACTGGCGCAGTTGTGGGCGCAGCAAATGGGCGGTGGCACTTACCAGGTGCCCATGCTCAACAAGGTGCTGATGCAGTTGCGTAACCGCGAGATATGCAGCGCCCTGGATAAACGAGAGTGCTCGATACAGGAGCTGGTGCGCCGGTTCCGTATTACCCGCCAGCAGATCACCTCGATTTATGCCGAGCACAAACAAGATCGCTCGCAGCTGGGGCTGGGCTTTTAGATGGATAAGGACAACTTTGTAATGGCTACCGCCTTGCAGTTATCAGGTGGTATCAAGCCAAACAAATGGCAACTTAACTTTGGGCTTAAGTTACTGGCCCAACACATCAAGCAAAGGCGGTTACTTGGCTTACAAGTCGAGGCTTTGTTAAACGAACTGCGCGAAGCGCAGCAAGAATTAGGGAAATAAGATGAAAGATGGCAAAAGCAATATAAGCCTGGCATGCGGTGATCACTTTGCACCGGAGTGGATTGTTAAAAATGGTGTCAAATGGGTATTAGACCGACCTGCATTTGAAGATGACGATGGTGGCATTCCGCTAGATCAACTTGCAGATAATGAATGTTTGTTTTCACCAGGCGCTATATATAAGCGCGAAGAGCAACAGGAACTAGGGAAATAAGATGAATATTAGTAAAGAAATACTAGAAGAAATGGCTGGCGATATACGCGCTGATAAGGTGATTTGTATCGCGGTACAAATGATTGATGAAGCCATTGCTGATGATGCTAGAGACGCATTTGATGAAGACACAGACAAGGTCTTTGCTGCTTTAGAGCTCCCCATTGAAGAATGGGAAAAAGTTTACGAAGAAATGAATCATTGCCCAAGTCTTGGTTATGAAGAAATCTCTTATTACCTTCGCCAAAAAGGCAAGCAAGGGTTTCTGGTTCAGTTTGCAACGCCGTTACCCAGAGAGCTATTAAAATGTGGTTCCTACACGTTTCACTGGGGTTATTATGCTCGCAAATGGATATACGGCGACACCATGCAGGAGGCCTGCGAAAAAGCGTTGCCTTGGCGTGAAGAGATAGTCAAGAAGACGTTGGCTCGATTGAAAGAGAAGCAGATAAATGAGCGGAGCTAAAGAAGTTGCGGCGCTGGCCGTGGACAATATCGAGCCACTGCTAACAGACATGTTCGAAGGCGATTATGCCGACAACGAGGTGTCACTGGGTGAGCTGCAAAGCGGCAACGAAGTTATCCAGGTGCAACTTAAGATCACCCGCATCCCAAGGGATTTTGTTGATACCTACTATGCCGACCCGGAGAAGTCGTTTAAAAGCATCAATGAAACCGACTATTTAACCCATGTTTAAACGCACTTTAAATTAACTGGCGTGCCCCTCTTGTAATGGCACGCCTTTTTATTCTAACCTAGTTACTCCCCGTAGATATTCCCTCGCTGAAAAGCACTTTACATAGGTTTTAAACCCTCACAATTGACACACTTGGGGCATGACAACATCGCATGCACCGCTTCTGTGTTTATTGGCCGAACAAATCGCCCATGAGCCTTGTGAGCAAAAACGCAATCAACTATGGCAGCAATGTCCTGATCGCTATTCGTTTATTTTACGAAAGCAAGTTGACGCCATAATTGAACGCGAAACACAGCCCACACCGCCGCCTAAACGACTGCCTGCGTGTTATCTGATGAATAAAAACAGACTTAAACAACACAACAGGACAGTATGCGATGAAGCCTCATGCTAGAGTGAAAGTGCCCAAGGCACCCGACTTTATCTTCCAAGAACTGGTACCCAAGGATGTGTATGAAGCATTCGCGGACAACCCGTTATTTCTAACCAACCTTTTTGACCCCCGCGCCCTGGAAACACTGCAGGCACTGCGCGAAGCCTTTGGCCCGTGCATTGTAAATACTTGGCACACAGTTAACGGCGGCTTTCAATACCGTGGCTATCGCCCCTTGCTGTGCGAAGTTGGTGCCACGCGCAGCCAGCATAAGCTAGGCAAAGCCTTTGATTGCTCGTTTAAAGACTTTAGCGCCGAAGAAGTACGCGAGTATGTGCTGGAGAACCCTCACTTATTCCCTCATATCACTGCCATTGAAGCCGATGTGAACTGGTTCCATTTTGATGTCCGCACGCCCACCTGGGCTGGCATTAAAGTGTTTAAGCCATAAGGACCAACCACATGACTCCAGAACAAGAAAACCTACTATTTCAGAATATCGGCCAAATTCAGGCTGGGCAGACGGCGATTCTAGAGCAGCTTAGCTCGTTAAAGCAGGACATTAATGCCCGTGTCGACAAGCTTGAAGACCGCGTAACGGATGTTGAAAAACAGGTTACTAAAAACCGGGTAAAGATGGCCGGTGTCGGTGGTGCAGCAGGGCTCGCCGTCACTTTAGTAGCCGAAGCCCTCAAGCAGGGAGTACTTAACTAATGGCTCACTCCCAAGACGTCAAAGACGCTGTACGGCACAGCTACGTTAATGAGTTACTGGCGCTATCTGTGGCGGCCATTAAGCATAGCGTTGCCGATGGCACCGCACGGCGCTGGAAGATGGAAGCCAAGGCCGCCGGCGATGACTGGGATTTAGCCCGTGCCGCCAGCCGTCGTACAGAAGGTGAAGCGGGGGAGTTTACCGCCGACTTTATCGAAGAATTTACCATCCAGGTAAATGAAACCTTTAACTTGCTCAAAGAAAATGGCGAGGGATTGCCTTTACCTGAGCGCACTAAGATCCTTTCCAGCCTCACCGATATGATGAGCAAGGTAATGAAGGTGTCAGGCGGTAATAAGCGCCTGGAAAAACGCACCATAGCTACCGAGGTCATTAAGAAGCTGGCGCAGTTTGTGTCGCGCAAGCACCCTGAGTTTACCGAGCCTCTGGTTGAAATACTGCAGTCGTTTGCTCCTGTCCTGGATAAGGAGCTAGACGACTAATGGCGGATATGAATTCCAAAGAGTTCTTGCAAGAGATAGAGCAGATCACCGGCGCGCTGCGCCGTGACATTGAAGCCAAAGAGCGCAACATAGACCCGAGCCCTGCGGCCATCGCCGAGCGCCGTAAACGGGTGTTGGGCGGTGATTTCGAATTCTTTGTGTATACCTATTTTCCGCACCATATGTGGTTATTGGAAGGCCAAAAGCCGTCCGAGTTTCAGCAGTATTTTATGGATTGGTTCCCCAAGGCGCTTAATCTTAAAAACGGCTGGAAAGATTGGTTTGTGGCGCCCCGTGGTGAAGCTAAATCGACCCTGGCGGTCAAACTTGGTCCTGTGTATGTGGCCGTTCTGGCTTTATTGCAAGATGCCGAGGTGCGAGCAGAAACGGGCCTGAGCAAGCCGGATATCTTTATCGACTTTGTAATCTTGTTTGGTGCCGAAACCAAATTACCGACCAAAACCTTAGAGGTGGTTAAAACCGAGCTGTTGAACAATAACAACCTGGCGCTGGACTTCCCCGAGGTTTGCCAGGCCAGCCCGGTGTGGAAAATTGGCGAGTTTATTACTGCCCAGGGCGTGCGCTTTGAAAGCCGAGGCGCAGACCAGTCGGTGCGCGGTACCTTCCACGGCGCCAGCCGCCCCAAGCTGCTTTTATCCGATGACATTATCACCGATAGCGAGGCCAAATCGGCCACTATGCGCGATGCTCGCTGGCGCTTCCTTGAGGCTGCAGTGCAATACCTCGGCCCACCCGATGGCACGGTTAAGTTCCTGGGTGTAAACACCGTCCTTAATAATGACGACCCCATCTCCCGCGCCGAACAGGCGCCGGGGCATATGGTGCATCGCTTTAAGGCCATTAAACAAATGCCTGAACGCATGGATATGTGGGAAGAGTGCCGCGAGCTGATGCTGCATAAGGATAAGGAATACCAGAAGAAAGCAGCAGCCAAGGGCGAGGCGGTCAGCACCGAGGACAAACCCAGCTTTAAGTTCTGGATCAAGAATAAGAAGCAGATGAGCAAAGGGGCGCAAACGTCTTGGCCCAGCGTGCGCACACTGTATGACTTGATGGCTATGTGGGCCGCCAACAAACGCGAATTTAATCGAGAGATGCAGGGCATCGCCAAATCTGACGAAGAAGCGATTTTCTACCAGTTCGATTTCTGGGTAGACCGCCTAAGCGACTGGATAGCCTACGGCGCTTGCGACCCGAGCATGGGCAAAACTGAAAAGGCCGACCCCAGCGCCATATTGGTGGGTTTTTATAGCCGCGACCTGGGTAAGTTGCACGTTGAGTACGAGAGCCGCAAAGTGCGCGGTGCCAGTCGTTTGCTTAACGACATTATCCGCGCCCAGCGCGAGTACAACTGCAAGGTGTGGGGCTTTGAAAACAACAACGCCTTTGACTTTATGCGCAGTGAGTTTATTAAGCGCGGCCTAGAGCAGGGCATAGCACTGCCGCTGCGTGGGGTTACTGCATCACTGAGCCAGGAAGAACGCATTGGCGCCCTTGAGCCTTACGTTACCAACCAGCCGGCGCAGATTGCCTTTCATTCTAATTGCCGTCTGTTGCTTGATGAGCTGGAAAACTGGCCCGAAAAACAAACCGCCCACCACTATGACCTGAGCTGTACGCTGGCCATTTTGTGGATGCTGGCAAGCACGGGAGCAGGCGGCATTCCACGCACGGCCAGCCGCCGCGTGACGAAATCAATACGAGGTTACCATGTATAGCAAGAGCAAGCCGCGAGTTAACTCAAAGGCCTATGAGGCCATTACCCGGATGTTTAGCAGTAGCACGCTGGATCAACGCCTGTTGCCGCTACTGGGGGAATTACCGAACCTCGATCCAATATTGCGCAAAGCCGGTAAAAACACCGCTATTTATAACGAAATAAGCCGCGACCCCCATGTAATTGGTGAGCTGCGATCGTTACGCAGTGGCCTGCACAGCTTTAACTATGAGCTGGTGCCCGGTGGCGAAGACGCAGCAAGCATGAAAAGCTATGAGCTGGCTAAGCGATTCTTTGCTCGTCGTCCGATGAAAAATACCTCGTGGCTTGATATGGATTGGCATGCGTACAGCGCCATTTTGCACGGCTTTAGAGTGTTACACCTGGGCGCGTATGAAAAGAGCGATGGCCAGTGGCTGCCGGGTAGTGTTGAGGCGTGGAAGTCGACCCAATTTGTCTTTAACCAGGCGCACGAACTTAAGGTTAAAACCTCGGAAAACCCCATGGGTGAGCCAACCGACCCGCGCCGCTGGGTATGTGTTCGCCATATGCCAGAAGCCGACAACCCTTATGGCATAGCGCTGTTGAGCAGCTGCTTTTGGCCATGGACCTTTAAACACGGCGGCTTTAAGTTCTTTGTGCAGCTGTGCGAGCGCTTTGGTATTCCATTCCCCGTGGGTAAGTACCCTATGGGCGCAGACGATAAGGAAATTGGCAACCTGTTAGACGGCCTTGCCAAGTTGGTTGAAGACGGCATTGCTGCCATTCCCGACGATACCAGTGTGGAAATACTGGAACGCAAAGGCGGCGGCGAGCCACTGCCCGAGCGCCTAATCAACCTGTGTAACGCCGAAATCAGCAAGGCACTGACAAGCCAAACGCTGGCCACCGAGCAAAAGGGCGGCGGCGCCCGTGCTGCCAGCGAAACCCACGCCAAACGAGCCGGAGAAAATCAGCGCGCCGACAGAGCTCTGGTAGCCGATGCTCGCAACCAAATTATCGAGCAGTTGCACCAGATTAATTTCGATGGCGGCGAGTTGCCTAAGTTCATCTACAAGGATAAGCGCGATGTAAACGTAGAAACCGTTAACCGCGTGAAAGAGTCGGCCAAATTGGTGCCGGTGTCGATGGCATGGGCCTATAAAGAGTTGGGCATTCCCCAACCTAAAAAAGGCGAAACCCTGCTGGATGTGCCAGAGGATGGTAAAGGCATAGCCACCCCGGCCAAGTCGGAGTTTTCCTTCGCCAGCGCGCCGGAACTCGATATTGATGCGCAGCAGCAGTTCGATGCCGCTACGGATCATACGCTTAAGCAAATCTTTGAATTTGCCAAAGCCGCTGAAAATCTCGAACAGCTTAAAACCCAGATTAAAGACGCATTCCCGCACATGAACGACAACGAACTAGCCAAGGTAACCGCCAGCGCGTTGGAGTATGAATTTGCGGCGGGCATGTTTGACGCCAATACCACAGAAATGACGGAGTAACCCATGACAAACCCAATCCCCGAAGGCTACAAACAAGACGGCAAAGGCAACCTGGTAGCTATTGCCAACATCAAACAAAATGACTTGATCAAAGACGAGTTTGTGCAAAAAGCCGTAGCCCTGGCCGAAAAGCAACAAGCAGAGCTGGCCGCGTTTAAACAGGCACAAATGCAGGAGGTTGACGATTTTATCGAGCTGCTTGCCCAGGAACATGAAGTAGAGCTGGGCGGTAAAAAGGGCAATGTGACCCTGCGCTCGTTCGACAACAAGTTGTCTGTAAAAGTGCAAACCCAGGAGCGCATCGAGCTTGGCCCTGAGCTGACACTGGCCAAACAACTCATTGATGAGTGCCTGGAAGAATGGACCGCCGACGGCAACCAAAACATTCGCGCCATTGTCAGCAAGGTGTTTTCAACCGACAAGCAAGGCTCGCTTAATCCGCAGCGCATCCTATCGCTTCGTAAGCTCGAAATTGCGGACGAGTCGGGCAAGTGGCAAAAGGCCATGAACATTATTGCCGAGTCGGTTGGGGTAGTGGACTCAAGCCGATTTATTCGCTTCTACAAGCAAGACGCCAATGGCCATGACGTTGCCATTTCGCTAGATATCGCCAAGTTGTAGGAGGTTCCTATGCCCATCACAAAAGAGCAATGGAGCGAGATAGAAACAAACTTAGCGGGAATGCTTGGCCATGCACGATTCAAGCTCGGGGATCATGAAATCTCTGTGCAGCGAGTTAAGAAATCTGAGTCAACAACCATGCTAGCCGTTTACATCGACCATGAAATCAAAGGCGAGTGGTATACAAAATCAGATAGCCGCCCCAGCTGCTTAGAGCAAGTGTGGCGTAAACGTACCTTCAGTGTTTTTAAGGCTGCTGACATCAAACGCATAGAGAAGGCGTTTGGTAAACGCGATGCCAAGAAGCACTACCCAAACTTGTACGAAAAACGTGAGTTCTTCGACTGCTCATTTACTACTGCAAAGTCGCTGGTACGCCAGTTCAAGCGGATTGAAGGGTTAGAGCTAATAGATACCAACAGTTGCCAATTTTAATAGGAGAAAGCTATGAGTGAACAAGTCCCATCTTTAAAACCTTCTCAAGATGAGCGGAAAAGAAAATTGCTTGAGTATATGCGAGAAGCAGAAAAGCTAGCTCATGAATACTTTGTAAATTGCGAGTTGGGCCCTGAAAGAATCGCTGCAGCTCAAGTATATGAAAACATCAGAAACGCCACTCGCGTATAACATTAAGGCACTAGGAGAATCCTATGGAACCGATCACAATAGCGCTTGGGCTAGCCAAGCTCACCGGCCTGGATAAAAAAATTGGGCAGTGGATAGGGGGCGATAACGGCGAAGCGGTTGCTTCAAAAGTCGTTAACATTGCGCAAACGCTCACCAATAGCGCTACGCCTGAAGAAGCTTTAGCCCGTGTTCAACAGTCAGAAGAGCTGCAGAACCAGCTGAAGATGATGCTCGTTAACCGCGAGAATGAGCTTGATAAACTCGCTTTTCAAAACACCCAAAGCGCACGACAAATGCAGATATCAGCCCTTAACCAGGATGATAAATTTTCAAAGCGCTTCATCTATTACTACGCCTGGTTCTGGTCGGTTGTTACTGCACTATATATAGGCCTTATTACGTTCACCGAGATACCCGAAGCGTCAACGCGGTTTGCCGATACCATCCTTGGTTTTATCCTTGGTACCGTGGTTGCTTCGATACTTAATTTCTTCTTCGGTAATAGCCGCGACAATTCCCGCCGCAATGAAATTCAAGACATCCAACAGTCGTTAAAAGAGCAGTAACAATGCCTATAAGCGCTCCCCAATATGGCGATTTAACTCCTTTTAAAGAAGCGATCGCCTTTTTTCGCCAGAAAATTAAAGTGCCAACCGCTGAATACCGCGATATACGCGGCCTTATTCACTCAAAGGCTTTTACCGTTGCCGGCGTGACCAATATGGAAATGCTCACCGAGTTCTATAAAGCGGTGGACAAGGCCATTGCCGATGGCGAGACGATCACTGCGTTTAGAAAGCGCTTTGATAAAATCGTCGCGGACCATGGCTGGTCATATAATGGCAAGCGGGGTTGGCGCAGCGAGGTCATTTACCAAAACAATAAAAACACGGCGCGAGCTGCAGGGCGCTGGCAACAGCAAGAAAGGTTGAAAGGGCGCAGACCTTATCTTTTATATACCACTGCAGGTGATAGTCGGGTTCGCCCGGATCACAACCGCTGGAGCTACATATTACTGCCGCTGGATCATCCATTTTGGGACACCCATTACCCGCCAAATGGCTACGGCTGCCGCTGCAAAGTGGTCTCACTAAACAAACGTGATATCGAGCGCATGGGCTTGAAGGTTACAGACCCCAGCACCTTATCCGAGCAGCTTAAAACCTTCGATACCACTGATGCGGTTACAGGCGAGGTATTACAGAAGTACCCAGGTATAGATCTTGGCTGGGATTACAACCCAGGTAAGGCATGGCTAGGTGCAGACATTTCAGCCGGCAAAGCCATAGCTAAGCTGGATGGTGAATTACAAAAGATAGCGATTCCTCAGTTTAATGAAGCGGTGGCCAAGGCTAACGGCTTTTTAAGCAAACAGGTGGCGGCCATTGCAGCACAAAGCGCAACGCAAACAAGTAGCGCTGCCAATAAAGCATTTACCTTGGGGCATATGTCAGCTGATGCACTTGGAAAGCTGCGCATCAAGAACAAAGCAGCTGAAACGAGTACCGTGGTGATCACATCCCAGGTAATAGTAGAACTATTGCTAAATGCGGTGGCTACGGGCAAACAAATCCAATTGCTGCTAGGTGATGTCATTGTAGTGCTTGAGCGAGGATCACAATTTAACTCTGTAGTAGCAATCAGAAATCTTTAAAGCGGATTTAAAACGTATTTAAAGGGCGTTTAAAGTGAGTTAAACCCATCCAAAAATAAACGTCGAATGAGCAATAGTGAATGGGTTTTGAGATAGTTTGAACGGTGTTTGTCTAAAACTCACCGTAATCGATGTTTTATAAAATCGACGCGCGGATTGCCCGAATGCCAGTAAAATAGGACTTTGCAAAAACCAGATGGCCAAATTTTTCATAACCTCTGCATTCTAGAAATGAACAACCCCTTACAGAAATGAACAACCCCTTACAATTATAAATGCGCTATTTAACATAACATAAATTATAGGTTATTAAGGTTTATATGCAGCAGCAAGAATCCATACGCCTATATATGTCCAATACTAGACGGTATCGGACATTTCCATGCTTTATATAAGTATTATTCTACTCATCTCTATAGCACTAAGTATCACAGCGGCTATAGCTTCACGTTAAATGTCGATTAAATTCACGATAAGTGTTCAATCATGCCTTGGTTGTATTGAGCAAATGCGCCTTATCGCATAGTATTGTTTAAAACAGCAATAAAAAAGATGCATTATGGAGTTTGTTCGCCCGCTGGAGCCAATTCTGATTATCGATAATGATCAGTCCATGCGTAGTTCTTTAGCCGCGATTCTCACCGAACTAGGTTATGACCAGATCACCGGTAGCGCGGATATTAACGACGCTAAACCTTTACTCGCTCAACTCGATCCCAAGGTTATCTTCGTTGATATTGCCTTACCTGACTGCGACGGTTGCGACATTATCAGCTACCTGTCGGAGCTACACCCGCACAGTAAAATCATCCTTTGTGCCGACCATAATTCTTACGAAAACGTTGAGCACAACTGGGAATTTGGCGCCGAGGAATACATAAGTAAACCTTTTAACGCCAACAAAGTCGACATGGTTATGAAGCGTTTAGAGCTTAACTAATCCCTATGCAAGAAAAATTAAAACAACTGACGCTGGGTTTAGCGGATGTCATCTATGGCAAAGAACAACAAATAAAACTCGCCCTATGCGCCATGCTATCCCGTGGCCATTTATTGCTTGAAGACCTGCCTGGCATGGGTAAAACAACCTTGTCTCACGGTTTGGCGCAAACCCTAGGCATGAGTTATCAGCGTATTCAATTTACCAGTGACTTATTGCCCGCGGATATTCTCGGCGCCAGTATCTTTAACACCAAAGAGCATAAGTTTACGTTTCATAAAGGCCCTATTTTCAGCCAAATTGTGTTGGCGGATGAAATTAACCGCGCCGGCCCTAAAACTCAAAGCGCCTTGCTTGAAGCCATGGAAGAAGGCTGTGTCAGTATAGACTCAGAGCGTTATACCTTACCGGAACCTTTTTTCGTAATTGCTACGCAAAACCCGCAGCATCAATCCGGTACCTTTCCACTTCCGGAATCCCAGCTGGATCGCTTTTTTATGCGACTTAGCCTGGGCTTTCCACCGGCAGACGCAGAAAAACTGCTGATCAAAGGTCTTGGTCCGCAAAGGCATAAAGCAATAGAGCCTATTATCAGCTGCACCGAGCTGCAACAGATGCAAAATCACGTGGATAATATAAGTATCGCCAACACAGTGGTCGATTATATTCTCGCCTTAGTGACTCTGACTCGCCATGACCGTGATATTACCCATCCTTTATCACCGCGAGCCAGTATCGCTCTGGCCCAAGGCGCTAAAGCCTGGGCGTTTTTAGAAGGCCGGGATTATGTGATGCCGGAGGATGTGCAGGCGGTTTTTTCCAGTATCTGTGAACATCGCGTCAATCCACATGACAATTACAGTCAGGCCAGCGTGTGCGACGATATCTTGCGCCGGGTTAAGGTGCCGCTCTAGTATGACCGCCCTGCTGCGCAAGGCATTCGCCCCACTCCATCATCAATTACAAGATTGGCTGCTAAGGGATAAACATAAAACCACGTCGCTCACCTTAGGACACAGCACGGTATACGTGCTGCCCTCAAAACTGGGTTTTGGTTTTATCCTGGTGGCTGCTCTGAACTTTATACTTGCCGCCAACTATCAAAATAATCTGGTACAACTGAGCTCCTATTTAATGTTAGTGCTGGTGCTTATGTCTTTGATCCAATCCTACGCCAATATCAAAGGGCTGCAGTTGCAATTTAAAGAAGTGGCCAGTGGTTATGCCAATCAAGAACGCACTTATCGCCTCAGTCTGGCTAATCAGCAACGTAACAGCTATGCCATTCAATTACAGTGGCAAGGCAGCACGACTTTGGTTGAGAAGGTCGAAGATAGCAGCCAGGATGTCTCCATCCAGGGTGGGAAACAAGCGCGAGGCTATTATAAGGTACCGAGATTGAAGGTGTTTTCCACCTATCCCTTTGGTCTCGCAAAAGTATGGAGCTACCTCGATGCGAACGCCGATTATTATGTCTACCCTGCTCCTCAGCCCCATAATCATGGTTTAAGCAAGCAAGCACTTGATGACTCGCCGCAACAAAATTCCGGTGCTTTAAGCCAGTCCGGTAATGACGAATTCGATGGCCTTAAAGAGCACAAACAGCTCGCCGATTACCGACGTATTTCCTGGAAACACTTTGCCAAGCGAGAGCAGCTTTTAGTCAAAGAATTTATCACCGAGGCCGACGGCGCCTACGTAGTAGATTTTGAAAAGTTCCCTGGCGATGTTGAAAATCGTTTAAGCCTGATGGCTTACAGTATTGAGCAGGCGCAAATCCAACATATGCCTATCGCCATCGCACTGCCAGGCCTTATACTTGCCTGTAATAACAGTGATGAGCATTATCTCAAGGCGCTGCGTGCCCTCGCCCTTTATAAAAAGCGGGGCTCACACCATGAGTAATTTTGCCAGCAGCGCCCTTAGCTTTATTTATATTGGCATCCTGATGATGTTGTCGGCCGAGTTGCCGACCATGCTGTTGAGTCTGTTGCTCTTGTTATGCCTTTGGAACCTGCTATTAGCAAACAAGGGGCTCACACGCCCAGCCATGCTGGCAACCAACCTGCTGGCGGCGGCCTTATTGGCGGTACTCTTTATCACAGTAAATTTAAAACAAAGTGTCTTGTTGTTTGTGATCATGCTGCTGCAGGCAAGCATTTTAAAACTATTACAGGCAGAGAGTGCTAAGCAACAACAAACCGTGATAGTGCTGACTTTTTTCTCTATCTCAACCGTGTTTCTTTATCAGCAGTCCTTGTATAGCACATTACTTGTAGGCGTTTTTTTCATCACCTTAACCATTGCCCTGGCTAGCCTCAATGGCTTGCCAACCACACGTTTAGCCATGCGCAAGAGCATTTATTCGCTCTGTATTGCCGTACCTTTGGCAGCCTTGATGCTGGTGTTTGTGCCTAAAATGCCGGCATTTTGGCAGTTACCCGGCGCCAATACCGCTAAAACCGGCTTGAATGAGCGCGTCGACCCTTTTGATATCGCCAGTTTGGCAAAATCCGATGAACTGGTATTTCGCGCCGAGTTCAATGATGATCAAGCAGCTCCGCCTTATTATTGGCGCGCCATGTTGCATACCAGTTTTGACGGCAAGGCCTGGGTAAAGGAAAAAGCCCCGGCCTACGAGCGTCAAAATATAGATTGGCCCGCCTATACAGGTTCTGCACAAATATACCTGGAAAAAAGTGCCAACCCTTGGCTTTATACGCTAGGCGATGGGGTTAGCCCTGCCGCCGATGTCAGAAACATCAATGACGGTTTATTGCTGCGCCAAGACCCATCTGCGTCGAACTTTAAATATCCATTGCGTTATCGTCCACAATTGCCCGCGGCGCTAAGCCAATACGAATATCGGTACTACACCCAATTACCACTACAAGGCAACCCGCTGGCCCGTAACCTGGCCAAGCGTTTGCTAGCGAAAAGTGATAATGTCGACGCTTTTATCAGTGAGCTCTATAAGCATTACCGCTATCAAGGTTTTACTTATACCCTGACCCCTACACCCATTACCGGCAGCAACAGTCTGGATATTTTTCTCACTCAGACTCAGCGTGGCTTTTGCGGTCATTATGCCAGTGTCAGTGCCTTTATGATGCGCAGCGTAGGCATTCCTGCTCGTTTGGTATCCGGCTATCTGGGTGGAGAAAATGTCGGCGACAGTAATTATCTTTCTGTATATCAATACGATGCCCATGCCTGGGTGGAATATCACGATGGTGAACAGTGGCAACGTTTTGATGCCACCTCAGTGGTCGCTCCTGAGCGCCTGAATGGCTCTTTGTCTCAAGTCGACCAGCTGCAACAGGAGTTTCGCGCCAATCTGGATCTCGGACTATTACAGCTTAGTGGCTTTAAATCATTAAACTGGCTGCGGATTCAATTAGAGAAAATTGACTACCGCTGGACCAAATGGGTGCTTGGGTTCGACCAGGAAAAACAAAATAACTTTCTAAAAGAGTTGCTAGGCAGTCAGTTTGCACAATACAGTATGGCCCTTGTGGTTATTGGCATTGCCCTAGTATTATTTGTTATCTTGATCCTCAGTTCGCGCCACCGCAAGGTGCAATTGACCTTCAGTGCCAAGCAGTTGGCCAAGCTATTTAATGCCGCCGATAATTCATCCCTTTTATCACCAGAGCAACTGACACCCGTGGCGCAGCTAAACTATCTGGCAACGCATACGCCAAGACTTAAAACACAGATGGAGCAAATTTCTCGTTTTTACATCCAAGCCACCTACGAGCAGAAACCGCTCACAAAAAAACAGCGCTCAGAGTTTAGAAAAGTAGTAAATAAGTCAATAAAAATCATAGGGTAAAAATGAATTCAGTCATTGTCGGCGTATTTCTTATGCTGTTATTGACCCTGTTTCGGGTCAATGTCATTGTCGCCATGACGGTCGCGGCGCTTGTCAGCGGCTTGGTCGGTGGGCTTTCCCTTACCGATACTGTCACAGCTTTCAACACAGGTCTCTCCGGCGGCGCTGAAATAGCCTTAAGCTATGCCATGCTCGGCGCTTTTGCCGTCGCTATCGCCAAGTCCGGACTGACCAATTTATTGGCGGCGCGCTTATTGGTGTTAATGGGCAAAGAGCAAACATCGGAGCGTTTTTTATCCTTCGCCATTATGGCCGTGGTGCTGTTTTGCGCCTTAAGTTCGCAAAACCTGATCCCCGTACATATCGCCTTTATTCCGATTTTAATTCCGCCACTTTTGGCGATTTTTAATCGTTTGCAGATGGACCGCCGTGCCATTGCCTGTATTCTTACCTTTGGTTTAGCCACCGCTTACATGGTACTGCCCTACGGTTTTGGCGGTATTTATCTATACAATATTTTGCACCTTAACCTGGTTGAAAATGCCTTAGTTATCGACAAAAGTGCCGTACCACAGGCCATGATCATCCCTGCCATCGGCATGTTTGTGGGGTTATTGGTGGCTGTGTTTATCAGTTATCGTCGCAAACGTGAATACAATCACACCTTGGTGAGCGAGGCGAAATCCTTAGAAGTTGAAAACCCAGGCAAGGTATTACTGGTCGGCACCTTGGCTATTGTTTTATCCCTGATCGCCCAGTTTATGAGTCAGTCTATGATCCTGGGTGGCTTGGTTGGGGTTATGGTCTTTACCCTTTTTGGTATCGTCAAATGGCATGAAAATCAGGATGTGTTTTCTAAAGGCGTGGCCATGATGGCGATGATAGGCTTTATTATGATCTCCGCTCAGGGCTTTGCCGAGGTCATGAAGGCAACCGGCCATATAGATACTTTGGTCAGCGGCGCCGCAGATATGATAGCCGGTAATAAGCCCGTGGCGGCACTGCTAATCCTGTTAGTTGGCTTGATGATCACCATGGGCATAGGCAGCTCGTTTTCCACCGTGCCCATTATCGCCGCCCTCTTTGTGCCCTTGTGTTTGCAACTGGGTTTTTCACCCATGGCTACCGCAGCCCTTGTTGGGACAGCCGGTGCGTTAGGGGATGCCGGCTCCCCTGCTTCGGACTCAACCCTAGGGCCAACATCCGGCTTAAATGTCGATGGCCAACACGACCATATCTGGGATTCAGTGGTGCCAACCTTTATCCACTTTAATATTCCCTTAGTCCTGTTTGGTTGGGTAGCCGCCATGGTGCTTTAGACAAACCAAGTAAGATTCAAAAAGAGCCGCATCGCGGCTTTTTATCCTTTGTAATACCGCAATTTGTCATTCACTTGAAAAACTTTAACTAATGATTAGTTGGGAAAGCCAAGGTTGATTATGTCAAAACGATAGTATGATGTGTTCATTATGCGTGGGTAGATTAAAAAAGGGAGCCTTAGCTCCCATTCTTATTAGTCTTGAAATCCGTTTATCATTCGCTCGCAGACTACAGGAGTTGGCCTGTGGTTTTCATCAACGGCAACAAAGGTAAAGCTGCCACGAATGGCTAAATGCTTGTTATCTTTATGCATGGTCTCAAGGAAGATTTCGACATCCACCTTTAAGCTGGTGTTACCTACGTGTACTACCTTAGAAACTAACTCGGCAAAGGTACCGGCAGGAATAGCTTCTTTAAAGTCAACGCGGTCTGATGAAATGGTTACCAAAGGCTTGCGACAAAAGCGGGTCGCAGCGATAAAGGCGACCTCATCCATCCAGGCCAAGGCATCGCCACCGAACAAGGTGTTGTGGTGGTTGGTACGCCCAGGAAACACGGTTTTGGTTACATGGGTAATTGAGTCTTGAATACGCTGTGCAACAACGGCATCTTTATCTAGGGTATTAGTCATTCGTGTTAGCTTCGCTCGCTAAAGTGTCTATCATCATAAGTTGCGGGTCTAATCGGGTGTTAAACCAGTTAAAACGCCAGTCTAAATGCGGGCCTGTTACCCGCCCTGTGGCACCAATTTGGCCGATGCGCTCGCCTGTTTTTATCATTTCGCCTTTTTCCACCAACACCTTGTGCATATGGATATAGGTTGAACTGATACCGTGGCCATGATCGATAATCACAGTACCACCTGAGTAATATAGGTCCGGATGAGCGAACACCACGCGTCCTGGTAAAGGTGCATAAATGGGCGTGCCCGTCTTATTGGCGATATCCAAACCGAAATGAGGGCGTTTGGGCGTACCGTTGAAGTACCTTTGGCTGCCATACACACCAGAAATTCGACCTTTGGCTGGGCGATACACGGGCGCTATAAAATCTGTTAAGTCCGATTCATTGGCGCGGGCCTCACGAACCATGGCAGCGTCGCTGCGAATGCGCTGCAACACCTCTTTAGGTGGTTCTACGTACTTTTGCTCCACCCCTTCGATTTTATCTATCTTATATTCGCGTTGGCTGACGTTAAAGTCGAGTTGCTGCCAGTTACCCTGCTTATCAAGCCATTTTAGCTGCTGCTGTGGCTCGGCATCACGGTCTATACCAAAGACAAAATAGCCTTCAGCGCTGCGTTTAAGTTCACGCTCAGCAAACACGACTTTTTGCGCATGGGGCAATTGGCCAATAAGCATGGCACCTTGTGTCAATGTCCCCTTAACCAAGGGCTGTGGCAACTGCGCAGCCTTGGCCGCGGCCGGCGAACTACTGATACATGCTAGGTAATTAAACTCGAACAAATGAAGCGTTTAAGCATAACTGATGGATCCTTTCCCTACCCCTTCATAAGCCGTTACTTTAATCTGCTTGTCTGGGTATTCTCGTTTTAATTCTTGCGCCATAAAGTCGGCAATACATTCAACCGTGGTATCACAAGGGAGTATTTCAACGCGTTCGGCGCTAATGGCCAGCTCAAATTCGCCCTGAGTTGAGCGATAACGGCTGCAGAGGTCACCCTCTTTGGCTTGTATATGTTGCAGTTGCGTCGCTTCAACCTGATCTTCTGCACTAAGCAGGTAGATATCTTCCCAGCGATCAGCCCACTGTTTTTGCAGGCGCGGCATTGCCATACCATCGAGCTCCATACCCAGGGTGCTGCGATGACCATGAATAATACGCTGGCAATTACCGTCGTGCTTTTTCAGGCCGTGAGAATAATGATAATAGAAGCTATTGCTTGGCTCCGGGCGTAAATGCAAACCCATGCCGGTAACATTGGCCGGTAATTGCGGGGTGATCAAGGCAATAAGATGTGCGATTAAGGCCTGCTCATCAATGCGCGGCGCATCGATTTTGCTTACCGCTTGCAGCGGTGCACTCATGGCAAGGTGATGCTTGGCACCAAAATGCGCATCAAGAATCACCATGTCGTCATTTTCAATCAGGCTTATATCCGCCTGCATTGGCACGGCCAGGGTATGGTCGACGCTGTCATCGATAATGCGCTTTATCTGCTTTTTTACCAAGCCAAAATCAAGCACCATGGACTCATCATTCAAAGCACCATCCAGGGTCAAATCAACAATCCAACTTTCTCCTACCGGTCCACGGTCGGGACAAAAATATGAAAAATCGATAACGGTAAGATCGTTGACAAACAAAGTCATAGGTCAGCCTAACAAGCAATTGATAATTTTGCCCAAAATTATACAGAGGAAAGGGTTAAATTGCTGCCCTTTTGCGGATTTATTGAAGATTCTCGCCCCTTTAACAGCGACACAACGCCAGATTCACATAAATTAAATAAAAAACCTGTAAATCTAGGCCATTAAATGACTGCTCAGAGTTGTTTAGCGTACAGGTGTACGCTAAAGTAGCTGCAAATTTTCAAACAATAAGTGTGTTATGGAACGTAAGAATAGCTACTCGAAAGAAGACTTGGTGTTGTGTGGTGAAGGTAAAATGTTCGGCGAGAACAATTGCCGCCTTCCTAGCGACAATATGTTAATGATGGACCGCATCGTTTCTATTACCGAAGACGGTGGTGAGCATGGTAAAGGTCAAATCGTAGCCGAGCTGGATATTGACCCATCACTGTGGTTCTTTGACTGTCACTTCAAGGGCGATCCGGTTATGCCTGGTTGTCTTGGCCTTGATGCTATGTGGCAAATCGTGGGCTTTTTCTTAGGTTGGTCAGGTGGTCCTGGGCTAGGTCGCGCACTGGGTGTGGGTGAAGTTAAATTTACCGGTCAAATCCTACCTACGGCGAAAAAAGTAACCTATCGCATCGATATGAAGCGCGTTATTAAGCGTAAACTATTTATGGGTATGGCCGATGGTACTGTAGAAGTAGATGGCCGCGTTATCTATGAAGCGAAAGATTTAAAAGTAGGTCTTTTCCAAGATACCAGCGCGTTTTAATCGCCTGCATTAATAACGCTACAAAAAACGCCGCTTTCTAGCGGCGTTTTAGTTGAAAATTTAGACTTTAAATTGGGCTCGTTCTTCGATGGCCTCTCGCCACCCGCCAAGCCATTGTGATCGCGGGTCGAGCTGTTGGTAGGGGCAGTTTTCTTTTGAGCGGCCTGCCAAGCCAGCTTTATAACCTTGAGAATGGGCGCGTTCTAGACGATCACGTTTTTGTCTCTTCATAGGTAAAGTCCTCACCATTGTAGTTTCGTCATTTGTAGTGTTTTTATCATCTACAAGTAATGGATAATTAATAGAACTGTCACTTTAGATAGCCATACTTATCACCACATTGGGTTATTTCGGCTAAATGAGCAGTTATTGACTGCGAAAAAATAAGTGGCCGTACCTCTGTTTCTTCGACCGATTACATGGACTCCGTAATAAAGGCATCGTCGGTAGTGCTAAAACCCCGTGTAATTGACGGTAATATTTTTTTGCACAAAACGGACAATACTTACAACTACTGACAGCAAAAGCGACTAATAAGTTCCGCTGTCCCTAAGGTCAATCTGCCGTCTCTTGAGACAGTTTTCAAGTCTTATTTTTTTGTCTGACTAGATATAATATGTGCGGGCAATTGATAGAAAAGAAAAGTGGCGCAGATCTTTATGAAACTGCGCTGGCGTACCCCATTCTTATGTTAATTTTTGCATCAACTATGTTTTTTTGGGTTCTTTGATAAAAAATAATCCGGCTGTTTTGCGCACAGCGAAAACTCCCGAGTGTTCTTATAAGGCAGCTTCATAAAGCCTGCCACACCTACCCCGTCTATGCTCATGGCATACTGCATAATTTCATTCAGTAACTGGGTAAACCGCGCTTCCTGAGAGGCATCAAGCAGGCGATAATAATGGTGTATTTTCAAACGCTGAGCTAATGACTCAAAGATAATACAGCCGGTATGGTGAATTTTATTGAGCTCGAAAACGCATTGAATGATCTTTTTCGGCAGTTGCAACTGCTCGTCCGGATCCTTGCCATCCTCAAAGTAGGAGTGCGGCCTTAGCATTTCCTTGGTGGGAATATCCGTTACGTCATAACTCAGCTCAGGCAACTGCTCAAACACAAAGGCGCCGGTGTCGTCTCGCTCTACCTGAATAGTTTGCCTGGCATCAAACAGACAACACTTAAATAAGCCCTTTTGTTCTATGCCCTGGGCCAGTTTCACCGTGTTATCCACCGCATCCTGAAACGCCAGTTGCAGGGATTCGTCATAAAGGATCAGGCTGGACTCAACAAACAGGTTATCCTGTTTCCAGTGAAAACTAAGGCCGCCCACCACAGGGTATTTAGCCAGGCGGCTAATGGCGGCGAGAAACGCTTTTTCCGTGTCGCCGGTGTCGAACAGGAACTCCCGATAATACCGCTCTAATTGAGCATCATTCACATCGGTTAAGCGCTTATCGCTGTCGGCCTGGCGCAGAAACTGTTTACGCGAGCTATATACTACTGTGTCGGGCAAGATATCGGCCACTGAGCTCCAAAACGGGATCAGCGACTTAGAGGGTACGCGCTGCTGGACCGGCACAAAGGCTCGCGCCATGGCCGGCATATTACGAATAAAATAATCACCGGCCTTGTCCCGCGTGGTCTTGTCCTTACTGAGCATGCCATCGATTACCCTGGCGAACTCCACAGGCAGACCCAAAGAGCTCGCTGGAATAACCTGGGCGCCAAAGCGACATGACTGAGCCGAAGCCAGCGCATAGAGCGTTGACGCCACACCTTGCTCGTCAAAACGCGGCGACGATTTAGCACCCGACATCTGCTCATCACCGATAAAGTACACGTCCCCCATACGGGCATTGGTGTTGGTAATATCCGCCGACATTAAATCCATCACATTGGCACCCACTGGGTGTCCTTCGGCATCCAGCTGAGCATAGACGGAGCTGCCCCAATCGACCAAGGATAAGGTGCTGCTATCAGGGTCCCACACCAGGTTCGAAGGTTTAATATCGCCATGAACCACGGGCGTAGGTGTAATGCCGTTTCTATGCTGGCGCAGCAGCAAGAGTAATTGGTGTAATTGCAACCCCAGAGCCAACAGTTGTTTTGCGGATATCTTTCCTAGGCGCAGGGAGAAATGCTCCAGGTCGTGACCCAAGGAGCGTTCCATCATCAGGATCCCCTGTTTTTTAATACGCTCAAAGGCATAAAACTTAGGGATCATCGGATGGTCGAAGCGAGACAGCATATAGGCTTCGTCTTCAAGACGATCGCGCACCGATTGCGCTAAGGTAATACGGGAAAACTTAAATACCCACTGCTGCTCTTTGTCATCAACACCGGCAAACACAAAGCCATAAGCACCAGAGCCGATCAGCTCGACATCCCGATACCCCAGCATGGTCAGTTGCTTAATACAAATATTAAGCCATTGCTTATGTTTTTTTGCATCACGATGTGAGAGCAGATAAATGGACTGCTCTTCATTGATGTAAAAATTCGTGATCGGCCGTTGCGCCACCGCCACCTCAAGGTTTGTTAAAGTGCTAACTATCTGCTCAGTTTACGCTTTTTTTGAGCTATTCGAAATAATAGGAAACAAATTCGTCATTCCCGTGCGCTTGTTAAGGGCCACACATTAACGTATTCTTTTTGCTCAAAATAATTATCAACTAGAAATGGAGTTCTTATGAAGAAAGTCCTTATTGGTGCTGCGGTCGTTGCCGCCTTAGGTGGTGGTATCTATTACCAGCAGAATAATCAGTCCAGTGCCAAAATAGATCTTGCCGAGCTAGACTATGTGCCCTCTGACACTGTGTTTTTTGCCTCTCAGCTTACCCCCTTCCCCTATGAGCAATATGCCAAGCTGTTACCCGCAACCGAGTTGAGTGAAGAGCAACGCGGTCAGTTTAGTGAAATTACCGAGGCGCTAAAACAAGACGGAGACAAGATTGCGGTGTTTATCGCCGAGCTGCTAAGCAAGTACGAGCAGGCCATAGCCACACAAAGCGCCGATAAGATATGGGGCTTTGGCAGCGAATTGCGTTACCTTAGCTACGCGGTTGGTATTATGCCCGTAGCCCGCATCGAACTGGCCGAGCCAAACACCTTCGTCAACACGGTGAAAGAAGCTGCAGACAAAGCGGGGATAAGCCACGAAGAAAAAACCCTGAATAACACCGCTTATACCCGTTTTATCCTTGAAGCAGAGCAAGGCCAGTCTCTTGAGCTAGTCCTCAGCGTCCAGGGGCAATGGTTAACCCTCACCCTGAACAGCGATATGGTGAGCAGTGAAGACGATCTCGCCCTGGCACTCGCTGCTAGAAAACCAACTACGTCATTGGCGAGCACAGGTCGCTTGCAGGAATATGCTGATAAATATGGCTGGGACGGCAGCTCGGTCAATTTTATCGATAATAAGGCCTTGGTTTCGGCCCTAGTCGCCGAGAAACCTTCACGCCTAGGTACCATGATCGACACCTTTATAGCCAAAGCAGGTAAAACCAATGCCTTGGATGTGGTACGTACTCCAGGCTGTAAAAAAGACCTGCCCGCCATCGCAGCTAAGTTCCCGGGCCTGGTCTGGGGCACATCAGATCTGGAAGTGACCAGCAGCCATGCTAACTTCGATGTCGATGTGATTTTTGAAAGCAGTGATAGCGACCTTCTTGGAGCATTAGCGACCCTGCGAGGCTTTATTCCTAAGCATATTACCGATGCCGACGACGCCATTTTGAGCCTAGGCTATGGCATTGACGTAGCAAAGGTGGGTTCGCTAACCAACACCTTATGGAGCTCCTTCACTCAGGCCGAGTTTGAATGTGAACCCTTATTAATGGCCCAAGAGCAAGCGCAGGGAGCCAACCCTATGGCCATCGCCATGGCCACGGGTATGTTTGCAGGGGTTAAAGGTGTCAGCGTCACCATTAATGACCTGGACTTGGATTTGACCAACCCACACGCCCCCGACATTAAGCAGTTTAGCGGCCTATTCACTCTCAGTGCCGACGATCCTATGACGCTGATCAATACCGCTAAATCTCTGGTACCTCATATGGCAGGTGTAAATGTGCCGAGCGACGGTAGTCCAGTCTCGGTTAACGAACTACTGGAAATGGGCATGGAGCACGATTTAGACGTTAAACTGGCCGTAAAGGGTAATCACATTACGCTATACACGGGTGAGAAAGCCGAGCAGCAGGTTGGCGCTTTGGAAAACGAAACGCTTGCAGCCAATGGCCTTCTCGGCATGACGGTTAACCTCGCACCATTAATGAAGATTGTCGTTGCCGCCAACGAGGCGAATGGGCAAGAAACGCCGCCTGAACTTAAGGCCCTGGCCGAGCAAGACATTTCTACCTCAATGACCACAGACATCAATGCCCATGGTTTACAACTAAGCTCAAGCTCGCATATTCGCAAGAACTAACAAATAGAAAGCAAACACAAAAAAGGCGGTCATTGACCGCCTTTTTTACGTCGAATATACGTCTTACAAACGAATACCGCCGTCGATTTCAACCACACGTCCGGTGAAGAAATCGTTTTCAAAGATATACTTGGCGGTATGGGCGATTTCCTCGGCTTCACCAAGGCGACCCACCGGCTTCATCTTCACCAGGCGCTCTTTGGCTTCTGGCTTCATGGCATCCGTCATTTTGGTACGAATAACGCCTGGGGCAATGGCGCCCACGCGAATACCAAAACGACCCAGCTCTTTAGCCCAGCTGGTCGTCATGGCAACCACGCCGGATTTAGCCGCCGAGTAGTTGGTCTGACCCATGTTACCGGCACGTGCCACGCTACTCATGTTGATGATAACGCCACCCTCGCCGCTTTCAACCATGTGTACCGCAGCTTCACGGCCACATAGGAAAACACCGGTAAGGTTAACGTCAATAACAGACTGGAACTGCGCCAGTGACATCTTATCAACCACCTTACCTTCTTTGGCCTTGATAAACAGACCGTCACGCAGAATACCGGCGTTATTGATAAGGCCATGAATGGCACCAAAGTCTTGAGCGATAGCGGCAAAAGTTGCTTCCACTTCCTGCTCAACACTGACGTTGGCTACATAGGCTTTAATTTTTGCATCCGCATTGGTACTGGCCTGACGTAAATGCGTCACGGCTTCATCCAACAGAGCACTGTCCATATCGATTAGGGCCAACTGGGCGCCTTGCTCGGCGGCCATTTGTGCCATAGCTAAGCCCAGGCCCTGAGCGCCACCGGTGACAACTATGGTTTTATTATTTAAATCCATGCTTATTTCTTCTCAAATAGGGTAAAAATAGCGCTGAAGTCTTTCGCTCCCGCCCCTTGGTTTTGCAACAGGGTGTAGAGGTTTTTGCTAAGCGCACCAAGTGGTGTTACCGAGCCTGAGTTTTGCGCCGCTTCTAAGGCCAGACCCAGATCTTTAGCCATCAAATCAACCATAAAGCCTGGCTGATACTGGTTGCTTGAAGGCACAGAATCAATCACACCCGGACATGGGTTATACAGCTCTAATGTCCAGTTACGGCCTGAGCTATTAAGCATGATCTCAGACAGGACCTTAGGATCAAGGCCGTGATTAATACCCATTTGCAGGGCTTCACTGGTTCCCGCCATCAAGATACTCAACAGCATATTGTTACAGATTTTAGCCACTTGTCCGGCGCCAATGGCACCGGCATGGAAAATATTCTTACCCATGTTTTGCAAAATCGGCTCAACAGCGTCGAAATGTTCCTGCGCGCCACCGACGATAAAGGTTAACGTACCCGCCGCGGCACCTGCTACGCCACCTGAAACCGGCGCGTCAACAAAGGCAATGCCCTTGTCCATTAGCGCTTCGCCAAGGCTCTTGGCACTGGCCGCATCTATGGTTGAGCAGTCGATCACGATTGCATCGTCACCAAGATGGTTAATTAAGCCATCTTCGCCTAAATAAAGTGATTGCACATGCTTGGCCGCTGGCAGCATGCTGATCACAAAATTCGCGCCCTGGGCGACATCATTGGCATTCTTACACGCCGTTGCCCCTTCCTCTGCCAACTGGCTGACCACATGCTGGTTTAAATCAAATACTTGCACTTGGTGGCCGGCGGCAATCAGGTTACGCGCCATTGGCGCGCCCATATTCCCCAGGCCGATAAATCCTATTTTAGCCATGCCTTTCTCCTAAGCTAAGCTTGCCAACGGGTGGCTCTCACCCATGGGTGCAAAAAATCGTTCAATTACATCCGCAGGCACACTCTCTAAAGTGGGGTATTGCCACTTGGGTGCCATGTCTTTATCTATCAAGAGTGCACGAACGCCCTCTTGGAATTCCCCCACCTCGCAGCAGGTCACCGACATGCCCAATTCCATTTGGAAACAGGCTTTAAGGGATAAACCCTGAGCGCGTTTAAGCTGTTCGAACACCAGATGCGCGCTAAGCGGGCAACCGTGTTTCAGGGTTTTAATGGCCTTGGCGAGCCATTTATCGTCGGTTTCGATAGCGCTCAGGTAATCCACCTTGGCTGCCAGAGTGTCAAACTCGGCAAGCTTAGTGATAACTGCCTGATGCTTACGCAGGCCACCTTTTTCCATCGCCTTAGACTCGCTTTCGAATTTCTTCAGAAGCTGAGTCAACTTATCGTGGTTAAGGGCTGAAACCTGGCCCCAGCTTTGCTCACACAAGGTGCTTAGCAGCTCGACAAAGCGCTCGCTGTCGATACTGTGATCCGCCAAACTGGCGAAACGAGCATCATCGGCATTCATTAGCGCCCCGGTTAGGCCGAGGAACAAACCCACCTGGTCCGGCGCTTTTTGTAAGAAATAGCTGCCGCCCACATCCGGGTATAAGCCTATGGTGATTTCCGGCATGGCGAGCTTAGAGCGTTCGGTGACCACGCGGTGACTGGCGCCGGCCATCAGACCCATGCCGCCACCCATGATAAAGCCATCACCCCACACGATGATCGGCTTGTCATAGCAGTGGATGGCATAGTCCAGACGGTATTCTTCGCTAAAGAAAGTCTTACCATAGTCTTTGGGCTCACCCGTGGCCATAGCGCGGTGCAGGCTGACCACATCGCCGCCGGCACAAAAGGCTTTTTCGCCGGCGCCCTTGATGATCACCAGGGCAACCTCGTCATCGCTCTGCCACTTGGTCAGCTGCTCGTCGAGCAGGCGGATCATATTCAGGTTTAAGGCATTGAGTGCTTTTGGCACATTTAAGGTAGCAAGGGCGATTTTTGCGCCATTGCTACACTGAGCCAGCTCAAACACCACCTCTGATTCTGGGTTATTGAGAGGGATCAGTGTATCCATTAGCCGTTCACCCAGTTCGCTTTGCGTTTTTCCAAGAAGGCATTTACACCCTCTTTTTGGTCTTGGGTGTCGAACAACTTCACAAACAGTTCACGCTCAAGCGGCAGTGCACTGGTGATATCGCCGTGACGACCTTTTTGAATCAGTTCCTTACAGTAGCTCACCGCTACAGGGCTTTGGTCGCCCACTTGCTCAGCAAGGGCCATGGCTTTATCAAGGGCACCACCTGTGGCTACCACTTCTTCTACCAGACCGATTTCTTTAGCCTTGTCAGCTTTAATGCGCTCGCCACACAGGATCAAGCGCTTCGCCCAGCCTTCGCCCACCAGCCATGACAGGTTCTGCGTACCACCGGCACAAGGAAGCAGACCCACCTTGGCTTCCGGCAGTGCCATTTGCGCTTGCTCTTCAGCGATACGGATATCACAGGCCAGGGCCACTTCCAGACCACCGCCCATGGCATAACCATTGATAGCGGCAATCGACACACCGCGGAAATTGCTTAGCGCTTCAAAGGCGGCACCAAATACTTGTGACATCTGCGCAGCTACGCCCTTGTCACCACTGGCGAATACATTTAGGTCGGCGCCGGCAGAGAAAAACTTCTCACCCTCGCCTGTCAGTACCAAGGCAAAGATGTCTTTATCGGCGTTAAGGGCTTCAACCTGCTCTTTAAGGCTGATTAGCGTTTGTTCAGTCCAGGTGTTTGCCGGCGGATTACTCATGGTAAGGACGGCAATGTGCCCTTTTTTTTCTAGTTGAATTTGTGCTGACATAACTTCCTCCTAAAGAATTTCGTTCACTTCATCGGCCAGAATGCGCCTAGCAACGATCAAGCGCATGATTTCGTTCGTACCTTCGAGAATTTGGTGAACACGTACATCACGCAGATGACGCTCAAGCGGGTATTCTTTGATGTAACCGTAACCACCGTGGATCTGCAGTGCATCATCACACACCTTCACGCCCACATCGGTCGCAAAACGCTTGGCCATGGCGCAATAGGCTGTTTTTTCGCTATCGCCACTGTCCAGTTTAAACGCCGCCAGGCGAACCATTTGGCGTGCTGCCACCAATTCGGTGTTCATATCCGCCAGTTTAAATTGCAATGCCTGGAATGCCGCCAACGGCTTACCGAACTGCTCACGCTCTTTAAGGTAGGCTTTTGCCGTGTTCAAGGCTTGTTGTGCGGTACCGATTGAACAGGTGGCGATATTAATACGACCGCCATCTAGGCCCTGCATAGCAAACTTAAAGCCTTCGCCTTCGTTACCTAACAGGTGATCGGCCGGAATACGTACGTTTTCAAAGGTAACCAAACGAGTCGGCTGGGCGTTCCAGCCCATTTTCTCTTCGGCTTTACCATAGCTGATACCTTCCGCGTCTGCAGGTACCACAAAGGCGCTAATGCCTTTGGGGCCTTCTTCACCGGTGCGGGCCATAACCACCAGCACTTCTGTGCTGCCGGCGCCGGAGATAAACATTTTTGAACCCGTGATGTAGTAATGGTCACCATCACGTAC
The DNA here is from genome assembly GCF_002964545.1 of Pseudoalteromonas sp. T1lg10. Classification (NCBI taxonomy): domain Bacteria; kingdom Pseudomonadati; phylum Pseudomonadota; class Gammaproteobacteria; order Alteromonadales; family Pseudoalteromonadaceae; genus Pseudoalteromonas; species Pseudoalteromonas sp. T1lg10. Next base: position 207,015 of record NZ_PQBV01000001.1, read on the forward strand.
GGCCTTGGTTTTAAGTGAGGCCGCATCCGAACCGCTGCCTGGTTCAGTCAAACAGTAAGAAGCCAGTTTTTCACCGGTTACCAATTCTGGGCAATAGATGTCTTTGGCCGCTTGGGTACCGAAACTTGCCACCATCCAGGTCGCCATATTGTGAATGGTCAACATTGCCGTGGTGGCGGTACAGCCTTTGGCCATCTGCTCAAAAATAATGCTTGAGTCTAGACGAGAAAGACCTAAACCACCGGCTTCTTCCGGGGTGTAAAGGGAACAAAAGCCAAGCTCACCGGCTTTTTGAATGGTTTCTTTGGGGAAAATATGTTCCTGATCCCACTTTGCTGCAAAAGGGGCTAGTTCCTGGCTGGCAAAACGCTCGGCCATATCGGCAAAGGCCAGTTGATCTTCACTAAGATTAAAGTCCATAACACACTCTCTTGTACTACATGCTTATCGGGCCGCTCCTTGGCGACCCGTAAAGAAATTATTTAAGGTGAATACTCATGTTTGGCCCACTTACCACGTCGTCTTCAAACCAACGCGCAGTAATGGTCTTAGTCTCGGTATAGAAACGCACGCCCTGCTTACCATAGGTATGCTGGTCGCCGTAGAACGAGCCCTTCCAACCTGTGAACGAGAAGAATGGCAATGGCACAGGGATGGGTACGTTCACACCTACCTGACCTACTTCAATGTGGTGCTGGAACTTACGTGCCGCAGCGCCGCTGGCGGTAAAGATAGAAGTACCGTTACCGTATGGGTTGTCATTGATAAGGGCAATGGCTTCGTCTAGGGTGTCTACAAACACACAGCACAATACCGGGCCGAAGATTTCTTCGCGGTAAATCGCCATCTCAGGAGTTACATTGGTGAACAGCGTAGGTCCAACCCAGTTACCTTCTTCATAGCCTTCAACGGTGAAGTCAGAGCCATCAAGCAGACAGTCGGCGCCTTCTTGCTTACCTTGGGCAATTAGCGACAGGATACGTTGCTTCGCGGCGATGGTTGTTTGCGGACCATAGGCTGAGTCAGCTTGGTCCCAAGGACCTGGCTTAACCACACTCAGTGCATCTTTAAGCTCATCAACCCAATCTTTCGCACTGCCAACGAATACGGCTACCGAAATACCCATACAACGCTGACCGGCAGCACCTACCGATGAACCAACCAGGTTATTGATGACGTTTTGCTTGTGCGCATCTGGCATGACGACCATGTGGTTTTTTGCACCCACACAGCATTGCACGCGTTTTAGGTTTGCCGTGCCCTTGTCATAAATGTACTGACCAACACCACAAGAACCTACGAATGAAATCGCACGGATATCCGGATGCTCTAGTAGCTGATCTACCTGACCCTTGGTGCCGTGAACTACCTGCAATACGCCCTTAGGTGCACCGGCCTCTTCGAAAAGCTCTACTAAGCGCATCGGCGTTAGCGGGTCTTGCTCAGACGGCTTCAATACGAAGGTGTTACCGCATACTATAGCCAGTGGGAACATCCACAATGGGATCATCGCCGGGAAGTTAAAGGGTGTTACACCGGCACACACGCCTAATGGCTGAATAAGTGAATAAGTGTCGATATTACGAGCAACGTTCGATACGGTTTCACCCATCATGTTAGAGGGTGCGTTAGCCGCTTGCTCAACCACTTCGATACCACGCCATACATCGCCCTTGGCATCCTCAAAGGTTTTACCAAGCTCATGACAAATAATGGTGGCCAGCTCGTCGTGGTGGTCTTTTAGTAACTGGGCGTAACGCATCATGATACGCGCACGCTCACTTACCGGTACTTCTTTCCAGGTTTGGAAGGCTTCTTTGGCCGAAGCAATGGCCTCAGTTACTTCTGCTTCGGTGGCCATAGGCACTTGTGCAAGTACTTCCTGGTTAGCCGGGTTTACTACGTCTAACCACTGAGATGTTTCAGATTGGCGCATTTCGCCGCCGATATATAATGGTACCTTGTGCATAATACAGGTCTCCCCAAATTGACTGCGCGCCCGGAATTTTAGTTATACGGGCGCTGAAAAAATTAAAGTGCTTCGACTGCCAAGGCCACGGCTTCGCCGCCACCGATACATAAAGAAGCAACACCACGGCGTTTGCCCTGGTTACGCAATGCGTGAATAAGTGTGGTCAGGATACGTGCGCCACTTGCACCGATTGGGTGACCCAGAGCACAGGCACCACCATTGACGTTCACCTTGTCTTTATTCAGACCCATTTCATTAATGGCCAACATGGTTACCATGGCAAAGGCTTCGTTGATTTCCCACAGATCCACGTCATCCGTGCTCCACTCTAGTTTAGCCAGTAGTTTCTCCATGGCGCCCACTGGGGCAATGGTGAATTCCGCTGGTAAACGCGAATGCGTGCTATGACCGCTGATACGGGCGATAGGTGCAAGACCTAATTTCTGTGCCTGCGCATAGCTCATTACTACTAAGGCCGAGGCACCATCAGAAATTGACGATGAGTTAGCAGCAGTAATGGTGCCGTCTTTTTTAAATGCCGGGCGAAGTGAAGGAATTTTATCTGGGCGGGCATTACCTGGTTGCTCATCGGTATCAACTACCAGGTCGCCTTTACGCGTGCTGATGGTATGGGCAACAACTTCGTTGCTGAATGCACCGCTGCCGATAGCCTTGTTGGCTTTTTCCAATGACGCTACGGCAAACTCGTCCATTTGCTCACGGGTAATGTCGTATTGATCCGCCGTAGCCTGGGCAAAACAACCCATGGCCAGGTTATCGTACGCATCTTCAAGACCATCCATCATCATATGGTCTTTTACTTCACCGTGACCCATGCGCATGCCGCCACGAGCCTTAGGTAGCATATAAGGCGAGTTAGACATGCTTTCCATGCCACCAGCCACTACGCTGTTTACGCTGCCAGCTTTAATAAGGTCATGCGCCAACATAACGGCTTTAAGACCAGAGCCACACACCTTATTAATGGTGGTCGCACCGGTGTGCTTGTCCATACCAGCCTTAAGCATAGCCTGACGCGCCGGCGCCTGACCCAGACCCGCAGGCAGAACACAGCCCATAATGACTTCATCGATCTCACTTGGGTTAATATTCACACTCTCGAGCGCGCCTTTAATAGCAGTGGCACCAAGTTCGGTGGCACTTGCGCCGCTCAAGGCGCCCATAAAACCGCCCATGGCGGTACGCTTTGCACTGACAATTACAATGTCGTTATCGTTTAACTGTGAGCTCATATTCGGGTCTCCATAATCAATTTCACTTGAGCATACATAAAATTTACGTTTACGCCAACGTCAATTAGATAAGTTTAAACTGTACACTTTGTGAGCTGTAAACTTATCTAACCAGCCTCACCCCCCCTGTTAAAACACCCTCACCTTTTTCTCAAGGCCAATAATAACCTGCGCTTGAGCTCATATTTGTGCTTTTGTACCTCTCCTAAAGAGAGTTGAAATCCAGCTTTACCTTTACGTAAACTTCACTTATATTGGTGTTAATATTTTGTAGTAGATAAGACTAAATAACGATGACTGAGCAAAGCCAAAGCCCCAACGAGCAAATGGAACAGACTTTCTCCATCAGCGATCTGGCAAAAGAATTCGATATCACCACCCGCAGTATTCGTTTCTACGAAGACCAGGGACTGATCATGCCACGTCGTAACGGCCAAACCCGCATTTACTCAAAACGCGATAAGGTCCGTTTAAAGCTGATCTTACGAGGCAAACGCTTAGGCTTTAGCCTTGCCGAAACCGGCCGTTTGTTCGAGCTTTACGACGCCGACAAATCCAGCGCCAAACAGTTAGTCACTATGTTAGACCTTATCGAAGAGAAAAAAGCACACTTAATACAGCAAATGGACGACATTAAAGTCGTACTAATGGAACTCGTAACGGCCGAAAAACGCTGCCGTGAAACTCTCTCACATTTACAACAGGATTAATCATCATGAGTACTATCTCTCTATATAAAGAGCTTAACTTTGGCCTAGGCGAAACCGCCGACATGATCCGCGCCCACGTTAATAGCTTTGCCAGTGCCGAGATCGCGCCTTTAGCAGAGCAAACCGATGAACAGAATATGTTTCCTAACGAGCTGTGGACCAAGTTTGGTGATATGGGCCTGTTAGGCATGACGGTTAGCGAGGAGTTCGGCGGTGCCGGTCTGGGTTACCTTGAGCACGTAATTGCCATGGAAGAGATCAGCCGTGCCAGCGCCTCTATTGGTCTGAGCTATGGCGCTCACTCTAACCTGTGTGTAAACCAAATCTTCCGTAACGGTAATGAAGAACAAAAAGCAAAATACCTGCCTAAACTGATCAGCGGTGAGCACATTGGTGCCCTGGCCATGAGTGAGCCAGGTGCGGGTTCTGACGTTGTTTCTATGCGCTTAAAAGCAGAGAAAAAAGGCGACCACTATATCCTTAACGGCAATAAAATGTGGATCACTAACGGTCCGGATGCCCACACCTATGTAATTTACGCCAAAACAGACGCTAACGCCGGCCCTAAAGGCATCACCGCCTTTATCGTTGAACGTGACACCCCGGGATTCACGCAAGCGCAAAAGCTAGACAAACTAGGTATGCGCGGTTCAAACACCTGTGAGCTGGTATTCGAAAACTGTGCGGTTCCAGAAGAAAACATCCTGGGTAACCTAAACGAAGGCGTTAAGGTGCTGATGAGTGGCCTGGATTACGAGCGTGTAGTTCTGTCTGGCGGTTCACTGGGTATCATGCAGGCTTGTATGGATGTGGTTGTGCCTTATATCCACGAGCGTAAGCAGTTCGACACACCTATCGGCCAATTCCAGCTGATCCAGGGTAAGATCGCCGATATGTACACGCAAATGAATGCCGCACGTTCATACGTGTACACCGTAGCCCGCGCTTGTGACCGTGGTGAAACCACACGTAAAGATGCCGCTGCGGTTATCCTCTACGCTGCCGAGCTGGCAACCAAGATGGCCCTGGATGCGATTCAAATCCTAGGCGGTAACGGTTATATCAACGAATACCCTACAGGCCGTCTGTTACGCGATGCCAAATTGTATGAAATCGGTGCCGGTACGTCTGAAATTCGTCGTATGTTGATCGGCCGCGAACTGTTCAGCGAAAGCCGCTAAGGTGTTGTATGACCATTCTATCTTCAAGCATAAACCCTAAGGACCCGCAGTTCGCCGTCAATGACGAAGCGATGCGTGCCCTGGTTCAAGACCTGCATGACAAGGCGGCCACCCTGCGCGGTGGCGGCGGCCCTAAATATGTAGAACGTCACCAAAGTCGCGGCAAGTTATTTGTGCGCGACCGTATCGAACACTTGCTCGATGAAGGCTCACCCTTTTTAGAGATTGGCCAATTCGCCGCGTTTGGCGTGTATGAGCAAGACATTCCCTGTGCTGGCGTTGTCGCCGGTATCGGCCGCGTTCAAGGCGTTGAGTGCATGATAGTGGCTAACGACGCCACGGTTAAGGGCGGTACCTACTTCCCACTGACGGTGAAAAAACACCTGCGTGCCCAGGAAATTGCCGAGCGCTGTCACCTGCCCTGTATTTATCTTGTGGACTCGGGCGGTGCGAACCTGCCGGAGCAGGACGAGGTATTCCCAGACAAGCTGCACTTCGGTCGCATCTTCTTTAACCAGGCCCGCATGTCGGCCAAAGGCATAGCGCAAATCGCCGTGGTCATGGGTCTGTGTACCGCAGGTGGTGCCTATGTACCGGCCATGGCCGATGAAAGCATTATCGTTAAAGAGCAAGGCACCATCTTCTTGGCCGGTCCACCGCTGGTTAAAGCGGCCACAGGTGAAGAAGTGAGCGCCGAAGACTTAGGCGGTGCGGATGTGCACTGTAAGGTATCTGGTGTGGCGGATCACTATGCCGATAACGACGAGCATGCGTTGTCTATCGCCCGTCAGTGTATTGCCCGTTTAAATCATGTACGCCCTGTGGCGCCTGTTCTGAATGAGGTGAAAGCGCCCCGTTACGATATTCACGAGCTTTACGGCATCGTCGGTAGCGACCTGAAAAAGAGCTTCGATGTACGCGAAGTGATCGCCCGTATCGTCGACGATTCATCCTTTGATGAATTTAAACGTTACTTTGGTGAGACCCTGGTGACCGGCTTTGCCCATATTTATGGCCATCCGGTTGGTATTGTCGCCAACAATGGCGTGTTATTCAGCGAGTCGGCGCAAAAAGGTGCCCACTTTATCCAGCTGTGTGCCAAGCGTAATATCCCTCTGATTTTCTTACAGAACATCACCGGCTTTATGGTTGGCCAGAAATATGAAGCCGAAGGCATTGCCAAACACGGCGCCAAAATGGTGACCGCGGTTTCTTGTGCCGAAGTGCCTAAGTTTACCGTGTTGATCGGTGGCTCATACGGCGCCGGTAACTACGGTATGTGTGGTCGCGCCTACGACCCTACCATGATGTGGATGTGGCCTAACGCCCGTATCTCGGTCATGGGTGGTGAGCAAGCCGCCGGCGTACTGGCTCAGGTGAAACAAGATGGTCTTGCGCGTCAGGGTCAATCCATGAGCGATGAGCAAGTCGCAGAGTTTAAAAAGCCCATCGTTGAGCAGTATGAGCGTCAGGGTCACCCCTACTACGCCAGTGCGCGCCTATGGGATGACGGCATTATCGACCCAGCGGATACCCGCTCTGTTCTCGGTTTAGCCCTTGAAGCGGCTGCCAACGCGCCACAAAAAGACACCGAGTTCGGTGTGTTTAGAATGTAGGAGGCGCTATGTCAGTTACACTCAATATTAGTAAAAGCCGTATCGCCACGCTTACTCTGCAGCGCGTAGAAAAGCACAATGCCTTTGACGATGCGCTAATAAGTGAAATGATCCGCTTAATCGAGCATGCAAGCACACTCGATATTCGTGCCTTGGTGCTTAATAGCGAAGGCAAACACTTCTCAGCGGGTGCCGATCTGAATTGGATGAAATCCATGAAAGACAACTCGTTCGAGGACAACGTCGCCGACTCGCTGGAGCTTGCCCAACTCATGCATGTGCTGCACACCTGCCCGCACCCAACCATTTGTTTAGTGCAAGGCGCGGCCTTTGGTGGGGCCCTGGGTCTAATCGCCAGTTGTGACATTGCCCTTGCCAACCCGACTGCCAAATTCTGTTTGTCAGAGGTAAAACTTGGCCTGATCCCGGCTGTGATCAGCCCGTATGTGATCAAAGCCATCGGTGAGCGCAATGCCAGACGTTACTTCTTAACCGCTGAGGTCTTTAACGCCGATAAAGCGCACGCCATGGGACTGATCCACGAAGTGTGTGAAGACCTGCAAGCGGAATGTGACAAATTCCTCGATATCATTACCGACAATGGCCCCATGGCCGTTAAAGCAGCGAAGAACTTAATTAATGACGTTGCCGGTAAAGACATTGATGCCGACCTGCGCCATTTAACCGCCGAGCGCATTGCCGCCATTCGCGTAAGCGACGAAGGGCAAGCGGGCTTAAACGCGTTTTTCAATAAACAAGCGCCGGCTTGGCAACAACAAGGATAACTCATGCTAAAACGAATTCTTATTGCCAACCGAGGTGAAATCGCCTGTCGCGTTATTCGCAGCGCCAAAATGCTGGGCATGCACACCATTGCCGTCTATTCCGACGCCGATGCCAATGCTCAGCACGTACAAATGGCCGACAGCGCCTACCACATAGGCCCGGCACCGAGTAAGTCGTCTTACTTGGATATGGACAAGCTGTTTGCCGTTGCCGAACAGGCCGGCGCCGACTGCATTCACCCGGGTTATGGCTTCCTCTCCGAAAATGAAGCCTTTGCCGCACAGTGCGAGCAAAAAGGCATTACCTTTATTGGTCCCTACGCCAAAAGCATCGAAGCCATGGGTTCAAAAACCCGCGCCAAAGAGATTATGGCTGGCGCCAACGTGCCTTTGGTACCCGGCTATTACGGTGACAACCAAGACCCGACTTTCCTCAGCGATGAAGCCGATAAAATCGGTTACCCTGTGCTTATCAAGGCCGCTTATGGCGGTGGTGGTAAGGGCATGCGCGTAGTACGGGATAAAAAAGACTTTATCAGTGCCCTGGAAGGTGCCAAGCGTGAAGCTATCAGCAGCTTTGGTAATGACCTGGTGTTGATTGAGCGTTATGTCGATAATCCGCGTCACGTGGAAGTACAAGTTTTTGCCGATAAACACGGCAACTGCGTGTACTTGGGCGACCGCGACTGCTCATTGCAGCGCCGCCACCAAAAAGTGATTGAAGAAGCCCCTGCTCCCGGTCTGAGTGACGCCATGCGTAAAAGCATGGGTGAAGCGGCGGTACGCTGTGCTCAAGCCATCGATTATGTGGGTGCTGGTACGGTTGAGTTCCTGCTGTGTGGTGAGGAATTCTTCTTTATGGAAATGAATACCCGCTTGCAGGTTGAGCACCCGGTTACCGAAATGGTCACGGGCGTGGACCTGGTGCAATGGCAAATCGCCACTGCCGGTGGTGACACCCTGCCTCTGACCCAAGAGCAGGTAACAATCACAGGTCACAGCTTTGAAGCCCGTTTATACGCCGAAGACCCAAGCGAGCAGTTTATGCCTTCAAGCGGACGTCTGACGCATTTACGCTTCCCTGAGCAAAATGCGAACGTGCGTATTGATACCGGTGTTACCTGTGGAGATGAGATCAGCTCATTCTACGACCCCATGGTTGCCAAGCTGATTGTCAAAGGCGATAACCGAGCGCAGGCGCTGTCACTGTTAGAGCGCTCACTGCGTCATACCTATGTCGGCGGCGTTAAAGCCAATACCGGCTTCTTAGTAGCCCTGTGCGAGTCACAGCCGCTGCAAGATGCCACCATGGACACCCACTTTATCGACAATAACTGTGACAGCCTGACTCAGGCGCCACAGGCCGATGTGCATGCGTTAGCCATGGCTGCTTGGGTGTACTATTGTCATCTACAGGGTACCAGCAAGGCCCCGGCTGCAACTTCGCCGTGGCAGAGCCTATCTGGCTTTAAACTAAACTCCATCAACGAGATCACCGTACCGCTGGCGGATCATCAGCTGGTGTTACATGTGACATCGACGGGTATCAAGGTCGATATCGACGGCCAAGGCCATAGCTTGAGCGGTGAGTATCAAGGTCACGGTCATTATATTGCCGTGGTCGATGGTCAGCGCCTAAGCGCCGATGCACAAATCGATGACGAAGCACTGAGCATCATGTATCAAGGTGCCCAGTATGACTTTGCCCTGACTTCTAAGCATTATGTCGGCGCCGAGCAAAGCGGTGGCGATGCCCTGGCAGCACCAATGAACGGCACTGTGGTAAAACACCTGCTGGATATTGGCACCGAGGTAAAGCAAGGCGATGCCATAGTGGTGATGGAAGCCATGAAGATGGAATATACCCTTAATGCGCCATTTGATGGCGTGCTTAGCAGTTATTGCTATGGCGAGGGCGAATTGGTCAGCCATGGTGCCCTGCTTGCTATCGTTGAGGAGCAAGAATAATGGCCTTTGCACAACAGGTGCGTATCGTTGAGGTAGGTGCTCGTGATGGCCTGCAAAACGAGATCAATGTCAGCCTTGAAGACAAGGTGACCTTGATCAACAGCCTGGCCAAGGCGGGATTAAAGCATATTGAGGGCGGAGCTTTTGTATCGCCTAAATGGGTGCCACAAATGGCGGACTCCAGTGCGGTGTTTGCCGCTATTGAGCGCCATGATGATGTGTTGCTCAGTGCCTTGACGCCAAACTTAAAAGGCGCTGAATTGGCATTGACAGCCGACGTTGGCGAGTTTGCTATTTTCACCGCCGCCAGCGAGGCCTTTACGCAAAAGAACATCAATTGTTCAATCAGTGAAAGCATTGAGCGCTTCCGCCCTGTGGTAGAGCTTGCCAAGGCAAACAACATCAAGGTACGCGGCTATGTCAGCTGCGTTCTGGGTTGCCCCTACCAGGGCGCGGTTGCGCCTGAGCAAGTGCTTGAAGTGTGTAAACAATTGTTGGCTTTGGGCTGCTACGAGGTCAGTCTCGGCGATACCATAGGCGTGGGTACGGCCAATGAGGTGGAGCAATTGCTTGACCTGCTGCTTAAACACCTGGATGCCAGCCAGTTGGCGGTGCATTTCCACGATACCTATGGCCAGGCCATCAGTAACATCTATGCCGCCTTAAAAATGGGCATTAGCACGGTAGACAGTGCGGTTGCAGGCCTTGGTGGCTGCCCTTATGCCAAGGGTGCGTCAGGAAATGTTGCCACCGAAGATGTGGTCTATCTACTGCAAAAGCTTGGCATAGACACAGGAATTGATTTAAAAACACTGGCCCAAGCAGGCGCGACCATTTGTAAGGCGCTAAACAAGCATCCACAGAGCAAGGTGGCCAACGCCATACTTGCCGATTGTGACCAAGAACAATAAACCTAGGAGTGCTTAGACATGTCCGGATTCGATAAAGTAGTAACAAGTTATGCCGACGCCATGGCAGGACTAAAAGACGGCGATACCATTATTGCCGGTGGTTTTGGGCTGTGCGGCATCCCCGAAGGCCTAATTGCCGAGATTAAGCGCATGGGCACCACAGATCTTACCGTGGTTTCAAACAACTGTGGTGTTGATGATTTCGGTTTAGGTGTGCTGCTTCAAGATAAACAAATCAAGAAGGTCATCGCCTCTTATGTGGGTGAAAACGCGTTATTTGAAAAGCAGTTGCTTGACGGCGAGCTGGAAGTAGAGCTTACGCCTCAGGGCACACTGGCAGAGAAAATGCGCGCCGGCGGCGCTGGTATCCCAGCATTTTACACCGCCACTGGCTACGGTACGCCAGTTGCCGAAGGTAAAGAAGTAAAAGAATTTGACGGTCGTCCCTATATTCTTGAAGAGTCTGTTACCGGTGAATTTGCCATTGTGAAAGCGTGGAAAGCAGACCGTTACGGTAACCTGGTATTTCGCCACACAGCGATGAACTTCAACCCTATGGCCGCCACTGCCGGTAAGATCACCGTGGCCGAGGTAGAAGAAATCGTTGAGCCGGGTGAATTAGAGCCAAGCCAAATTCACACCCCGGGCATTTATGTAAACCGCGTTATCAAGGGCAACTTTGAAAAACGCATTGAACGCGTTACCACACGTAAAGCCTAAGGAGATTAAAATGTCATTAAACCGTGAACAAATTGCTCAACGTGTTGCCAAAGAATTGGCTGACGGCTATTACGTGAACCTGGGTATCGGTATCCCTACTCTGGTTGCCAACTATGTACCAGAAGGCATTGAAGTCATGCTGCAGTCGGAAAACGGCCTGCTGGGTATGGGTCCTTACCCTACCGAAGACGAGCTTGATGCAGACATGATCAATGCGGGTAAAGAAACCGTTACAGCAGCTAAGGGTGCAGCAATTTTTAATAGTGCCGATAGCTTTGCCATGATCCGTGGTGGTCATGTAGACTTGACCGTCTTAGGTGCATTTGAAGTTGATCAGCACGGCAATATTGCCTCGTGGATGATCCCGAAGAAGTTAATTAAAGGCATGGGTGGCGCAATGGACTTGGTTGCCGGCGCGAAGAACATTATCGTTACCATGACCCATGCCAGTAAACACGGCGATTCTAAGTTACTAGAAGAATGCTCACTGCCTCTTACCGGCGTGAATTGTGTGAAGAAAATAGTAACAGACTTGGCCGTGTTAGAAGTCAAAGACGGCGCTTTCCATTTGCTAGAGCGCGCCCCGGGTGTTAGTGTTGATGAAATCATCAGTAAAACAGCGGGTAAACTCATCGTCGAAGGCGATGTACCAGAAATGAGCTTTGACTAACGGATAGCTTGGGAGCCCTCCCACAGCATACCCGTAAATGTACCGTCCTCATTCCCAGTGCTAGTTGGCACTGTGTTACCCAAAACCCCTCTTTTGAGGGGTTTTTTTTCGCCACTATTACGCATAATTCAGCCATTAAACATTTACTTACATATTTTTTACGGCAGATTATCGCGTTCAATTTAACCGTTCCGAATATAGTGGTAGATTAGCGGTGGATAATACCAATTCTGTTATGTATGTGATCATATATAGCGCTGGGTAAATCATGATATTTAGCCCGTTAGAATAATTAGCTATTTAAGTGAATTGGTATAAATAGGACACCAACAATTTTAATAAGGATCTCCATGAATAAGATGACCCTCAGTGCCCTTAGCGTGGCAGTGATGATTTCCCTTAGCGGCTGCTCGGCCACCAGCGATACGCAAACCTCGGCAAAGCAACAAGTTGCACAAAATGCCGCTAACCTGCCTTTCGTTGATATCAAATATGATTCATTTACCCTGGATAACGGCCTTAAGGTTATCGTCCACACAGACCGCAAGGCTCCTATCGTTGCGGTCAATGTTTGGTATGACGTGGGTGCTAAAAATGAAAATGTTGGCAAAACGGGTTTCGCCCATTTGTTTGAACACCTGATGTTTAATGGCACAGAGAACTACGACGACGAATATTTCGGTCCCTTTGAGCGTGCCGGTGCCACAGAGCAAAACGGTACTACAAACTCAGACAGAACCAACTACTTCCAAAACGTGCCTACCCCAGCAATCGATATGGCACTGTGGATGGAATCTGAGCGTATGGGTCATCTGCTTGGTGCCATTACCCAAGAAAAACTCGATGAGCAACGCGGCGTAGTACAAAACGAAAAGCGCCAAGGTGAAAGCCAGCCTTACGGCAGCATGTGGGACAATATCTGGAGCAACACCTTCCCTCAAGGTCACCCTTATTCCTGGTCTGTGATCGGCTCCATGGAAGACTTGAACGCGGCGTCACTAGACGACGTACACCAGTGGTTTAAAGACTACTACGGCCCGAATAACGCGGTACTTGTGCTTGCCGGTGATATAGATGTTGACACGGCCAAAGAAAAAGTTGCTAAGTACTTTGGCGATATTAAGCCGGGTAAACCTGTTGCCAAGCTAGAAAAATGGATCGCCAAGCGTGACGAGCAAACCCGTTTAGTAATGCAAGACCGCGTGCCGGCATCGCGTATCCTCAAGGTTTGGAACACGGCGGAAAAAGGCAGTGTGGAAGGCGAATACTTGTCGTTACTGAGCGATGTGCTCGCCGGTGGCAAGAACTCACGCCTTTACCAGCGCCTGGTGTATAAGGAACAACTGGCTTCAAGCGTATTTGCTTTTAACTATCAACGTACCCTTGCCGGTCAGTTAATGATAGGCGCCGATGCCCTGGATAAAGCCAATATCGATAAGATTGAACAGATCATCGATGAAGAGGTAGCCCGTATTATCGCCGAAGGTCCAACGGCCGCAGAGCTAAGCCGCATTAAATTTGCCAATGCCGCTGGCTGGGTAAAGAATGTGGAAGGCGTGGGTGGCTTTGGCGGTAAGTCAGATGTATTAGCGTCCGGCGCCGTTTACCATAACGACCCTACCTATTATAAAGAGGCCTTTGCCATTACCGCCAATGCAACACCGAGCGATATCCAAATGGTGGCAAGCAAATGGTTAAGCAGCGGTGACTTTGTGTTGACCGTTCACCCCTTTGCCGAGCTGAGCGCCAGCGAGCAAGGTGTGGATCGCAGCACAGGTGTACCAAGCGCCGGCGACGTCCCTGCCCTTGATTTGCCAAGCGTTGACACCTTTACCCTAAACAATGGCTTAGAAGTGGTACTGGCTAAACGCAGCGACACCCCGGTTATCAACATACGTTTAGACTTTGCCGGCGGTACCGCAACCGACGCCAACGATAAGCCTGGCGTTGCCAACTTTGCCGCCAACATGCTTGATGAAGGCGCAGGCTCGCGCGATGCACTGCAACTGGCCGCCGAGCTCGAATCTTTAGGTGCGTCTATCTCGGCCAATGCCGGATTGGATAAAACCTCAGTGATGATGTCGGCCATGACCACCAACTGGCAGCCAAGCCTGGCACTGTTTGCCGATGTACTGCAAAAGCCACGCTTCGCTGACAGCGATATAGAGCGTGTGCGTAAGCTGCTGCTTCAAGGTATTAAGCAGGAAAAAGCAAGCCCAAGCTCCAATGCCCTGCGCGTTTTACCGCCGCTGCTATACGGCGAAAACCACCCTTACGGTAAGCCGCTAACCGGCTCAGGCACGGAGCAATCGGTAGCGCAAATCAGTCGTGATGACTTATTAGCCTTTACTTCGACCTGGTTACGTCCGGATCTGGGCCGTTTAGTAGTGGTTGGTGATATCGATCAGGCCGAGCTACAAACATCCTTGGAAACGGCTTTGGCAAGCTGGGAAAAACCACAAACAGCGGCACCGAAACTTGATATCGCCGATGTGGCCATTCCTGAAAAAGCACGGGTCTTCGTATTGAACAAGCCTGAGTCGCCGCAGTCCTTGATCATCTCTGGCCTATTGGGTCCAAACAGCCAATCATTAAGCGCTCAGGATGAAGTAACCCTGGATATGATGAACACCATCATAGGCGGCAGCTTCACCTCGCGCATGAATATGAACCTGCGTGAAGATAAGGGTTGGTCGTATGGCGCGCGTACCATTTTAATGGATACCAAGGCGCAAAGCCCCTTCTTCGTTTACGCCCCGGTACAAACCGATAAAACCAAAGAGTCAATTAAAGAGATCTTGAAAGAGCTTAACGCTTATATTGGCAATAAACCGGCAACCGATGAAGAGCTGGCCAAGGTGGTATCGAATAAAACCGCTAAACTACCTGGTCGTTATGAGAAGAAGTGGTCGCTACTTAACTCGCTAGCGGATGCCTACAGCAAAGACCGTGACGTAAACTATCTGGAAAATTACGCCGAGCTGGTTCGCAAGCCAGATACAAACACCCTGGCCGCCGAGGCGAAGAAGGTAATTAAACCTGAGCAACTGACCTGGGTGATCGTCGGTGATGTCGCCAAGATCAAAGAGCAAATCGAAAGCTTGAACCTAGGTGAAGTAACTTACCTGGATTAAGCTCTGAGTTTAATCTTAAAAAAACTAAGCCCCTGCCTGTGCAGGGGCTTTTTTATGGGTCACTTATCTCGCTCTAAAAGTAGCTGCAGATTCCGGACTACCTAGCACACATGACCATCGAGAACCTGAAAATAGCCAGCGTAACCACCCAAGAAAGGCTCGGTAGCTGCTTTTACAATATTGGCACCAGCCTACTCAGCTTGCGATATTACTTCATCAACTTCAGACCGGGACATTACATTCTGGCCGACTGAAAACTCATGAACGCCGGGGTTCATCAAGGGCATGCCTGTATCATGTGCAACACTGCGTCTTAGCCAAAGCGCCTATTAAATACCCATTCTGTTTGCGACTATAGCTGGTTTGGCGGCTGTAACAATGGCCAGCAAGTAAACTTCTGAGGCTGGATTCTTCCCTAGCCTTTGTGCACCTCTTGCTGATCTTCCCCTGAAACTCTAAACACCTTGATAGAGACGATTTCCCCCTGCCAATATTCAAATGGCCCGTCGGGCGTGTCCCATCGAACAGTTGCTCTTAGTGGGAGCCGCATACCTGCGATTTCTAGATACTCTTCAAATACCCCGACCCAAGGTTGGCGTCCGACACCCTCTCGCACACGCGTCTCACTGCGCGAACACATGATATCGCCGTGAGCATCGAAGATCAGATCAACATAGGTCTGTTCATTAGCAAACCAAACACGAACTGTATCTTCCTCTAACTCTTTAAAGTTCAAAGTGGAATTTGCAAAAAAAGCATAGGGACACCATGGCAGCTCAGCCAGATAACGCTGAATCTCACCTTGATCTATGCTCGGGCCCTGTGCACTGGCTACTGGAATAACTCCCCAGAGCTTGACCCCTAAATTACCTCGCTGGCTCTGGTACGCATCTAACACTTTGACCCAAAGAAATGGAGCGAGCTTTACGCGTGCCGTCCACTCGAACTCCACGGCTTTCGCCGAAATAACTTGGGTGGCCTGAAACGGAGCCCAGGGCTTTTCCGGCCCCAATCTCATCCGCCCCTTTTGCGTAAGCTGCACAGCAAGCACACCAGCGGACTCGCCGGTAGTGTTTCTACGGGCGAATTTTAAAACTTGTTCTGGAAGCTGAAATTGAGTCATGGGGGCCAAACGCTCTTTTAAAGGGCAAGCAAAGCTTGCCACCTAGCTTAGGCTATACCTAAACCATTGCCCCCTAAACATGAAAAATCAAGAATGGATGAAAATGCAGGGCGTTGCGAATCACATTTAAACGCCCTGACAAAATTAGCTTTTAGCCATATAACTTGGATTACCAGCCAAAAAGCTAGTATCGTCAAAGCTTGGTTTCCCACATCTTAGCGCACAGTCTAACCTTGCTAAGCGCTGAAATTCAGCAGTAAGAAACAGCTTTATATGACAGTGGAGGTCTTGAGATTCATGTCTAAATACTGCAACCAAAGTCTCCGGGCTTCCAGCGTCTTTATACACCTGGGCTAGGCGACATTGATATGCACTTAATATCGGTTGTGATAACAGCGCATCACCCAGGTTCACAACCAGCCACTCACATTTTGCAGTCATAATATGTTGCCCAGTATTACCCTAAGCAGAAAAGTCATAACTGGCTAACATGTTAAGCGAAGTAAAATAAAGCGAAGGATTGTTCGTTATTGAATGGCCTTATTATGTTTCTCGGCGAATTCTTGCAAAAGCACTGAGTATGCTGATTGCATCTCAATGGTTTCACCATTTTCAATAACTTGGTAAGTATCATAAAGCCCGCCATGTGCATTTAGATAATCAATAACTTCAAGGTAAAAAGACTCTATAAGCTCCTTATCTCTGCTGTTTGTTGGTAGTTCAAGTTGAATTCCAACTATAGCAACCTTTGCAAATAAGTTACTTCGTAACGTACTTATAGCGCCATCGGTATCTTTTTCCTGTTCAAGTTTTTTTAAGGCATAAAGAAAAAACGGCCATTATCCACATGCTCTTTCGTATATGACGCACCATTCATTTGAAATGTCATTACAGCCCCACTAAATAGGCCTGCTACAAAAACTAAAATAACAAAGAGACCAATGCCAACCCAGGTTGCAAATTTAGACTTCATCGAATTTTCCTTAAAATAGAAGACTGACAATAAACACCATACAATGCTTGATTAAAATTTTTCAAGCATAAATAAAACAAACAATTATTCCACCGCATCCAAAATTTAAATCTTCTGTGCCGATTACAAGCCATTTTTGATCATTTCTTTTATCTTCTTGGCTTTCACGAAATGATCTAATTTATGCGTTTGTATCCACCAAGTTGCCGCTTCCATAAGCTCCTCAGGGTTATCATTCTTATTCTTAAAAAATGCGTAAAAGGACAATCCAACTTGGTCACCTTTCGAAGCGATTTTCTTATCACAGATCTCAATTATTCTAGCTCTTAATTCTTGCCTCATTGAGTAAAATACAAACCTCTAAATCTGAAAGAAAAGCAACATCAGCCTAACACGCCGCATGTTGATTCATTTGCACACCTTGTTAGTTTTGAGCGTCCAAAGCTCGTTTTAAAGCTTCAGCATTTTTGCAGCCAATATAAACATATTTGCCATTACGCAGCTTTAACTTTAACGCCCTTCCTACCGATGCATTATACAACCAGCCATCACTCAGCATTCTGATACCTATACCTTGATACCACTTACTGTGATAAAGCGAGGCTTCCACAATGTCTGCCACAGCCAATTTTTTACGCCAAAAGCCAAACCCGAAATACCAGCTCAATACCTTACCCTCGAGTTCAATAGTCATTGAATAGAACAGAAGAGCAATCAAGCTGTTTATAGATAACGCAACTAATGTTCCGTAATTATTACCGGAAAAAAACGATATAAACACTGACTATAATTAAGATAATCAGCAATACCTTATTAAACTCCCTGCTATAGAACATAAATAACATTCCTTGATAGAGCTAACGCCGTAATAAACAGCGCAAATAGCAGGCTGTAATTGGCGACGAAGGAGAGCAAGCCATGCGTTTTGCGTCCATATAATTATTGACTTGTTATATGAATTTAAACCCAAAATACTATGAAAGTGCTGCGACAAATAAGACCACAAAAAACAAAATTACACATATAGCTAGAATATTTCCGATGATTGCCAGCGGCTTTGGCAATTTTGTAAATGAACCACCTGCCAGAAAATATCTTTTTGGATTGGAATTGACTAATCCAACCAGCTCATCTTTTTGGTGTTTATCAAGCTGAGAGAAATCTTTATTAACTTTTCGCGAATGACGAACCGCTTTTAATAAGATAAAACCAACGATTATTACGATGACGATTTCAATCATACTCAAAATTCATATAACGCTTCGCTAATTGGCTGCCGCAGCGCAGCGTAGGCAATCCCGTGAAGGCCACGCTTTTTGTGGCCGAAACGACATTTAGCAATTTGTTATATGTTTTTGCATTTGCTTTGTTCCTGGTTGCCACTTGCTTTTAGGTGAACGTCTTTAACCGAGGGGTTGGCATTTGCAAGTGCTATATAAACCTCAGCAACCATAACTGGGCCGGCACAATAATCAATGTCTAACGTTACCAATGAAAACCTTAGTTGTTTCAGCTTGCCTTCTAATTCTGCTGAGTTCAGCTCTTCATCCGAGCTGTTGATTGAATAGCTGGTTTCCTTTACAAAAATCGTAACTGACTCATCGGCAAGTACTTTGCCACTGATTACCAAAAGAAACACTAAAACCAGAATGTAACGCATAAATCCTCCAAAACGTATAACGCCGCATTAAGTGGTGAGCAACGCAGACCACCTTACCGAAACCATTGTGACGTAAATACTAAATTTAAAGTAAACCCAAAATGCCAAGCGTTGGGAATCAGCCTTAAACGCTTTGTTAGCAATCAAACTTTAATACCATTGGAATATCAACCATTCCTTGCTGATTTCTGATGCCTTCTGTTCGTTTAAAACCAAAACGCAAATATACGTTTTCCGCATTTACCGCAGAGTTGACTGTAAAGGCACCGCTATTCCCGTTTTTTATTGCTTTTTCTTTAATCGTTTCCCACAGTTTTCGGGAAAGTCCGTTACCTTGAAAATTATCGTCTACGAATAGATGATACAAATGTGAGTTGTCTCGAACCCCCGCCACACCAACCACTTCATTATTCTCGGTTACAGCGACAACATAGTCATAGTTTGTAGACAGATATTTTTCGATATTTTCCTTTGACATTGAATCAAGCAAAATACTGTGTACAGTCGCATCACAAGTTGGGCAAACATATTTGTTTGTTAAAGGTAAAATCAATTCACTGATTGACTTCGCATCACTAATTTCTGCATTTCTGATATTGATGCTCATTATTTATCCTGATTGCTAACGCCCAGCGCAGCGGGCAAATTGGAGCGAGGAACGAGCGGAAATTTGATCCGTCTGCCGCTGCTTGTTATGCATTTACGGCCCCCAATAATCAAATTTGAAGACCGTCCCTTCAGGTATTTCAAACTGGATTTCGCCACAAGCTTCAATAGTGTGAACCCCTGGCGCTATCTCCATAATTTCACCTAATTCATGAGTCCATACATTTCCATCAAGCTCGATTGGGTAACAATACTCCCCATTATCTTCTATTACGGTGAAATAGGTTTTCCCATCATCTGAAAGAGAGACATCACCACGGAGATGATCATCCCCTGAACATGAAGCTAGGCATGCAGTGAAAACACCTAAAATTGCGAGTCTCATCCGGTCACTCCCTGCATAACAGCTTATTAGTGCGAATTCCCGGTTAAGGAAGTTATCCACAGCAAGGGTAACTCTCACTAATAAAGATTTTATTTAATAATAACACCAAGTTATCAGGTGTTTTTCTCACACGCAATCAAGAAAAAGTCATAAAAAACGAGCCTTCACTTATTCGAGCCTTCATTGGCTCGCTATGCAATTTATTTTTTAATACATATCAGATACCTATATTTCATTGGCACATAAACGAGCCATTTTTTTCATTACATAACGTGCCAAAACAAGCACCTCCTAACTCATAGGGATCGCCCATTCCCGTTAAGATTCGCGCTTTCGATTTCGGCTAGATATGTAATTATTCCTGCGGCCTTAATTCAGCGCCTATTTTCACTGCGCGCTCGATCCCTGTGCTGAGAAGTTTTATTATTGGCGTACAGTAAACTAAAGAGCCCGAGCATTATGGCCCACCCAGCTTGTTTAAATTGTAATTCCCCCTATGTGTACCAAGATCAAAATCAGCTTATTTGCCCCGAGTGTGGCTATGAGTGGGACCCGGCTCAACTGGCCGAAGAAGAGCTTATCACCGCCAAGGATGCCAACGGCACCGAACTGAATGCCGGCGACAAGGTGACGCTGGCTAAAGACCTTAAGGTCAAAGGTAGCTCCATGATTATGAAAATAGGCACCAAGGCGCAGATCCGCAGCATCAAAGACAGCAAAGACCACGAACTGGATTGTAAGGTTGATGGCGTCGGCGAAATGATGATCACCGCCAAGTTTGTTAAAAAAGCCTAATCAAGGTTAATCATCGCCTCTTTGCGGCTGGCCTTTCCTGCCAGCCTTTAACACCCCCCCTAGTCTTCTTTTTACATTAGCGGTCAATAGGTAAGCTGTTGATTGCGAACTTTTAATTGCATCTGACATAAATAAAGACGTTCAAAAAAGCAAAAAAGCAGTACTAAATTACTAATTTATTTGTTGCTGTTTTGTAAACTTTAACTAACCTAAATCTGGTACTAAAGGTCAATTGGAATTGGGTCGTATCTTTTTGCCCTCATAAACTCTTCCCTTTATTAATATAGGTTCGACAATGAACAGACAGATCACAACAACAACCAGCGCAGTTGCTCTTGCCATTAGTTCCGCGCTAAGCTTTTCGACCCTTGCCAACGACTTAACTATGGCGCCAAATCAACCCTCGAAATTAAATACGCAGCTAAACGTACAGCAAAAAGCAATTCAAACTAATACTGAGCGCCGTATATATATCGTTGAACTTGAATCCGCACCCGTGGCCACCTATGAGGGTGGCGTTAAGGGCCTAGCACCAACCAGTAATAAAATTACCGGGGCAAAGAAACTCAATACTCAAAGCAAGCCGTCACAGGCCTATAGAAAATTTTTAAAAGAGCAACAACGCCAGCTATTAGACAGCACCAAGATGAATAATCGCGTCAAATACGATTATCAATGGGTGTTTAACGGCATGGCGCTGGAGATGAGCGCTGCCGAGGCTAAACGCATGGCCAGTATGCCGGGTGTTAAAAGCATTGCCCTGGAACGCCATGAAACCCTAAATACCGATTCTGGACCACAGTGGATTAATGCCGATGTTATTTGGGGCAATTCACCGAGCAATGTGCCCCATTCTCAAGGCGAAGGCATAGTGGTGGCTGTGCTTGATACCGGTATTAATGCGGATCACCCTTCATTTGCAGCAACAACCTCTGACGGCTATCAACATATCAATCCTTTGGGCTCTGGTAACTATGTTCCCGGCAGCTATTGCGATATTGCCGATGCCAGTTTTTGTAACGACAAGCTTATTGGCGCCTGGTCGTTCGTCCCCTTTGACGCTAACTATCCATCGCCAGAGGACAGTGACGGGCACGGCTCACACACCGCCAGTACGGTAGCGGGAAATCACCTGAGTGCTGAAATATACGCACCGACAACAAGCATGACGCGCGCTATCTCAGGTGTTGCACCTAGGGCTAATATAATCGCCTACGATGTGTGTATCGAAACCTGCCCAGGCTCTGCGCTATTGGCCGCTGTAGAGCAAGTTGTAATTGATGCCTCCAACTTACCCAATGGGATTCACTCGCTTAATTACTCCATCTCTGGTGGCAGCAATCCCTACAATGACTCCGTTGCCCTGGGCTTTCTTAATGCCACTGCCGCCGGTATTTATGTCGCTACCTCTGCCGGTAATGGCGGGCCCGGCGCATCAACGAATGGCCACAATGCGCCCTGGGTAGGCACTACGGGCGCCAGTACACACACCCGCGTACTGGCCAATAGCCTAATCGATATGAGTTCGGATACCGACGGCCTCGCCGATATACATAGTGTTGGATTCACTTCTGGCTATGGCCCTGCACCCATTGTCTATGCGGGTGACTACCCGACCAATAATGGCTCCAGCAATGACACCCAGCCCGCTCAGTGTCTAGAGCCTTTCCCTGCTGGACACTTTGACGGTCAAATCGTGATCTGTGACCGCGGCGCCATCGCCCGGGTGGCTAAAGGTGCCAATGTTGCCGCCGGTGGTGCTGGTGGCCTGGTGTTGGCTAATTTAGCTGCGCAGGGTGAGTCGGTCTCCGCGGATGCTCACTTTATTCCAGGTATTATGTTGGCGCCAGTGACGGCGATACCCTCAAGGCTTGGGTTGCCTCGGTAACTAACCCGGTCGCGTCAATCAGTGGCTTCAGCGCACAAGATGATGCGCAAAGCGCAGATATCATGGCTGACTTTAGCTCTCGCGGCCCAAATAATCGACTTGATATAATAAAACCTGACATAACAGCACCTGGCGTCAGCATCTTGGCTGCGGTAAATACCAATGATCCGAGTGACCCCGCAGAATTTGGGTTCCTCAGTGGCACATCCATGTCTTCCCCCCACCATGCTGGGGCTGCGGCTATTTTATCGGCGGCGCGTCCCGACTGGAGCCCTTATATGATTCGCTCGGCATTGATGATGACCAGTGACAATTCAATGGTGCGCAAGGAAGATGGTGTAACCCCGGCGGACGCCTTTGATATGGGCGCCGGGCGTATTGATTTATCTCGTGCCGCCGAAGCCGACCTGGTACTGGATGAATCACCGTTAAACTTCTTTGCCGCCAACCCGGATACGGGAGGCGACCCAAAAACCTTAAATATCGCCAGTATGCAAGACAGCCAGTGTCTGGCCACTTGTAGTTGGACTCGCACCTTTACCAATGTCACCGCGAACACGGTTCATATGGACTTAACGACACAAAGTCATGGCGACGCCTCTTTTTCGGTAAGTCCCGCTCACCTCAAAGTAAAGGCCGGTGAAACTGCCACTGTGACAGTCACCGCAGACACTCGCTTTGCTAACGGCTGGCAGTTTGGTCAGGTCAACCTTAACCGAGATGGCGATGGCCCGGATCTACACCTGCCCATCGCCGTAAAAGCCATAGATACCACAGCAGCCGGCGTCCTAAGTAAAACCGTAAGCCAACCACAGGCACAGATAGGCGACACCCTTAACTATGTTATCCAGATAAACAATGGCCCATACACAGACGTTATTAACCTCAGTGACCATATTCCGGAGGAACTCGAAGTGGTTCCGGGCTCGGAATCGGCTGTGATAGATGGTGGCAGCACCCTGACCCCATTTACCATAGAGGGTAATCATGCGAGTTGGAGCGGCACACTCAATACCAGTGGGCTAGCCGTTAATGCCTCGCCCGCCCCATTCGGCTATGTTTCTTTGGCTAGCCTGGGCGTTAGCGCCTTTGGTTGCCCAAGCAACTGCGATGATGGTGGCACAGCCTTGAATGTACCTAGCTTTACCTACAATGGTGAGCAGTACAGTTCGGTGATCTGGTCGGTCAACGGTACCTTGGAAGCAGGTACAGCCAGCATGCGGGTGGCTCCTGCCCTCAATGCAAACATGCCAAACAATGCTTTGCCCAATAATCTGTTAGCGCCCTTATGGATGGATCTGAATATGGGTGTCAATGGTGACGGTGCCGAATGGCGCGTTGCCGTCCTCAGTGCCGGCTCTGACCAATACACAGTCTACGAATGGGACAATGTGCCTAAGTTTGGCGATGCCGCCAACCGCTATAGCTTCCAAATTTGGGTTCTCAATGGCCCAACTCAAGGTATCTGGTTCGCCTATGCGCAACTGGGAGATCTGAGTACGGCGACGGTCGGGGCTGAAAACAACAACGGCACCCTAGGCAGTAGCTACTGGTATAATGGCACTGGTACCGCTCCTGCAGTAGGCACGGATTTAAGCGTAGAGTCCGTAATCGGTGGTACGGCGACCTTTAGCTTTGATGCCAACGTTAAAAACTGTACAGACGGTTTTGCTAATATCGTTGAGGTTAATCACGATACCAAGCAAGATAAAGCGATGGCAGCGACCAGCTGTAACTGAATCTAACATACTTGCTATTACACAAACGCCACGGTTTTTTGCAGTGGCGTTTTTATATGCCTAGATAGGCATTGAGCAAGCAGTTCGCTGTTGTTAACTCTATCGGCAAAACGCATTGCAGACCGCATTGCAGACAACTTAGTCCCCTACCTAGACTGGTTGGGAGAGCATCAAGTAGGGATAAAAAAAGGAAGCACTTAGGCTTCCTTTTTAACTGAATTTGCTTGGCAAATTAGAATGACAAGTTATCGAGGATCTCGTCATCAACCAGGTTTGCCAGGGTTACCTTAAGCTTAGGCGTACGGGCCATTTCACGTTTAATCGCGAAGTTGGCTTCTTCGTTACGGGCCCAGCTACGGCGCGCAATACCATTGTTTACATCGAACAACAGCATGGATTTCAAGCGACGCTCGGCACCTTCGCTGCCATCAAGCAGCATACCGAAACCACCATTGGTCACTTCGCCCCAACCTACACCGCCACCATTGTGGATAGAGACCCAGGTTGCGCCACGGAAACTGTCGCCGATCACGTTGTGAATCGCCATATCCGCGGTAAAACGGCTGCCATCATAGATGTTTGATGTTTCACGGAACGGTGAGTCGGTGCCGCTCACGTCATGGTGGTCACGACCCAGTACGACCGGGCCAATTTCACCGCGATTAATGGCATCGTTAAAGGCTTTGGCGATTTCCATACGACCTTGGGCGTCGGCATAAAGAATACGCGCTTGTGAACCCACAACCAGCTTGTTTTGCTTGGCGTCTTTGATCCAGGTGATGTTGTCCTGCATCTGTTGCTGAATTTCTTCCGGCGACTCGGCCATGATCTTGTTCAGTACTTCTGCGGCGATGGCATCGGTTTTATCCAGATCTTCTGGCTTGCCTGAAGCACATACCCAACGGAATGGACCAAAGCCATAGTCAAAACACATAGGACCAAGAATATCCTGCACGTACGAAGGATATTTAAAGTCGATGCCGTTCTCTGCCATCACATCGCCGCCGGCGCGTGAAGCTTCAAGTAAGAAGGCATTACCATAGTCAAAGAAATAAGTGCCACGGGCCGTATGCTTGTTTACCGCATCGGCATGACGCTTCAAGGTCTCTTGTACCTTAACCTTGAATACTTCTGGCTCTTCACGGATCAATCGGTTTGACTCTTCAAACGAGATATCAACCGGGTAATAACCGCCCGACCAAGGGTTGTGCAGTGAGGTTTGGTCTGAACCCAGGTGAACAAAAATGTCCTCCTCGTAGAAGCTTTCCCACACATCTACAATGTTACCCACGTAGGCGATAGACACCACTTCTTCATTGGCTTGCGCCTCGCGTACACGCTTGATCAAGGCACCCATGTTGTCGATCAGCTCGTCAACCCAGCCCTGCTGGTGGCGCTTAATAGCGGCCTTGGCGTTCACTTCGGCACACACGGTAATACAGTTGGCGATGTTACCGGCTTTTGGCTGCGCACCACTCATGCCGCCCAGACCGGCGGTCAGGAAGATCTTGCCTTGTGGGCTTTGGCCTTTCTCAAGTACCTTACGGAAGGCATTCATCACCGTAATGGTGGTGCCGTGTACGATACCCTGCGGACCGATATACATAAATGAACCGGCGGTCATTTGCCCGTACTGAGTTACACCCAGAGCATTGAACTTTTCCCAGTCATCCGGCTTAGAGTAGTTCGGGATCATCATACCGTTAGTCACCACCACGCGCGGTGCATCTTCTGATGAAGGAAACAGTCCCATTGGGTGACCCGAGTAAATGTGCAAGGTTTGGTCTTTTTCCATCTCGCTCAGGTACTTCATGGTTAACAAGTACTGCGCCCAGTTTTGGAATACCGCACCGTTACCACCGTAAGTGATCAGCTCCTCAGGGTGCTGAGCAACGGCTGGGTCAAGGTTGTTATCAACCATCAACATAATCGCTGCAGCCTGCTCGCATTTCGCCGGGTAGTCAGAGACCGAGCGCGCCTTCATGTCATAGTTAGGCTTAAAGCGGTACATGTAAATACGGCCAAATTGCTTCAGTTCCTCAGCAAATTCAGCGGCAAGCTCCTGGTGCCATTCTTTAGGGAAATAACGCAAGGCGTTACGTACCGCCAGTTGCTTTTCCTCTGGGCTAAGAATGTCTTTACGCTTTGGCGCGCGGTTTACACCGGCCGGATATGGTTTAGGCTCAGGTAAAACACTGGGAATACCTTGCTTGATTTGTTCTTGAAAATTCATTGTTGTTTCCATAGCTAAAAGGCCTCCTTAGTTCACGCTAAACGCTTGTGCTTTTACCAGTGCGATCATGGCATCGATATCCGGCTTAAGTAGACGGTCTTCTTCAAGCTTGGCTACCTTCTCGCGAATAATGGCGAAGTTTTCTTCGATGATGTCGGAGCACTTGTTCGGACGACGGAATTCAATGGCCTGCGCCGCATACATCAACTCGATGGCAAAGATCTTTTCCAGGTTGCCCAGGATTTGATTCAGTTTTCGACCTGAGATGCTGCCCATGGATACGTGATCTTCCTGACCCATAGAGGTAGGTACGCTGTCCGCCGATGGTGGGAAGCACAGTGATTTGTTCTCTGTTACCAGGGCCGCAGTGGCATACTGCGGGATCATCATGCCCGAGTTAAGGCCGCCTGAAGTGGTCAATAAACGCGGCAGACCGTGCAGGCCTTCAAGCATTAGGTAACAACGGCGGTCGGAGATATTGCCAAGCTCGGCAGCAGCAATCGACGCATAATCCAATACCATGGCCAGAGGCTGACCGTGGAAGCTGCCGCCAGAAATCGCTTCTTCTGCACTGATCACGATTGGGTTATCGGTCACCGAGTTCATCTCGATTTCTACCAGCTCTTTAAGGTGGTTAAAGGCGTTACGTGATGCGCCGTGTACCTGTGGGATACAACGCAGCGAGTAAGGGTCTTGTACGCGATCGCAGTCAGTGTGTGCAGCCATGTTTTGTGAGCCGTTGAAGAACATACGCATACGCTTAGCGACTTCGATGTTGCCTTCAAACGGACGAGTTGCATGCAGCTCTTCTCTAAAGGGTGAGCCACTGCCCTGCATGCCTTCGATGCTCATGGCACCGGCTAAATCGGCTAGATCAAGCAGGTAACGCATCTTGGTCAGCGCCGTGATACCGTGTGACAGAATAAACTGGGTACCATTGATAAGAGCCAGACCTTCTTTGGCGTGCAGCTCAAGCGGCGCTAGGCCATTGGCTTCAAGTAAATGGGCCGCAGCTACGGGTTTGCCATCTTGCCAGAACTCACCTTCGCCAATAAGTGGCAGGAATAAGTGTGAAAGCGGTGCCAGATCACCCGATGCACCGACCGAGCCCTGCTCTGGTACCACAGGAATAAGGTCAAGCTCTAGGAAGGCCAACATACGCTCTACCACTTCCAGGCGAATACCCGAGAAGCCTTGGCTTAGGGCGTGCACCTTAGTGATCAGCATCAATTTAGAAATTGATTTAGCGATAGGCTCACCCACACCTACGGCATGAGTGATCAAAAGGTTCTTTTGTAAAAGATGGGTTTCTTCTGGTGAGATTTGCGTATCGCACAAAGGGCCAAAGCCAGTGTTGATACCGTAAACGGCCTTATCTGAAGCGGCCATCACGTCGACATTCTGACGGCTTTTATTAATTTTATCTAAGGCTTCCTGGCAAAGCTCGGCTTTAATGCTGCCATCATTGATGCCGTTAACAATATCAAGATTTAGCTGGTCTACACCATATCTAAACGTCATCTTATTCTCCTAACTTGTTGTCTGTACGAAGCAATACTTGCTTAATTAAACCATGCTAACTTGCCAGAGATGTTTTATAAATACATAATATTCGTAATTCATTCCGGTTTTATCGAACTAAACTTATCTAATTAAACATCCATCTCGAATTAAGGGGATCAAGTGCAAGTCCATGATGTAGACCTACGCTTACTGCGTATCTTTGTGGCCATAGTTGAGTGTGGCGGATTGGCGGCGGCGGAATCGCGCCTGAGCATAGGCCGCTCCACCATAAGTTCACATTTATCGGACTTAGAGGTACGCCTGGGCATTAAACTCTGTAAACGCGGGCGCAGCGGTTTCGAGCTTACCGAGCCCGGGCGCATCACCTATCAGGCCTCTTTGGAGCTGTTACAGCAATGCGAGGCCTTTGCCAGCACGGTCGCGACCTCAAAAAATGAATTATCCGGTCGGGTTAGTCTGGCGATCATAGATACCCTGGTCAGCGACCCCCGTTGCGCCGTTGCACATGTTATTGCCGAGCTTAAGGAGCGAGGCAGCAACGTTCAGTTCGATATCAATGTGTGTGAGGCGCGGGAAGTTGAAACCTCTGTAGTCAATGGCCGGGCGCTGGTGGGCATAGGCGTCAGTCGCCATCATTTAAGGGGCCTTGATTATTACCCGCTTCATGATGAAACCAACTACTTGTATTGTGCGGCGGGCCATCCCCTGTTCGACTGTGAACCCTCCGCCGTGAGTGATCTGCTAGCCGATGCGGAAGTGATCACCAGTAACTATATGCGTGACCGGGAAAGCCGCAACGATGGTTTAAATTATCAAAACAGTGCCATCGCCTACCATGATGAAGGCATCGCCCATTTAATTTTATCCGGGAAGTTTATCGGCTATCTGCCCGAGCATTATGCCCGGCATTGGGTTGATAAGGGGGGGTTTAAAGCCATCGAGCCCGAAGTGTATCGCTACACCATACCGGTAGTTTTGATCACTTCTAAAAATAACTCAGCCTCGCCGCTGGCGCAGGCATTGATAGAAGAAATGAAGCGCTGCCACCTGTAGGTCGGGATTTTATCCCGAAAAAAAACACATATTCTCATTTTGTCGGCCTGAAGGCCGACCTACAAATCGACCGACAAAAAACCCGCCAGAAGGCGGGTTTTTCTTAAGCGTTATGCGAGATTACCAACCGGTTTTCTCTTTAAGCGCTTTACCGATATCAGCAAGTGAACGTACAGTTTGTACGCCAGCTGCTTCAAGGGCTGCGAACTTCTCGTCAGCAGTACCTTTACCACCGGCGATGATGGCACCAGCGTGGCCCATACGCTTACCCGGAGGAGCAGTAACACCAGCGATGTAAGATACTACAGGCTTAGTGACGTTTTCTTTGATGTACGCTGCCGCTTCTTCTTCAGCTGTACCGCCGATCTCACCGATCATTACGATAGCTTCAGTTTGCGGATCTTTCTCGAACATCTCTAGTACGTCGATGAAGTTAGTACCAGGAATTGGGTCACCACCGATACCTACACAGGTAGACTGACCGAAGCCAGCGTCAGTAGTTTGCTTAACCGCTTCGTAAGTAAGAGTACCAGAACGAGATACGATACCTACTTTACCAGGCTTGTGGATGTGACCAGGCATGATACCGATCTTAGTTTCACCCGGGGTGATAACACCTGGGCAGTTAGGACCGATCATGCGAACGCCAGTTTGGTCAAGCTTAACTTTAACGTCAACCATGTCTAGCGTTGGGATACCTTCAGTGATACAAACGATAAGCTCGATGCCAGCATCGATAGCTTCAAGGATTGCATCTTTACAGAAAGGTGCTGGTACGTAGATTACTGATGCAGTTGCGCCAGTTGCTTCTACTGCGTCACGTACTGTGTTGAACACAGGTAGACCAAGGTGAGTTTGACCGCCTTTACCAGGTGATACACCACCTACCATCTGCGTGCCGTACTCAAGTGCTTGCTCAGAGTGGAAAGTACCCTGACCACCAGTGAAACCTTGGCAGATTACTTTAGTGTCTTTATTAATTAGTACAGACATTATTTGCCCTCCGCAGCAGCAACAACTTTTTCAGCAGCGTCTGTTAGAGATTCTGCAGCAATGATGTCTAGACCTGAGTTCGCAAGAACGTCACGACCTAGTTCAGCATTAGTACCTTCAAGACGTACAACTACAGGAACGTTTACGCCAACTTCTTTAACTGCACCGATGATGCCTTCTGCGATCATGTCACAACGTACAATACCGCCGAAGATGTTAACTAGAACAGCTTTAACGTTGTCGTCAGAAAGGATGATCTTAAACGCTTCAGCTACACGCTCTTTAGTCGCGCCGCCACCAACGTCTAGGAAGTTAGCTGGCTTACCGCCGTGTAGGTTTACGATGTCCATAGTACCCATTGCTAGGCCTGCACCGTTAACCATACAACCTACGTTACCGTCTAGTGCAACATAGTTAAGTTCCCACTGTGCAGCGTGAGCTTCACGCTCGTCTTCTTGCGAAGGATCGTGCATAGCGCGGATTTTAGGCTGACGGTACAACGCGTTACCATCAACACCGATTTTACCGTCTAGACAGTGAAGGTTACCTTCTTCTGTGATTACTAGAGGGTTGATTTCAAGTAGAGCGAAATCGAAATCGTTGAACATGTTCGCAAGACCCATGAAGATCTTAACGAATTGCTTCATTTGTGTTGGGTTAAGACCCAATTTGAAGCCTAGTTCACGAGCTTGGTAAGCTTGAGGACCAACTAGAGGATCGATCTCAGCTTTGTGAATTAGTTCAGGCGTTTCTTCTGCAACTTGTTCGATTTCAACACCGCCTTCAGTTGACGCCATGAAAACAACTTTACGTGAAGCGCGGTCGACAACAGCACCAAGGTAGAGTTCGTTAGCAATGTCTGTGCAGCTTTCTACAAGGATCTTAGCAACTGGCTGACCGTTTTCGTCAGTTTGATAAGTTACTAGGTTTTTACCTAACCAGTTTTGAGCGAAATCTTTGATCTCTTGTTTGCTGTCAGCAAGTTTTACACCGCCCGCTTTACCGCGGCCACCGGCGTGAACCTGACATTTAACAACCCATTTGTCACCACCGATTTTATCAGCAGCTTCAGCAGCTTCTTGAGGCGTGTCACATGCGTAGCCTTCAGAAACTGGTAAACCATATTCGGCAAAAAGTTGTTTTGCCTGATACTCATGCAAATTCATGATGCTTTATCCAATTTTTTGTACTAAAAGAGCTGAATAAATATGCAATTTATTCAACCATCCCAAATTGCGCACCTAGTATAGTTCTCATGGCAATGCTTGAAAACCCTAGTACGACTAAAGGTGGCAAAAAAAAGCTGCGACAAGGGTCGCAGCTTAATTTATATGCAATTTTGACGCTTATACGTCTAATAGAAGACGTGTAGGATCTTCTAACATCTCTTTGATGGTTACCAAGAAGCCTACCGACTCTTTACCATCGATTTGACGGTGGTCATACGATAGTGCTAGGTACATCATAGGTAGGATCTCTACCTTACCGTTAACCGCCATAGGACGGTCTTGGATCTTGTGCATGCCTAGGATTGAAGACTGCGGCAAGTTGATGATAGGCGTAGAAAGCAGTGAACCGAATACACCACCGTTAGTGATGGTGAAGTTACCACCTGTCATATCTTCAACAGTTAGTTTGCCATCGCGGCCTTTGATCGCTAGATCTTTGATGCCTTTTTCGATTTCAGCAAGAGACAGCTTGTCACAGTCACGAAGAACCGGAGTCACTAGACCACGCGGAGTAGATACCGCGATGCTGATGTCGAAGTAGTTGTGGTAAACAATATCATCGCCGTCGATTGACGCGTTTACTTCTGGGAAGCGCTTAAGTGCTTCAACAACTGCTTTCACGTAGAAAGACATGAAACCTAGACGGGTACCGTGACGCTTCTCGAATACTTCTTGGTATTGCTTACGAAGATCCATGATTGGCTTCATGTTTACTTCGTTGAAGGTAGTCAACATGGCTGTTGAGTTCTTCGCTTCAAGTAGACGATTAGCAATGGTCTTACGTAGACGTGTCATAGGAACACGTTTTTGCGTACGGTTGCCAACAGGAGCAGGCGCAGCAGCGGCTGTGCTTTCTTGCTTAGCAGGCGCGCTCTTGATGAAGGCATCAACGTCTTCTTTAGTTACGCGACCATTTTTGCCAGAACCCTTGATTTGCGAAGCATCCAGGCCTTTCTCGGCAATTAGGCGGCGTACAGAAGGCGTTAGCGCATCGGCAGCGCTGTCGTCACTTGACGCTTCAGCCGCAGGAGCGGCGGCTGGTGCAGCACCGGCTGTGGCGCCAGCGATTAGCTTACCAATTACTTGTTCACCAAGTACTGTGTCGCCTTCACCATGGATGTGCTCACCCATTACGCCATCTTCAGGTGCTACCACCTCAAGAACAACTTTGTCAGTTTCGATATCAACCAGGTTTTGGTCGCGGCTTACCGCTTCACCAGGTTGTACGTGCCATGTTGCGATTGTTGCATCAGCAACAGATTCTGGAAGTACAGGAACTTTAATATCCACTTCTTTACCTTCTTGTGCGCCAGCAGCAACTGGAGCGGCTTTGTCTTCAGATGGAGCTGGTGCAGCACCAGCGTCAGCGGCATCAGCTTCACCGATAATGGCAATTACCTGCTCGGCCAGCACTGTTGCGCCTTCTTGTTCTTTGATTTCAGTGATCACACCATCAGCAGGTGCAACAACTTCTAAAACAACCTTGTCGGTTTCGATGTCAACCAGGTTTTGATCGCGACTTACTTTGTCGCCAACACTCACGTGCCACGTTGCGACCGAAGCGTCAGCAACTGACTCAGGAAGAACAGGAACCTTGATTTCTGTGGTCATCTCTTATCCCTTATTTTTTAATGGTAAGCGCGTCAGCGACTAACGCTTGTTGTTCTTTAGTATGTACGGCCATATAACCACATGCAGGTGCTGCAGAGGCTTTACGACCTGCGTATGTTAGGTTGGCACCCTGTGGAATTGAATTCCAGAAGTGATGCTGCGAGCAATACCAAGCGCCTTGGTTTTGCGGCTCTTCCTGACACCATACAAAGTCTTTCACATGGCTGTAACGCTCAACAATGTTCGCCATTTCCTGATGCGGGAATGGGTATAATTGCTCAACGCGCACAATAGCAATATTGTCGATTTCCAGCTTACGACGCTCTTGCAGTAGTTCGTAGTAAACCTTACCGCTACAGAAAACCACACGCTCAACTTTCTTCGCATCGATATCATCGATCTCGTCGATCATGTTGTGGAATACGCCTGCAGAAAGTTCTTCCAGAGACGATACCGCAAGCGGGTGACGTAGTAATGATTTCGGCGTCATTACGATAAGCGGACGACGAAGAGGACGTACCGCCTGACGACGTAGCATGGCGTAAACCTGTGCTGGAGTCGAAGGCACACATACCTGCATATTGTGGTCGGCACACAGCTGAAGGAAACGCTCAAGACGTGCCGAGCTGTGCTCTGGGCCCTGACCTTCATAGCCATGTGGTAGCAAACAAGTTAGACCACAAAGACGGCCCCACTTCTGCTCACCCGAACTTAGGAATTGGTCGAATACAACCTGAGCACCGTTGGCGAAGTCGCCGAATTGCGCTTCCCACATAACCAGTGACGTTGGCTCTGCCGTGGCATAACCGTATTCGAATGCCAGTACCGCTTCTTCAGAAAGCACCGAGTCGTATACTTCAAACTTACCTTGCGCTTCGCTGATATGCTGTAGCGGCAAGTAAGTAGAAGCGTCAGCTTGGTTGTGTACAACCGCATGACGGTGGAAGAAGGTACCACGACCTGAATCCTGACCCGTTAGGCGGATGTCCGTGCCCTCTTCAACCATGGTTGCGTAAGCAAGCGTTTCCGCCATACCCCAGTCCAGTAACTTGTCACCGGCGGCCATGGCTTTACGGTCGTCGTAAATTTTCTTAACGCGAGACTGAGCCTTGTGGTTTTCAGGGTAAGACGCTACCTTGTTACCAAGCTCTTTAAGCTTTTCAACAGATACGCTGGCATCGTATTGGGTATCCCAATCGTGACCCACGAACTTAGACCACTCTGAAGAGTGCTTGGTCTCTGGCTCAATTTCTTCAACCACACAGTGACCATCATCAAGACCACCGCGATAGGTATCGACCAGGTTCTTGATTTCTGCCTCAGTGAACAGGCCTTCAGAAATCAACTGCTGCGCATAGATTTCACGAGGAACCGCGTGCTTCTTGATCTTTTGATACATCAAAGGCTGAGTTGCATTTGGCTCGTCAGCTTCGTTGTGACCGTGACGACGGTAACATACCAGGTCGATAACCACATCGCGCTTAAACTGATTACGGAAATCAAGAGCGATTTGGGTAACCATGGCAACTGCTTCTGGGTCGTCCGAGTTGACGTGGAAAATCGGTGCCTGAACCATTTTAGCGATGTCGGTACAGTAATCTGTAGAACGTACATCATCTTGGTTCGAGGTTGTAAAGCCAACTTGGTTGTTGACAACGATACGTACGCTACCACCTACCTTAAAGGCATTGGTTTGCGACATATTGAAGGTTTCTTGCACCACGCCCTGACCGGCGATCGCCGAGTCACCGTGAATGGTGATAGGCAGCGCTTTAGAGCCGCTTTCGCAACCAAGACGGTCTAGACGAGCACGCACCGAGCCCATAACTACCGGGTTTACGATTTCCAAGTGCGACGGGTTAAATGCAAGTGCCATATGGACACTGCCGCCAGCGGTTGCGAAATCAGACGAGTAACCCATGTGGTATTTCACGTCACCCGAGCCTAGCGTGTCATTGTGCTTACCGGCGAACTCATCGAACAGCGCCGATGGGTTTTTACCCAGTACGTTAACAAGCACGTTTAGACGACCACGGTGGGCCATACCAATAACCGCTTCCTGTTGACCGCTTTCACCTGCACGGTGAATAAGCTCTTTCAACATAGGTACTAGGGCGTCACCACCTTCCAGTGAGAAACGCTTGGCGCCTGGGAATTTAGCACCCAGGTACTTCTCTAGACCATCGGCGGCAATCAGACCTTTTAGAATACGCTTTTTAGTAGCGCTATCGAATTGCGGGCGAGCCTGCACCGATTCTAAACGCTGTTGTAACCAACGCTTTTCTTCGGTCGATGTGATGTGCATGTATTCAGCACCAATAGAACCACAATAAGTAGTCTTAAGTGCTTGATAAAGTTCACCCAGTTTCATCATTTCACCGCCGGCAGCGAATGAACCTACATAAAACTCAGTGTCGAAATCTTCTTTGGAAAGGCCGTGGAATTCTAAGTCTAAATCGCGTACGCGCTCACGCTGCCATAGACCCAAGGGGTCAAGGTTCGCGTTTTGATGACCACGGAAACGAAAAGCATTGATAAGTTGCAGAACTTTGATCTGTTTCGGGTCAGCTTGACCCCCTTCTGCAATAATTACTTCTCGGTGTTTATTTTTTGCCAGTTCGGCGAATTCGGCTCTAACTTGTGAATGTTTGGTTTCTACATCCACGCCTTCCACTTTTGGAAGTTGTTCGAACACTACACGCCA
Source organism: Pseudoalteromonas sp. T1lg10 (assembly GCF_002964545.1). Classification (NCBI taxonomy): domain Bacteria; kingdom Pseudomonadati; phylum Pseudomonadota; class Gammaproteobacteria; order Alteromonadales; family Pseudoalteromonadaceae; genus Pseudoalteromonas; species Pseudoalteromonas sp. T1lg10. The sequence goes on from NZ_PQBV01000001.1 coordinate 242,451, forward strand.
TTCTTCTGGCACTGAAGTCACATCATCAAGATATGCTTCATAAAGCTCCTCAACATAAGCAACGTTGCCGCCGTATAGATGAGAAGACTCTAGCCATGCCTTCATCACACCATCGTGCATTTATAAGCCCTTTTATCTAGCGCAGATTTACATTGTCTAGCCTACTCAATAATTGAGTAAGTGATCGAAGAATGGCCAGACAGATGTCTAGCCATTCTTTGCGTTATTATGCCCTTAAACAGAACGATTAAGAAGCATTGATTTGATTTGACCAATCGCTTTAGTCGGATTCAAGCCTTTCGGGCACACGTTGACACAGTTCATGATATTGTGACAACGGAATACGCTAAATGCGTCGTCCAAATCGGCCAAGCGTTCTTCGGTTGCCGTATCACGGCTGTCCGCTAGGAAGCGGTATGCGTGTAGCAAGCCCGCAGGGCCAATAAATTTGTCTGGGTTCCACCAGAAACTCGGACAAGAAGTAGAACAACAGGCACACAAGATACACTCGTATAGGCCATCAAGCTTATCACGCTCTTCAATTGACTGAAGACGCTCGCCTGCTGCCGGTGTGTCGTTGATCAGGAACGGCTTCACTTTCTCGTATTGGGTATAGAACTGAGTCATATCAATAACGAGGTCGCGCACTACAGGTAGACCTGGAAGTGGACGAATGATCACCTTACCCTTGCCGTTTTTCTGCAACGCAGAAATAGGCGTGATACATGCAAGGCCGTTTTTGCCGTTCATGTTAACACCGTCAGAACCACATACACCTTCGCGGCAAGAACGACGGAATGCCAGGCTTGGGTCTTGTTCTTTTAACAGAATCAAGGCATCAAGCACCATCATATCGCGGCCTTCTTCCACCTCTAGGGTGTATTCCTGCATGCGCGGTGCGTTATCCACATCTGGATTGTAACGATAAACAGATAATTCTAAAGTTGCCATCGTCATCTCTCCTAGTAAGTACGAGCTTTAGGTGGGAACGCTTCACGCAATTTAGGCGCGTAGTTAACGTCACGTTTTGACATCTGCTCAGTCTCAGGGTTGTAGATACTGTGACATAGCCAGTTGTCATCATCACGCTCTGGGAAGTCGAAGCGTGAGTGTGCACCACGACTCTCGGTACGGAAGTTAGCTGCAACTGCCGTTGAGTACGCGGTTTCCATAAGGTTGTCTAGCTCTAGACACTCAATACGCTGGGTATTGAAGTCACTTGATTTATCATCAAGACGGGCGAACTGTAGACGCTCACGGATTTCTTTAAGTTCTTTAAGACCCGTTGCCATGGCATCGCCTTCACGGAATACCGAGAAGTTAAGCTGCATACACTGCTGTAGATCTTTCTTAATTTGAACTGGGTCTTCACCTTGACCAGGCTTAGATGTTTCCCAACGATTGAAGCGCGCAAGAGCACCATCAATGTTGTCAGTTGAAGCATCACGCTGTGCTTGGTAATCATTCAGGTAAGTACCTAGGAAGTTACCGGCGGCACGGCCGAATACCACAAGGTCAAGTAGTGAGTTACCGCCTAGACGGTTAGCACCGTGTACAGATACACAGGCAATCTCACCTACCGCGAATAGACCTTCAACCAGTGTCTCATTACCTTGACCGTCTACGTTCAGAACCTGACCGTTAACGTTTGTAGGCACACCACCCATCATGTAGTGACAGGTTGGGATTACTGGAATTGGCTCTTTTGCAGGGTCAACGTGAGCGAATGTTTTCGCCAGGTCACATACGCCAGGAAGACGTAGGTTAAGGGTTTCTTCACCCAGGTGGTCTAGCTTCAGCTTGATGTGAGGACCCCAAGGACCTTCACAACCACGACCTTCACGGATCTCAGTCATCATTGAACGAGCAACAACGTCACGAGAAGCAAGGTCTTTGGCGTTTGGCGCATAACGCTCCATGAAACGCTCGCCGTCTTTGTTTAGAAGGTAACCACCTTCACCACGACAACCTTCAGTAACTAGTACACCCGCGCCGGCGATACCGGTTGGGTGGAACTGCCACATTTCCATGTCTTGCATCGCAACGCCGGCACGTGTTGCCATACCAACACCGTCACCTGTGTTGATGTGCGCGTTTGTAGTAGAGGCGAAGATACGACCTGCACCACCGGTTGCAAGAACCACGGCTTTCGATTTGAAGTAAACAACTTCACCGGTTTCGATGTCGATTGCAGTACAACCAACAACGGCGCCGTCGTCGTTTTTAACTAGATCAAGCGCATACCACTCAGAATAAACGTTGGTTTTGTTTTTAACGTTCTGTTGGTATAGGCAGTGTAGCAGTGCGTGACCTGTACGGTCGGCAGCAGCCGCTGTACGAGCCGCTTGCTCACCACCAAAATTCTTAGACTGACCGCCGAAAGGACGCTGATATACACGGCCATTTTCAAAACGTGAGAATGGTAGACCCATGTTCTCAAGCTCGGTAATAGCTTCCGGGCCAGTTTTACACATGTATTCGATAGCGTCTTGGTCACCGATGTAATCAGATCCTTTAACGGTATCGTACATGTGCCATTCCCAGTTATCCTCGTGCGAGTTACCTAGCGCAACTGTGATACCACCTTGCGCAGAAACTGTGTGTGAACGAGTTGGGAAAACTTTAGAAATAAGAGCACAAGACTTGCCCGATTCGGTGATAGCTAGTGCTGCACGCATACCCGCGCCGCCGGCACCAATTACTACCGCATCAAATTCGCGAACTGAATATTTCACTTAAACACCCCATAGTACGAATAGGCCGATCACTACGTAAGCAAGAGCCATAAGGTTTAGTACGAAGCCAAGAAACGCGCGTAGTTGAGCGTTCTTTACGTAGTCAGTTAATACCTGCCATAGGCCGATGCGTGTATGCACCATGATGCAAATTAGTGCCACCAGGGTGAACACTTTCATCGCTAGATTGCCGAATAGGCCTGACCATGCTTCATAGGTTAGTGCTGGAGTGCAAAGCAGATAACCAATAATAAATAGTGCGTAAGCACTGATAACTAGCGCTGTAGCACGAAGAGATACGAAATCCTGAACGCCATTGCGCTTAAGAGATGCTTGATTTAAGACCATAGCCAAACTCCCGCTAAAACAGCAACAATTACCCATAACACTAGGGCTGCTTTAGCCGTCGCGTTACCTGAGTCTAATTCTTTCCACGGGCCCAAATCTTGGACTAAGTGGCGTACACCTGCGATGAAGTGATACGAAAGAACGGTGAGGGTACCCCAGGCGATAAATTTGGCAACAAACCCGGTTAACAGGCTTTTGACAAATTCAAATCCTTCCGGAGAAGATAGAGACTCAGCCCATGCCCAAATCACAAAGGTCAAGGCAAAGAACATTGCTACACCGGTGACGCGGTGAAGAATTGATGCTTTGGCCGTTGCTGGCATAGAGATGGTCGTTAGATCGAGATTTACAGGTCTTTGCTTTTTCACAGTTACTTGCCCATCTTGCTCACATTGAAAAATAGAGCCATCTACATTGTTTTTATAACCATTTATGCATCACTGCATAAATGCGCTCACAGAAATAAACCGTAGACATGCGAAAAATTCACTTTAGGTGTTCGACTTTAAAGCGAATTTCCACTGATTTGTCATAATCGGTTTACTCAAAGACGTTACGGTATTGAACCTCAGACAGTATATAAGTCTGTAGAGGATATTACAATTCTTGTTTAGTCTCGCAGGTTTGCGAATTAGCCATTGGTATAATATTTAATCTGTGAGGAATATTTATTATACCTAGATGCATTAAAATTGACTTTCTACCCCTCTTGTACGTTAGAATGAGCGCAATTTGCTTAACATTAGTATCACGCATAACAGCAGCAGCTTGTTATTCTTATTAGGAGATAAATAGATGGCAGATAAGAAAGCCACAGTTCATATTGATGGACACGACCCTATCGAGCTTCCAATTTATGAAGGCACAGCGGGTCAAGACGTTATCGACGTTCGTACCTTGGGCTCTCACGGTTACTTCACTTACGACCCAGGCTTTATGTCGACTGGCTCTTGTGACTCATCTATCACCTACATCGATGGCGCCAAGGGTGTACTACTACACCGCGGCTACCCTATCGACCAACTAGCCGAAAACTCAAACTACACCGAGCTATGCTACCTACTGTTAAACGGCGAACTGCCAACAGCAGAGCAACTTGAAAAATTCTCAAACTCAATCACATTAAGCACCATGGTCCATGAGAAGGTTGCAGCCTTCTTCCAGGGTTTCCGTGTTGATGCACACCCAATGGCCATGCTGTGTGGTGTAGTTGGTGCTATGTCTTCTTTCTATCACCAGGACCTAGACATTGCCGACCCAATTCAGCGTAAACGCAGCGCCATTCGCCTAGTCGCCAAGCTGCCAACAATCGCAGCCATGGCTTACAAATACACTATTGGTCAGCCTTTCGTTTACCCACGTAACGATCTGAGCTACGCAGAAAACTTCCTACACATGATGTTCTCTGTGCCTTCGGAAGAATACAAGGTAAGCCCAGTGCTAGCGAAAGCTATGGACCGTATCTTTATGCTTCACGCCGACCACGAGCAAAACGCGTCAACGTCGACAGTACGTATCGCCGGCTCTTCAGGCGCTAACCCTTATGCATGTATCGCAGCCGGTATCGCATCACTTTGGGGCCCTGCTCACGGCGGTGCTAACGAAGCTTGCTTGACCATGCTACAAGAAATCGGTTCGGTTGACCGTATCGACGAATACGTTGCTAAAGCGAAAGATAAGAACGACCCGTTCCGTCTAATGGGCTTCGGTCACCGTGTTTACAAGAACTTCGACCCACGTGCCACGGTAATGCGTGAAACCTGTCACGAAGTACTGAAAGAACTTAACATCGAAGATCCACTACTAGACGTAGCTATGCGCCTAGAGCAAATCGCTCTGGAAGACCCATACTTCGTTGAGAAGAAGCTATACCCGAACGTAGACTTCTACTCAGGTATCATTCTTAAGGCTATCGGTATTCCTACCAGCATGTTCACCGTTATCTTTGCCATGGCCCGTACCGTAGGTTGGATCTCACACTGGGATGAAATGCTATCTCAGCCTGGTCACAAGATCAGCCGCCCACGTCAGCTATACAAAGGCGCAACTATGCGTGACTACGTAAGCCAGGATAAGCGTTAAGCGCCCTGCTGTAGGCACTAAGTAGTAAACATCTACTTAACTACGATGAAATCGGCTAAAGAATTCTCTTTAGCCGATTTTGTTTTTTGGGGCTTTTGCAAAGTAAAATGAACGAAAGCTGAAAAAACAAAATTCCTATCTTTAAAATCTTTAAAATCAATATGTTATAGAACCAAAAACTAATTATCACCCCGTTTGGTTCATGGTGAAAATGAAGCCTTACTGAATGTTCTTGTAAATATATAAATTTATTTCGTGCCTATCTAAACTCTATATCTTGATCTAATTTCCTGCCTATCTTTTCAGCATCTAATTGAGTTTCAAAACGTTTTTTCAGCCTTCAAAAATCTAATGAAAAAACATTAAAAATTCTCCCTTAGATTACTTGCTTGAGTTGATCATTTTTTATACCATCCCTCCACGAATCGTATGGAATGTAAACAACAGGCACTTCCTTACTGATATGAGCTTAAAAGCCGTTTTTACTAATTTTACGCTCAAGCATACAGATATTGTTAGCTAGAAAAAGGCAAATTAAGGGAAACCTTGATACGCAAAACGACCGGCCTAAGGACATTGTCTAAGGCAGCGGAGTTGCCGAGGCGATGATATGTCATCTCCCTCTTCCCGTTTTCATGCACGAACACTTTATTCGCTTTGTTGCGCTGTATCGCTGAGCTATTTTGATGTAGGTAAACATGAAACAATCTTCCAATAAGCTAACAGCATTTCTCCCAGCTCTTAACGATGGGGGCAAAACCATTGCCAAATATCTTCTCCCAAGCGTAATGGCTCTATCCGGTGTTGCTTACTCGGCCTCTTCCCTGGCTTCTACAACCGGTGAGCAAAAAACCCTGGTCCTTATGGTTAACTTCCAGGAAAACCCCGCGGAGCAGCCTATGACCAGCGCAGAAGCCCGTGAACTGATGTTCGGTACCATCAATGATTACTACAAGGCGAATTCATACGGACAGCTTTGGTTTACTGGCGAGGTAGGAGGCCTGGTTACCGTGCCCTTGTCTAATCAGGATTGTAATACCTCTTACATCCTCGAAGAGGAAGCCAAAAAACAAGCTCAGGCTAAAGGTATCGACCTCTCAGGCTATACGCGCTTTGTCTATCTCACCACCGGCGATGGCTGTGCTACTGAGGGCTCTGCAACCACGTCCAGTTTACCTTCGAGAGTAATCATAAATGGTGCCAGAGAACCTAGAGTATTAGCCCATGAGCTGGGACATAACCTAGGGCTGCGCCATGCAAATGCTTTGAACTGCACCGATGGAGTACTTGGCGGCAGTTGTCGTACAATTTCTTATGGCGATAGTTATGACACCATGGGTAATGATGATATGGGCTACTTTAGTACCTTCCAAAAGGAGCGTTTAGGTTGGATGACTTCCTCTGTTGCACCGGAAATTAGTGTGGCCGAGCGCACAGGTACCTACTCCCTCGGCGCCTATGAAGAAAACGATGGCCAACCAATTGCTATTAAAATTCCCCGTGGCCCCGATGCCAACGGCAAACAGCGTTGGTTATATGTCGAGTATCGCCAAGCAATCGCCCACGATGATTTTCTCGCTGACCGCTCTTACAGCTTTTTTCGCGATGATGTTACTGCCGGTATTGTCGTGCGCCAGGCAACCGAGGGAGACGCGTACAGTAGTCAGCTACTGCATATGAAGCCCAATTCTTATTATGAGCAACAAACGGGCTATAAAGACTGGGGAGATCCGGCCCTTCCCGTCGGAGGCACCTTTACAGATCCAGAATCTGGCGCAACCATTAGTTTGATAAGCGCACAAGATGGAAAGGCCGAGGTGAGCGTCACCTTTGGTCAAACAAGCTGTGCGGCGCAGACACCTAGCCTATCTGCTACGCCACTTTCCTCCACTGAAGTCAGTGCCGGAGCTCAAGTTAGCTACAAGGTGAGTGTAACCAATCGAGATTCAAATAGCTGTGGCACTTCCACTATTGACGTGCGAGCGCTCTTGCCACAGGGCTGGTATGCCGACAGTGAGCAGGTATCTCTTGCGCCAGGTGAATCTGTAGACGTTACGCTAAGTGTCACCTCGGCTGTAGATGCCGCAGCCAACACCTATCCGTTAACAATTAATGCAAGCAATAGCGACAAGGTAGCAAGCACACAGGTCGCTTACACTGTTATCAGTTCATCGGGTGAATTGCCGATTACACCTGTACTAAAGGCCAATGACGACCAGGTGGCAATCACCAGCCTAAGCTCAGTTATTGTCGACGTTATGGCCAACGATACGCTGTCAGAGCCTGAAACGGTTAGGCTAGTAACGGTAAGCGGAGCCAGCAAAGGCAGTGTCGAATTATTATCGGATGGAACCGTACGCTACACCCCTGGTAAGCGCTTTAAAAACAGCGATAGCTTCAGCTATACCATTAGTGACGGCATCACCAGCGCAACGGCCAATGTTAGTATTGCACTGCAAAAAGGCGATACAGGTGGGGGAGCCACTAAGCCTGGCCGAGGTAAAAATAAATAAGAGAAAAAAAGCCTGGCGAATTTACCGCTAGGCTTTTAAATTGAAACGATTTATCTCCTTAGTTTACATCCCTGCTAGTTATCTATTCCCCCTCTGGACAAATAGGACAGGTTGCAAAAGCAGTATCTTGAACGGGATCACCTGTAACCTTTAACTCGCCCGTTGCGAGCACTGTATCTTTGAAAATTTGACCACTTTCTTCAAAGGCAGTTGGTATATAACTACCATAGTAAGGCTTACATTCATCCTGCTCTAATTCCACCGTACCAAATGGGATAGTCATCTCAGAATCCGCGTATACGTCTCCTTTGTCATCTGTAACAGAGACATTGGCCAAGGTTAGTGGCTGAGCCTCTGTAGTAATATTACAGACTTGCCCAGAAAAACTGACCTTAGCTATGACTCCTGCGTTTGTTTCAACAAAGTTGGACTCACATACTTTCGATACGCTAATCTCACCTGACAAGCTAGGAGGATCACATTCGCTACTCGCAGTATCGGTAACTGTGGATGCGCCAGCTGGTGTGGCCGATGCACTCACCTCTACCATATTGATAAACCCTTCTGGAGAGGTACTCTCAAAAGTTCCACTGTAGTTTGCAGTTTCGCCTTTCGCTAAAGTACCAAGAGCATGTGTTTGACCAGCTTCTAGGTCTGTAACTAGCACATTATACAAGGTGCCCGAACCGTCGTTGGTAACCACACCACTGTACTCATAGACATAACCATCTTCTGCTTCATTTACTTGACCTTGCCCACACTGTTTGGTGATATCTATGCTGCAAAGCTCGAAGTCACGTAACACCCAGTCTTTCAATGTCGCGGTAAACTCACTTGATGAGCGGGTTTCGGCCATAAAACTACTAAAGCAATTATCACCGCCGACCAATTGGGTTAGGTTAATGCCTCCTTCAAAGATGGACTCATAAGGAAACACATTTGGATCCGGGTGGTTTTTAGACTGGTAAGGCCAAGGCGAATTAGTGGGGTCATATGCACCACCCTCGTCATTGGTGATAGCACAAACTAGGTCATCACTTTCAGAACCACAAATAGCAGCGCCTTTATACAATAGCCTTAGGTTTTTGGCGTCACATTCACCCACTGACGGGTTATTGTTTGCCGCCTTGCCACAGGTATCATCCCAGACATCCACTCTGATTTCGGGACTGGCGTTATTAGCCTGTGGAAAGTTGGTGAGTACCAAAACGTCGCCATTGGTATGTTCACCCATAAACGAACCATCTGGATTGGCTTCAATGTGTTTCTTAAAGAACCAGAATCCCATAAAGGCATCACCTTTATTTGAGATCCTGTCGGCACCAAAATAAACAATGGTATCGCCGGCCGCATTGTTATAGGCCGCCGCATAGGCGTTGGTGATCTCATCCTTATCCGGTGAGCTACCCGACTTGTGTCCCCAGTCACTTATATCCTGGATATCTTTACGACCCCCCGTGAATATAGAGTCATCCACGCCACTGGCATTGGGCTCATCATTGACTATGCCGGTGAAAGCATTGGCGTTACCACCGTTATTGAGACCTCCATTGTATAAGGTCTCCCAATCATAAGGAGGGGCCATAGCGTCTTGAACCGCGTTACCCTCCAACTCAAATATTCCGTTATCATGCACTGCATACGCATGTGGGGAACACAAGGAGATCACCGCCCCAATACACAGGGACAGAGCTCCTTGTTTAAGATTTAGCATCTTCATTTGTACACTCCTCTCACATCGTTGACATAAACCCCACTCGTGCAATACCTTTTTACTAGCCTTAAAAATCAGCTATAAAGCGAGCAAGTATGTGGCTCACTGTGTAACGAGTGAGGTTGAGTACCCAAAGAAGCATAAAGCAAGCCAGAACCTAACTTATTGATTTCTATATATTTAAATTATGGCAATTGGGATAAAATAGAGGTAAATGTTACACTTTTGAGGAAGTGGCGAAAATACTCATTTATTTTTCATGCACTTGAAGTACGATCAGACGATCCTATCAAGTGTTACACTCTGTCCACCTAGCTTTGATGCTTGGATGTATGCGAGCTCCTTAATTCTCCTAATTCCCTTAACTGAACCGGCCGACAAACACATTAGCTAGGAGTTTAATTAAGGGCTAAATTCTATTAGAAACGCCGAGAATCTAAGTCAACTATGCGTGATTATGTAAGTCAGGATAATCGCTAAGCAATTGGCCATAATCCCGCATTATATTTGTAATAGGCCAGCTTTATGCTGGCCTTTTTATTTGCCATTTGTATGTAACTCTCTACAATATCGGCCATTGTTTTAGCGCCGCCTTCTTATTCAAAGCCAATATGTTTGATATCGATGCCATTCGTGGCGACTTCCCCGCTCTTATTCACCATCAACAGCAGGGAGTTGTCTATCTCGATTCTGCCGCCACCAGTCAAAAACCCCAGTGCGTGATAGATGCAATCTGTGATTTTTATGAAAATGGCAACGCAAATGTACATCGCGGCGCCCATAGGCTGAGTCAACTTGCTACAAAAAGCTACGAAGAGGCGCGCGAAAAGGCTGCAAAGTTTATCAATTGCCAGGCCAAAGAGCTGGTTTGGACCAAGGGGGCAACCGAGGCCATCAACCTTGTGGCCTATGGCCTGACTCCTCTAATCAGCCAAAATGATGTCATCTTAATAAGCGAGCTTGAACACCACGCTAACATAGTGCCCTGGCAGCAATTAGCCAAACGCAGTGGTGCTAGCTTGCGCGCTATCCCCGTGGACAGCGAAGGGATCATAAATACCGAGTTGGCGCTTGAGCTGATAAATGAATTAAAACCCAAGGTCTTGGCTATCAGCCATGCCTCCAACGCATTAGGTAATATTCAACCTGTGCAAACACTTATCAAAGCGGCTAAAGCACATAACGCCTTCACCTTGGTCGATGGCGCCCAATCCCTGCTGCACTTGCGCCCGGACGTAAAAGCCCTGGACTGTGACTTCTTTGTGTTTTCCGCCCATAAATGTCTAGGCCCCACCGGCCTTGGTGCACTTTATGGCCGTTATCAGTGCTTGGAAGCTCTGGATGTCTTTCAAACTGGGGGCGAGATGGTGACCAAGGTAAGCATAGAACAAACGCAATTTAACCCGCCGCCAAGCAAGTTTGAAACCGGCACACCAAATATCGCCGGTGTACTGGGTTTTAGTGCCGCCATCGACTACCTAAATGGCCTTGAGACAGCGCAGCTACGAGAGCATGAGGTGCAGCTGTTTACCTATTTACGTGAGCAATTGGGGCAATTCTCTGAGGTACGTATCCTTGGCGATATGGATAACAACATAGGCACCATAAGTTTTGTAGTCGGCGGTGAGCACCCTTATGATTTAGCGACCTTGATGGATATGGAAGGTATTGCCCTGCGCCACGGCCATCATTGTGCGCAACCACTTATGTCGGCGCTCGGAGTTAACGGCACGGTGCGGGTAAGCCTGGCATTTTATAATAACAAGGCGGATGTCGACGCCTTTATTATGGCACTTACCAATACCTTGGAGATGATGGCCTGATGGTTGAGAATTTCAATGAATTAAAACAGCAGTTTATCGCTTTGGGTAGCTGGCAACAACGTTATCGCGAGTTGATGTTACTGGGTAAGGCCCTGCCCTTAATGGCCAATGAACTCAAGGTGGATGAAGCTAAAGTCGCCGGATGCGAAAGCAATGTATGGATGTATATCGATTTCACTCCACAAGAAGATCAGCTGCTGATCATTGCCGACTCAGACACCCGTATCGTTAAGGGGTTGCTGGCGGTGATCTTGCTTATGTACCGTAACAAGACCCCGGCTCAGGTTGTTGCCATTGATGCGGAAAAGGAATTTGATGAGCTAGGCTTACTAAAACACCTAAGCCCATCAAGAGGCAATGGCATACGCGCTATCGTGCAGCAAATTAACGCCTTCGCTGAGCAGCACCTTTAAGATACTTGGCCTTAGCTACAGCTTCTCCCGGCGGGCGCGCTTATCAAGGTATTTGCGCACCGCTTTCGCAGCGGCAAAAAAGCCGAAGGTGCCTGTGACCATGGTTGCCGAGCCAAAGCCGGTCGCACAGTCCATATTCATGCTTGAGTCCGCTCCTTGCTTGGCCTTACATACCTGGCCGTGACCATCGGGGTAAACCAGCTGCTCCGTTGAATAGATACAATCCACATCGAATTTGCGTTTGGGGTTGGAGCTGAAGTTGTATTGTTTACGCAGGATATAGCGCACTTTAGCCAATAAAGGGTCATGTGTGGTTTTTGCCACATCACCAAATTTTATCTCGCTTGGATCTGTCTGTCCGCCGGCGCCACCCGTGGTAATAATAGGCATCTTATTGCGCTTACAATGGGCTATTAGCGCCGCCTTTTCTTTTACCGCGTCTATGGCATCAATCACATAATCAAAACCTTGAATATGCTCGCGGTAGTTATCCAGGGTGATAAAGTCATCGATAACATTGACTTGGATGTCTGGATTGATCAGCTCGCAACGGGCCTTCATAGCATCAACCTTAGCCTCACCCACACTATTGCGATGGGCGTGTATTTGCCGGTTGGTATTGGTCACACAAATATCGTCCAAGTCGATAAGGGTCAGTTTGCCCACACCGGTACGTGCCAACGCTTCGGCGACCCAACTGCCAACGCCACCTATGCCAATGACGCAAAAATGCGCTTCACTTAACCATTGTAATTGCTGCTGACCATAAAGGCGGCCAATGCCACCATACCTGAGTTCGTAATCTTGCGTCATGTATCTACCATTCTAATTGCCACGGCTGCTCGGCGAATTCGCGGGTAAGTGCGCTCAAATACTCGCTCAATTCACCCTCGCTCGGTGGCACAGAGAACTGAAAATTCTGTTGTTGATATTCAAATTGTAAGGCATAAGCATGCAAATAAGTGCGATCCGATGCCTGCCCGCCATAGAGCTTATCGCCAATAATGGGCGCCGAAAGCGATTTCATCGCCACCCTGAGTTGATGGGTTTTACCACTGTAAGGTTTAAGCACAAAGCCGCGCACCTTAGGTGCCAAAGAGTAGGAATAAAACCGAGTAATAGCTGGGTTTTCCTGGCTTTTTAATAGCTTAAAAGCCCCGCGTCGCGCCTTGACCATATCACCCTTGATCCAGCCCTGCTTTTTCTTGGGCTTATCACTGGCCAGGGCCAGGTAGAATTTATTCACTCGTCGGTCGCTAAAAAGCGTTGTAAAACGTGCTGCTGCCTCTGAACTTGTGGGCAGTAATACCAGGCCGGAGGTCACCTTATCGAGGCGATGCACAGGAAATAGCTGCAGCCCAAATTGCTCAGCGGCCAAAGCAACCAAGCCCGGGGTGTCATCTTCTGTGTGAAAATTCATCCCCGCAGGCTTGTTCACGACAATAAAGTCGCGCTCTTGGGCAAGCAGTTGCAATGGGCTCATTGTAAGGTCGCAATCACACGCGCTAAGTCATCAGGCGTATCGACACCCGCCGCCGGCACTACTTCGGCCTCGGCAATTTTAATGGTGTAGCCATGATACAAGACCCTAAGCTGCTCTAAAGATTCCAGCTTTTCCATGGGCGACGGCGTCAATTCAATGTACTTAGAAATAAAACCGGCGCGGTACGCATAAATACCAATGTGGCGTTGCATATGGCTGAAGTCCAGCGCACACTGCTGCGCCAGCAAGGCGTCGCGATGATATGGAATGGGTGCACGAGAGAAGTACAAGGCATTATTGCTGGTGTTACTGACCACCTTAACCGCATTAGGGTTTAATGCTTCTTCAGCATCAATGATGGGCGTTGACAGGGTTGCCATGGGCGCATCATTGCCATCAAGCAGTCGCGCCACTTGCGACACATTTTCTGGCGCCAACAGCGGCTCATCGCCTTGTACGTTAACGACCAGGGTATCATCACTCAAGCCCAGCTTGGTAACTACCTCTGCCAGACGCTCGGTACCGGATTGATGGTCTTCACGGGTCATCACCACCTCGGCGCCAAAGGCCAAACAGGCTTGCTCGACCTCAGGGTGATCGGTGGCAATATACACGGCACTGGCTCCCGATGCCTGAGCACGTTCATAAACATGTTGGATCATCGGCTTACCGCAGATATCGGCAAGCGGCTTGGCCGGCAGCCGAGTAGAAGCATAGCGAGCTGGAATTATAACTACGAATTCCACTTCTCAACCTCTTCGCTGCTCAACTCCCTGGCTTCGTTCTCAAGCAGCACAGGAATATCGTCTCGTACCGGATAGGCAAGCTTGGCGGCGGTGCTGATCAGCTCCTGGTTTTCTTTATCATAGTGCAGCTTGCCCTTGGTAACCGGACAAGCAATGATTTCTAACAACTTGGTATCAAACGCCATGTTAAATGACCCCTTTACGTTTAAGTAGGCTGTGCAGTTGCTGCTCTAGGGCTTGATTGGCCTTGGCATCAACGCGTAAATAATAACATTGCCCATGGGCAAAGGCGCGACATTTTACCGCGTCCTTCTCGGTCATATAGACCGCACTGTGAGAGGGCAAATCCTCAGCTTGGTATTGATGATGGTCGCGAAAATGGCGTTTCTCGGTAAGCTCAACACCTAGCTGCGTCAAACTGCGCTCAAAGCGCTGCGGATTACCTATGGCGCTGACGGCCACACCCGATGCGAAAGGCGGCTCGATAGGAGTGTCATCGGCAACACTGAACATACCGCTTGGTTGCAGCCGATATGCAGCATCAAGAGGCCCCGCGTCACCGTTGAAAATAACCAGGTTGACTGTTTTTAATCGCCACTTTCCTTCGCGCAGCGGTCCGGCAGGCATCAGCAGGCCGTTACCAAAACGACGCTCGGCGTCGACTATGCATAGTTCAATATCTCGCTCTAAAGCATAATGTTGCAAACCATCGTCGCTGATAATGATATCGATTTGGTGTTCGGACATCATTTTTTCAATGCTGGCGCGGCGGTCACCGCCAATCACTACTGGGCACCCGGTTCGCTGCGCCAATAGCACGGGCTCGTCGCCGCCTGTTTTAGTGTCGCACTGGCCGTCGACCATAAAGGGAGTGTAAGGAGGCTCGGCGCCATAGCCGCGAGAGATGATCCCCACTCGCTTGCCCTGCTTTTTTAGCAGCTCGGCAAGAAACAGGGTCATGGGCGTTTTACCATTGCCGCCCACACTGATATTACCGACCACGATCACGGGTACCGGTGCACGATAGGCTTTTTTAATCTTAAGACTAAATAACAAGCGATTAAACGCACTTAGCAACCAAAATAAGGCACTCAAAGGCAGCATAACTAGCGCCAGCCAGTCGCCTTTGCGGTACCAGGCAAGCTCTAAACGCTGAGCAAATCCTTGAGGCTCGTTAGCCGATTGGTGATCCAATCCTGCCATTAATTTTCGCCCTGCTGCATTTTGGCCAGCGCCGCATAGGTGCCATCCTGAGTCAGTAACTCTTGATGCGTACCCTGCTCAATTATACGACCCTTATCAAGCACATAGATACAATCAACCTGCTCTATGGTAGATAAACGATGGGCAATTATAATGGCGGTTTTATCGCGCATTAGCGATTCCAGGGCATTTTGAATCAGCTTTTCCGATTCGGTATCGAGCGCCGAGGTGGCCTCATCGAGAATAAGAATAGGTGCATCTTTAACTATGGCGCGGGCTATGGCGATACGTTGACGCTGACCACCTGAGAGCATGACTCCATCCTCTCCAACCAGAGTATTTAACCCTTGCGGCAAGTCCTTCACAAACTCCCAGACATGGGCCTTTTTCGCCACATCCATCAGCGCCTCATCACTCAGTGGCGTTTCCAGACCATACATAATGTTGTTGGCTATGGTGTCATTAAAGAGCACCACCTGCTGAGACACTATGGCGAATTGTTGACGCAAGCTGCGTAGCTTGTAATCACACAGGGGTATACCATCGAGCGTGATGGCGGAGCTTGGCTCAACATCATAGAAACGTGGCAACAGGCTCGACAAAGTCGATTTGCCCGAGCCCGAGCGCCCCACCAGCGCAATATTGGTACCGGGTTTAAGATCCAGATTAAGATTTTTGATAACCGGATCTAGGCTGCTTGGATATGCAAAGGACAAGTCCTTAATTTCGATATGACCCTTGGCCTTGGCTATCTCCAAGGTACCATTGTCTTTTTCAATCTCGGTATCGAGCACGGCGAAAATACTTTGTGCCGCGGCAATACCACGCTGCAATTCGCTGTTCACGTTGGAAAGCTGTTTAAGGGGACGAAGCATCAACATCATGGACGAGATAAGGGTAACAAAGGTGCCCGAGGTAATGCTGTCAATCATTCCAGGCATGGAAATCAACACCAGGATCACCGCCATGGATGATGCCGCCAGAATCTGAATAACCGACACGCTCAGTGCCTTGGTGGCATCCATTTTAACCCGTTGCAAACGGTTGATGTTATTAACGCGGCCAAAGCGTTCGGTTTCTTGCTGTTGGCCGTTAAAACCATGGATCACCTTATGCCCGGCAAGCATCTGCTCTGAGCAACGGGTTACATCACCCATGGCATTTTGAATATTGCGGGAAATTTTACGAAAGCGTTTTGACACCACAGCGACAATTACCGCCACTATAGGGGTGATCACCAAAAAGATAAGGCTTAGCTTCCAACTGGCGTTAAACATCACCATTAGTAGGAAAACCACATAAGCGCCTTCGCGTACCAGTACCAGAAGCGCCTTGGTAATGGCCTGTTGCACCTGCTCGGTATCAAAGGTGATTTTCGAGATCAGCTCGCCGTTAGAATGATTATCATGAAAGCTCACCGGCAGGTTGAGCATGTGTACAAACAAATCCTGGCGCAACGAGCGCACTACCTGAGAGCCCACATAGGCAAGGCAATAACTGGACACAAAGTTAAAGGTGCCACGGCCGATGACCAGCGCTATCACCACATAGGGTGCCCAACTTAGAACCGTGCTATTACCCTCGGTAAGGCCTTCGTCAATAAAAGGTTGCATCAACCACACAAAGGTGGCATCCATGGCGGAATAACCAAGCATACCGATAATGGCGACAATGGCCGCAGACTTATAACTTTTAACGTAGCCTAAAAGGCGCTTATAGGTGTGGGTGGCGCTATGTTGCATAAGACTCTCAAATTCACGCATTAGCGGCTATTGTAGCTTTGCGCGGCGAAAAACAAAACTTAATCGGTGATAAACCAATAGTTTTTCTGCTCTTTTGCAGCCTCTACCTGTATTTTATCGCGATAAAACTGAACCCGAATTCCACCTTGAGTTTTAGTTTGCCATTGCCTCGCCCCCACCGTTTGATATCTGGCCAGTACCTTGGGGTGAGGCATTTGCCAATTTGTACGGGCGCCACTTGAATGGATCACCTCACTTGGTTTTAGGGCGTTTACAAAGGCCAGGCTTGAAGAGGTACGGCTGCCATGATGGGGGCTGACCAAGACATCCACCTTGGGCAGCGCGTTTAACGCCACCAATTGCGCCTCTTCTTTTATACCTATATCGCCAGTTAACAACACCCTATGTTTACCATCTGAAATAAGTAATACACAGGAGTTGGAATTATCATTACTGCCTACGTACTTTGGCCACAATGGCGTTAACTCAAGGCCATGCCAATTAAAGGCTTGTTGACTACAGGTCCGCATGCCACCGGGATGAAACCGAACTAAGGTGCTCCCATAACCTGCACTGCGCCAAAACTTCAGGCCGCCAGCATGGTCGTTATCCCAGTGAGAAATAAGGGTCAGCTCAGGGCTTAGGTTTTCGCTTTGTATAAATGGCAACAGGGTATTATCGACTATGGAATATTGCCCAAAATAGCTGGCGCCGAGGTCGTATACCAGAGCATGCTCCCCTCGCCTGAGCACTATGCTCAAACCATGGCCGACATCCAGCACATCCAGTTGCCAGCTCGGTGCCCGTACACGCTCAATCAAAATAAAAGTACTTAACAGCACCAGGGTATATAAGGCAGGCCACCAGGTACGAAGCAGCAACACGGCTATAATAGCCAGATAACAAGCCAGCACAATAACCTCAGGTAACTGAGTACCAGGGAATTGAGAACCAGGCAGCCAAAACTGGCTGCTTAAAGGCAGTAAGTAAGCAATTCCAGCTCCGGCATACGTGTCGAAGAGCTCTAAACCTGCCATTAACCAAGGCGCAAAACCACTCAGGGCACTGATTATTAATAGCGGCAGCAAAATAAAGCTCACCAAGGGCACAAACAACAAATTAAATAGCGCTGCAGACCAAGAAAAGCCGCCAAATACCAATAAACTCAGTGGCGCCAAGCCCACACATAAACTCATCTGTACCCAGAGGTAGCGCACCAACCAATGACGCCCGGCGCTAAGTCTAAGGGCAACAAAAATAACCGCCACCGCAGAGAAGGAAAACCACATGCCCACATCCAACAGAGCAAAAGGATTTATCACCAGCACCAGGGTTAATGCCAGTAATAAACTAGGGCCGAGTCGATAGTGTAAGCGACTAAAATATAGGGCCACAAACAACGCCAACATCAGCCAGGCGCGCTGAGCACTAATAGGCAGCTGGCACAGCAGCACAAATAGCGCACACAGGCATAAGGCCGAAAGCGCGACAAGACCATTGATACTTTGGGCTTGGCGAAAAACACTCGTAAAGCAGCGCCCGAGTGCCCAAAGAGCCAGCTTAATTGCATAAAAACAAAAGCCATAGAGCAGCGCTATATGCAAGCCGGATATAGCCAGCAAGTGAATGGTGCCGGTATCACGAAAAAGTTGCTTGTGTTGCTCAGGGATAGCGCTTCTATCGGCACTCAGTAACGCCTTATATATGCCATAAAGGTGATAATCACCCAGATTTTTATCGAGCCAATGGCGGTAATGCTGGGCAAAGGTTGCTTGCGCCTCGCCAATATCCAAGGTCGCCGGTTTTGATGCCTGCAGATGCGGCCCATGCAAAAAGCCATATATGCGCGCATCGCGCACGGAAAAATTAACTCGCCACTGTTTAATCCGCACCCGAGTATGTGCTTTGATGGTCGCGCCAGGTTGCAGGCTGATATCAGCTGGCAGCGGTACGTTGATAATAACCCGCTGATAAAAAGGTACTTTATACTCATCAATGCGAAGCAATTTCAGCGTGGCGAATTGGCTGCTTGGTAATTTACTGAGCGCCACTACCTGTCCTTCTATGTGCCTAACGCTATTATTAATTTCGGGTCCATGCCAATGATAAAACAGCTGAAAATAGGCTAAGGTATAAAGGAGAGCGAACAGGCAGGCTCGGGTCTGGCCGATAAAATAACCAGTTACTGTTCGAATAACTAGCAATATGGCTATTATTGTAAAAAGTACTGGCAGTGACGGGGTGAAAAGTGACAGAATACAGCCGAATGAAAACCCACTGCACAGCGCAATAGATGTACAGGGCCCCATCCGATGGCGAAGAAAACCATTCAACGGTTCTTACCCGATCATAATAAGATCAAGCAGCTTAAATCACTTCGTATTTTTGGGCGGCTATTACACGATGCTAATCTCTGGCATCTAAATAGACGTTCGGCGCGTGGCGCCTTTTCCGTTGGCTTGTTTTTCGCGTTCATTCCAGTTCCCTTTCAAATGATTTTAGCCGCGGCCGTCGCCATTCCTCTGCGCGTTAATTTGCCGCTCTCCATCGCTTTGGTGTGGATCACTAACCCCTTAACCATGCCACCGATTTTCTACTGCTCCTATGTGGTGGGGACTTGGATCCTCGGTCACCCACAGCAGGAATTCTACTTTGAACCCAGTTGGCAATGGCTTAGTGACAGCCTGACGACAATAGGCCCGGCCTTCTTACTCGGCTCTGCCGTCTGTGGCGCCTTGGCTGCACTGATAGGGTTTATTTTAGTCGACTATTTATGGTGCCGCGGTGTGAAAAAGGCCTGGGAATCGCGCAAATAGCAAGTGGGCTATTTACAGACATAAAAAAACCGCCCTTAGGCGGTTTTTTTAGCACACTTTAAATTAAAGAATATCAAGTAGTTCGATATCAAAAATAAGTGTTGAGTAAGGAGCAATGGCTGCACCGGCACCGCGCTCACCATAGGCAAGGTCGTGCGGGATGTATAGACGCCATTTTGAACCAGTAGGCATCATTTGTAATGCTTCAGTCCAACCTTTAATTACGCCACCTACTGGGAATTCAGCAGGTTGACCACGCTCGTATGAGCTGTCGAATACAGTGCCGTTTACCAGGGTACCGTGGTAATGAGTACGGACAGTAGACTCAGCAGTTGGCTTCTCACCAGAGCCCGCTTCGATAACTTCGAACTGTAGACCAGACTCGGTTACCGTTACTTCAGCGCGCTTAGCGTTTTCAGCAAGGAAAGCTTCGCCTTCAGCGGCAAGTACTTTCGCTTCTTCTTCACGACGGGCTTGAATTTCAGCGTTAATTTTTTCGAATGCAGCTTGAATCTCAGGGATCTCAACTTGGAAGCTCTCACCTGTGTAAGCATCTTTCATGCCTTCGAAAACAGAGTTCAGGTTAAGACCTTCGAAAGGGTTTGCTTTAAGTTGCTCGCCCATTTGCAGACCAATACCATAGCTGGCTTTATCCGCATGAGTAGTAAATTTATCAGACATAAAATCGTCCATCTTTTTGAAAATATAAAATTCGCGCACAGGGTAACATACTCAAGGCGCAACGTCAGGCTTAGGCCTAAAAACCGCGGTGATCGCTATTTGTTTGCCGATATATTGGCCATTTTCTTAGCCACAAATGGCCAAGCCCAGGTAAAGACCAATAAGGAAACGATTAAATAAGCCCACAGCCAATAAGGCATATCAATAAACCAAGGCCATAAAATAACACCACAGCCGATCACTCCCAAGCAACCTACTAATAGTGCGCATAAGGTGGAAAGTTGTGTTTCATATTTAACTATCAGGTGTGCAACCAGGGCGTTGAAGACGGCGAAACTTGCCAATTGCGCGAGCATACCTAGGTGTGCGTCAACAAGTAACTTATTAACCACATCCAGACCCATGGCGTAAAAGAAGGCTAGTGCCAGCCAAAAGAAAATGCGCATTGGTGCTGCCATTTTGTACACTCCATCAAGTTTAGAATCGCAAAGCTATTACGAAAAAACCGCCAATTGAGACGGTCTTTGAATTCAAGGGCGCAAAGGCGGGGTTTATCATCGCTTTGTGACCCTTTTGATGTCGCGCATACTAAAGTCTCATAAACGGAAAGTAAAGCTAGGCTCGACGTCGCGAGCCCCACCCTAGTAATACTGTTTTGGACGCTTAGCGATAAGTGCACACACTACACAGCCAATGAGGGCGATCAGCGCAAAAAGCACGCTTTGCATAATAAGCTCCCCTCTTTGCTGTTTAGTGGCAGGTATGATCAGCAAGGTTAAAGCCGGCAGCACGCTAACAAACAATACATAGGCGGTGACCTTGAGGGCGCGTAGAAAGTCATAGCGTTTACTGTAGAGCATCCAGCTCGATACCAAGATGACCACGCACATGGCGGCAAGGGTAATGTAAAGGGGTGCCTTAGTGGCCATGGCCACATAAGTGGTCAGCATAGCGCCTACTATTCCCCAAAATGACCACAATCCCCAACGCTCTTTTTCTCTTAAGAATAAGTTACCCATTGACTCTTATCTTCTTATTATTTTTGTTAGTTACAATTTTGTACAATTCTTAGCCTAACAAAAAATATCGGTTTAAAAAACCACACAAAGTGATTAATTAAGCAAAAAAAGCAGTATAAATGAATAAAGATTAATCTAAGATGACGACGCCCCTAATCGGGCGATTAAATGCGCCGTTTTAAGTCAGATTAGATACCGTAAGAAAAGAAGTCGGCCACCTGATGACGACGCTTTTTCGGACAATCTAAGGTGGGCGTGCCCAGATATAAATAGCCGATTATTTCGTCCTCGCTGCTCAGTCCCAGTTCGCTCTTAACCATGGGCGATTGGGCAAAAGCACCGGTTCGCCAAATACCCGATAGACCCTGAGCGAATGCCGCCTGTTGCATGGCAAAGGTCGCGCATGAGGCGCTGGCTATTTGTTCCACCCTTGGCACCTTGTCGTGTGGGGTGTATTTCATAATGCAGACGATCACCATGGGCGCCCTGTCCACTAAACTGGCTGCACGCTCTATGGCGCGCTCACCCATGTCTTCGGCTACCGCAGCCTTGGCAAAAATGCTGCCAAGCGCGTCGCGCTGTTCATCTTCTAAAACAATAAACTGCCAGGGAGCAAGATTGGCATGATCCGGCACTCTCAGTGCCGCTTGTTGGATCAGCTCCATCTGCTTTGGTGATGGGCCAGGATAAGATAATTGGCTATCGGATTGGCGATTTAATAACAGCTCGGTTGCATTCATTATGGGGGATTCTTTCTCTTAAGTACTTGAGCCTAAGGCTACCATAGTCGCCCTAGGCTGATAAGGGAAAAGCCGCCTAAGCAGGTATTATGTGCGCCTGCGTCGCGGCGCAAGATAATAATCCAAACTTACATAACGCCCACCGCCGACAAAAAATAGTGATAGCAACATAACAAAATAAATGGCAGCAAACTCAATACCATTATTGAGGATCACAATATTACCGCGTTCATAGACATAACCGGGTTGCCCGTGTTCAGCCACAATCGTTTTTATCACTTCTAAACGCATTTTAGCCGCCGCAGAATTCTCCAGGCTTTGCTTGGCCGCTTCTATACCGGCCCAGTCTAGGACCTGTGCCGGACTGGTTTGTGTATCCGTAGGAGTGATGGCAAACCAGCCGTTATCCCAATGCACCATAGTGGCCGCCACCACCATGGTTATCATCAAGGGAATGGCCACCAAACGCGTAAACAAGCCGATAAGCAATAACCAGCCTCCGGCAAATTCGGCCCAACCGGCTAATAAGGCAAGCACATCGGCAAAGGGTAAACCTAATCCCCAATCGCTGGTGCCAAACCAGGCCACCACATTCGGGTCTGCCAACAGGCGTTGCGACCAGGGCAAATCACTGTTGCCGAGATTCAATTTAGTATACCCGGCGATGATCATCACCGGCGCCAAAATTAATCGCATTAACAAGGGCGCTAAGCCATCAAATGCCTGTAATGGCCCTAATGATTCATCCTTAGGTGTGGGGGCGACGCGTGTCTGCATGGTGAAACCTTTTATGCTAATAAAGTGTTAATGATATAGCACAAAGACCCGCATTCCCCTGCTTTTATTACAAAAAATATTTAAGACATAAAAAATGCCGCAACTAGGCGGCATCGATAAAAAGCTGTGTAAGCGAGCAAATTAAATCTCGCGTGCCACCATAAGGGCTTCCTTAATGGCACGCTTAGCATCAATTTCTGCCGCCAGTTTGGCGCCGCCAATGACGTGCACCTCGGCTTTCCCTGCCCCTTGTTCGGCCTGTTTAAGCTCGGTGTCGTTCGAGGTTTGGCCAATACAGCCGATCACTGTATCTACATCCAACACCCGGGCTTCACCGGCTACACTGATATGCAGGCCCTGAGCATCAAAACGCTCGTATTGGCAATCGGCGATTTGTTCGACGCCATGCATCTTGGCCACCTGACGATGGATCCAGCCGGTAGTTTTACCTAAGCCGGCACCGAAACGTCCACTGCTGCGTTTTAGCATGTAAAGTTTCTTATCACTCTTGTGTAACTCAACCGGCTGCTCTATGCCCCATTGCGCCTTAAAGTTGGCGATACTCTGATGATGCTCTTCGGTTAAAAACGCCACCATGTCGAAGCCGATACCGCCAGCACCCAAAATAGCAATACGAGAGCCCAGCTCTACGTCACCACGGATCACCTCGTCATAGCTATAAACCCTTTTACCATCTTCACAGCTGAAACTGGCTTTACGAGGCGATACACCACAGGCAAAGACGATATCGTCGTAATCATTTTGCATTGAGGCGTCATAGGCGGTGTTCATATGTAGGTTCACGCCCTGACGTACCACTTCTTCGCTGAAATATTTAAGCGCTAACTGGAAGTCTTCTTTCCCGGGAATACGCATGGCCAGGTTAAACTGACCGCCCAGAGTATCTGAGCGCTCGATAAGGGTGACCTGATGGCCGCGCTGGCGCAAATAAATACTGGCAGCCAGACCCGCAGGACCGGCACCAACGACAAGCACATTTTTACTCTTTTGGGCTTTTTCAATGGCTAAATCTAGCTCAAACGCCGCTAAAGGGTTCACCAAACAGGTGGCGCGCTGGCCTTTAAACACATGGTCTAAACAGCCCTGATTACAGCCGATACAGATGTTAATCTGCTCGCTACGCTGCTGCGCATACTTATTGAAAAGCTCCGGATCTGCCAATAAAGGACGGGCCATGGAGATCATATCTGCCTGACCGGCTCTTAGGATCTCATTGGCTATCTCTGGGGTGTTAATACGGTTAACAGCGATCACAGGTTTTTCGGTAGCCGCTTTTAAACGCTGTGAGGCTTCTCGAAAGGCCCCAGGTGGTACCATGGAAGCTATGGTCGGTACCCTGGCCTCATGCCAACCAATACCTGTATTAAAGATATCAACACCGGCCGCAGCCAATACCTTGGCCTGCTCGGTGACTTCCTCGGCAGTTGAACCGTTAGGAATAAGGTCCATAACCGACAAACGAAAAACAATAATAAATTCATCGCTCACCTGAGCGCGCACCGCCTCGACTATTTCCTTGGCAAAACGCATACGACCTGTGTTATCGCCGCCATATTCGTCAGTGCGTTTATTGGTATGAGGCGCCATAAATTCATTGATCAGATAGCCCTCTGAGCCCATGATCTCAACGCCATCGTATCCTGCCTGTTGTGCCAAACGGGCGCTGTTGGCAAAATCTTTAATGGTGCTTTTGATCATGCCCTTGGTCATGGCTTTAGGGGCATAAGGCGTAATAGGTGACTTAATGGCACTGGGGGCACAGTTAAAAGGGTGATAGCCATAGCGACCAGCGTGCAGCAGTTGCAAGCAGATTTTACCGCCGTGTTTGTGCACCGCCTCGGTGTATATCTTATGCTTAAGCACATCAAACAAGGTATTAAAAGATGAAGATATGGGCGTCAGCTTGCCGCGAATATTAGGGCTATAGCCGCCAGTAATAATCAGGCCAACTCCACCTTTAGCACGCTCTTCATAAAACGCCGCAAGGCGCTTACGATTATGCCACCCTTCTTCTAAGCCTGTGTGCATAGAGCCCATTACCAGGCGATTTCGTATTTGCCCATGCGCTAATTCTAATGCTTGTTCTAGCATGGCTATCCTCTCTAACTAATCTGGTCATACCTGTTTGAGAGTAGCGATTTTTAACTTCAGCGGCAAGTAGATTCGACAGCGCCCTTGGTGAAAGCAAGGGTAACTGTAAACACTTAGTTACTTTTTTCTGTTTAAAATTTTGAAGTCTTTGGGCTAATATGGAAGTCTAAACTAGGTGTAGAGCAGATTTTAATATTAAGGATCTGATTTTGATTAAAAAAGTAGTAAAAGCCACTTGGGATGGAATTAACTTTTCCCGCCGTCTGGTGGTCAACCTCATCTTTATAGCATTGGTTATCATAGTGATCGCCTCAATTACCAGCGACGATGGCGAGATCAAGGTTCCTCAGGGCGCGGTGCTTAACCTGAACCTGAACGGCTACCTGGTCGAACAAAAACGCTATGTAGACCCACTCGATGCTGCCCTAGCCCAATCCATGGGTGCACAAGATGAGCCGGCTGAAATCCTGGTTGATGATGTGGTTGATGTGATCAACAAGGCCGCTAACGACGAGCGCATTGAAGCCATGCTATTGAACGTGCAAAACCTAGGTGGCGCTCATATCAATAAGCTCGCGGCCATTGCCAAAGCCATTGAAGCTTTTAAAGCTCAGGGCAAACCGGTTATCGCCACAGGCTACTATTACACCCAGAGCCAGTATTATCTTGCCGCCCACGCCGATGAAATTAACCTACACCCATACGGCGGCGTGTCTATCGAAGGCTTTGGTGTCTACCCTGTTTACTTTAAGGAAGCGCTGGACAAGCTGAAGATCACTCAGCACGTATTCCGCGTGGGTACCTTTAAGTCGGCGGTAGAGCCGCTGATCCGTAACGATATGTCGCAAGCGGCCAAGGAAGCGAACAAAGAATGGTTGTCACACCTTTGGCAGCAATATAAAGACGAAATCGCGACCCTGCGTGGTTTTGAGCAAACCAACTTTGATGAAAGCCTGGACACTTACCTTGCCAAACTTGAGAAAGTAGACGGCAACGGTGCCGAGTACG
The DNA here is from genome assembly GCF_002964545.1 of Pseudoalteromonas sp. T1lg10. Lineage (NCBI taxonomy): Bacteria > Pseudomonadati > Pseudomonadota > Gammaproteobacteria > Alteromonadales > Pseudoalteromonadaceae > Pseudoalteromonas > Pseudoalteromonas sp. T1lg10. The sequence goes on from NZ_PQBV01000001.1 coordinate 268,406, forward strand.
CGCTGCAAAACGGTTGGGTCGACGCGCTTAAAAACAATCAGGAGCTACGCCAACAGATGATCGACTTGGTTGGTCTTGATGAAAAAGGTAAGAGCTTCCGTCAAATCGGCTTCAACGATTACCTGGCGACCTTTAAGATGCCAATTGCAGTGGATAACCCATTGACTGAAAAAGTAGCGGTTATTGTGGCTAAAGGCACCATAGTCGACGGTCACCGTAAGGCCGGTGAAATCGGCGGTGACAGTACAGCTGCCTTACTACGTGAAGCTCGTAATAATGATCGCGTTAAGGCCGTAGTTCTTCGTATCGACTCCGGCGGCGGCAGCATGTTTGCATCTGAGCTAATTCGCCGTGAAGTTATCGCCCTTAAAGAAGCGGGCAAGCCAGTGGTTGCCTCCATGGGCTCGGTGGCAGCCTCTGGTGGTTATTGGATAGCCAGTGCCGCCAATGAAATTTGGGCAGCGCCAAGCACTATTACCGGCTCTATCGGCGTATTCGGCACCATAATGACCTTTGAGAAAAGCGCTGCAAAACTAGGTGTTTACTCGGATGGTGTTGGCACCACAGAGCTAAAAGGCTCATCGGTATTGCTTGGCCTAGACGATAAACTGGCACAAGCCATTCAAATGAGTGTGGAAAATGCCTACTCTCGCTTCTTAGAAGTAGTGTCAGAGTCTCGCGGTCTATCTCTTGAAGAAGTAGATAAAATCGCTCAGGGCCGTGTTTGGATTGCCACTCAGGCACAACAACTGGGTTTGGTTGACCAACTTGGCGACAAGCAGGCCGCCATTAGCGCCGCCGCTAAACTGGCAAGTCTGAAGCACTATGATGTGCAACTTATCGAGCAGCCGTTATCGCCACAGGATATTTTCATTCAAAACCTGTTTGGTAATGCCGCGGTGCAGTCATTGGTTGCTAAGCAAGCACCGCAAAGTGCCAGCGTAGGTGCGGCCATGCAGTTCGATAATTTTGTTGAGCAGATTGAACAACAAGTGAACTCGCTTAAAGCCTTCAATGATCCTGAAGGTATCTACGCCCGCTGCTTGGTATGTACCGTAACGAATTAATTTTCGTAAATAAATCCTGGCGCCACATTTAGTCACGGCGCTACAGCATGTATACTTAGCCCGATAGCATTTATCGGGCTTTTTTATGAAACGTAAACGTATTTATATCGCCTATACCGGCGGTACCATAGGTATGAAGAAATCAAGCCAGGGCTTTATTCCCGCCGCTGGCTACCTGACCGAAACGGTTAAAAACAGTGCTGAATTTAACCGCGATGAAATGCCGCTGTTTGATATCGAAGAATATTGCCCCCTTATCGACTCTTCCGATATGTCACCTGCCCATTGGCAGATGATAGCCGACGATATTCAGGCCAAATACCATGACTATGATGGTTTTGTGGTATTGCACGGCACAGATACCATGGCCTACACGGCCTCGGCGCTGTCGTTTATGTTTGAAAACCTGACCAAACCTGTGATAGTTACCGGCTCGCAAATCCCCTTGTCACAACTGCGCTCCGACGGCCAGGTTAACCTGTTAAACGCCATGTATCTGGCGGCGAATTATCCCATTGCCGAGGTGAGCCTCTTCTTTAACAATCAGCTTTTCCGCGGCAATCGGGCAACCAAGATACATGCCGATGGCTTTAATGCCTTCGACTCCCCTAATATGGCGCCCTTAGCCAAAGCCGGTATTAATATTCGCCTGATTGAAGGCCAGCTCAGCCCCTATATCGACAATGAATTACAGGTCTCACGCATTACCCCACAAGCCATTGCCGTTTTGCACCTGTACCCTGGGATCAGCGCCGATGTGGTCGGCTCGATAATAAACGACGACATTAAGGCCCTTATCTTGTTGAGTTTTGGCGTCGGTAACGCACCGCAAAACCATGAGTTCTTAGAGCTTTTGGCCAATGCCAACGAACGTGGCATAGTCGTTATCAACCTTACTCAATGCCTGCGAGGGCAAGTAAATATGGGCGGATATGCCACCGGCAATGCATTGTTGAATGTCGGCGTGATCAGCGGCTTCGATATGACCTTGGAAGCCTGTTTAACCAAGCTGCATTATTTACTTAGCAAGCAGCTCTCGGCGCAAAGCATACGTCACTTAATGCAGGACAATTTGCGCGGCGAGTTAAGCCGTTAACTACCAATTTAAAGCATGAAAAAGCCCCGCAAATGCGGGGCTTTTTTTATATGTGCGTGTAATCTTGCCGATTAACGAACCTTGGCATCAATCTCAACCAAGTCCGTCAGGTGACACACCTCACCGCTGTGGGTCTTAATGCCATGCTCACCAAAGTAGTCGCGTTGCGCCTGCACCAGGTGACCATTGCTCGGCGTGCTTAAGGTCGCCAAATAGTTTTGTGTGGCGCTCAGCACCGGGAATGCCAGACCTGTGCTCACCGCGGCACCGGTAATACGACGCAGCGCTTTGACTTGCGTATCCAGAGTATCGATAAACTCTACGCCCTGGGCAATTTGATCCAGATAATCGGCACGGATAATACAACCGGCACGCCAGGTTTGCAGCGTTTTAGCCAGGTCTACCTTCCACTGATGGGCGCGCGATGCACCTTTGATCAGCGCCAGACCCTGGCGGTAACATAACAGGCTCGCCAGATGGAAGGCATCTTTTAGTTCGTCCAAATCGATATCGAGGCGCTCAGTGGCCTTGGCGGCATAGGTCATTTCTTTTGCAGCGTGGGTGTCACCGGTATTGGTAAGGTGACGGGCTTGCACCGCGGCAACCAATGAAGGTACGGCAATGCCCAGTTCCAAGGCATTTTGCGCCGTCCACAGGCCGGTGCCCTTGGCGCCAACCTTATTGTCGATTAAATCAACCAGTGCCTTGCCGTCTGTGGTTTTAAGCTTAAGAATATGGCTGGAAATAGCCAGCAGATAACTATTCAGTTCGCCCTCAGACCAGGTATCGAAAACCTCGGCGATTTGCTGTGGTGTTTTACCCGCACCCAAACGTAGTAATTGGTAAATCTCGGCAATTAACTGCATCAACGCATATTCGATGCCGTTATGTACCATTTTTACAAAGTGACCGCTGGCAGATTGGCCCACGCGAGCAAAACAAGACTCGCCATTGTAGCTGGCCGCCACTTTTTCAAATGAAGACTCGACACGCTCCCAGCCACCTTCTGAGCCACTGGCCATCATGGCTGGACCATGACGTGCGCCTTCAGCACCACCGGAAATACCCATGGTAGCGAATTCAAATTTGTTCTGGTATTTGAGCTTACGGGCAATGCCGTCTTTATAATTGCTGTTACCGCAGTCGACAATAATATCGTCCTTGCTCACACCCGCATCAACCAAGTCCTGACATACGCGATCAACCAGTTCACCGGCAGGAACCAATAAAAGGATAGAACGCGGCGCTTCTAAACGGCGCACCATATCATGAAGATCTGAGACTATATGCAAGCGCTCGGCCGTTCCTTGCGTTTTGGCGCAGCTGAGTAACTCTTCACCAGCGTCTGGATTTGTATCATAAGCAACGAGCGTGAGCCCTTTTTCGATTAAGTTCAAAGCAAGATTTTTGCCCATCACTCCCAGACCTACTAATGCTACTTGCATCGAGTTTCCTCCTCGGTATTAACGTGTGACTGGTTTAAAACACCCATGGGTGCAACAACATATTACTGTTAGCGTGAGAGCCTAACTCACTAATGGGATTAATAATTTTTATAGAGCCAGGCTCTAAATCTTTATTATTCTCCACTTAGCGTTTTGGTGCTCTGCACGCGGGTTGATCACCTTAAAAAATTGGGTGTATAACCTGATTACGGCGGGCATTATAGGGAAAACTTGAGACCATTCAATCCCCGCCTTGGAATTATATCAAATTACCCCAATATCATTGCATAAAGGAGTCAGCTCGCGATTATAGCACAATTGACTGCATCTGACACCGGTGTCATACTACCGACACATAAATAGTAAAAAATACGTAAAAAGCGGACTCCGAGCTGTAATTAAGCCAGAGTTTGCTACCCTGCTATTAAGCAAATGCCTACGGGAGACTTTAATGCTTAGACGTACGAAAATCGTGGCCACCCTGGGTCCGGCAACGGACAGAGACAATAATCTAGAAAAAATCATCCGCGCTGGCACTAATGTGGTGCGCTTAAACTTTTCCCACGGTAAAGCCGCCGATCACCAAGAGCGTGCCGATGCAGTACGTGATATCGCCAGCCGCTTAGGCGTACATGTGGCCATTCTGGCCGACTTACAGGGCCCTAAAATTCGCGTTTCCACCTTTAAAGAAGGCAAGGTTACCCTGACTCAGGGCGATAAGTTTATTCTTGATGCGGACTTAGGTCCGGAGCAAGGCGATATTAACGGCGTGGGTATCGACTACAAAGAATTACCCCAAGATGTTAAATCTGACGACCTACTGCTCCTTAACGACGGTCTAATTCAATTGACCGTTGACCATGTTGAAGGCAACAAGGTGCACTGTATCGTTAAGGTCGGTGGTGTATTGTCAAACAATAAAGGCATCAACCGCTTAGGCGGCGGCTTAACGGCGCCCGCCTTTACCGATAAAGATAAAGAAGATTTGATCACCGCCACTAAAATTGGCGTCGATTACATCGCCGTGTCTTTCCCGCGCTGTGGCGAAGATATGCGCTATGTGCGCTCTTTGGCCGAAAAAGCCGGCTCTACAGCCCAGCTATTAGCTAAAATTGAACGTGCCGAAGCGGTGGAAAGCGTTGAAGCCATCGACGATATTATCCTGGCTTCCGATGCGGTCATGGTTGCCCGTGGCGACCTGGGTGTAGAAATTGGCGATGCCGAGCTGGTTGGTAAACAAAAGACCATTATCAATCGTGCCCGCTCCCTGAATCGTGTGGTGATCACCGCCACACAGATGATGGAGTCCATGATAGACAACCCTATGCCAACCCGCGCCGAAGTAATGGATGTGGCCAACGCGGTATTGGACGGTACAGATGCCGTGATGCTATCGGCGGAAACCGCTGCCGGTGATTACCCAGAGCAAACCGTCGCCACCATGGCGCGCGTTTGTTTAGGCGCCGAGTCGCAAAAAGAAACCCATATTTCCAAACACCGCCTCGACAGCATGTTTGCCGACAATGCCGAGACGATTGCCCTGTCCGCCATGTATGCGGCCAACCACCTGGGTACGGTTAAAGCCATTGTCGCGCTGACAGAATCAGGTAACACGGCCAAGCTGATGTCACGTATTTCATCTGGGCTGCCCATCTATTCACTGTCGCGCCATAAACAAACGCTAGGTCAGTCTGCCCTGTATCGCGGCGTCTACCCGGTGCACTTCGATTCCAGCCTGTATGAGAAAGAAGAAATTGCCAGCCAGGCGCTGTCGCGCTTAGTTGAGCTTGGTGACCTGCAGCAAGGTGATACTGTGATCCTCACCCATGGCGACATGATGGAAACCGTTGGTGCCACAAATACCTTGAAAATTGTCACCGTTCAATAAATAGTAGGCATAGGTTTAAGCAACAGACGCAATAACTTATGACTAAATTGAAACGCGTCGCAATACTTACATCCGGGGGCGATGCCCCCGGTATGAATGCGGCAATCCGTGCCCTTACCCTGCACGCTCTCTCCCATGACTATCAGGTTGTCGGCTTTTACGCCGGCTATAATGGCCTGATCAACGAAGACTATACCGAACTCAAGGCGTCCGATGTTGCTGACATCATACATCGCGGCGGCACCATTTTAAAATCCGCCCGTTGCCCACAAATGCTCAGTGAAGCGGGGATCCTCCAAGCGGCCAACAGCCTGCGCAAATGCCATATCGATGCCCTGGTAGTGATCGGTGGCGATGGTAGCTTCAAGGGCGCCCAAGCGCTGCAAGCCCACTGGCAAGGGCAGCTTATTGGTATTCCCGGCACCATAGACAATGATATCAATGGCACAGAGGCCACCATTGGCTTTCATACCGCCATAGATACGGCGCTCGATTGCATAGACAAGATTCGCGATACCGCTCAGGCCTTTGAACGCACATTTGTGGTTGAGGTAATGGGGCGTGACTGCGGCATTTTGGCCATGGAAGCCGGCCTGGCCAGTGGCGCCGAGCAGATCATCTGCAAGGAACTTATCGATGATGAGCAGGCCTTTCTTGCCGAGCTAAAAGAAGAAATGGCACAGTCACTGCGCCAGGATAAGCACCCTAGTTATGTGCTGGTTATGGCGGAGCACTCGTTAAGTATCAGCGCTCAACAATTGGCCGAGCAGCTCAGCGAATACACAGGAGTCGATAGTCGCAGCGCTATTTTAGGTTATGTGCAACGAGGCGGAGCGCCGGTTGCCGGGGATCGTATTTTGGCGACTCAGTTAGGGGTCGCTGCGATTGAGCAATTAGCCATGGGCACCAGCGGTGTGATGGTCGGCATAGAAAATAATGCCATCACCACCACCCTCTTTGCCGATACCGCCAATACACAAACCCGTAATAAGGACTTTGTGGCCCGGTTAAAGCAGTATCGACTTTGAGACTAGACAGAAAAAAGGCCGTATAAACGGCCCCTTTGTTATCCTTCGGCGTGTGCCTTGTCGCTTCGCTCATACCAGATTTGATATTTATCACCTTGGTATTTCAACAGGGTAAATAAATATCCTGTGCTCAGCATTAGCAGGCCACCGACCAGTGCTGCCTCGTTTACAATACCCATAAGACAAAACAAGTAGCCACAGAGATGGCACAGACGCTCAACATTTTGTGCCGAACTGCGCGTTGGTCTGGGCTGTAAAAAGTGAAAAACAAACCACAGTTTTAAAAACAGCGGCAGGTTTTTCCAATTATCCGAGCTTTTATCTATCATCACTTTCTCCTGGTTCAATGTTGCTAAATCGACATCGAGGGCAGCAGCCAGGCATTTTTGCGACTCTAAACTCGCATTGGCACCACTTTCTATCCTTTGCACTGTTCTGACGTTGAGCCCGGACATCTGCGCCAATTGCTCTTGCGATAATTGTCGACTCAAACGTAATTGTTTTAAATTCATAACCTGCCTCTTACTGCGTATCCATGTCAAAGTGAAGATTGAAGGAATATTAGCACTGTCGGGTACGAAAACTGCCCGACATTTACCCGACAGCAGGCATTTCAAAGCCTAAACCCAACAAAAAAGCGAGCACCCATGTCTCGCTTTTAATAAGATCTACTGATATTGATAAAGCTAGTTAAATTAATTGGCCAGAGCTGCCTTGACCTTATCACGGTAGCTACGGCTGACTTTCAGCTCCTGACCGTTAGTTAATACCAGAAGGTATTCACCACTGACCTGAGTCACCAGTTTGCTGATCTGTTTTGAATTGACGATGGCGCTGCGATGGACACGTACAAACAAACTAGGGTCAAGCTCACGCTCCAGCTCTTTCATGGTTTTACGTAAGATATGAGTTTGTCCGTCGCCACAGTGAAGACACATATAATCACCGGCGGCATCCACCCATTGAATGCTATTGGTCGACACACGGATGATCTCACCCTGCTCTTTCACCGCCAATGATTCCGGGTAGCGCTTGGTCTCCAAGCTGTCACCGCTGGCTAATTTCTTAAGAATTTCCTCACAGTTATTACCTGTGATCCCGGCCACAAAACTGGCCAGCTTTTTCTTATGAATATTATCTTGTTGTGTTTTTAAATGTGATTGCACTTTTTCCACCGCCTGTTTTAGTCTGTCGTCATCCACAGGTTTGAGCACATAATCGAGCGCATGTACTTCAAAGGCCTGCACGGCATAGCGATCGAAGGCGGTAACGAACACCACAAGGGGTTGCTGCTCGGTGGGCAAGTGCGCTAGCGCATCCGCCACCTCAAAGCCGTTCATTCCTGGCATCTGAATATCCAAAAACACCAAATCTATCGTTTGCGATTGACACAAGGCCACCGCATCGGCACCTTGAGCACACTGCTCGATGACTTCTACGTTATCGAGTTGCGCCAAACGTACGGCCAAGCCCTTACGTGCTAAGGACTCGTCATCGACGATCAGGGTTTTTATGGTATTCACTCTGTTACTGCCTTCTCAAAAGGGATACGAATATTGACGGTTAAACCAGTCGGCGTATTCCCTGATAATACAAATGAATAATTGTTCTCGTAAAGTGTCTTCAATCTATCCTTGGTATTGGCTATGCCAACGCCACCGGCGTGCAGCAGCTGCCCATCTTTAAGCTCTGTGCCCGGGCCGTTATCACTGACCTCAAGCAACAATTCCTTGGCAAACACCTGAGCCTTCACACTGATTACCCCGCCTTGGGTCATCTGCGCTATGGCATACTTCAACGAGTTTTCAATTAACGGCTGCAAAATAAGGCTCGGCACCAAGGCTTCTCTGGCCTCGTCACTGATATCCATCTGCACAGCCAAGCGGTCGTCGAAGCGTACCCGCTCAATATCTAAATACAGGCTTAGGGCATGTAATTCCTGCTCTAAGGCCACTTTTTTAATGGGGTCTGTGTTAAGCGTATAGCGCAAAAAGTCACTTAATCGCGACACCATCTTGTTGGCATCCTTGTTTTCCTCCACCAAGATCAAGGTCGATATGGCGTTGAGAGTATTAAACAAAAAATGCGGATTAAGCTGATAGCGCAGCATTTTCAATTGCGCTTCATGGGCCATGGTATTGGCCTTCAGTGCCTTTTGTCTTTCGCCCTGTAAGAGCTGGTAGTATTTGATCCCGAAATACAAACCACTCCAACATAAAATGATATAAACCGAATCCAGGCCTTGTTGAAAATAGTAAAACCACTCATCGGGGCGATAACCATGGCGGTAAATTTCCCACAGGTTAAACTTTTGCACCACCGACCACAGGGTTCCTGTGATATAGGACACCCCGAACACCACCAGCACCAAGATCCAGGGTTTGGCATTCCACACCCGGCGGTACAAATAGCGCAGCGGCACCGTCATCAGGCACCCGGCATAGGCATTAAGCAAGATCACAAACACGTAAATATCACGCATTTCAAAGACCTTGGAACCGATGTAGTTAACCAGGGCATAGCCTATCCATCCGGCGATTTGCAGGACCCAGAAAAAACGCTGGCGATTATCGACTAATTGCTGCCAATTCAAAATTCACTTAACTCCTTGCCAACGCCATCAATATCCATGCGCGCTGCATACTTATCTAACATCATTATTAATAAAGCCGGCTCAAAAGGCACTGTATTTGGTCTTATCTAACCCTTCCTTCAACGCAAAAACGCCGCACAGTGGGTGCGGCGTTTACTTATATGACGGTGATTAAATACTCACACGCTTATAGTTGCGATATTCGGGGTGCCAATAATTCTTATCTATGGCCTTAATAATGTCCTCGTCACTGACCTCCAGTGCCTCACCCTGCTCAATCGCTACCTTGGCCACCGCAAAGGCAATACGCTTAGACAAGGCTTCAATTTGAGTCAATGGCGGCAGCAAGCTGCCCATACCTGAGTTGGCCAAGGGCGAACTCGACGCCAGGGTTTCACTGGCGGCCATCAGCATTTCATCGGTAATACGTTTGGCTTTAATGGCAATAACACCCAGACCAATGCCCGGGAAAATATAGCTGTTGTTACACTGTGGAATGTTGTAGTCCTTGCCCTCATGGCTAATGGTCCCGAACGGGCTGCCGGTGGCAATGATGGCCTGGCCATTGGTCCAGTTCACTACATCTTGAGGATGGGCTTCAACCTGCTTTGATGGGTTCGACAGAGGGAAAATAATCGGCTGTGGATTATTTTCTGCCATGGTACGTACAACCTGCTCGGTAAAGAGCCCAGGTTGGCCCGATACGCCGATTAGTATGCCCGGCTCAGCACAGTGCATCACATCGAGCAAGGACGGATAATCGCCGCTGTATTGCCACTGCGCAAGGTTATCCTGAGACTGCATCAGCGCCTGTTGGAAATCACGTAACCCTTCCATGCCTTCGGCCAACAGACCAAAACGGTCTACCATGTAGATTTGACTGCGCGCCTGGGCATCACTGATACCTTCAGACACCATTTGGCTGATAACCTGCTCGGCAATACCACAGCCTGCAGAGCCGGCGCCAACAAACACCACCTTTTGCTCACTCAGCTTAGTGCCTTTCACCCGGCAAGCGGCCAACAAGGTACCCACAGTCACCGCTGCTGTGCCCTGGATATCATCGTTAAAGCTACAGATCTCATCACGGTAGCGTTTCAATAGTGGCATGGCGTTAGGCTGAGCGAAATCTTCAAACTGCAGCATCACACTTGGCCAACGGCGCTTAACCGCTTTAATGAAGAGATCAAGAAACTCGTCGTATTCCTGCTGACCGATACGCTTATGACGCGCCCCCATATACATAGGGTCGTTCAATAATTTCTCATTATTGGTACCCACATCCAGCATCACCGGCAAGGTATAAGCCGGGCTAATGCCACCACAGGCTGTGTACAGAGACAGTTTACCAATGGGAATCCCCATACCGCCAATACCCTGGTCGCCCAGACCCAAAATACGTTCGCCGTCGGTGACCACAATCACCTTCACCTTGCCCTTGGTGGCATTGCGAAGAATGTCGTCGATATTATGTCTGTCTTCATAAGAGATAAATAAACCACGTGAACTGCGGTAAATATCGGAGAACTGCTCACAGGCATCGCCCACGGTTGGCGTATAGATAATGGGCATCATCTCGTCGATATGATCGCGTACCAAACGGTAATACAGGGTCTCGTTATTATCTTGAATGGCGCGCAAGTAGATATGCTTATTAAGATTATCGCTAAAGCTGGAGTATTGTTGATAACAACGCTCCGCCTGCTCTTCGATGGTTTCAAAGCGTGGCGGCAATAAGCCGGCCAAGTTAAAACTCTCACGCTCACGCTGGGTAAAAGCACTGCCTTTATTAAGCAAGGGTGTCTCTAACAGAGTGGGGCCGGAATATGGAATATAAAGATAATTTGGATCGCTGATTTGTGTGTGAGGTGCGGATGATTTATCAGTCATGATGCCTACTTAGCGCAGAATACAATTGCCTGATATTATTGCCCCTTGAGGGTAAATTGCAAACCGAAATCGGCTAGATTACGTATTCATCCCCAGTTTTTGGGCTTGTTAGCAATTAACCAACAAGCCCCTGAATTTATATTAACATTGGTGCCCTATTGGCCCAGAGCTATGCCCTCACGCCTGGGATCGGCGCTACCATAAAGTTTGCCATCAATGACCTCCACAGCATGCAGACCTGAGTTCAGATCGCCAATGCGTACCTCATGACCACGCAGCTCAAATTGCGCTTTCAGCTTGGCCAATTCGGTCCCCTGCTCCAAGGTGGTTACATCGTTGCGGTTGGTCAGACGCGGCATATTGATGGCCTGCTGCGCCGTCATTCCCCAATCAAGCACACCGATTATGCTGTGCGCCACATAATTGATAATGCGACTGCCGCCGGGTGAGCCTATCACCAGGCGCAGTGAGCCATCTTCATTAAACACCATAACAGGTGCCATAGAGCTGCGCGGGCGCTTATTGCCCTCAACGCGGTTTTGCACATATTTACCGTCGCGCTTAGGCGAGAGCGCAAAGTCGGTGAGTTGGTTATTTAACAAATAGCCATTCACCATGACGGTCGAGCCAAACGCCATTTCAATAGAGGTGGTCATGGACACCGCATTGCCCTTTGCATCAACGATGGAAATATGGCTGGTATTAGGCAGCTCAAAGGCATCGTCCTCGGCATAACTTACACCCAAAACCGGGTTGCCGTGACGCTGTTTATGGTCATGCTCACCTATTAAAGCCGCACGCTTATCCAAGTAAGCACTGTCCATCAAGGCTTGAGTCGGAACCGCCTGAAAATCCGGGTCGGCCATATAAACGTTACGGTCGGCAAAGGCCAATCTCGAAGCCTGGGTAAAGTAATGCAACGCTTCTGGGTCATTAACCGGATATTGACTTAGCTTTTTGTGCTCCAGCAATTTCAGAATTTGCAGGACCGCCATACCGCCACTACTTGGTGGCGCCATAGAGCATACACGGTAGCTATGATAGCCAACGCAGATAGGAGCTCGCTCTTTGGCTTGATAGCCTTGAATATCCGCTTCGGTTAAAAGACCTGGAGCAATCTCGCTGTGCTGCACTGCATTGGCGATGGCCGTGGCGTTGTCACCCTGATAAAAGGCGGTAACGCCCTGCTCAGCCATCTGCTGATATAGGGCTGCAAGCTCAGGGTTTTTGCGTATCGTGCCCACGGCTAAAGGCTCGCCGCCGGGAAAGAAATAGTCACTGGCCACCGGCAGCTTTTCAACACCTGGGTTGATGCGACGGGCCAACAGGTTATGCAGCCGCGGCGATACCTCAAATCCTTGCTCAGCTAAGGCAATGGCGTCGCTAAAGAGTTCTTCCCATGCCAAATTGCCGTACTGGGTGTGGGCATCGGCCAAGGCTTTCATCACCCCGGGCACACCCACGGAGCGACCACCGACGACCGCATCTATCCAGCGCACCGCCTTGCCTTCACTATCGAGAAATAGCTCGGGTGTGGCCGCTTTTGGCGCGGTTTCACGGCCATCAAAGGTAGTTAACTGACGCCCCTGCGCATCATAATGCATAATAAAGGCGCCGCCTCCTATACCCGATGATTGCGGCTCAACCAGGGTTAAAACAAGTTGTACGGCGATGGCTGCGTCTATGGCGCTACCGCCTTTGGCCAATACCGCCTCGCCGGCCTTTACCGCATAAGGGTTCGCGGCGGCAACCATGTATTTACCACCGACAACCTGATGTTTGGCGACAATACTGGTGGTGGCTTCGGGCTCTCTGTCGGCGAGTACCTGTTTGTTGGCACTGGGTTCTTCGGTGGTAACGCAGCCGGTAGTAAGAAAAAGAGTGGCTGCAAGAGTAAGCAGGGGTTTAGAAAAAGTCATAATAGCGCTAGAGTCTGTTTATCTTGTTTGAGATTGGCATCTTAAGGGAAATACCAATTCACTTAAATAGCTAATCATTCTAGCGGGCTAAATATCATGCTCACTGTGTTGGGATTTTTCTATGTAGAAAACATAAGAAAAAATCCGCCTTGTATGCATATCATTTATCCAGCGCTATCTCTGATCACATACTTAACAGAATTGGTATAAACGGGCACAATACGCAAAAATAATAGATAATCGCCCTATGTTTAAATCCTTGTTTAAAAAGTCGACCCTATTTGCTCCTTTAGCCCTGATCATTCTCTGCGTCCTGATCATGGTTTTCAATTTGAATCCCGTGCTGCAGTTTGACCGCGGCGCCATCAATGACGGGCAAGTCTATCGTCTGCTTAGCGGTAACTTCAGCCACAGTAATGGCGCCCATTTATTAATGAATATGGCTGGCGTTGGCGCCCTTTGGCTTCTTCATCATCATTTTTTTACGGTACGAGGCTATTGGCTGGCGGTACTGAGTATTTCAATCGGCTGCACCGGGCTTATTTATCTGTTCGCCGATAATATAGATATTTACGTTGGCCTAAGCGGCACCTTGCATGGCCTATTGGTCTATGGCGCCTTGCGCGATATTTGCAGCGGCGAGAAAACCGGTTACCTGCTGTTATTAGGCGCGTTGATCAAGGTGGCCTATGAGCAATTTATCGGCGCCAGCGCCGACTTAGAAACCCTAATCGCCTCGCGGGTAGCCATTGAAGCCCATTTATTTGGCGTTATAGGCGGTGTGGCGCTGGGGGCACTGCACTGGTTAAGGCATCGCGCTCGCCAGTAAATTAGCTTACCTAGAGAAGAAAATAAAAAGCCCGGGGGGGGAAACCCGGGCTTTTTTATGCGCTTAACGATAAGCGTTATACCAATTCTGTTAAGTATGTGATCAGAGATAGCGCTGGATAAATGATATGCTAACAAGGCAGATTTTTTCATATGTAGTTATTCTACATAGAAAAAATCTAACGCCGTTAGCATGATATTTAGCCCGCTAGAATGATTAGCTATTTAAGTGAATTGGTATTATAGGTTTTCTTTAAACAGCTTGTGAATACGACGGTATTCATCGAGCCAGCTTGAAGGCTGGATAAAACCATGCGGCTCCACTGGGAAGATGGCGGTCTCGAAGTTCTCTTTTTCCAGCTCAATAAAGCGCTGAACCAAGCGTACTACGTCCTGGAAGAACACATTGTCATCGACCATGGGGGCGTTGATCAGCAGTGGCTTTTGTAAACCCTCGGCGAAGTAAATCGGCGAGCTGCGTTCATAAGCAATGGGATCAACATCCGGACGGTTTAGAATGTTCGAGGTGTACGGCGCATTGTAATGAGCCCAGTCGCTGACCGGACGCAAGGCGGCACCGGCTTGGAATACTTCCGGCGCGGTGAACAGAGCCATAAAGGTCATAAAGCCGCCGTAAGAGCCGCCATAGGTGCCTACGGCACCGGTATCAACATTGGCATGCTCGGCCATCCAGTTAACACCATCGATCAGATCTTGGGTTTCCGGTGTGCCCATTTGGCGATAAATAGCGGTACGCCAATCACGACCATAACCTTTTGATGCCCGGTAATCCATATCCATTACCACATAACCCTCATCGGCCAGTAAGGAGTGGAACATAAATTCACGGAAATAACCGGACCAACCGAAGTGTGAGTTTTGCAGGTAGCCGGCACCATGGTTAAAGATCACCGCTTTACGGGTCTTACCACTTTCCCCTTCCACGTAGTCGCTTGGGTAATAAACCTTGGCATACACAGGCTGCTCACCATGACTTGAAGGCACAGCAACAATTTTCGGCGCTGTCAGTTTAGTGGCTTTAAATTGCTCAGATACGGTGTGAGTCAGTTGTGTCACTTCAGACTTAGGCGCCGCGTCCATCACAAATAGCTCAGGTGGATTCATAATGGTCGAGTGCGTCAGCAACAGTTTGCTCTGATCAGGGCTGAGCACATAATCCGTCATACCGTTAAGGTCGGTCAGTGCTTCAAAATCACCACCGGCCAACGGCAAACGGTAGATTTCATAGATACCTGGGTGCTTTATATTGCCCTTAAAGTAAAGATAAGCATCATCATTGCTTAGAGTCAGATCGGAAACCTCAAACGCACCACGAGTACGCTGCGTCGCCTTACCATCTAACGCCTTGGTATAGATATGGCTATAACCGGACTGCTCCGATAGGTAATACAGGGTATCGCTGTTATTTAACCAACCGAAGTCGTTAAAGGTGTAGTTTACCCAAGCATCATCGTGCAATCTGTGTTGGTTAACCAGCTTTTTGCCATTGAAATCAACGGTGGCAATCCAGCGGTCTTTGTTATCCCAGGCTTCCAGCATAACAGCGACTTGCGTACCGGCGTTATTCCAGACAATAGCGCTTTGATCCCAGCCCCAGTCCATCATTAGATTGATTTCACGGCGTTTCTTTTCAGATTGGTACTTTTTACCGTCGCGGGCATAGTTTTGTGCTTTCACTTCCGCCAATACATCTTCATCCCAACCGGGCAAGGTATTGTAGGTCAGAGTCGACTTCTGCTTGCTATCTAGGTCGATATACACCAGCTCGGTTTCCTGCGGCTTATCATCGGCCACACGGCGACGAGCAGGAACCGCATCAATACCGGCATCATCCGTAATGTAATTAGGCATGATATCGCCTTCACCACGCCAGCTGCGGGTGTCGGTCAGGGCCACAATCAGCTTAGTGCCATCCGGTGATAACTGGGCATCAACTAGACGCTTGTTCTCACCCAGGTAAATGCTGGCATCCACCAAAGCATCGTTGGCATCAAGCAAGGCCTGTTGGCGCGCGACGGCATCTTTTTTGTTCTTTAACTGCAAGGCGACATAGTCGATTAGCTTATGCTGCTCTTTGGCTATGTAGCTGCTCGGCTCACTCACCTTCACCGGCGTGTCTTCAAGCTTTAGGTTGACCAGCTCGCTGTGCTGACCCGTGCTTAAATCCACCTGCATAAACAGGTTACCGACTCGGTAGACCAAGGAGTTGTCATTTAAAAACTGCGGCTTAGATTCAAATGCCGACGTTTTAGTAATTTGGATCAGGGTGTTGTTAAGAAGATCCTTAACAAAGATATCGCCTTCAAACTGATAGGCCTGCAAACGCTGGTCTTTGCTCATAACCGCGGCGTCATCGCCCAAGGTGTGAAGCTCGTTCAGAGGCACCACGGCAGCGCTGTTGCCAAGCGCTTGAACATAATGATCTCTTAGTTCATTGCCCTGCTGCTTCTGTTGATAAATCACCGCGCCAGAGTCGGCGCGCCAAAACGCACCTTCCGGCTGGTTACCCAACCAGTCTGGATGCGCCATGGCCTGCTCTAGGGTGATGGCAATAGAGCCTGGCTTAGCTGGAGTCGATACTTGTTGTTTTTCAATGGTGCTGGGCTCGGCATTAACCGCTGCCACGCTTTGCGGTGCCGTGCTTTGACAGCCCGCAAGGATAAAGCTAGAAGCTATGGTGGCCGCTAGCACTGTTTTATGAAACATAATTATTAGTATTGAAATTGCAGGTGCAAAGATTTAAGCAAAATCTCAGCAATAAAAACAGATGTTTTAGATTAAATAGGCGCTTAACGGGGTGAATAACAACGCAAAAAAAGGTCAGCAAGTCTTGCTGACCAAAACTCTGCGCTAGCAATAAAACAAGCTATGAACCTGTTCCCTATAAATATAGACCATAATTTAAACAAATACGTTTATTCATTTGCGATTATCTGCACATCCATCCAAACCAGACGATGATCCGAAGATAGCTTTCTATCGCGCACTAACTCATAACCTGCTTCACCTTCTGCCGGCCAATACACACCCGAGTCCACTGGCTGCAAACCGAATTTGGACGGCAAAACATAATCGACACGGGCCTGCCAGCTGGCGGTATAGAATTTTGCAAAAGGCTCGGTCGAGGATTCGGCGCCTCCCTTGCTAACAGGTATTAGGCTGCTATCCACCTTGGGATGTTTTAATAGCTGATCGATGGCCTCAGGCCTTGCCTTAGGGCCTTGGGGCGCGGCGTTTAAGTCACCAAGAATCACAAATCGTCCGTCGCCGCTGAGGCCGCCCACTTGCGCCTTATCATCCACAAGGTAACCTGGGGCTGGCGTGGCGATATAGTCCGCGACTAACTTGAGCTCAGCAAAATTACGCAGGCCGTTTCTGTCTTCCGGGCCGTCAAAAACAGGCGGCGTGGGATGCGAGGCAAGAATATGCAGGCGTTCACCGGCAACCTCTAAGGGAATATCCCAAAATGATTTTGAGCTTAAACGCGCCGCCTGCCAGGTTTGTTGATCATAAAAAGGCTGGCCATTAAGCAGGGGCATAGAAGCGCCGCTTTGCGTATACCAAGGCAAATGCTGGAAGGTACGCACCGCATCAGTATCTATGGGAAAACGGCTCAGCAACAGCATGCCGTATTGACCGGGATAAAAACCAAAACCATAGGCATCACCCGCTATGCCAGACTTTTTGCCATTTCCATCAAAGTCATACTCACTGGCAACACCTGTATTGACCGGCGCCGCATAGCTGTATTGATAGCTAATGGCTTGGTAGTCGCCATGGGCCTGAGCAAGAAAATTTTGCTGAAACAGCGCTACGTTGTGTTGCCAATCACCAGTGAAATCAAATTCATTAAGTAAAATAACATCCGGGCGTACAGCCTGGATAATGGTGGCGACATTATGAATTTGCGGGTGGCGGCCCTTGGCCAGTAACTGAGGCAGTGGCGACTCGGTTAAGGAGGTAAAACGTTCGTTGTAATTAGAGCCGTCCATACTGACGTTAAAGGTGGCAATACGTATGCTGGGCGCAGATTGCGCGGCATCAGAGTTAAGCCTGGGGGTGGCGCTGGCGCAAGCGCTTGAAGCGCTTACCCCGAGCATAAATACGCCCAGAAGAGAAAAAGCCCGAGATTGTGCTTTCATACTAGATTCCATTAAGCTGACGAAAAATGCTAGTACCAATTCAGGGAAATAGGTACTAGGTCGCAATGGTAGCAGCTAAACTTTTGACTTTGTAATGAAAAGAGATGAAAAAACCGAGCTTAGCTCGGTTTTTAAGAAGTGCCTGATTTGGCTTAATTTAGAGTGAGGCGTTCGGCCATAGCCGCAATCCCAGGGTATTGCTCCTCGGGCAGATACTCAACCAACGTCGCTAAACGCTCACCCAAGGCATGCAGGTTATCGGCACTGACGTTAATATGCCCCATTTTACGCCCAGGCTTTACGCCCTTACCGTACCAGTGGCTGCGGGTTTGCGCTACGCTAAGTACCTCGGCTGGAATAGCCGCCTGACCCAACACATTGATCATTGCGCTTGGACGCAATAAGGCAGTGTCACCTAACGGCAAACCGGCAACGGCACGCACATGGTTTTCAAACTGACAGCTATAGGCGCCCTGTTGTGTCCAGTGCCCAGAGTTATGCACCCGTGGTGCAATTTCATTAACCAGAAGTTGGCCGTCAACATCAAAGAACTCTATGGCCAGTACGCCCACATAATTAAGCGCATTCGCCAATTTGCTATAGGCGTCAATGGCTTGCTGTTGCACGCTGTCATTTACTAATCCGGCCACAGACAAAGTGAGTACACCGTTAGTGTGTTCATTCTCTGTTACCGGGTAGATGGCGACATTACCCTCTTGATCACGGGCGCCGATCACCGACACTTCGCGCTCGAATGGGATCATTTTTTCGCAAATGATGCTGTGCTCAGGGTCTTTTTCTAAAAACTCACGCATTTCGGCCCAAATCTGTTCCGCATCCGCGGCGTCTTTTAAGCGCCATTGACCCTTGCCATCATATCCTGCCTGACAGGTTTTAATCACCAGGGGTAAGGCCAACTCAGAAATAGCTTTATCCAGGTGGCTACGCTCGGTTACCAGCACATAAGGGGCGCTCGGTACACCAGCGCGCTCTAGCAAGGCTTTTTCTTTTGCTCGGTCGCCACCGCAGGCAATGGCCTCTTCGCCTGGGAAAAACTTACCGCTTTGCTCACACAGCGCCAATACATCCGCAGGAATATGCTCGAATTCAGCGGTAATGCGCTCGCTCTGTGCGATCGCCTGCTCCAGCGTTAATTCATAGGTTTCACCGGTTACCGGGTGGACCACCTGCTTTGAGCCTACATCATAGGCACGGATATGAATATCCAAAGGCGCGCCAACAAGCGCCATCATTCGCGCTAATTGTCCCGCACCAAGCACTAACATCTTCATGGCTACCGGACCTTATTCAGCTGGGTTTGGGTTAGCTAAAACGGTATCGGTTTGCTCTTTACGGAAAGCATCGATTTTTGCCAATAACTCAGGCTGTTGACAGCCTAAGATCTGTGCCGCTAACAAGCCAGCATTGGCCGCACCCGGATCGCCAATGGCTAGCGTGCCTACGGCAACGCCTTTAGGCATTTGGCAAATAGAGAGCAATGAATCAACGCCGTTTAGGGCTTTAGACTTCACAGGTACACCCAGCACTGGTAGTGAAGTGAAGGCAGCAGCCATACCTGGTAGGTGAGCAGCACCGCCGGCACCGGCGATAATTACCTTGATACCACGCTCGGCGGCAGATGAGGCATAATCGGCCAACAATTGAGGAGTACGGTGCGCCGAAACAACCTTGGTTTCATAGTCGATGCCAAATTTATCCAACATATCCGCTGCATGTTGCATAGTGGGCCAATCAGACTTGGAACCCATAATAATACCTACTTTCATTGTCACTCCTCGGGTCAATAACGATACCAATTTAACTATGGTTTTCACTAAGCTTTAGTGCGCCGGCGCCAAGCTATCACACTTGAGGGGTACGCCCGCCCATAGCTGTTGGCCATTTGCCAACAATAAGTTGCGGCGCATTATACAAAAAAGCCAGATAAAAAGCATGCCAAGTTGGCCGATAAAATGGCCTTATTCTGACTTACCATGCTGCTTGTTTTGCTGAGCTTCACGCCACGCCCGTGTAAACTCCTTAGGCCCTAAGATAAGTGCCAAGAGCACTAAGCCACCTGGCAGTAAAATTGCTTTGAGTATAGGACCTAGGATATAACTATAAAAAACAATAAATGGCATAAAAAGGATATACCCAAGCACCCAAGTTACGGGGTTAGTGTCTGATTTCATGCTGTTTTCCTTAACGATTTAAAAATGAGCGCGCTCATTGTAATAATTGAGCGCGCTCAATTCCAACTCTTTAGCAGGCATTTTGTGAGCAATAACCAAGTAGGAAGCAAGGTAAAAAGCAAAAAGCAATTAACCCGGGAGCGCATCTTGGATGCAGCTTGGCAACTATTCCAGGAGCATGGTTTTGCCGCCACTTCTACACGCGATATTGCCAAACAGGCCCAGGTAGCCAATGGCACCCTGTTTACCCACTTTGAAAATAAAGACGATTTGTTACGCCAACTGATGCTGATGCATATAGATAAAGTGATAGCCAGCGCTAAACGTGAAGATACCTTCGAGCAGCCGAAGCTGAAAATGCGTCACTATGCTCAGCACCTCTATCGTTTCTATTTACAGCACACGGAATTCAGCAAGTCCTTATTGCAGGGCCTGGTATGGCAAGGCGCGTTTTTCAGCGCGCAGATGGAGGCATTTAAAAAGTTACTGTTCGATGGTACGCGTCAATACGATGAGGTGCGAGCCGCGGCCATGATGGACTGCTATTTTATGACCTTAATTGAAGGCCTTAACAGCGAAAACCCGGATGTCTCTACCCTAGTTCGTCGTTTGAGCGCTAAGATAGCGCTGTTATAGGCCGAGAATGCCTAGGAGCGAGGAAGCCAGGGCAATTGATAGACCCCAGGCTCACTGCACACAAAGCCAAGGCGTTGCAGCAGCTTAATACTGCGCAGGTTATCCAGATGCACCCGGGCTTGTATTGTGGTTACATCGGCGCCCATATACTGCTGCCCCTCGGACAATAATAAAGACAAGGCACTATGCATTAGGCCTTGCCCCCAAAACAGGGGGTGGAGTTCATAGCCAATTTTAGCCACCTTGGTATGGGCATCATAAATGCCACAGCTGCCCACTACTTGCTCCTGATAGACGATAGCCATGCGTACTCCTTCACCCGTAAGTAGCAGCTCTATGTCCCCTTGAATAATATCTTGAACCTCGGATGGGTTTGAAGGAAGGGCATAATCGTTATAGCGACTGACTTCTGGGTGCGTAAGTATGCCATAGAGGGCCGACACGTCTTTATGCCGTATTGGGCGAAGCGCCAATGAGGCTTCCTGGCAATGGATCATGAAACTTAGCTCGCAGAGGTTGAGTTGCGGGATTATTGCCTTAAACTAGGGCCATCAGCAAGTTTAAAACGGCAAGCGAATGAGCCAAGCACAATTTATCATGGTGCCCCCCACCACAACAGTATACTGCCCAGAGCGTGGCGAGGGATGGACGCTAACGGGGATCACCGGCCTGGACGAATATACCTCGGTGATGTTTGGCGGGGTGCGTTATACCCTGTCGGCCAAGGAAATCGTTGAGCAACTGCTGCCTAATCAGCAAGCGCGTGAACAAGCGGGCAGCTAGAACCAATAAAAAAGGGCCTTTCGGCCCTTTTTTATTATTACTTTTACTTTAATGCGTTAATACGTGCATCCAACGGTGGGTGCGAAGCAAACAACTCGCCGATAGAACGCCCCGAGGCAATACCAAAGGCCATCATAGAGCCTTCTAGCTGCGACTCACGGTTGCCCTTTAAGCGCTCCAGTGCGGCACGCATCTTATTGGCACCAACTAGTTCCGCAGCCCCTCGGTCAGCGGCATATTCGCGTTTACGGCTGAAGTAGGCCACAACCACGGAAGCAAGCACACCAAAGAGAATTTGAAACAGCATATCAAAGATGAAGTATGTCCAGCTTGGGCCGCTTTCTTCTTCATTGCCGCTTAGGAAGTTATCCACCACCCCGGCAAGTACTTTCGCCAGGAAGATCACAAAGGTGTTCACCACGCCTTGGATCAGCGTCAGGGTAACCATATCACCGTTAGCCACGTGCGATACCTCATGAGCCAGTACCGCCTGCGCTTCATCCTGGGTCATGTTATGAAGTAAACCACTGCTTACCGCTACTAAGGCATTGTTTTTAGACGGGCCGGTAGCAAAAGCGTTGATCTCAGGGCTATCGTAAATCGCCACCTCGGGCATTTTAATACCGCGCTGCTGTGCCTGCTCGGCTACTGTGGCCACCAGCCATTGCTCGGTTTCGGTACGCGCCTGTTCGATAACATAAGCGCCAGTTGAGCGCTTAGCTATCCATTTCGACATGGCTAAAGAAATAAAGGCGCCGCCAAAGCCAAATACTGCAGCGATCACTAAGATCCCGCCCATGCTGCGCGAGGAAATGCCTAAAACGGCAAAAATAATCGATAACACCACCCCTAGCACCAGCATTACCGCCAGGTTGGTCAATAAAAAAAGCACTACACGCTTCATACGTCATTCTCCAATCGAGTAAGATTATTCATTAGGGGTCTCCCTTAGCTGGGGTCCAGTGCTTACGGGGCATCCTGACCCATAATGGATAGCATCACTCTCGGCTCTATGAGTCCTATATATAGGCTAACCATGACAGCATCAAGACATTGTAACTTAAACAATTGTAAAGAGTTGTAACAAGATGCCAGAGGAAGGAAAAGCGCTAGCGCAGCGCCAGCACATCCAATAAGGTGCCATGAATACGCAGTTTTGGGGTGCCCTCAGTATAAGGACTCTCGGCCAGCATGGGCACAGGCATGCGCGCCTTTAAGGTGGCCAAATTGGCATCGTATTCGGCCATGTCAGGGTCAACCTGATTGGCTATCCACCCAGCTACCTCCACTCCTTGCTGTTGCAGGGATGCCATGGTGAGCAAGGCATGATTTAAACAGCCGAGCTTCATGCCGACCACTAAGATCACAGGGAGCTTGGCCGCCACCACCCAGTCGCTGAGTAACTCTTGATCATTGATAGGCAATAACCAGCCCCCGGCACCCTCGGTAAGCAAGATATCTGCGTCCAAGGCGCTGATCTCTTCATACGCCTTATTTAGCTTGGCCAGTGTGATTTGTTCACCCTGTTGCGCTGCGGCAATATGAGGAGCTATGGGCGGCTCATAAATAAAGGGGTTTACCTGCTCGTAAAGTGCTTGCGTATTACCGCTTTCAATTAATGTCAGCGCATCGGTATTAACCAGACGACCAAAGGCCTGCTCGGCACCGGCAGCTATGGGTTTAAAGCCCAAAGCCTTGCGTTTATGTTGCACAGCCAATTTCAGCAGCAGACTGGTTACATGGGTTTTACCGGCATCCGTGTCCGTGGCGGTAATAAAAAATTGCTTCATTTAATAAGTTCCAAAAAGACCACGTTATAGCTCAGGGCAACCTCTGGGCTGTCGCCCCCTAAGCACTGCAACACTTGAAGATATTCGCCCTTGGTAAGCGCCTTATGGCCCTGCTCGGCACTGTTTGCCCCTATGGCAGATAAGCTTTTTAACGCATCCTTGGCACTTGCATAGGTGTCGTACAAGGGCAACTCTTGCTGCCAATTGACATTAAAACCGGCATTGTGCGCTGCACCTTGTATTTCTTCAAAGCTAGCGAAATGATTAATCGCCGCTCGCCCTATACCGGCAAACGCGTTTTTTACCTCAACCAAAGAGCCAGCGGCAACTATGGCCAAAAAAGCACGCCCCTTAGGTTTAAGCACGCGGTAAAGCTCGGCCAGGGCGATGTTTAAATCACTCGACCATTGCATGGCAAAGTTACTAAATACCGTATCCAGACAGTTGGCCTGCAGCGGCAGCGCGTCCATATCGGCACAGAGCTTAATGCTTTGCGTACGAATTTGTGCCAGCATCGAGGGCGATAAATCAAGGGCTATCAGGGCATCGCTTTGCGCCTCAAGAGCCGCGCTGTTAACACCGGGCCCCGCCCCTAAATCCAAACACAGCCCTAATGGCCGCTGTGCTAGATGTGCTAACAGCACCTCGCTGGCACTGGCCTGTACGCGGGCATGATGCTGATAACGACCCGCCGCCTTGGAAAAGTGGGATTGGGTTTGTTGTTTTAACGCCGCGCTCATCGACAGGACTCCAGGGCCTTGACCAAGGTGTCTATATCCTGCTCTTGATGGGCAGCGGTCAGGGTAATGCGTAAACGCGCGGTATTGTGGGCAACCGTAGGCGGTCGAATGGCACTGAGCCAAATACCCTGCTCACGTAAATCGGTTTGCATTTGCAAGGCGCTTTCGCTGTCACCTACGATCAGCGGCTGAATTGGCGTCTGTGAGTCCATTAATGCCAAAGACGCTTGCGCACAACGCTCTCTAAAATAAGCGATATTACGCGCAAGTTGCTGGCGCTCGGCGTGAGCGTCAAGCAATTGAGTAAGGCGCTGCTCGGTAACGGCGCATTGCATAGGCGACACCGCGGTGGAATAAATATAATCGCGATTACTTTGTAATAACAGCTCAATCACGGGCGTTGAGGCCAACACTACTGCACCGTTGCTAGCCAGGGCCTTACCAAAGGTGATCACCAGAATATCCGGGCGGGCGCGCTCGTTATCTGTTTCTCCATAGGCTGTGCCCAAACCATTCCCCAGCACGCCAAAACCATGGGCGTCATCAAGCATAAACCAGGCATCATGGGCTCGGCACAGGCTATGAATATCCGCAACCGGGGCGCAATCCCCGTCCATTGAGAACACGCCCTCACTGACCACCAGCTTGTTTTTCGCCTTGGACTTGGTCAAACGGGCCTGCAAGTGACTGATATTGTTATGATTAAAACGCTGCATAGCGGCATTGGCCTGTAGACCGCCGTCGATCAAACTGGCGTGATTAAGCTTATCCTGAACAATAAGCCCATCATTACTTTCTCCAAACAGGGCTTTTAATACGCTGATATTGGCGCTAAAGCCGCTCGGAAAAAGCATGGCAGCTTGGTAGCCAAGCAAATCACAAAAACGCTGCTCTAATGCTTGGTGGCAACGCTGATAGCCTGTAACCAAGGGAGAGCTGTGCGCGCCAGAGCGAGCATCAAGGCCAGACAAGGGTAAGTCCCCCAAGCCAAGATAGTCGTTGGAAGCAAAGTTAAGATAATCCTTGCCAGCCACACGAATGCTGCGGGCACTGACCTCTTCCACCAGTACCCGACGACGCAACAGGTGTTGCTGCCGTCTGGTTTCTAATGCGTCATTGATATAGTCAAACGCCATTTATTTTGCTTCGTAGAACAGCTCAGATTCGGCCTTGTCGGCAATTGCCGAGCTTAGTGATGCCTCGTAGGCTTCATCTGAATAGTCCTCCCCCTGAGCCGGGCGCATGCCTAGCTTACGAATAAGGTTCATATCCGTGTCTGCTTCCGGGTTTTCCGTGGTAAGTAGCTTATCACCGTAGAAAATGGAGTTGGCACCAGCAAAGAAACACATGCTTTGCATCTGCTCGTTCATGGCCGTACGACCGGCAGACAAACGCACATAACTCTTCGGCATCATGATACGCGCCACGGCTATGGTGCGGATAAATTCAAAGTGATCCAGGTCGTCAACATTTTCCAGCGGCGTACCCTTTACCTTAACAAGCATATTAATTGGCACACTTTCTGGCTGTTTTGGCAGGTTAGCAAGCTGGATCAAAAGGCCGTATCTGTCTTTGGCCTGCTCGCCCATACCGACGATACCGCCGGAGCATACCTTCATGCCGGCATCGCGAACATGATCTAGAGTGTCTAAACGGTCCTGATAGGTACGAGTAGTGATGATCTGCTGATAATACTCAGGCGAGGTGTCCAGGTTGTGGTTGTAATAGTCCAAACCGGCATCGCGCAACTGATGCGCCTTATCGTTATCCAGCATGCCCAGAGTCATACAGGTTTCAAGGCCAAGCTCTTTGACCTCACGAACCATTTTTTCGATGTAAGGCATATCGCGGTCCTTAGGATCGGACCAAGCGGCGCCCATACAAAAACGGGTCGCGCCCTTTTGTTTTGCTAAACGGGCCTGCTCCACGACCTTTTCCACTTCCATCAGGCGCTCGCGCTCTAGGTCAGTTTTATAATGACCGGACTGAGGACAGTATTTGCAGTCTTCCGGACAGGCGCCGGTTTTAATCGATAGTAGGGTCGAGATCTGCACCTCATTGGGATTAAAGTGCTGCCTATGAATGCTCGCCGCCTTAAACAGAAGGTCGTTAAAAGGCATTTCGAAAAGGGCTTTTACTTGTTCATGGGTCCAGTTATGGCGGATTTCAGCCTGTTGCATAGGGTTCTCTTTATTATCGACGGTAAACTTATTTTGTATCAGTCTACGAGTTGCCTTAGTATTGTCAACGCCAGTGCAATGTTTAAAGTTTACCTATGAACAATAATTATACAGAAAGCAATTCTATCGATGTCGAGTTTGACCGTGACCATATTTGGCACCCCTACACCTCCATGCTTAAGCCCCTGCCAACTACCCGGTCACCCATGCCCGCGGTACCCGCTTGCATTTAGCCAGTGGCGAGAGTTTGGTCGATGGCATGGCCTCGTGGTGGAGTGCACTGCATGGCTATAATCACCCACGCTTAAACCGTGCACTGCAAGAGCAAAGCGAAAAAATGAGCCATGTGATGTTTGGCGGTATTACCCACGCCCCGGCGGTAGAACTATGTAAAAAGCTGATTGCCATGACCCCGGCGCCACTGGATAAGATGTTTTTGGCTGACGGTGGTTCGGTCAGTGTTGAAGTGGCTATCAAGATGGCGCTGCAGTACTGGTTTAGCCAAGGTTATAAGCAAAAGCATAAAATAATGACCCCACGCAAGGGCTATCATGGCGACACCTTTGCGGCGATGAGCGTATGCGATCCGGTTAATTCCATGCACAGCATGTATCGCGGCTTTTTGCCCGAGCAGATTTTTGTGCCGCAGCCACAAAGTGCCTTTGATGGCGAATTTAACGAGCATGAAGCGGACGAATTAGCCCATTACTTTGCCGAGCATCATCAAGACATTGCCGCCTTTATTATCGAGCCCATAGTGCAAAATGCCGGCGGCATGAACTTCTACCACCCCGCATACCTAAAGGCCGTTCGCGCCCTGTGCGACCAATATGATGTACTGCTGATCTGCGACGAAATCGCCACGGGTTTTGGCCGTACCGGCAAGCTATTCGCCGTCGAACATGCAGATATCTGCCCGGATATCATGTGTGTGGGCAAGGCCCTAACCGGCGGTTATATGACCTTAGCCGCAACCCTGACCACGGATAAGGTCGCCCGCGGCATTTGTAGTGGTGAGGCCGGTGTCCTAATGCATGGCCCGACCTTTATGGGCAACCCCCTGGCCTGCGCCGTGGCCAACGCCAGCCTGAGCCTGTTACAGGAAAACGATTGGCAGCAACAGGTCGGCAACATCAATCTTTGGCTACAACAACTGACGCGCTGTACGGAGCTTGATGCTGTGGTGTCGGTGCGTACCTTGGGCGCCATCGGCGTGGTGGAGCTCGATAGCAATGTCGATGTGGCCAAAATTCAGCGCTTTTTCGTAGCGAACGGCGTGTGGATCCGACCTTTCGGTAAACTTATCTACCTTATGCCACCTTTTGTGAGTTCAGAGCAGGACATAGAAACCCTGTGCAATGCCATTTACCAAGCCATTGCCGAAAGACATTACTAGATCAAACGATCTTATAACCTAGCGGCGATCTTATTTGTTTTTGTACAAATCAATAAAATCACCATAAAAGTGATTAAAAACGCTTTTATGGTGAAATTTTCCGAGTAATTCCAGCGTTTCGCTAGGAATCGCCCCTTGCTTTTTGTTAGAGTACGAAACTTTTCAATAAGCAAGTGATTTTCTATGCAGCAACACGTCCAGATTCAGCCAGCGGAGGCCTTTGTCCCACCCAGGTTTACCGTGTATCAACATCGCCAAATTGATAAAATTGAGGCTTTGCATCAACTGCCAGAGCATATGCGCTTTGAAATGAAGGTGGTCGCAAGTGTATTCCCTTTCCGCGTCAATAATTTTGTCATTGAAGAATTGATCGACTGGGATAAGGTACCCAATGATCCCGTCTTTCAATTGACCTTTCCGCAGCGCGGTATGCTTGATGACGAGTCATACGAACAAATGGCGGCGCTGCATAGAAGCAACCCCAGTGCTGAAGAAGTGATGACGCTGGCCCAGGAAATTCGCTTAAAGTTGAACCCTCATCCCGCCGGACAAATGGAAAAGAACGTGCCTGAGCTAGATGGCGAGCGCGTCGAAGGGATCCAACATAAATACAAAGAAACCGTCCTCTTCTTTCCATCTCAGGGCCAATATTGCCACTCTTACTGCACCTTTTGCTTTCGCTGGGCGCAGTTTGTAGGTAAAGCCACACGCTTTAACAATAACGATGCCGAACTGCTGCACGGTTATTTGCGCGAGCATACAGAAGTAACCGACCTACTGATGACAGGTGGTGATCCCATGGTTATGCGCACGATCAAACTGCGTGGCTATCTTGAAAAGTTAAAAGAGCCGGAGTTTGATCATATTCGCACTATCCGTATTGGCACCAAATCATTGACCTTTTGGCCATACCGATACCTGACCGACCCGGACGCGCAGGACTTATTGGCACTATTAAAGGAATTGGTCGATGCCGGTAAGCATGTGTCCATTATGGCCCATGTAAACCATAAGCAATAGCTGCGCAGTCCGGCCACCCGCGAAGCCATCGCTTTAATTCGCAAAACCGGGGCGCAAATTCGCACCCAGGCGCCACTGCTCAATAACATCAACACCGATCCCAATATGTGGGCCGAGATGTGGAAAGAGCAAACCCAACTAGGCATGATCCCCTACTATATGTTTATCGAGCGGGACACGGGTGCAAAACGCTACTTTGAGTTGCCCCTGCACAAAACCTGGGAAACCTTCCGTGAAGCCTATAAACAGATCTCCGGAGTAAGTCGCACCGTGCGTGGCCCGTCAATGAGTGCCGGCCCAGGCAAGGTCGAAGTATCGGGTGTGAGCGAGATCGCCGGTGAAAAGGTGTTCGTACTGCGATTCATTCAGGCCCGCAATCCGGACTGGGTGCAACGTCCTTTCTTTGCCAAATACGATGAAGCCGCCACCTGGCTTGATGACCTAAAACCAGCCTTTGGCGAAGAGAAGTTCTTCTGGGAAGACGAATACAACGCCATGTAAGGACATAAAAAAATCCCGCTTAATGCGGGATTTTTTATTTGCTGAGGCAGTGACTACCATTCAAACTGGTAGGCCATCTTCGCTATGGTTCTCAGCGCCACATTATGGGTATTACGCTGAGCATAAAGGTGCTGCATGGCCTTGTCCTTAACCTCACCCACTATCACCTCTTTAACCTGATAACCCAAAGCATGAGCGGCCTCTAGATAGGCAATAAATTCCCATTTTTTTATATTGGTGTTATCGGCGATCACCAAGGGAATACCCTCGCTCAGGGCCTTGATAAAGCGTGCTAGGTTAAGGTTGTGGTATTCGGGAAGCTTATGCTTATCGAATTGATAACCCTCGGCGCCGACAAAGTAATCATCGGTGCTGCAAATGACATATTGACTGCTGTCGCCGGCGACCAAATCGTCGGCCAGGTTGTGCGCATAATTGGTTTTACCGCTGCCAGGTAAACCGCGCAAAATAAACGCTTGTTTCATTAACTACTCACTAAGGCTAGCATGAAGCTGATGCACAAAAACGCCCAGGCAATTAAGGATAGAGGCGCTAGTTACATCATTTTATTTATCTTTCTGGCTCTTATAATGCCACAAACTGGGCACAGACTGCACAACCCAAGTAACATTAAGGCGGATTTTTTGCACTTAATAGCCAAAAATCCTGTGTTTGTACGCCTAAATAGCGCCACTGGCCAAAATCCTGCTCCGGCGACCCTAATGGATGATGAGCAAAACAAGTACAAACAAGCTCCATCCCAATGCTGCACACCAGCCAATCAATATAAAAGGGCCCGCTCCGTCGCCTCGTAACATCCCCCTAAGCCTTATAATTTCACGCTCAATTTTAGTTTAGGTGAATTATTGGCCATTTTTCAGCAATTAAGCGGTAAAGAGCGTAATTGACAGTTTTTTTCTCACCCGAACACGGTTAAGATAGGCCTCTTAACTTACATCATAATAAAGCTGCTTAGTAAGAGCCTGAACAAGGGCTAAGCAACTTGGGCAATAGTAATCATTGGAGTGAAAATGAGCCATACAGCAATCGCCGAGCTATTAAAAGGCGCCGTTGCCGTGGACAGCCAGGTGACCATTAAGGGCTGGGTGCGTACACGTCGCGACTCAAAAGCAGGTATTTCGTTTTTAGCCGTTCATGACGGTTCGAGTTTTGATCCTATTCAAGCAGTCGTGCCCAATTCGCTTAATAATTATGATGAAATCACTCGTTTAACCGCTGGTTGCTCTGTGTCTGTAACTGGTAAGCTGGTTGCTTCCGAAGGTCAAGGCCAGGCGTTTGAAATTCAAGCCGAAGCCGTTGAGGTGATTGGCTGGGTTGAGAACCCGGATACTTACCCTATGGCGGCCAAGCGCCACAGCATCGAATTTTTGCGTGAGCATGCCCACTTGCGTCCACGTACCAATGTGATTGGTGCCGTAACGCGCGTGCGTAACTGCTTATCGCAAGCCATCCACCGCTTCTTCCACGAGCGTGGTTATATGTGGATCAGCACGCCTATTATTACCGCCAGTGACTGTGAAGGTGCCGGTGAAATGTTCCGTGTATCGACCCTTGATATGCAGAACCTGCCACTGACCGACAAGGGTGACATAGATTACAGCCAGGATTTCTTCGGTAAAGAAGCCTTCCTTACCGTATCAGGTCAGCTCAACGGCGAAACCTATGCCAGCGCTCTGTCTAAGATTTACACCTTCGGTCCAACATTCCGCGCCGAAAACTCTAACACCTCGCGCCACCTGGCGGAATTCTGGATGGTTGAGCCGGAAGTGGCCTTTGCCGATCTGAACGACATCGCCAAGCTGGCCGAAGACATGCTCAAATATGTATTCGCCGCCGTGCTTGAAGAGCGCCGTGACGACATGGAATTCTTTGCCCAGCGCATCGAGAAAACAGCGATTTCACGTCTAGAAGAATTCGTGAGCAAAGACTTTGCTCAGGTGGATTACACAGACGCCATCGAAATCTTGAAAGAATGTGGCAAGAAATTCGAATTCCCTGTTGAGTGGGGCGTAGATCTGCAATCAGAGCACGAGCGTTACTTGGCCGAAGAACACTTTAAAGCACCGGTTGTTATCAAAAACTACCCACGCGATATCAAGGCCTTCTATATGCGTCAGAACGAAGACGGCAAAACCGTGGCGGCCATGGACGTGGTTGCCCCTGGTATCGGTGAGATCATCGGTGGTTCACAACGTGAAGAGCGTTTGGACGTACTGGATGCCCGCCTAGATGAAATGGGTCTAAATAAAGAAGACTACAGCTGGTATCGTGATCTACGCCGTTACGGCACAGTGCCACACTCAGGCTTTGGTCTAGGTTTTGAGCGCTTGGTTGCCTATGTAACCGGTATGGGCAACGTTCGTGACGTTATCGCCTTCCCTCGTACTAAGGGCAGCGCTACTTACTAATACTTAGTTAAATGGCAAACAAAAAACCGCTCAATGAGCGGTTTTTTACTTTGAGTTATTGTAGGAGAGGAATAAAGTTTCATACTAAACAGTCAAGCAACCCTGCTCGAACCGTTTAAGATTAAACATGACCAAAAATAAAGATTCATACTAAATGCTACTATCAAGTCCGAATCAAGCTACAACTGAGTATTAAAGTATCATACTCGTTGTAACTCACTTCTGGACAGAAACACGTTAGAGTATTTATTCGGTAACGCTCACTTAAGCGGACAGAAATAGTTGGCTAAAATTGTGGAGCGAAGCGAAACATAGCCAACTGTTTATATTCCGTTTAAAGTGCTTGTTATAACAACTTACCTAGCCACTCAATTCCACCTGCAATCCAGTTAAATAATGTAGAAAATATAAATGCCAGATTTTTTATCGTATTCTTAATGCCAAATACAGATTCCCAAACAGTGATTACAGTTAACAAAAGTATATATTGATTTGTTCTTGATTGAAGTAATTCCATTTTCTTTTGGATGTACATGTGATCTATCCACTTATTATTATCATCTTCATATTCAGAATATCTGACAATTCTTTTATGATTCGCATCGTACTGGTAAGTAACAAAAAAATGACTATTATCTTTAGGCTCAATATCTACATAACACCACTGCATGCCCTCTAAATAAATTGTTGCTCTATCTATTTCAATATAGATTTCTTCATTTGGGTTTAAGGACCTCACGTACTTTTCATTTTCTTCCATACATTGAAAATATTTTTCATTTAAATCTCTGATACCAGCAAGTGTGACAACTGCTTCTGGACTTGGCTTAGTGTCAATGTTTTTAATAGTGATTCCCCATGAAAATGGTTCACCTTGTACTATAAAAGCATGGTTTTTAAATTTTTTAGACTTGTTAACAAAGTTACTGGTTATTAGTAATTTGTGCTGTTCTTGAATTTCTTCTTGTTCTTCTATTGAGCTTGAAGATTGACTACTCACGCAAACTCCCCTTGTTGTTATAACGCCCCAAGCAGGGGCAACTTTTAAGCTGGCTAAAATAAGGAGCGAAGCGACGGGAGCCAGCTTAAAATTGTCCCGTTGACTTGGCTTGTTATATTTTCATTACGCGGGACATTTTGCCTGCTGCATTTTGTTATCAATGTATTCTTGATACGAGTTATATCCGCCTAAATTCAACTTGGCGTCAGGATTCTTTGTTATGAAAACTTTGTTCATTTCTAAACTTTTCAAGAACATCTCACAACCTTTAGCAACATTGTTATCTGTAAGGTATGAAAATCCCATATGTAAATAGGTGTTTGTTAAATTATCAAACTCCTTTTTTTCTTGGTATATGGAAACAGATTTCTCTAAATACTCTATAGAAGCATTATATCGATCATTGAAAGCTATTTTCCCATTATTGAAACCAGTCTCTTTGTAATGTTCTGCATACCTGTCGACAGCGTAAGATCTCAGAAAAATAGCATAAGTGACGTACGCTTTTGCGAGTCCTGACTGATTACTTTCTTCTTTAAATATTTCAATTGATTCCAAAATGAGCTTTTGTGCAGGCAACGCTCTTTGTTTGGTGTCAAAGAGCCAATATGCATCGGACAACTTTTGATTTGGATCGCTGGTGTATGGAACTAATGCAGCTGCACAACCAGTTAAGAAAATTATCGTTATGGCAAATAGACTATGACGCAAAACTAGATCTCCCTGAAAATATAACGCCCGCATAATGGGCGGATTAAGCTTGGCTAAAATTAGCGAGGAATGAGCGTCAGCCAAGCTTTAGACGTCCATTCATTCATGCGCTTGTTATACATCTTTTTGCCACAGCTTCTCGCACTTGAAGGCATACATGTACTGTGGATATATAAATACGAACAAGAAAAAAACACAAAATATAGTGGCGATAACTTGCCCTATAGTAAAATAGCCAATTAATACCAAAACCCCATAGTAAAGTAAGTATGTAGCTAAAAGCATATTCAAAACAGCTATTAGCTGAGCAACTCTTCTCGGACATACTACGACTTGATAAGCAAAGCCATAAAGTGGCACTAGCGTAAGCCCTCCCGTAACAGCACCAAAGAAATCACTAATAGTTAGGTCATCTTCAAAAGGTAATTGCACCAAACTTATTACATAAATAAAGCTAAAAATAGCAAAGAGAACTTTCCATTTTTTCATATTCTAACTAGATGTATAACGCCGCAATAACGGGCCGGAAAAACGCATAGCGTTTTGGAGGTCCGAGCCCGAAGGGCTGAAGTTGATTGCCTTGTTAAATGCCAGCTTGCACATTATGGAAGCCTCTTTTTTTTGCCGTGCATGTTGGATGCAATGTGTTTTGGGATGTCACCATAAAAAGGATATGGCTTTGATACGGAAATAGACTCGACGATGGCGCTTCCATCACTACTACCACCTTTGGTTTCAAAAGCCACCCCTGGATAATTGTAAGGTTCGTGAACTTTATCGTTTACACAGCACTTACCTAAAACTTCATGAACGTCCGACAGACTGTCTCCAATGCCAACCTTACCAAGGACTTTCTCAGTGAATGGTGCAAAGAGGGAAAGTTGGTCCAGCTCATTGGTTTTGGAGTTAAAAAAGAACCAGATATGCTTGCTCTTATGGACTTGGAGCTCGCCCCTTTCTTCAACCGCATATATCTCAGCGCCCGAGAAGTCCACTTCCCCGAATGGAGTACCGATCTTGAATTGGCTTGTACCTTTTGCTGGCTTAATCATCGCTCGACCAATGGCATTTAACGCCCCACTAAGGGGCTGATAATGCTTGGCTAAACTTGTGTAGCGTAGCGAAACTGAGCCAAGCGTTAGCAGTCCCGCTTTAGTTGCTTGTTAGCAGCTCAATACGCTACCAAACGACGCCTCTTTCTTCAAAGTGTTTATTGATCAACACCTTACAACTATCGCTTACTTCGCCAATATTTTTAGCAAAGCCTGATTTCAAAGTGATTTTTAACACTACTTCATTCTCAAACGAGACCGATTGAATATCAGAATACTCCGCTAACCACTTCATATCTTTTAAAGTTGTACCTTTAAATGTCAAAGCTGAGTTTCCAATGGAGAGTGTTCTACTTGCTGAGTCGCTAGAAAAGCTGACTATCAAATAGTCTTCGTTTAAGTATTCACAGTCAGTTTGAGTGAATTCAGATTCTGCGGAACACCCAAAAGCGAGAAGGCTAAATAATGCAATCGAAAGGTGTCTCAAATGCCACGATCTCCATTGGGCTGCTAACGCCGCATTAAGCGGAAAATTACTGTTGGCTAAAATGTTTTAGGCACGAAAAACAGCCAACTGTAAATTTTCCGTTTAAATGCCTTGTTATACGTACTATAACCTTGCTTCAATCATACTATATGAAAACCAAGCGAAATTAATTAGAAATAACCAAGCAATAATAAAAAGTAAGTTACACCAATTCATAGTGTTAGAGTCCAGATTTTCATGTCGGTACAATCTTAAGCCAATAAAACCATACGTAAATGAAGCATTGGTAGTATTGCTCAGCAAACCAGAGGGGGAGCCAGCTTTATCTAAAACTTTGGGATATTTACTTTTTAGCTTCGATATAACAACAATATTTACAACAAACATTGCAGAAAAAAGAATGAAGAAAATTAGCACGAAACCTCCCTGTACGTATAATGCCTCAATATGGGGCGCATAAATGCATGGCTATACTCAGCGACGAAGGAGCGCAAGCCATGCGTTTTGCGTCCATGCCATTATTGACTTGTTATATGAATTTAACCCAATAACGCTATGAAAGTGCTGCGATAAATAAGACCACAAAAAACAAAATTACACAAATAGCTAGAATATTTCCGATGATTGCCAACGGCTTAGGTAACTTCGTAAATGAACCGCCTGACAGGAAATACCTTTTGGGATTGGTATTAACTAATTCAACCAACTCATCTTTTTGTTGCTTATCAAGTTGAGAGAAATCTTTGTTAACTTTTCGCGAATGACGAACCGCTTTTATCAAGATAAAACCAACGAAAATTACGATGACGATTTCAATCATACTCAAGATTCATATAACATGTTTATAGCGAGCGAATCGCGCGTTTTTCTACTACGCTACCGCTCACTTTTCTGAATGATATATTTTTAACAGACTAGTTAAC
>NZ_PQBV01000008.1:0-594 GCF_002964545.1 Pseudoalteromonas sp. T1lg10
ATGGCAAAAGAAAAGTTTGAACGCGTAAAACCGCACGTAAACGTTGGTACAATCGGCCACGTTGACCACGGTAAAACAACTCTAACTGCAGCAATCACTAACGTACTTGCAAAAGTATACGGTGGTACAGCTAAAGACTTCGCATCAATCGATAACGCTCCAGAAGAGCGTGAGCGTGGTATCACAATCTCAACTTCACACGTTGAGTACGACACTCCAACTCGCCACTACGCGCACGTTGACTGTCCTGGACACGCTGACTACGTTAAAAACATGATCACTGGTGCTGCTCAGATGGACGGCGCGATCCTAGTAGTAGCTGCGACTGACGGTCCTATGCCTCAGACTCGTGAGCACATCCTACTTTCTCGTCAGGTTGGTGTACCTTACATCATCGTATTCATGAACAAATGTGACATGGTTGACGACGAAGAGCTACTAGAGCTAGTAGAAATGGAAGTTCGTGAACTTCTTTCTGAGTACGACTTCCCAGGTGACGACCTACCTCTAATCCAAGGTTCAGCTCTTAAAGCGCTTGAAGGCGAGAAAGAGTGGGAAGACAAGATCATCGAGCTTGCAGAAGCCCTAGATACG
>NZ_PQBV01000043.1:0-255 GCF_002964545.1 Pseudoalteromonas sp. T1lg10
GGGGAGGCTGAAGGCGAGGTTGTTATTGATACCGTAGCGCCAGGTAATGGCGATGATGGTAATAGCATCATCTTCGATGATGGCGGTGATAACCTATTATCTGCTACGGAAGCGGCCGATGCCACTTTAAGTGGCCAAATCGAAACAGGCGCATCAATCATCCGCGTCGTGATCAGTGACGGTACCACCGACATTGAGGTTGACCCTACAGCAATTAGCGTTGATGAAAACGGTAACGTGACCATTAGCGGACAG
>NZ_PQBV01000044.1:0-689 GCF_002964545.1 Pseudoalteromonas sp. T1lg10
GGTAAATCAAATCACTGGGGTGCTGGTGCGATGGCAGCATGTTAAGGTTGCCCTTGAAGGACTTGACCAGATTATGCAGGCGCCTACAGAACGCCCTCCAGGCCGCCAGTTTGCTCATAAACCTAGGCTCGATGGCGATTACAGCCTCGAAAATGTCAAACTTAGTTATGGCAATGAAGGGCCGCCAGCGTTGAGCATTAATAAACTGCAGATTAAAGCAGGAAGTCACACCGTGTTACTTGGCAGCAACGGCGCTGGTAAATCGAGCCTGTTGCGGATCTTAGCGGGCTTAGAAGACGTCGATAGCGGCCAAGTGCTGCTTGATGATATTGCCATGACACAACTCGATCCCGCGGACCGTCAGCGTGATATCGGCTATTTGCCACAAGATTCTTGTTTGTTTTACGGGACGTTACGCGAAAACCTTCAGTTGGCAGGCAATAATCACACGGATGAGGCCATTTTCAACGTCCTTGATAGCATTGGTTTTGGTGTTGCTGTGCGTGCGCATCCGCTGGGCTTAGATATGCCTATTCTTGGCAGCAGAAGCCTCTCTGGTGGTCAACGTCAAGCCGTTGCATTGGCACGGTTAATCTTGCAAAACCCGCGAATTGTGTTACTGGATGAGCCAACCTCGGCGTTTGACCAAGTCAACGAAGAGAAAGTCATACAATTTATGCAAACCTGGG
>NZ_PQBV01000045.1:0-359 GCF_002964545.1 Pseudoalteromonas sp. T1lg10
AAATGGTGCCCGGGGCCGGACTTGAACCGGCACGCTGTTACCAGCGAGGGATTTTAAATCCCTTGTGTCTACCAATTCCACCACCCGGGCGGATGGTCGACTCAAGAGTCGTGCATACGAAGCGGAGGAGATTGGAGCGAGTAACGAGGTTCGAACTCGTGACCTCAACCTTGGCAAGGTTGCGCTCTACCAGCTGAGCTATACTCGCGTTCCATAGTGAGAATGGCTTT
Source organism: Pseudoalteromonas sp. T1lg10 (assembly GCF_002964545.1). NCBI lineage: Bacteria > Pseudomonadati > Pseudomonadota > Gammaproteobacteria > Alteromonadales > Pseudoalteromonadaceae > Pseudoalteromonas > Pseudoalteromonas sp. T1lg10. The sequence continues at coordinate 231 of NZ_PQBV01000045.1, forward strand.
ACTGCCTTTATCACAATTCCGACAACACAATAGTGTTAAAATGGTGCCCGGGGCCGGACTTGAACCGGCACGCTGTTACCAGCGAGGGATTTTAAATCCCTTGTGTCTACCAATTCCACCACCCGGGCG
>NZ_PQBV01000009.1:0-1797 GCF_002964545.1 Pseudoalteromonas sp. T1lg10
GCGGGGTAGGGGAGCGTTGTGTAAGTGGCTGAAGGTGTGCCGGGAGGCATGCTGGACATATCACAAGTGCGAATGCTGACATGAGTAACGACAATGCGGGTGAAAAACCCGCACGCCGGAAGACCAAGGGTTCCTATCCCATGTTAATCAGGGTAGGGTGAGTCGACCCCTAAGGCGAGGCCGAAAGGCGTAGTCGATGGGAAACGGGTTAATATTCCCGTACTTGGTATAAATGCGATGGGGGGACGGAGAAGGCTAGACAGGCACGGCGTTGGTTGTCCGTGTGAAAGTATGTAGGCTTGAATCTTAGGAAAATCCGGGATTCTTTAAGGCTGAGATACGAGACGACACTCTACGGAGTGGAAGCTGTTGGTGCCATACTTCCAGGAAAAGCCTCTAAGCTTCAGTTTATACCGAATCGTACCCCAAACCGACACAGGTGGTCAGGTAGAGAATACTAAGGCGCTTGAGAGAACTCGGGTGAAGGAACTAGGCAAAATAGTACCGTAACTTCGGGAGAAGGTACGCTCCTACCTGTGATGAGACGTGCTCTCTAAGCGGACGGGAGTCGCAGTGACCAGGTGGCTGGGACTGTTTATTAAAAACACAGCACTCTGCTAAATCGCGAGATGACGTATAGGGTGTGACACCTGCCCGGTGCCGGAAGGTTAATTGATGGGGTTAGCGTATGCGAAGCTCTTGATCGAAGCCCCGGTAAACGGCGGCCGTAACTATAACGGTCCTAAGGTAGCGAAATTCCTTGTCGGGTAAGTTCCGACCTGCACGAATGGTGTAACCATGGCCACGCTGTCTCCACCCGAGACTCAGTGAAATTGAAATCGCAGTGAAGATGCTGTGTACCCGCGGCTAGACGGAAAGACCCCGTGAACCTTTACTACAGCTTGGCACTGAACATTGAGCCTACATGTGTAGGTTAGGTGGGAGGCTTTGAAGCAGAGACGCCAGTTTCTGTGGAGCCATCCTTGAAATACCACCCTTGTATGTTTGATGTTCTAACGTTGGCCCCTGAATCGGGGTTGCGGACAGTGCCTGGTGGGTAGTTTGACTGGGGCGGTCTCCTCCCAAAGAGTAACGGAGGAGCACGAAGGTTGGCTAAGTACGGTCGGACATCGTACGGTTAGTGTAATGGTAGAAGCCAGCTTAACTGCGAGACAGACACGTCGAGCAGGTACGAAAGTAGGTCATAGTGATCCGGTGGTTCTGAATGGAAGGGCCATCGCTCAACGGATAAAAGGTACTCCGGGGATAACAGGCTGATACCGCCCAAGAGTTCATATCGACGGCGGTGTTTGGCACCTCGATGTCGGCTCATCACATCCTGGGGCTGAAGTCGGTCCCAAGGGTATGGCTGTTCGCCATTTAAAGTGGTACGCGAGCTGGGTTTAGAACGTCGTGAGACAGTTCGGTCCCTATCTGCCGTGGGCGTTTGAGAATTGAGAGGGGCTGCTCCTAGTACGAGAGGACCGGAGTGGACGAACCGCTGGTGTTCGGGTTGTGATGCCAATTGCATTGCCCGGTAGCTACGTTCGGAATCGATAACCGCTGAAAGCATCTAAGCGGGAAGCGAGCCTCGAGATGAGTTCTCACTTGGAGTTTAACTCCACTGAAGGGCCGTTGAAGACTACAACGTTGATAGGCAGGGTGTGGAAGCGCTGTGAGGCGTTAAGCTAACCTGTACTAATTACCCGTGAGGCTTAACCATACAACACCAAAATGGTGTGAGACTGTTAAGTTAGAAGTTAGAAATTAAAGACTGAAGTAGACACATTACTTATG
>NZ_PQBV01000046.1:0-282 GCF_002964545.1 Pseudoalteromonas sp. T1lg10
CAATATAGGTCGACCAACACTTCATCAACTGCTCTTTGAGCCAATGCTTTTTGTAGGGCTGTGCATAGTCCTTCGCTCGGTCATCCGCTTGGTAGGCGATGTCAGCAAGAACCAGGTGCGAGGAGATCAAAGCTTCAAGTTCGGCATAGGTATAGGTTTTTTGTCCAGCGGTTTCCGGCACGACAACAGTACAGTGCTCTTCATCTTTACTGATTAACACCAACCCAGAGTTATGCCGGGTAAGCAATAAGGCAGGTAAATGGTAGTCTTGCAATTGCTGGG
>NZ_PQBV01000047.1:0-282 GCF_002964545.1 Pseudoalteromonas sp. T1lg10
CCAGCAATTGCAAGACTACCATTTACCTGCCTTATTGCTTACCCGGCATAACTCTGGGTTGGTGTTAATCAGTAAAGATGAAGAGCACTGCACTGTTGTCGTGCCGGAAACCGCTGGGCAAAAAACCTATACCTATGCCGAACTTGAAGCTTTGATCTCCTCGCACCTGGTTCTTGCTGACATTGCCTACAAAGCGGATGACCGAGCGAAGGACTATGCACAGCCCTACAAAAAGCATTGGCTCAAAGAGCAGTTGATGAAGTGTTGGTCGACCTATATTGG
>NZ_PQBV01000048.1:0-219 GCF_002964545.1 Pseudoalteromonas sp. T1lg10
TAAAGTGGCGTCCCCTAGGGGATTCGAACCCCTGTTACCGCCGTGAAAGGGCGGTGTCCTAGGCCTCTAGACGAAGGGGACACAAAGTGTGTCACTAGGACTGGTTATTTAAACTCTTACCATACGAGTAAAGTGGCGTCCCCTAGGGGATTCGAACCCCTGTGACCGCCGTGAAAGGGCGGTGTCCTAGGCCTCTAGACGAAGGGGACACAAAGTGTG
>NZ_PQBV01000049.1:0-157175 GCF_002964545.1 Pseudoalteromonas sp. T1lg10
TGCAGTTAGAGTTGTTTTACCGTGGTCAACGTGGCCGATTGTACCAACGTTTACGTGCGGTTTTACGCGTTCAAACTTTTCTTTTGCCATGACGGAACCTATCAGTTTTTGTGTATCTAGATTACATATCAAACGATCGACAAAAAACGACGATCAATTCAATTCTTCATTATTGAATATTTTTTAGACAAATCAAAGGAAGTATTTCAGGACAGACAGGACTGGAGTGGTGCTGATAGGCAGATTTGAACTGCCGACCTCACCCTTACCAAGGGTGCGCTCTACCAACTGAGCTATATCAGCACACCAGAAAACTGGAGCGGGCAGCGGGAATCGAACCCGCATCATCAGCTTGGAAGGCTGAGGTAATAGCCATTATACGATGCCCGCTTTCTAGGAACCTGTTCTTAACTACCTCTAACCGTCAAGAATTTAGAGTGGTGGAGGGAGCTGGATTCGAACCAGCGAAGGCAGTGCCGTCAGATTTACAGTCTGATCCCTTTGGCCGCTCGGGAACCCCTCCACGCAAAATTCTTTCTAAAGCCTTTCCAAGATGAGGAAATGGTGCCGACTATCCGAGTCGAACGGATGACCTACTGATTACAAGTCAGTTGCTCTACCAACTGAGCTAAGTCGGCACTGCTTTAGTACGGGGCGAGATTCTAGAGTAAGGTTTATTGGGATGCAACTATAAAATCAAAAAAAGTTTAGGTTTGTGGTGCGAACGTTCATTATTCACCCAAAACAGAGCTTTTTTAAACAATTCACCCTTGTTTTTGCCACTGCCACAGGCCTTCGAAGACCAAATGGGGACGATAAATACCTTGCCCCAGGTGTTGATGCAGAGCCAAACCATCGCCGCCGGTGATCAATAATTGCACATCCTGCCCACAGCAGTGATGCGCCAGCACATATTCGATGGCACCGAGTGCACCGATAAGGGCGCCATTTTTCACCGCTGCCGGGGTTGATCGCCCCGGTTTGGGGTCTGCAACCAGGTCATCGACGGTAAAAACCTTTTCGGCGCGGCTCACTATGCTGTGCTCACTGAGCGTTAAACCGGGAAGAATATAGCCGCCAAGATGCTGATGAGCATCATCGATTAGATCTAGGGTCAGTGCCGTGCCGGCGTCAACCACTAGGGTGTAGCCGTTGGGGTTAGCACAGTAACCGGCGATCACCGCCAGCCAGCGGTCGATGCCCAGAGTAGAATAATTGTCATAGGCACAGTTAAGTTGTTGCCACTTTGCCGTCACCGCAGCGCGACGTACTCCCACTCCCTGCGTCTCGGCTTCTTTCACCAAGGCGCTTAAGGCGTCTGAGTCGGCTACCGCAGAAATAACCACTTCTTCTATCTGTGTCCAGGGCACAGCCTGCGGCTCTACTTGCTGTAGCTGAATGTCCTGCCCCGTTTCGGGGCCCGAGGTCAGCATCATTTTAAGTGCCGTATTACCGGCGTCGATTAATAGCTTCATGATTAACCCGTCGACTTAACCCTTAAACTGATCTCACCGCCAAAGTAACGCTTGCTTTGGCCATCGATGCGCAGCACCACGGCGCCCTGCTCGTCGATACCTTCACAGATGCCACGCCAGGTATTGGTGCCCGAGCTAAGCTCGACGCATTGACCGCTGAAGGCATGCACCCTATTCCACTGCTGATACATGCCCTGCAGACCGGTTTGGCGATATTGGGCCAGGCGCTTTTGTAAAAAGCAGGTGAGCACGGCCACCAACTGGTTTTTATCCAGCTCACCGGCGAACTCGTTGAGATCGCACCAGGGCTGATCTATATGCTCGGCCGCTGCCTGAGGCATGGAAATATTGAGGCCTATGCCAATCACCAGATGACAGGGTCCTTCGGCGGTACCATCGAGTTCCACCAGCACGCCCGCCAACTTACGGCCATCGACCAGCACATCGTTCGGCCATTTCAGCTGCACTTCAAGATCATAGAGCGCCTTTAGGCTGTCATAGACCGCCAGACCCACGGCAATAGATAAACCCATGGCCGCATGCATGCCATCGTCTAAGCGCCAGTAATAGCTGTAATAAAGGTTGGCTGCAAAGGGGGATTGCCAGGTGCGGCCGCGCCGTCCCTTGCCTTTCTGCTGCATTTCTGCCACCAGCACGCTGTTATTGTTTGCCTCGGTGCTTTGCACCCGGCGCATCAGTTCGGTGTTGGTGGAGTCGATAATGGGCTGTACTTCAAAATGACAGCCGCTGCCGTCTAACTCTTGATAGGCCAGCTCGATATCCGCTTGCTTAAGCAGGCTCAAAGGTCGACTGAGGCGATAGCCCTTGCCATTGACCTTGTAAATATCCAGCCCCATTTCCTGCAAGGACGTAATATGCTTGGCCACGGCGGCACGGCTAATGCCTAGTTGCTCGCCCATGGCTTGCCCGGAAATAAACTCGCCCTTATTTAAGGCCTGTAATATGGCCAGCTTGTTACCGTCAGGCGCCTTCATGAGTGGCCCCTACATGAATTTCTTGCAGCTCGCCCATCAATCGCACTTCATGCTCCAGGTCAATGCCGAAACGCTGTGCTACCACGCTTTGAATATGCTTGATCATCTCCAGCAATTCTTCAGCCCGACCCGCACCGCGATTCACCAGCACCAGGGCCTGCTTATCGTGCACGGCGATATCGCCAATATGAAAGCCTTTTAGTCCGGCCTGCTCTATCAGCCAACCGGCGGCCACCTTTTGCTGCTCGGCATCGACGTCATAGCAGGGCAGTTGCGGATATTGCTCTTTTAAAGCGGCTACCTGAGGGCGTGGCAGTATGGGGTTTTTAAAGAAGCTGCCGCAATTAGCCAGTACCTTAGGATCTGGCAGTTTTGCGTGACGCACCGCCACCACCTCATCAAATACCTGCTTGGCGCTGGGCTGCTGTAAACCCTGCAAGGGTCCGTAGCTGATATTCGGCTGCCATTGCTTAGGTAGGCGCAAACCAACCTGGGTAATAATAAACTGGCCCTTTAGCTCATGTTTAAAGACGGAATCGCGATAACCAAAGCGGCACTGCTCGGCACTGAGGCGCTGGGTTTCACCGTGCGCTATGTGATAGCCCTCGACATACTCGACAAACTGCGCCAGCTCGACACCATAGGCACCGATATTCTGCACCGGCGCGGCGCCAACATTACCAGGAATAAGAGCCAGGTTTTCCAACCCCGGCATATTCAAGGCCAAGGTGTTCTCCACCAGCGCATGCCAGTTTTCACCGGCCGCACAATGCAGCAACCAGCTTTGCGACAACTCCTCAATACGCACCCCTTTATTGGCGATCAAGATAACCGTACCTTGATAGGGAGTGGTAAAGATGGTGTTGCTACCCTCGCCAAGCACACAAAACGCTTGGGCGTAATCGAACTCGCGAAGCTGGGCTGGATCTGTGACGGTCACAAGCGTCTGACAGGGCACGTCCAGCGCAAAGGTATGATGGCTTTGTAATGCAGGCAAAGGAAACGTCTCTCTTGGCTATTTGCCCTAAGTGTACCCCAAGCCAGCCAACAGACATAGCTGTCAGTCGTTGACTATATCTGATATAACAAGCACTTCTTATTTCACCCGTTCTGAGGATGCTATGAAATTAAAACCTCTTGCTCTTGCCTTAGCGCTTGGCGGCGTTAGCCTGCACAGCCTGGCTGCCAGCGATGAGCACACCTATGCCAACCTAGACGATGTGGTCTCCACACACCTGTTTTTAGATCTTGATGTCGACTTCGCCGACAAGCAATTAGAAGGCTTCGTTGAGCATAGCCTGAAGTGGAAAAATGCCGCTGCTCGTACTCTGGTACTGGATACCCGCGACCTTGAAGTTGACCGCGTGATCTACCAGGACGCCCAAGGCAAATGGCACAAGGCAAAATTTGATTTAGCGGCTCGTGACGATGTGAAGGGTTCAAAACTAACCATTCGCTTTAAGCAGCAAGCTCCTAAGGTTCGTATTTATTACAACAGCTTGCCACAAGCATCTGGCCTGCAATGGCTGACGCCGGAGCAAACCGCCAGCAAAACTCAACCCTTTATGTACAGCCAGTCACAGGCCATTCACGCCCGTAGCTGGATCCCGGTACAAGACACGCCGGCCATGCGCGTAACTTACAGCGCTCGTATCGAAACGCCGGAAAATGTTCGTGCGGTAATGAGCGCCGACAACACGGGTGCCTTTATCAAAGATGGCGACTACTTCTTCGATATGCCGCAGGCCATTCCGCCTTACCTGATCGCCATCGGCGCCGGTAACCTGGAATACAAGGAAATGTCGCACCAGACCGCGATTTTCGCCGAGCCGCAAATTCTCGATGCCTCGGTGGCCGAGTTTAACGACACCCAGGCGATGATAGATAAAACCGAAGTTATGTACGGCGAATACGCCTGGGGGCGCTACGATCTACTTATGCTGCCTCCTAGCTTCCCATTCGGCGGCATGGAAAACCCACGCCTGTCTTTTATCACCCCAACCGTAGTGGCCGGCGATAAGAGCCTGGTTAACCTGATCGCCCACGAACTGGCACACTCCTGGTCCGGTAACCTGGTTACCAACGCCACCTGGGAAGACTTATGGTTAAACGAAGGTTTCACCTCTTACGTTGAAAACCGCATTATGGAAGAAGTTTTCGGTCGTGAGCGTGCGGTGATGGAGCAATCTTTGGATGCCGCAGGCCTAAATGCCCTGCTAAAAGATATTCCGGCACCGGATACCCGCTTAAACCTGGAGCTGAACGGTCGCGATCCGGACGACGCCTTTAGCTCTGTGCCTTATACCAAGGGCCAGCTCTTCCTTATCTATTTGGAAGAAAAGTTTGGTCGCGATGTCTTTGACGAGTTCGTTAAGGGCTACTTTAAGGCCTATTCATTCCAGTCGCTGACCACGGCGGAATTTGAGCGTTACCTGGAAGAGAATCTGATCAACAAACACCCAGGTGTGGTCAGCATGGAGAAGGTCAATGAGTGGATCCATCAGCCTGGTCTACCTGCCGATGCACCTCAGCCTACTTCGGATGTGTTCGACAAGGTTGATGCCGAGACGCAAGCCTGGTTAGCCGGCAGTAAACCGGCCAGTGAATTGCCGACCGCAAACTGGACGGTGCATGAGTGGTTGCACTTTATCAATAACCTGCCACGCGACCTGGCTGGCGAGAAGATGGTCGAGCTGGACAGTCAGTTTAACCTGACCGCGTCAACCAATAAGGAAGTCGCCTTCGCTTGGTTTATGCTGGCGGTAGGCAACGGCTATGAAGCCATTTACCCGGCGCTGGATAAGCACCTAAGTGGCATCGGTCGTCGTAAATTGATCGTGCCTCTATACAAGGCGCTGATTAATAACAACAAGCGTGACTGGGCCTATGAAGTATACCAGGGCGCTCGTCCGGGTTATCACCCACTGGCGCAAGGTACGATAGACGCGCTATTTAACTGATAGCGACACGCTAAGTAAAAAGGGTGCTAGATGCACCCTTTTTTATTGCCTAAAGGCAGGCAAATACCTCCTTTGTCGACGCAGAGCATCGACCTACAAAACGCAAAGCATCAATTGAAATATTGTAGGTCGGGCTTTTAGCCCGACAAATAAGCACCGCGGGAGCATATTGCCTAAAGGCAGGCAAGTACCTCCTTTGTCGACGCAGAGCATCGACCTACAAAACGCAAAGTATCAAGATTGGCGTGGAACCTTGTAGGTCGGGCTTTTAGCCCAACAAATAAGCAACGCGGGAGCATATTGCCGATAAGCCCGACAAATGAGCAACACTGAAGCACATTGCTGAGAAAGCGCCCCCGCTGTCGACGCAGAGCATCGACCTACAAAACGCAAAGCATCACTGTTGCGACTGCACCTTCTGTAAAAATGCCTGGCGCTGTGCCGGCGTAGCCTGCTGCCACCAGAACTCTAGCATGGCGGCGGCACTGACATTGCCACCGGCTTGAGGGACAGGTGCAACTGCCGGTGCAACTGCGGGTGCAACTGCGGGTGCAACTGCCGGTGCAGACTTGGTCGAAACCGCCGGAGCTGGGGCTATATTGGCTGGCATCAAGGTTGGTGCTGTCAGCGCAGGCGCGGCAGTGCTCGGTGCGATAGTACTGGGTGCAACCACACTAGGCGCGGCCGCTTTAGGCATAGGCACTTCCAGCTGCTGACCCTCGGCGCGCAAACGCACGACGGGGCTTTGCGCGAAAAGCTTAGCGCCAGCAACGGTTGCAGCCCGATCGAACGTCACCTCATAATCCTGCCCGGCCTCAACCGCTAAGGTCACCCAAAAGGGTTCCGACTCGATTACCTCATGGTCATCAAAACCGCTTTCATAAAGGTCGCTGTATTTGAGCTTAAGACGATAGCTACCCGGAGCCAGTTCCAGCTCATCAACGGTATTGAAAATAGAATGCGAAATGGTTTTATCATTCACCTGTAAGGGGATAATTTCACTCGCAAAGGACACAGTTTCGGCATAAGCCGAGGGCATAAGCAACAGAGCCAGCGCCGCTGCACTGGAGAGTTTTTTCCACATGGGGGACCTACCTTACATTTAAGCTTTGGTTCTCAGTTTGACACTTATGCTTTTCTTTGTCATTACTGACACCCTGCTAGTAAAATTAAGGAGCTCGCTGTGAGCACAGAGACCATTTTCACTAAAATTATCAATCGCGAGATCCCCGCCGATATCATTTATGAGGACGAACAAGCACTGGCCTTTACCGATATTAATCCCCAGGCCCCATTTCACGTTTTAATTATCCCAAAAAAGACAATAGCGACCATTAATGATGTCACCACGGAAAATGCCGCCATTGTCGGTCATCTCTATGTGGTTGCAGCCAAGCTGGCAAAGGAGCATGGGTTTGCCGAGGATGGTTACCGGGTGGTGATGAACTGCAACGGCCATGGCGGACAAACCGTGTACCATATTCATCTCCATATGTTAGCCGGTAAGGCAATGGGTTGGCCTCCCTATCAGGATAAGCTAAAAGTATAGAAATCATCACTTTATTAACCTACCCACATACTTTTTTCTGGCTAAATCAGGCGCTTTTAGGTGCCTAATTTAGCCATTGCGTAACCTATTATTTACAAATGTTGGGTACATGGGCATAAATAGTCTTTTTTCACTACATAAATCAAAACACCCTAATACAAAAGAAGTGAATAGCGTGTTAGGATAGTGCAAATAGTTTTTAATGAGCCGACCACTAAATGAGTAAGACCGTATTTTTATTGCTTGAGCAGGAACCGATTAACCAGATTGGCACTAATGTTTTGGCACCGTTACTACGCACCCAAGGGTTTGAAGTACAAAAGGGTACCGACGTAACTCAAGTGCAGCCAGGTACGGCTTATTTATTTATCGAGACGTCTAACGAAGACGCCTGGGGTCGCTTAAAGTACCACCTTATAAACCTTAGGGTGGAGTGCGATATCGTCCTCTTCAACCTGGATGAGAACCCGGAACTGGCCAACCGTGCACTGTTAAGCGGTATTCGCGGGGTGTTCTATACCTCGGACAATGCCGATGTAATGATGAAGGGCATACGCTTATTACAAGAAAACCATTTATGGTATCGCCGTGATGTTATGTGTAACGTGCTTAATCGCATGCTGCATTTCAATAAGGACTCCTTACATAAACTCACCGAAGGCGACATCGAGCCGGTTAAACTTACCAAGCGTGAAAAGGCCATAGTTGGTCTAATGAGTAAAGGCGCTAAGAATAAAGAGATCGCCGAGCAGCTTAGCATCAGCCCGCATACGGTGAAAACGCACCTTTACAGTGCCTTCCGTAAAACCAAATGCCGTAACCGCATCGAGTTATTGTCCTGGGCTCAGACCAATATCCCGAACGAATTACGTTAATCATTCAAATAATCTTTGTCGGTGCTTCGCACCGACAATCGTGAGCATTCTGGCTTTTTTTGTCGGCCTGAAGGCCAACCTACCCCCCTTACACATAGCCAAGCTGGGATTTTTCCGTATAGTAGAAACTAAATACCCATAACCAATACATATCACGGATGCTAGACACAGCGACCCTCTTTTATACCAGCGCCGCGGCCATCTTTGTGATGGCCTTGCTCAATTTTATTACCTGGCGCGCCAACCGTAATTTTGTCGGCATCGGCCTGTATGTATGGTACCCGGTCTGCCTATTAGTAGGCATCATCATCTCCGCCATTGAAGCACCGCAACAACATGATCACTTTATCACCCTGGCCAACTTCTTCTTTATTTGCGGCTCGGTGATCCATGTCTTGGCCATCAATCGCTTCCTCAACTATAACGGCCTGCTGACCTACTTTTTTATCTTTGTCAGCTGCTGCTTATTTATCAGCTTTACCTACTTTATGTTTATCGCCGTGGATATCTCCGCCCAGGTGCTGCTGATCGACCTGCATCGCTTCGTCGAAGCGGCTTGTCTGTTCTACATTGTTAGTCGCTATGGCCGCAGTAAGTACCCCAGCGCCAGCCTGGTGTACCTGATCGCCCTGAGTATGTCGCTCTTAGTGTTTGCCGCCCGCGCCCTGGTCATGACCCACAGTGAGCACACCACGCAATTTGATAACGATTGGTTTAGTGTCGCGCTACTTGTTAAAGGCGTGCTCGCGCCCATGCTTTTTGCCGCCGGTGTAGCGCTGTTTTGTAATGAGCGCCGCGAGCTCAACCTCAATCAATTAACGGCAAAAACACAAAAGGATTTAGAGATCCGCGGCATGTTTTTATCCACCATCAGTCATGAGATCCGCACCCCGTTAAACGGCATACTCGGTAGCGCCCAGTTGATCCTGAATCAGGCCAGCACGCCGAAGAACAAACCTTATTGCGAGGCCATTATCAACTCCGCCGAATCCCTTACCCTGCTGATCGACAAGGTATTGGAGTACGCCAGCCTGGAACAAAGTGATGAAGCCCTGTATGAGGAAGACGTTGAGCTGCATACCTGGCTTAACAACCTGTGTTTATTGCTCAGTCCATTGGCGGAGCAAAAGGGGGTGAAGTTTGAGCTTAACTACAACCTGGCGAAACAGGCCTGTTATTACTGCGACCACCAAAAGCTCAGGCAAATTCTTATTAACCTGGTGGGCAACGCCATTAAATTTACCGATCAGGGTAAGGTCACCCTGAAGGTGGACCTGCTTCATGGTGGTCAGGAGGAACACACCCTGGGCTTTAGCGTTATCGACTCGGGACCGGGCATCGAAGAGGATGAAATCCAGTATTTAACCGAACCCTATGTACAAAGCAGCGCCGGCAAGCTCAAGGGCGGCTCAGGGCTAGGGCTGGCGATCACCAGCCGCCTGCTGGCCCACCTTGGCAGCCAGTTAAACATTACCAGTCGCCTGGGTGAAGGCAGCACCTTTAGCTTTACCGTTAAGCTCACGGTGGGTGAACTGAGCCTGGTAGAAAAACGCCCTAAATCAGATAATTATCGTACCGGTTTGGATGTACTTTTGGTTGAAGATCTGGAGCTGAACCAGAAAATCGCCATCGAATTTATGGCCGAAGACGAGCACAGGGTGAAACTGGCCACCGACGGTCGCAGCGCCATCGAGCTGCTGAAACAACATCATTTCGATGTCGTGCTTTTGGATATGAACCTGCCGGACTTCAGCGGCCAGGAAGTGATCCGCAAGCTCAAAACCATGGACCATCGCAATCACCGCACCCCGATATTGGCCTTTACCGCCAGCCTTAGTCCCGATGAGGTCAAGGAATATCTGGCCTTGGGTATCAAGGACATAGTCGGCAAACCAATTAAGCAAGAGAAGCTCAGACAGGCGCTAAGTGACTCGCAATCAAACCAGACCCCGAATATCAGCGTCGCGTTAAAGGACGTGCTCTACGATGAAACCGCCGCCGAGCTGATGGCCAATACCTTTGCCGAGCAAGAACTGATATCCATCTACAATGAATTCGTGCTTTCGGCGCGCAACAAACTGCTGCGCTGTCAGCAACTGGTGGGCAATGATAAGGAGCAGTGCATCAAGCTGTTACACCGTCAGGCCAGCACCGCCTTACAACTGGGCTTTAATCGCTATGGCATGGCACTGAAAAAAATCGAACGCCGTCTGCTCGACGGTAAGACCATAGACGAGGGTCTGGCCGAAGGCCTCGACCTATGGCAGCAAAGTCTGGAGCAATACCTTAAGTTTATGCGCAGCCAGACGCTGCGTTAACGGCCGAGCTCTCGCAGCCGCGCTTTAGCAGCCGTGCTTTAGCGGCCGTAATCGTCGTCAAAACGGATAATATCGTCTTCACCCAAATAATCACCGCTTTGCACCTCAATAATGATCGCCGCCCTATTACCCACATTGGTTAGGCGGTGGCGCTGCTGCGCCTGAATATAGATGGACTGACCGCTACTTAGTCGGTGCTCCTGCTGCTCAACCTGCACCAGGACCTCACCGCTAACCACGACCCAATGCTCGGAGCGATGTTGATGCGCCTGCAAGGACAAACGCGCCTGGGCCTGTAGCACAATGCGCTTGACCTTATAGCCGTCTCCCTCATTGAGCACCTCGTAATGCCCCCAGGGGCGAAAAGTCTGTCTATGGTAGCGACGTTGTTGCGGATGCTCTTCGGCCACCTTGGCCACCAGCTCGGGCATCTTTTCCAGGTGATCCTTAGCTGCCACTAAGATGGTATCGCCGCTGTGTACTATAACGGTATCGCTAATGCCTAAGGTCGCCACCAGGTGCTGTTCATCGGCGGCGATCAGGTTACCCCGGCTGTCGGCACAAACGGCGCTGCCGAGCACCAAATTATCATGCTCGTCGCGGCTATGATATTGATACAGCTGCGCAAAACTGCCGAGATCAAACCACTGCAGCGGCAACGGGCAGAGCAAAAGCTGCTCGCTACGCTCCAGCAGCGCATAGTCCAAAGAGTCCCCGTCCAGCAGTTGCCAGGCGTGTTCATCGACACGGGTAAAGTCCAGATCGCTGCTAAATGTTGCGGCACTACGCACTTTGGCCAATAGCTGCGGCCTGTGCTCCTGAAATTGGCGGATAAATACGCCACAACCGGCCAGCAACATACCCGAGTTCCAATAATATTGACCCTGCTTAAGATAATCCTCGGCGGTGGCCCGATCCGGCTTTTCGGTAAAGCCGGCAACTCGATACAAACCTTCGGTACAGTCTGCAGACGAAGCAAAACGTTTGCCCTTTCGGATGTAGCCAAAGCCGGTTTGCGGCTCACTCGGGGTAATACCAAATAAGACTAAATGCTGCTGCGCTGCGCCCTCGAGCTCACCCAGCTTGTCTGTGAGTAGCTCGAAGTTGGCAATGGCGTGATCGGCCGGGGCAAAGAACAGGCTCGCCTCGGCATGATGCTGCAGCGCCCACAGCGCTGCCAAGGCCGCCGCCGGCGCGGTATTTTTCCCTTCAGGCTCGAGAATAATGGCGCTGGCACACATATCTATCTCCAGCAACTGCTGCGCCACCATAAAGCGGTGCTCGGCACTGCAAATCACCAAAGGCGCCAGACAGCCCGCATGACGAAAACGTAACGCCGTTTGCTGTAGCAAGGAATGCTCGCCATTAAGACGCAAAAACTGCTTGGGACGATCCTGGCGCGACAGCGGCCATAACCGGGTGCCGCCGCCACCGGCGAGAAGTACGGGTAAAATCAAGATAGGGGCTCGGGTTCGCTAAGTCATATCAGCATTATACCACTGCCCCGGGGCTCCTGCCGATGACCTTACAACTACCCTAGCGCAAGTCAAAAGCGTCGGCATCCTGCCAGGCGGGAAAGGCCTGGCGGTATTCCTCTAACGCATCTTTGTCCAGAGTAATAGTGAGGACTTGTGGCTGGTCATCTGTGGCCTGAGCCAAAGGTTCGCCGCCAAAGTCATAGACCGCGGTACCACCATTATGCGCTATGCCGTGACCATCATCGCCAATACGATTAACCGCCAACACATAGCATTGGTTTTCAATGGCTCGTGCCCGTAGCAAGGTATCCCAGGCGCTACGTCGCGCCGCCGGCCAATTGGCAATATTGATCATCACCTCATAGTCGTTGCGGTTGCGTGCAAACACGGGAAAGCGCAGGTCATAACAAACTTGCGGCAGGATGCGCAGGCCCTTGAGGGTAAAAATGACTCTTTGCTTGCCGGGATTAAGGTACTTGCCTTCTTGCCCCAGGCAAAACAGGTGCCGCTTATCATAATGCTGCACCACACCGTCGGGAGACACCCAGTACAGGCGGTTAAACTTTTGCCCTTGCTCGGCGACGATCACACTGGCACACAGCACTGCCTGGTGGCGCTGAGCTTGCTCCATCAGCCAGGCCAGTATCTGCTCGGCCGACTCATGCACCTGGCTATCGGCCACTGCGAATCCGGTGGCGAAGGTTTCCGCGAGGATAATTAAATCGACATCGCCGATGGACTCAAGGCATGTACTTAGCTGCGTGAGATTGGTATCAACATCGAGCCAGCGGATATCCTGTTGTACCAGGGCGACGCTCAGATTCATGCACTTAGTCCTTATATCCCGGCGTTATAAGGCCAGGTACAAAAGGTTTTGATATACAGCTGCTCGACCTGCTCCCGCGCCCAGGGAGTACGGCGCAAAAACTTCAGTGATGACTTCACCGACGGGTCTTTCTTAAAGCAATTGATATTAATCTGCTGCGCCAGCTCCTCCCAACCATAATGCTCGGCCAGGCGGGTAACGATTTGCTCCAGCTTAACGCCGTGTAGCGGATTTTTAGGTTGTTCTTGATGCATTAAATTGCCTCGAAACATGTGATAAACCGCAGTTTAACGCAGTTGGTAAGCACTCGCCATGTGCTACTTGTACATGGCATACATTTCATCCAGGGATTGCGATAGTCCGTCCTCTTGCACCACGCGCACATGCTTGCGGTTAAGACCGCGGATATTATTGACCCCACAGGAGTGGGCAATAAGGCCAATGCCATAATGAATGTATTTGTTGTAGTTGGCCACCCGCTGGGTTTTATCCACAACATCCAAGCCCTTCATTAATTTAGGATTATGCGTGGTAATGCCGGTCGGGCAAGTGTCTTTATTACACTGCAGGGCCTGAATGCAGCCCAGTGAAAACATATGACCACGGGCCGAAACCACAAAGTCCGCTCCCAGCGCCACCGCCCAGGCCACCTTAGAGGGCACGATCAGCTTGCCCGAGGCGATAATGCGAATACGCTTGCGCAGGGCATGGCGTTCAAGCAAGTTGACCACCCAGGGCAGGCTCTCTTTGAGCGGCAAACCGACCGAGTCCAAAAGTGGCTGGGGTGCCGCCCCCGTGCCGCCATCGGCGCTGTCTATGGTCATAAAATCAGGAGCCGAAGCTGGGCCGCGATTATTAATTTCTTCGGCCAGCTCTTCTAACCAGGAGGTTTCGCCAATCACCGCTTTAAAGCCGGTGGGCTTGCCGGTAATGTTGCGCACATGGGCTATCATATCCAGCAAGTCGCCCACGTTCTTTATTTCCGGGTGACCATTGGGGCTGATGGAATCCTTGCCCTCGGGAATGCCGCGAATTTGGGCGATTTCCGCATTTACCTTGATCCCAGGCAACATGCCGCCCTTGCCCGGTTTGGCACCCTGGCTCATTTTAATTTCGAACATTTTTACCTGATCATGAGCGGCGATTTCCTTGAGCTTGACATCGCTTAATTTGCCATGCTCATCGCGCACCCCATATTTGGCGGTGCCGATTTGAAAAACGATGTCGGCGCCCCCTTCCAGGTGGTAGGGACTTAACCCACCCTCACCGGTATTCATCCAGCACTCGGCCTGACGAGCACCACGAGACAGTGCCAGCACAGCCCGCTTAGAAAGCGCGCCGTAGCTCATACCGGAAATATTAAACACTTTTTTTGCCCGGTAAGGATGAGGGCATTGCTCGCCTATGGTCACCGGCTCGGGCTCTATGGCGTCTTCTTCCAGGGTCGGAAAGGCGGTATTCATAAACATGATGGTGCCCGTGGGATCCAGGCTTTGCGTGGAACCAAACGCGGCGGTACGGTCGAGGTTCTTGGCGGCCTTATATACCCAGCTGCGCTCGGCGCGATTGAAGGGCATTTCTTCACGATCCATGGCGAAAAAGTATTGTCGGAAAAATTCCCCCTGACGCTCGAAAAAGTATCGAAAACGACCGATCACCGGATAATTTCGGCGTATTGCATGCTTATTTTGATGGATATCGACAAAATAATAATAGATGGTCAACAGCACCAAAAAGCCGATACAGAGTAAAAAGAGGCTGCTCATCAAGTCGATGGCATGGATCAAAAACTCACTCATGGTCATACACTTTTTCTATCCCTAATAAAGCTCAGATTTACATAAGATTAGGTAATTGACCAGCAGAAAAGTAAGGTTATTTTACCACCTGGCCCAAGACAAAACAGGCGACCCTGGCGCCATCGTTATGCGGCATTCGCAGGGACATCATGCTAGTATGGCGGCACCCGTATTTCCTAGTTTTGTTATGTCCGCCACTATTCGCCTTGCCAAGTATTTGTCCCATGCCGGAGTTTGTTCCCGCCGGGGCGCCTCGCGCCTAATTGATGCAGGCAGGGTGACGGTCAATGGCCGCGCCGCCAATCATATCGACCATGTCAGCGACCAGGATGAGATATGCCTTGATGGTCGGCGTATTGATGGACTGGCGCCCAAGCTGTATTACGCCTACCACAAGCCGGTGGGCATTGATTGTAAGCTAAGAGCCGAAGATCCAAGCAGCCTGATCCATCACTTACCGCCCGAGCAACGCACCTACCCCATTGGCCGCTTAGACAAGGACTCCCGTGGCCTGTTGATCCTGACCAATGATGGCGAACTCTGCAATCGGCTGGCCCATCCGGATCACAGCCATGAAAAAGAGTATTGGGTTGAGGTAGACAAGCCCTTGGATGAAGCGTTTTTTTCTCGCATGAGCGCAGGTGTACCCGTGGATGGCACACTCACCAAACCTTGTGTTTGCACGGCGCTTTCAGCCACACGTTTTAAGATCATCCTCACCCAGGGGCTCAATCGGCAGATCCGTAAAATGGCACGTTATTGCGGCTACCGCGTGGTCGACTTACTGCGCGTGCGCATCGGCCAACTGCACCTGGAGCCAACGCGCTTAGCCGAAAATCAATTTACCGAGCTCACCACGGAAGAAGTTAACTTGTTGAAAAAATAGCTTGATCATTTTGACTACAAGTGTAATCTTAAATTCAAGGATTACATTTGTGAGCAAAGTTATGATCGAGTTATCCAAAGCAGAGTTTGAGGTCATGGAAGCGCTGTGGCAGGGCCATCCGGCAAAGTCGAGCGAAATTATCGAGCGCCTCAGCGATGACACCCAATGGCATGACAAAACCATCAAGACCCTACTGGGTCGCCTCGTTAAGAAACAAGCGGTGAGTTTTGAAAAGCAAGGCCGCCTCTACCAATACAGCCCCACCATTGGCCGCGAAGATTACACCCTTAAACAGAGCAAGAATCTGATCCAGCGTTTCTTCAGTGGCCGCATTGCGCCTCTGGTCAGTGGCTTTGCCAAAACCGAACAGCTGTCACAGCAGGATATCAACGAACTCAAAGCCGTTATTAAAGAGTGGGAAGACCAACAAGGAAAGTAATATGTTGTCATGGCTTATTTCACAACAGGCACTGCTGTGCACCTTACTCGCCGCCTTGATTATCGCGGAACGTTATGCCCTTAAGGCACTGAGTGCACGCTTTATCTATGGCCTCTGGTTGTTGCTCCCAGCGTTGCTGCTGGCGCAAAGCATAGAGCTAAAAAATACGGTAGCCGCTCCGGCCATGATTGGCCAGTATGTGGTGACACCCTTGCGCCAGGCAAGTGCCGAGGTAAGCATTAGCTGGGAGCTGGCCTATTGGCTTATTGCCGCCGCCTTGTTCGCCCTTGTTGCCTACCAACATCTGGTATTTCAGCGCCGCCTGAACGCCATACCACTCGATAAGCAGCTGCCGGGACAGGCAGGCAATACGACTCTGTATTGCAGCAAGGCGATCAGCTCACCCATGGTGGTTGGCTTCTTTAACCCGCGCATTGTACTACCGCAGCGTTTACTGCAAGACGTCGATGCCTCGGCCCTCACCCTGATGCTCGAGCATGAGCGGATACATCTGGAGCGCCGCGATAATGTTATCAACTTGCTCGCCCTGAGCGCCGCCATTTTAATCTGGTTTAACCCCTTGAGCTGGGTGGCTTATTTCAGTCTTAGACGCATTCAAGAGCTGGCCTGTGATGAGCGGGTGCTAGCCGATAAATCCGCCGCACAGCGTTTGCAGTACGGCAAATCCATGGTCGAGTGCGCCAGCCAGTCACGGCTGCATAGCTTGGCTTATTCTTACTACGGAGATAAAAACATGATGTTACAACGCCTATACAATATGCAATCGGCCAATAAGGGCTATGCCCTGGCCAAGGCGCTGGCCCTGCTTGTTGCACTGGGAAGTTTCACCCTGGTTGCCGGCACTCAGGCTGGCGAAGGCCATAAGCAAAAGTCAGCGAGTCAGCCAAAACCCCTGATGCGTATTGAGCCCATTTACCCTAAAGAAGCAGCGGAGCAAAAAATTTCCGGTTCTGTGGTTTTGCGATTCCAAGTTGACGAGGAAGGCGCTGTTCGTAATGTGGTGGTGGTGCAGTCTCAACCGGCCAAGGTATTTGATAAAGAAGCGGTGCGTGCGCTGCAACAATGGCGCTATGAGCCTTACGCATTTCCACAAGAGGAACATTTGGTGCAGCTGGATTTCGCACTTAGCGCAGAGGTGCAACTACCTGAATTAACAGAGCGTATTAATGTAAAATCACATTAATTCGCAACGACCAAGAGTATAAAGCAAGCCCCTTAATTAAGGTGCTTGCTTTGTGTTTTTATAAAAACTAATCAGGTTAAATACATAGGGCTATCATGGCCAAGGGGCAGGCCAGGGACAGGGCCCAAATCAGCGAACGAGCCACATGCCAGTTATACCAATAACACAGGCAGTAGAGTACGCGGGCAAGCAAATAGGTAATGGCAAGCATATCCATCACAGCCCCCGAGGTGTTGGTGCCCAGCACCACAGCCAACGCTACCGCAAACACGATCAGGGATTCGAAGCTGTTTTGATGTGCCGCCAAAGCGCGGGCGCCAAATCCCGTTAAAGCCTGCTGTTGTGCTCGTGGGTGGCGGTTATCGTAGCCACCGCTTTGTTGCTGGGCCCAGGCCAAAGGAGCCTTGGCTAGAAAAGGAATTAAACACGCCAAGAGCGCGCAAATCACTAAAGTACTCATGCTTGATCCTTAATTTTATTCTTGTTTTTGCCATTGTGCGCCGCTTTGCAATCAAGCTCAATAGCCAAATTTAGAGCAAAAAAATGGCCAGCATGACTGGCCGAGCTTCCACTCACAAAATGTAACATCACCGCCCGTATAAAGAGAAAGCACACATTGCCGCCCCATCAATTATTGCGCTTTTATCACCACAAACAAAAGAGTGATAAGGCATTAAGACAGTTAGGTTAAATATTTGTAACAATTTCTTGCATTTGTACCTGTTTAGTCTATTTTCTGATCGGAGGTCACTCCTCCAACCTGATAGATAAAAATAGAATCAACAGGAACACACATGAAAACAAAACTACTCACATTGGCGCTGGCACTGGGTTTAAGCCAGGGTGCACTCGCCGCACAAGGGGTCGCCTTTATTCATGGCACCGGCCAGCAAACCGACGCCTATAACGACTATTGGACCGGCAGCTTCATCAATACGGTGCGCCAGGGCCTGAGCAATACCAGCAACTACACGGTTATTAATTGTGATTTTGAACAGTATATGTGGACCGATGGTGCCGCCGGCTGTTTAGCCTCACAACTCACCAGCTTTATCAACAATAAAAACATTACCGAGCTGACGCTGATCACTCATTCCAACGGGGGCAACGTGGTGCGCTGGATTTTATCCAACCCCACCTGGGATAGCCGCTATCCCAACATCATTAATAAGGTCACTCGTACCATAGCGCTGGCGCCGTCCAGTGGCGGTACGCCCTTAGCCGATGCGGTGGTGGCCGGCAATTCCTTTGAGCAAAGCCTTGGCTGGCTGTTGGGCTTCGCCAATGATGCGGTAAAGCAGCAACAGGTATCCTGGATGGCGTCTTACAATGCCCAGTGGCTCTATGGCACCCCCAACCGCCCCGGCCTGCCGTCCTATTTTGAAACCGTGGTCGGCAGCGACGTGGACTCGGCCATTTGGGATAGCGACAGTTATTGCGGCGGCTACCAGAATCAGGTGTCGCTGGAAGTCACTCAGAATTGGTTAGACAGCTGCTCCGACGGCTTCTTAAATTGCAGCTCGCAATCCATGGCCGGTGTGGTCTGGTTTCAAGATAAATCACGCACCCGAGGCCGCGAACCTCTGAGTCATCAACAAAGCCGCCGTAACTGTTTTGGCCTTGGCGACATGCTGAAGAACCGTATCTAGGAGCTAAAAAATGAAAAAATTAACCACAGTTTACGCCCTAGCCTTGCTTACCAGCACAAGCGCCATGGCAAATACCGATAACCGCCAAACCGTATATCAATTCCCGCAGATACAAGCCACACCGGCAACGCCCTTACAGTCATTGGAAAAAACCAGCGTTGAATACTGGCAACAGGTTTCGGGTAAAGAGCTTAAGCAGGGGGTACCTGTGTTTGTAAACCAGGCCGACCACCTTATCCGCGTTGCCCCCAAGGCCCGTTTTGAAAACGGTGAGGTGATCAAGCCCTATGACCTGCAACTCGATAAATTCTCCGTTCGCGATGCCCAAAGCCAGCGTGCGCTGCCGATGCAGGCCATTGCCGCACGGGAGCAAATGCAGCAAGCCGGTTTTAATGATGGTAGCGTCGGCCTCAAGCTGGGGCAGATTAACGGCAAGGGCCAGCCCATGCTGCATACCACTCAGGCACTCAATGACCAGGATATCTATCTGGTTCATGTAATCGAAAAAGGCTCGAGCAATGCTCTTAAAGCCCGTACCCAGTTCACCCTGGCCGAGCACCAGCAACGCCTAGGGGTCGAGCTCAACATGGGGCAGACGAAACTGCAGGATAAAAACGTGCAGCTTAAGCTCCATAGCCCAACTGGAGAGCAAATAGGTGCTCGCTACCAAGGCGGCGAAGCGATTTTCGATCAGCCTCTGACCTACCTGGGCGCCGCCAATGGCTACTACGAACTGGAGGCCAGTATTGACACCCAGGTTAACGGCCAAAAGGTCAAACGCTCGGTGAAAATGCCCTTTGTGCACAGCATGCAAACCATCAGCATGAGCGATGCCAAGGTAAAGGCCTTAGGCGGTAATCAATACCAGGCCAGTGTCCCGGTGGAAGTAACCGACAGCGGCCGCTATGCCATTCGCGCCACCCTTACCGGCCGTGCCGATAATGGCGAGCGCATTAGGCTGGCAACGGTTGAGGTCGCCAAGGAGCTCAATGGTAACGGCCAGTTTTTTATGCCCTTTAGCGCCACCCAAAGTGCCAATGCCCCCTACCGCCTGGTGGATATTGAATTAACGGACCAAACCCGGATGCTGAAGTTTACGCCGCAGTGATCCCTGCGCTGATATTGTGGACCCAACCAAGTCGGTGCCCAGCACCGGCTTTTTTGTGGCTGCAGGACTTGCCGGCTCGTGACGCCAAGGCCAAGCACTTGCTATACAAAATCAACAGGCTGATCTAGGTTGTTAATTGAACGAAATTAAAAAACGCCCTGCAAGCGGTGCGTGATATTTCAATCCAACTAGGGAGATACGTCATGACTCAGGATGAAATTAATCAAGCTGAATGGAACAAAGATGATAACTGGACGAAATTAAAGTGGATGGGTCTCTATTTTAGTAAAAAAGACTCGCGAACCTGGGTGCCTAAGCCTTACCCGATCTTAGGGTGGACGGTAAATCTGGCCAACCCGGGTGGTGTGCTTTCATTAAGTAGCATTATTGCCGTGCTAATGCTGATTTCGGGTCTTGTTGGCTACAATTTGGCGTAATAATACCCGCCAGGCGATTAATTACGACTACCCCAAACTTCTCTGAGGGAATAAGATCAGCCCTATCGAAGTGATCTTGTACAAACCTGGGTTTAGCGTGCCTAAGAATTTGCTCACCTAAGCTAAAGGTAAGCCTACCACTCGCGTTACCAAATTGTTTTTATTAAGGAAGTTTTAGATGGGGATATTTGAACGTTACTTGTCTGTCTGGGTAGCAATCGCCATTGCCACGGGTGTTGCTGTTGGCGTGATTTACCCACCCCTGTTCGAATTTGTTGCCACGCTGGAAGTGGCGCACGTCAATGTCGTCGTTGCCCTGTTTATCTGGGTAATGATTTACCCCATGATGGTACAGGTAGACTTTAGCACCATAAAAGAAGTGGGGAAAAACCCGCAAGGCCTGATACTCACCTTAGTGATCAACTGGCTTATTAAGCCATTCTCTATGGCGGCTTTGGGCTGGTTGTTCTTTGAAGGTATTTTTGCAGACTGGGTCTCTCCCGAAACCGCCCAAGAATACATCGCCGGCATGATCTTGCTTGGCGTAGCACCCTGTACCGCAATGGTATTTGTCTGGTCGCAACTCACCAAGGGCGATGCGAACTACACCCTGGTACAGGTCTCGGTCAATGACATCATAATGATCTTTGCTTTTGCACCCATAGCCGGCTTGCTCTTGGGGGTCACCGATATTCACGTTCCCTGGAACACCCTGTTTATTTCGGTAGTACTGTATGTGCTTTTACCTCTAGTAGCGGGTGCTTTAACACGCAAAACGCTAAACCGCTCTGGAAGAAATGAAGCAGCGGTTGCTGATTTGCTGGCGCGGCTTAAACCATTTTCGATCATGGGCTTGCTAGCCACTGTGGTACTGTTATTTGGTTTTCAGGCCAAGACCATTCTTGCTCAACCCTTAAACATAGTCTTGATCGCGATTCCGCTGATACTGCAAACCTATGGCATCTTTATTCTGGCTTACTTTATCGCTGTAAAGCTGAAGCTCAAGCACAACATAGCCGCTCCCGCATGCTTAATAGGCACATCGAACTTCTTTGAATTAGCGGTCGCGGTAGCAATCTCGTTATTTGGCTTACATTCGGGAGCGGCCCTGGCCACGGTCGTGGGTGTGTTAGTTGAAGTGCCGGTTATGCTGTCTCTTGTGGCCATAGTCAATAAAACTCGGCACTGGTTTAGCAACTAACACCGGGCGTTTAACTACCTGGCGAGGGAGGAGGCGATAATCCTCCCCTATAACCAGTATGTAAATTCCTCATTCGCCAGCGCTGCATGGCCATGCTAACTTGGTTTTTTAAGTCCCTATTAACCGCTATGACCTGGATTTTCTTTACCTTTTTAGCCGCATTCAGTCAAAGCTGGCGTAACGCCCTGCAAAGCAAATTAAGTCAGCATACGGCCAGTTTAGCCGTGACCTTGGCGCGCTTTATTCTTGCCGGGCCCATCGCTGCCTTGTATCTGGCTGGCTTATATCAATTCGAACCCGCACCGGCGCTTGAGCCCTCCGGCTCGTTTATTTTTTACATAATCGGTGCTGCGGTCATGCAGATTATCGCCACCGCCCTTATGGTGCGCCTTTTTAAAATGAACAACTACGCCGTGGGTGCGGGGCTGGCCAAAAGTGAAGCCCTGGTGGCGGCTATTCTTGGCATGCTGTTCTTTGGTTCGGCGCTGAGTTTACTGGGGTGGTTAGGTGTCATACTCGGTGCCGTTGCCGTCATCTTGTTATCCGGCCCCAGTATTCGCGGCTTAAACATTAACACCGTGGTGATGGGTTTAGCCTGCGGCACCAGTTTTGCGCTTACATCACTGTGGGTGCGCGAAGCCAGCCTGTCATCGGGCTTGCTGTTTCCTCACAGCGCCGCCTGGGTTTTGCTCTTGGTGATAAGTTTGCAAACAATACTGCTGCTGATTTATCTGGGAATTAAGAACAAAAGTGCCTTGCTCAGTCTGTGGCAACATAAGGGCTTAACAATGTGGATCAGCCTCACCAGCTGCATTGGCTCCATAGGCTGGTTTAGTGCCATGAGCCTGCAGCATGTGGCTTATGTGAAAACGCTCGGGCAGGTCGAGATTTTCTTTACCTTGGCTATTTCATATTTGTGGTTAAAGCAACCGGTGAAGCGCCGCGATAGCCTGGGCTTATTCTTGATTGCCTTGGCCGCTATCGCGGTTATGTGGGGTTAACCGTTATTCAATTTCATCAATACGCCTGCCTTCTTGTCGGCCTAAAGGCCGACATACAACTCTGGCGGCAAGCGCCATACTCAGTGCGCTAGTTTCAGGGTGATCACCCCGGCAATAATCAATAGCACGCCAAAGTAGCGCATCAGCGATGAGCTGTCGCCGTAGAAGAGGATACCCACCAGGAAGGTGCCGGCGGCGCCGATGCCGGTCCACACCGCATAGGAAGTGCCCATGGGAATGGTTTTTTGTGCCAGCCAGAGCAAAAAGCCGCTAATGGCCATAAAGATCACCGCCATGGCAATGCCAAACCAACGGGTTTGCGGCTCCTGCGCCAACTTCAGCCCCACCGGCCAGCCAATTTCAAATAATCCCGCACAAATCAAATACACCCAGGCCACTAGCCGTTCTCCTTAACCAGTTTTACTTCGTAGAGATCGCCGCGACGATCCTTTAAGTTGCGCACTGTACCCTCACTGTGCAGTATCTTCAATTTATCCATGTCCAAATCGGAGAACAGCAGCATCTCGGTGTTTGGGGTGGCCTCGTTAAGGCAGGCATCGTGAGGGAAAGAAAAGTCCGACGGCGTCAGCACCGCGGCCTGGGAATACTGTACGTCCAGGCTTTCCACCTCGGGCAGGTTGCCGACGCTGCCGGCGATCACCACATAGCACTCGTTTTCTATGGCCCGCGCCTGGGCGCAATGGCGCACCCGTAAGTAGCTGTTTTTGGTGTCGGTCCAAAAGGGCACGAAGAGAATATCCAGCCCCTGCTCAGCGAGAATACGCGACAGCTCTGGGAATTCCACGTCATAACAGATTTGAATACCAACCCGTCCGGCATCGGTTTCAAACACGGCTATTTTATCGCCGCCCTGGATCACCCAGTCATAGGCCTCGTGCGGGGTAATATGAATTTTGCGCTGCTCATCCACCTTGCCGCTGCGATGACACAAGTAGCTGACATTATAGATGGTATCGCCTTCAGCCAGGGGCATGGAGCCGGTAATGATATTGGCGTTGTATTCCACCGCCATGCGCGACATGGCTTTAACAAAGGTGTCCGTGTATTCCGCCAGATTGCGAATGGCCTCGGTTTGCCCGCGATATTTATGCAGCCCCATTAAGGGCGCATTAAAAAACTCAGGGAAGAGAATAAAGTCGCTTTGGTAATCGGATACGGTATCAACAAAGTATTCCACCTGCTTGAGCAGTTCATCAACGCTTTCCACCTGACGCATCTGCCACTGCACCGCACCAACCCGCACCACCGACTTGGTGCTTTCGAGCACAGTCTCGGTCGGCTCAAAGAGAATGTTGTTCCACTCTAACAGGGTGGCGTAGCCCTCCGATTCTTCGTCCTCCGGCAGGTATTTTTTCAATAGCCGCTTTACCTGGAAATCATTCGC
Organism: Pseudoalteromonas sp. T1lg10; assembly: GCF_002964545.1. NCBI lineage: Bacteria > Pseudomonadati > Pseudomonadota > Gammaproteobacteria > Alteromonadales > Pseudoalteromonadaceae > Pseudoalteromonas > Pseudoalteromonas sp. T1lg10. The sequence continues at coordinate 23,606 of NZ_PQBV01000049.1, forward strand.
CAACTGGAAGCTCAGAATAGGGTCATACACCTCTCTGCGGTCCACCTTTTCTATGTACTCCATGGGCGACATATTTTCGCGGTAGTTGTGATACAAAGGGATGCGGCCACCGGCCAGAATCGCCCTCAGATTATACTGACGGCACAGCTCCTTGCGGGCATCATATAAACGTCGGCCCAGGCGCATACCGCGGTGGGTGGATGCTATGGCCACGTCTAAACCATAGAGGGCATCGCCGTTAGGATCGCTAAACACCCGATCATGGCTGTCGACGATATCGTCATAGGTATGGGGGTTGGAAAAACGCCCGTAGTCCACCTGCACACTCAGGGCCATGCCCACCAGCTTCTCATCGTCGACTATGCCGATTTGCCCCTCGGGAAACTGGTCTATCAAACGAAAAATGGTGTGGCTGGGCCAGGCGCCGCCAAGCTCAGGATAGGTTTCATCCATCAGGGTTTTGATTTGCGGGTACTGCTCTTTTGTCAGATTACAAATAGCCAAACGGGTTGTTTCGACCGACATGCTCATCTCCTAATTTACAACTCCAATCTATTGTGGTGATAATCTCACCAAAACGAAAGGGTTAACTCCTTATTCGCGATGAAATGCATAGCGATTGATATTGGAAAACGCCATCAAAATATCGCGGGCATAATTCACCCTGGGATGAGCCAGGGCGCCCTTGCGCCAGGCTAGGTAAATATTATTCTCCGGCCCTTCGGGACCCAGGCTGACCAGGCGCCCGCTGCGCAGGTCGTCATAACATAAATAATCGGGCAATACCGAATAGCCCACGCCGGTGCGCACTATGCCGGCCAAGGCGCGAATATCCGGACAAGTAGCAATAATCTGCGAGCGGCAATGGGCCTTGAACACCACATCAAAATACTCGCGGATCAACGGCAACTGGGGACTGTAAGCGACTACCGGCAAGGTGTTGAGCAAATTGGCATCCATCTCCTGAGTCGGCAATGAGTCGGCCAGCAGTTTATGCGTCACTAACATCAACCGTTCCGAGTCCAGCACCTGATAGTCATACATGCTGCTATCGGGCAAGGAGGCGGTAATGGCCAAATCCGCGACGCCGTTATCCAGGGCCGAATAAATCTGCTCCCTATTACCGGGCAAAATGCTGACATCGACATGGCCACCCTGCAGCAGGTTGGCCAACTGAGCCGAGGCCACATAGCTGATGTATTCCGCCGGCCCGGCCAGGGTGATAGTGCCTCTCACCTCACTGGAGCGGCTGCGGGTGGAGGCCATTTTCTGCTCTATGGCATCAAAATGACAGCCGATTTGCGCCGCCAGCTCATGGGCTAGGTTGGTCGGCTCAACACCACGATGACGTCGGGTGAACAGGGTCTTGCCCACGGTCGACTCCACACTTTGAATATGTGCGGTTGCCGCCGGTTGAGACAAACCAAGGTTTTTCGCCGCCCGGGAAATATTCAGGCAGCGATACACCTCAACAAAGGTACGAAGCTGGACAAAGTAAGACATCAGATATTTTATACCTAACCCAAATTAAACTGAATTCTACTTATTATAGAGCTTAACTATACTGGATACATCTTTCACCTAACTTGGTTATCAACCAGAGGCACAGATGAGCTTGAAAAAAATTGCCGCGGTCTTCGCAACCGCTCTGTCACTGACGGCCACCAGCGCCGTACAAGCACAAGAAAATAGCGAACAGATACTGGTGCTCTTATCCAGCGAAACCCAGATGCAGCTTGCCGATGGCAGCAGCTATGAAACCGGTTATTACCTCAATGAATTCGGGGTGCCAGCGGACGAATTACTTAAGGCCGGTTATGAACTGGTTCTCGCCACACCCAAAGGCAACGCGCCGGCGGTTGATAAAAATTCGGTGCAGGCCATGTATTTTGGCGATGACGAGGCCGAAATGGCACGCATTCAAGAGGTGATCGCCAACCTTGAGGGGATTAACGACACTCACACGTTGAAGGAAGTGATCGAACAAGGCCTGGATCAATACAGCGGTGTCTTTATTCCCGGCGGCCATGCGCCGCTAATCGATTTAGCCAACAATGAAGATGTTCGCACCATATTGCAGCACTTTCATGAGCAAAGTAAGCCAACAGCGGCTATCTGCCACGGCCCCATTGCCTTGCTATCGGCCCAGCAAAGCCCAGTGGAGTACGAGCAAAACATTGCTCAAGGTGCCGAGGCACAAGCAACTGACTGGCTGTATGAGGGTTATAGCATGACCATCTTCTCTAACCCTGAAGAAGCGACTTTTGAAGGCTCATTAAATGGTAAGAAGCTACGTTATTACCCGGCAAAAGCCATGGCCACCGCGGGCAGCAAGATGCAATTTGCCGCCGATTGGCAACCCAATGTGGTGATCGATCGCGAGTTAATCACTGGGCAAAACCCGTTTTCAGACAAGCAACTGGCTAGCGCATTGATTTCTGCTTTGCAGCAGCGCAGTAAATAAGAAGTAGGAGTTACCATGTTAAATTTTGAGTTTAAGAACACCACGGAAATTCTTTTTGGCCAGGGCCAAGCCAAGCAAATCACCGCGCGCCTGGCACCCAGCGACAAGATTTTATTCTTATATGGTGGCGGTTCGATTAAGAAAAATGGCGTGTATGACGATGTGATCAGCGCCCTAGAGGGGTTCGATTTTGTGGAATTTGCCGGTGTCGAACCCAACCCCACCTATGAAACCCTGAGCGAAGCATTAGCCGTGGTAAAGGAGCACAAGATCACCTTTATTCTCGCGGTAGGCGGCGGCAGTGTCATCGATGGCGCCAAATACATCGCCGCCGCGGCACACTATGAGGGCGATGGCTGGGATATTCTCGTCAATGGCGCCGAGGTAAAAAGCGCGCTGCCCATAGGCGCGGTACTCACCCTGCCGGCAACCGGCTCGGAAAGTAATGGCAACTCAGTGGTTACCAAGAAGGCGACGCAACAAAAACGCGCCTTTGGTACACCCATAGTGCAGCCACAATTTGCCGTGCTCGACCCCACCTACACCTATTCGCTGCCGCCTCGTCAGGTAGCCAACGGTGTGGTCGATGCCTTTGTGCACGTGATTGAGCAATACCTCACCTACCCAGTCAATGCACCGCTGCAGGACCGCTTTGCCGAGGGCATTTTATCGACCCTGATCGAACAAGGCCCTCAGGCACTGGCCGAGCCGCAAAACTATGATGTGCGTGCCAATGTGATGTGGTCGGCGACCATGGCGCTCAATGGCTTAATCGGTCAAGGCGTCCCGCACGACTGGGCCACCCATATGATAGGTCATGAACTCACCGCCCTGTACAACCTGGACCACGCACAAACTCTGGCCATAGTGCTCCCGGCGCTGATGTTCGAGAAAAAAGCGCAAAAACGCGAGAAGATCCTACAACTGGGTCGTCGTGTATTTGCCCTTGAAAATGCCGATGAAGAAGCCTTGATTGACGCCACGATCAAAGCAGTTCAGGACTTTTTCGAACAAATGGGCGTTAAAACACGCTTAAGCGATTACGGCCTTCAGGAGCAGGCTGTGAGCGAGGCGGTAGACAATCTGCGCCGCAATGGCCTGACAGCACTCGGTGAACACGGTGATATTACCCCAGAAGTGGCCACCAAGATCCTGACGTTAGCGCTTTAAAATCTTGTCTTCAAAGGCCGCCTGGCGGCCTTTTCTCTTGCCCATCCCCCATCGCTTTGTTAGCGTGTTCGCTACTTAATCAGTACCTTCTAACCCCTTAATGCGCTTTATTACCATCACCGCCGAACTCAACGAGGCCATCGCCTCCCTGTTACACCGTTTTAATGAGTGTGGCTCAGCCCATCAACATGTGGCGCAAGCGCTGGCGGTGATCTACAAGCCCATAGAACTGCATGCCCTGGGACGCATTTTAGCGCACAGTGAATTACGCGCCCTTGAGGAAATTACCGATAAGGCACTCAAACATATCATCACCGATTTATGCACCCTGGAGCTAGTACAACAAAGCCGTCACGGTTACATCATCAATCGCCTGATTGCCAATGCCCTGGTAAAACGCTGTATAGGCAAAAATCTATTTGTGACCCTGCTTAGCGCCGCCGAGCAGGTGGCTCCCGTACTTAACAGCTACCAATGGCAAGACAACACCACGGATAAACACCGCTTGCTGCGCGATATGTATTTCCTTGGTGAGCAAGGGCGAGTGAAGGAACTGATGGAGCTGACGAAAAATCCCATGCAGCTTGATTGGCAACGCACGCCGGCGCTATGCAGCCTGGTGTTTTACCCTTTTAATCTTGATGAATTTAAGACCCTGGATGAACGCCTGCAGTATCAGGCCTTTGCCACCTTGCTGGCGGCACACAGGCAAAAAGGGCAAAGTACGGCGCAGCTTTTACATTGGCTGCATCAGGCCTGCGACGCCTTGCCAAAAAACCGCTGGCTACACTACCTAAAGGCCGAGCAATACCTGCTCGCGGGGCAACTGGACAAACTAAACGCACATCTCGATGAACAAGACAATTCTCTCTACAGCCTGTTGTTGCGTGCCAGCTTGGCATTTTTGCAGCAGCAGTATGCCAAGGCGATGCGCCTGTTTACCCAGGCCGAGCTGGAAAAAGGCCGCTATCAAAAACGTAAAAAGCCCTATATAGAGGGGCTGTATGGCCTCTTCTATCAGCTTACCTTGCTGGCATTGGGCAACGGTCAGCAAGGTGATACCTCATCCTGGCAGACGCTGCAAACCCAACTCGACAACCAACAGCAAGATAAACAACGTGGCGAGTTTGCACTGACCATTGATTTGGTGCTGCGACGCCTGTTACTGCACCTGCGAGGGCGCGATAACTACCTGTTTCGCCAAGAATATCTTAGCTACTGCCAAAAGGGTGAGCTTAACTATTACCTCTACGTGTGTTTTGCTTTAGCGGCTTACACCTGGAGTATGCGCACACCCGAGCCCTGGCTACTGGCATTAAAAGCCGAGGCCGAACGCTTTTTTGAGCATATTCAATGGCCGCTATTTACGTACTTTTTACTACAAATTTCCGGCGATTCGCCGAATTTTACGTTCAATATAACGCAATTAATGCGTTCTCAGGAAAGCTGGGATATTGCCCTTGAACAATTATTGGCACTGGACACCCCGGCGGCACAAAACAGCGAAGAGCCCAGCCGCGTCGTCTGGCAGCTGGATATTGGCCGTTTCGAGTCAAGCCTCAAAGCAAAAGAGCAAAAACGCACCAAGCAGGGCTGGAGCAAAGGCAAGGCGCTGAGCTTAAAACACTTGGTTAATGAACCGGAACGCTTTCATCTGAGCGAGCAGGACAAGGCCATTTGCGCCCATATTGAAACCAGCACGGGCAAGGATTATTACCGCAGCAAAGAGTATCGTCTCAACCTCAGTAGCGCCCTCCCCATTGTTGTTGGCGCCGATAACTTGGTCGATGGTGAAGGCCGGCCCCTGGAGTTGGTACAACGGGAACCGACCATTCGTATCGTCGCCCATGGTCCTGATTTAAGCGTAAGTATCGCTCATCTTCCCGCATTAACCGCGCACTCGGAGCCCCCCGTGGTCAGCCTAAAACACGTCCGCGACGGCTTAGCAGAATTTAGCATTTTCAACGCCAATCACCTTAAGGTCGCCAAAATTATCGGCGAATCCGGGTTAGTGATTCCGGCGCATGCAAAACAAAAAGCCATAGACAGCATTCGCGCCATAGCGCCACTGATCAATCTCGAATCGGATATCGAGGGGATTGGCGAAACCCTCACCCAAACCGAGCCGGATAAACACCTGGTGGTCAACATCACGCCACTGAAAACCGGGCTGAACTTCGACTGTGTGGTGATGCCTTTTGGCGAGCATGGTCCGACAATGAAGCCCGGGCTGGGCAGTCGCCATGTCAGCGCCCACATCAAGGGCAAACGCATCGCTCTGGAGCGCGATCTCGCCTATGAGCAGAGGTTACTGGAGCAGCTGGATAATCAATGCCCGGATTTTCAGGCCATGCAGGACACCTGTTTAGCTCAGACGGATTGGCAACTGGCACTGGCCACCCTGGAGCAGCTGCAACTGGCTCTTAGCAAACCCAACGTAGAGCTGCCAATCAAGCTACGCTGGCCGCGGGGCAAAACGCTGCATATGACCAAGCCGCTGAAAAGTGAGAATATTCAGTTAAGTATCAACCAACATAATGAGTGGTTCGATATTAGCGGCAGTGCCACCTTGGACGATGGCAAGATCTTGGAGTTACGCCAGCTCCTCGATGCCCTGGCCACCAGCGGCGGGCGTTTTATTACCTTGGAAGACAACCGCATTCTCGCCCTCAGTGAGCAGTTAAAAACCCAGCTTGATGTGCTCAACGGCGCCGCCGACCAAGGCTTCTATCATCCGCTGAGCAGTCGCCTTATTCGTGACCACACCACAGGCATGCGCATGCAAACCGTGCCCGGCTGGGAGCAATTACATCAACGCATGAGCGAAGCTAACGCCTTAACCCTGACCCTGCCCAATACCCTGCAGGCGCAACTGCGCGACTATCAGGTCGACGGCTTTGATTGGGCCATGCGCCTGGCCCATTGGGGTGCGGGCGGCTGTTTGGCGGACGACATGGGCCTTGGCAAAACCCTGCAGGCGCTGGCGGTACTGGTGGCACGCGCGGCAAAAGGGCCGACACTGATCATCGCCCCCACCTCGGTCTGTTTTAATTGGCAAAAGGAAGCGGCGAAATTTGCCCCGACCCTCAGGGTGCAGCTCTTTAGTGAGTTAAAAACTGCCGAGGCGCAACAAGCAGCCATAGAGCAAAGCGCCGCCTTCGATTGTTTGGTGATCAGTTACCAGCAAATGCAGCGTCATATTGAAACGCTGGAAAAAATTCGCTGGTGTACCATTGTCGCCGATGAGGCTCAGGCCCTGAAAAATCCGCTGGCCAAGCGTACTAGAGCCGCCTATGCCCTCAAGGGCGATTTCCGCCTGATCACCACGGGCACACCCATAGAGAATAACATCACCGAGTTGTGGAGCCTGTTTCGATTTATCAATCCTGGGCTGCTCGGCAACTTAAAACGTTTTGGCCGGCGCTTTGTGCTGCCCATCGATAATCAGCAGCAGGAGCCCGCCAAGGCACTCAAAGCCAAGCGCATACTTAAAGAGCTGATCAAACCCTTTATTCTGCGCCGCCTGAAGTCCGAGGTGCTAACCGAACTACCCGAACGCACGGATATCGATCAATTGATCACCCTCAGCGAGGATGAGCAGCACCTTTACGAAGCCCTGAGACAAAATGCCCTGGAACAATTAACGCAATTACAGCAGCTAGATAACCCGGGGGAGCAACGCATTCAACTGCTGGCCCAGTTAACCAAGTTGCGCCAGGCCTGCTGTCATCCACAATTGGTGGCCGAGCAAAGCACGCTAACCAGCAGCAAGCTTTCGGCCCTGGGGCACCTACTCGAGGAACTGCGCGACAACCATCATAAGGCGCTGATATTCAGCCAATTTGTTGGTCACTTGCAATTGATCCGCGAGTACCTGGAAGAACAGGGGATTGGCTATCAGTATCTTGATGGTTCGACGCCTGCGGCGGCCAGACAAACCCGCATTGACGCCTTTCAAAATGGCGCTGGCGAGGTGTTTTTGATCAGCCTTAAGGCCGGTGGTTCGGGGCTCAATCTCACCGCCGCCGACTATGTCATTCATATGGACCCTTGGTGGAACCCGGCGGTGGAGCAGCAGGCCTCGGATCGCGCTCATCGCCTCGGGCAAACCCGCCCGGTTACCGTCTATCGCCTGATTGCCAAGGGCACCATAGAAGAGAAGATCCTCGCCCTGCACCAACATAAACGGGATCTCGCCGACAGCCTGCTGAGCGATTACGACACGCCGCAATCCCTCTCCGTTGAGGAAATGATGGCGACCTTAAAGGAAGTGTTTTAGCGACCCTTCCTCCCCATAAAAAAGGCCCGCTAACAACGCGGGCCAAAGGTGCTCACAATAAGTACTGAACTAAGGCGTGGGCATCAACACGGTATCGATCACATGGATCACGCCATTGTCTGCGGCAACATTAGCGGCTACCACCTGCGACTGGTCGATATACAGCATGTTGTCTTGAATTGACAAGGTGGCCACATCGCCATTAGCCATAGTGATATCCGGATTGTCCGAGTTGGCTAGGGCAATCGCCGCATCCGATTGCACGGTTGCATCCGGGAACACATGGTATAAAAGCAGATCCGACAGGGCTTCGGCGTCGGCAAACAAGGCCTCTACGGTCGCTTCGTCTAACTTATCAAAAGCCGCGTCGTTGGGTGCAAATACGGTGAATTCGCGCTCCATATCGGCCAGTACCAGGTCCAACCCAGTAGTTTGCAGTGCCGCAACCAGGGTGGTGAAGTTGCCATCGGCAACGGCAATATCAACAATTGACTGAGCGGGGGCCGGTACTTGCACATCACCCACGACCACAGTGTCTAATACATGGATAATGCCGTTGGTTGTCATGATATCCGTCATGGTCACGGTAGCGTCACCAAATTTAAGGGTGTCGGATTCGGGGTCAATCATGATGTCTATCATGTTGCCGGAGAGTGTCTCGGCTTGCGTGCCGTTCAGGCTGAAAGCCGTGACCGCATCCACCTCGCCGCTGACCACATGCTGAAGCAAAATTTCGCTTAGCACCTCGGTATTGTTTAACAGGGTATTGATGGTCTCTTCGCCCAACGCCGCAAAGGCATCATCGGTAGGCGCGAAGACCGTATAGGTTTCACTCTCATCGCTTAGGGCGGCGACCAGAGTTGTAAAGTTACCTGCGGCGACGGCCGTTTCAACGATATTCATGGTCGGCATCTCGTCGCTTTGCGCGGGCGGCATCAGCACCGCATCGATCACATGGATCACGCCATTGGACGCCTTAATGTCTACCTGAGTGACGGTTGCGGTGTTGACCAGCAGATCATCTCCCGACAAGGATAAACCAATCGATGCACCATTGACCGTTGCCACGGTTGAGCCCGCGGCAGAGACGGCGGCACCCGATTCAACGCGAGAGTCGAGTACATGGTAGGTTAAAATCGTCGATAAGGTATCCGGGTCTTCAAGCAGTGCATTAATGGTGTCTTCGCCCAGCAAGGCAAACGCATCATCGGTTGGTGCAAAGACGGTGAACTGCGCATTCAGATCGCTGAGCGTGGCGTCCAACCCGGTTGCTTCAAGGGCGGCAACCAGGGTTTCGAAATCATCCGATGCAGCGGCCACATCCACCACGGAAGTTTGCGGCTGTTCCGGTTGTACTGGGGTTTTGTCGTTGTCATCGTCACTACAGGCAGCAGTAAGTACCAACAAACTGGGTAGCACTAGGGTTTTAAGTAGTTTATTCACGTTTTAATCCCTCATTAGTGTAACTGGATAGCCCTTGTTACTACGAGGGGGTGAGTAAAAAGCGATCAAAAAATTTACTATTTTTTCTTGGTGCTAGCGTAACCCTTTGAAAATTTTGGCGATTATTTAGAGCTGGTAGTGCTTAAAAAGAAGGGGAATTACCTAAAGTATTAACATGGCTCAGGCGAGCGTTTGCCGAAGAGTTCGCTGCAGAGCTCGTCGGGGGTGTAGGTATAGGCATACCGCACTAATCATCTTAATGCAGTATGCCAAGGCACTTACTTTTCTTTCATATTCCAAAGAATACCCTGATCCGAACCCATAACCGTGGTTGGCATTTGTCCGTTCCATGTTTGCGCACGCATGTACTCAACCAAAGTGGCGTTGTTCTTAATGGCTTCGGCTTTCTTTTGCATGGCTTCGGCTTCAGCCAAACCCTTCATACGAATAGCCTCCGCTTCGGCCTGGGCTTCAACCTTGATCGCATAGGCCAGACCATCGGCCTTGGCCTTGGCGGCATCACGTTGCGCATTCGCGGTGTTCACTTCCTGCTGCGCCTGCAGATTCTGGCGCTCTAGCTTGTGCTTTTCTGCCGCCGCCAGGTTTTTCTCGGTTTGCTTGGTTTCGATGGATTGAATGTATTTAGGTGGCAATACCAGGTCTTCAATTTGCGCCGAGTCCAGTTTAACCGGGTAGCTCTTCATTTCTTCCAGCAATAACTCTTCAATGCGGGCAATTACCTGTGAGCGGTTTTGGATCAGCTCTTCGGCCTTATAGCGCGCCAGAGCATCCTTAGTCGCGGAACGCAATTTAGGGTCAAGAATACGGCTTTCGAACTGAGTCAGGCCACCATAGCTTTTGAATAGATCAAAGGCTTCCTCACGATTGACCGTCCAGTTGATGCTCACTTCTGCGGTCAATGGCATCTGCTCATGGGTAGCGGCGCGCAGTTTTTCGACGTTTTTACGGGTACGTATCTCCAGCATTTCCACCGTATCGACAAAGGGGATCTTGGTATGCAGACCAGGGTTCACCTGCTCGGTGGCCTCACCAAAGCGCTTGATAATACCGACATGACCTTCATCTACGGTATACATGCTCTTGAACCCCACAAGCAGCAATACCAGCACCACGAAAATAGCGCCGATCAGTCCCTTCTTTTTGCCTACCGAGGCTGTGAGATCAGGCAAGTTATTGTTGTTATTCATTCTTTATACTCCTTGTAGCTAAGAACAAGGAGTATAAAGTAAGCGATTACAAATGTTAAATTAAGGTTTCGATTCTTCGCCACCCAGGCTGCGGTAAAACAGGGTGATTACCCGCTCTTTCGGCAACCAGTCCGCATATTTTAAATTCAGTTCGGCAAAGGGGTCGGCGGCAATTACCGCATCCAGGGTCTGCTCTTTTTCCATGGCCTCAAGCATAAGGGCTTTGGCCTTGGCCACCAAAGCCTGATACTGCATTAGTCCAGCCTTGTCGCTGATGGGCCCGTGTCCGGGGATCACCTGGGTGCTGTCGTCAATTTGCTCTAGCACACTTTGCAGCGCCGCTAAAATACCATCTACACTGCCCCCGCCATCGACATCAACATAAGGCAGACCACCGGTATTGAAATAGATATCTCCCATATGCACTATATTGGCGTCACTGAAGAACACCACCGCATCGCCATCGGTATGGGCGTGGGCATAATGCACCAGGCGCGCATGCTCACCATTAAAGTGCAAAGTCAGGTCGGCACCAAAGCTCAGGCGTGGTAAAAATTCAGAGCCCGCGCCATGCTTTTCTTCCAAGCGCTTGTGAACATTATGGTGGGCGATAACATGGGCCCCCGCCTGCGCAAACACCTCGTTACCACCGGTGTGGTCACCATGATAATGGGTGTTTAGCACAAACTCCGCGGCATTGGGGTTGAGCTCTTTGAGCTTGGCTTTGATTTGCGGCGCCAGCTTGGCGAATTGGTCATCGATAATATAGGTGCCATCGGCGCCCACATGGGCGGCAATGTTGCCACCGCGGCCAAACAAGACATAAATATGCTTGTCCAGTTGCTGAGTGGTTACCTCAACATCCTCTGCCTGTGCGGCCTTTACCGTTAGCGCGGTGACCACTGTGGCAACCAGAACCGCAATCATCATGCTGTTTTTACTCATTATTGTGTCCTTATGTAGCTTTTTAGCGATAATCCTAGTCTAGTTTATCGCCGCCAAATTGCGCGCACAGATAAGAGCCGCAACCTCACTCGGGTTGCGACCGCTGATAGACCTAACGAGCCGGACGGATCTCCAATCTGTGCTCTGGCGCGCCGGGTAGCAGGGGCGTGGCCTGGTGCGTGGCATACTGCTCATAACCGGCACGGTAAAAGGCCGACAAGGGATGCGCCGACTGGCCACCGGGAATGGCCATAATCGCCTGCTCTAACCTTCCCGGCTGGGCAATAAAGCGTTGTGAGGCACCAAAGTCGGTGCGCTGTACCGCCGGCATAAAGCTATCGCCAAAGGCCTCAACTTTAGGCATGTTCAACCAGCTCCCGAGCTGCGGGATTTGCTTGGCAAAAGGATGTTTCAGCTCCATGGCGTTGACATTACCCCAGCGCCAATTCGCCGTGTCTTCACCAAATTTACTGCGCAGACGCGCCAGCGCCAGATTAAAGCTCTTACTTAACAGCTGCTGTTTATCGGCAAAACCCCAGACACTTGGGTTGTCCAACAACTGCCAGGTGGCCGGCTCTAAATTGCGCTTGATGGGACCAAGGGAGAGCTCATGCTCCGCCAATCTGGCCTCAATATCGGCAAACAGGGTATCCATCACGGCGCTGCGAAAATAGCGCACCAGGGTATAACCTATGGAGTCGGCGCAGGCACAGCCCTGCCACTGCTCAACCAGAGCTAAATTCTGAGTACTGCCTTGCTCTTTGAGCGTTGCAACTAACAGCGCCTGCCACTTAGATAAGAAGCGCGCCTCATTATCGAGCTGCAAGGCTAAGAACGCCTGCTCATCAAAGGTGTTTTGGGCAAAAAGGCGGTCGCGTATTTGTTGCTGGCGGGGCCCTAGGGCATAGCCACCATCACCCAAACGGGCGTGCTCCTGAGTTGATATTACCCGCGCATTGGCGCTCCACAAACGACCCGAGTTAGGATTCATTACCCGTGGGCGCTGCGGTTCATTGTGGGACCAGTCGGACTGAAACTCTTCGGCAGCCAGAGCAATATCGCTTGGATTGGTACGCGCGGCAATGGCGCCCATGGGCTGCCAGCCAATTTGCCCTTGCTTATCCACCACCATTAAATTTTGCACCGGCATACCGGCATCATCGGCAATTTGAAACGCTTGGGTGACAGAGGAGGCAGTGGCGAGTTCCGCCAGATCCAGGTTTACCGCGTAGTCATAATGACCGACCCAACTGAGGGCATAGCGCTGGCCGTTGACCTTTTGCACTGGGCCATAATCACTCATTAAAAAACGGTATTCATAGGTTTTGCCACCGGCAATAGCGATAGTTTCCTGCACAGTTTCCAGCTTGGCATCGGCATTCAGGCGAACCCAATCCGAGGTATCCACATAGGCATTGGTAAAGCCCCAGGCAATATTATCGTTACTGCCGACAACAATCGCCGGCGCCCCAGGAAGCGACACTCCGGTGACCTGAATATCGGCGATATTTAACTGGGCGCGATACCAAATAATGGGCACGGCTAAACCCAAGTGCATATCATCGGCGACCATGGGCTGGCCGCTGCTGGTTAACTCCCCGGAGACCGCCCAATTATTGCTGCCCACCTCTCGCGAGGCGATAATTTCTGGCACAGAGGCGGTAAGATTTGCTGCAGACAGCATGGGAATGGCCAGTTCTTTCAGGTTTATTTCGCTGCCATCCAGCGCCGATTGGTAGGGACTGGGCTGGGTTAAGAATTCACGCATTTGCGCGGAATAAAGTTGTTCAATTTGCTCCAACACCATATCGCGATCAAAGGTGCCAGCCTGCAAGTCCAAGTACATGCTGTAGATCACCAGCAGGCTATCCTCTGGCTGCCAGGGTGTGACCTCGGCGCCGGTCAGCAGATATTCAAAGCCCTTTAACGACTGAGCTTGCAGCGCCTCGTTGACGCCACGGCTGTAACTGCTTAACAAGGTCTGCTGAGACTTGGGCAATTGCGCAAAAATACGCTCACTGCGCTGACGCAGCTGATGAAAGCGCATTTTTTTATCCAGCTCCAGTGCCGCCTCACCAAACAACTCGCTGAGCTCACCGGCTGAATTGCGGCGCAATAGATCCATTTGGAAAAATCTGTCCTGACCATGGGCAAAGCCCAGGCCATAGGCGGCATCATTCATGCTTTGTGCGTCGATAATGGCCTGCCCCAAGGCGTCACGTTTAATGGTAACCGTGCTCTCGATCGCATCACTGCTGCCACGGCCATCCAAGGTCGGTAAACTCAGCGACAGCAGGCCGTAAACCAGCGCGGTCACCAACAGCAGCCCTATAATGGCCGTCATTAAAATGCGCTTTCCCCATTTCAACATGTGTAACTTACCTATTTGTTAGCGTTTTTATTATTTTGAGCATTAGTGTATGACATTTTTTCAGCTTTGTTGGTGTCTTTTAATTGTGCGCGGGAATTAGGGCAAGGAGCAGCGCTCGGTATTTAGTTTTGGTTCTGCGTCGACAAGGGGGGAACAGGTTACCATTGGCTGCCTTATACCTTGGCGGCAAAGGCCGAGCTACAAGAGCTCCGCTGCGCGCTTTAACTTTTGGTTAAATACTTACATAATAGCGACTCACCATTGAGCTCAAGCGGGGGAGTTATGCGAGCCGAAATCGTTGCCGAAATGAAGGTGCAACCAAGCATTGATATTAACCAGGAAATTGCCCGTCGTGTGGCATTTATTAAGCACCGTCTGCAGCAGGCCCATTGCCATAGTTTGGTTTTAGGCATTAGCGGCGGCGTTGATTCCACCACCTGTGGTCGTTTGTGCCAATTGGCGGTGAACGAACTCAATGACGAGCATAACACCCATCAGTATCAGTTTATTGCCGTGCGTCTACCTTACGGCGTCCAGGCCGATGAACATGAGGCCCAGTTGGCCGTTGATTTTATACAGCCTAGCCAACGCGTGACCGTAAATATCAAACCGGCCAGCGATCATATGCATGATGAGGTTTTAGCAGGCTTGGCCGCGGGTACCGAGCTGGCCCTGCCGGCGCAGACCCAGGTGGACTTTATTAAGGGCAATGTGAAAGCACGCCAACGCATGATAGCCCAGTATGAGATCGCCGGCCTGACTCAAGGCCTGGTAGTCGGCACGGATCACAGCGCCGAAAACCTCACCGGCTTTTATACCAAATTTGGCGATGGCGCCTGCGATCTAGCGCCTTTATTCGGCCTATCCAAACGCCAGGTGCGCGCTTTGGCCGAAGCCTTGGGAGCGCCAAGGGATCTGGTGTACAAGGTTCCTACCGCGGATCTCGAGTGCGACCGCCCAGGACTGGCCGACGAGGTCGCCCTTGGCCTGAGTTACGACCAAATTGATGACTTTTTAGAAGGCAAACCGGTGAGCGCCGAAGTTGAAGCGCATATTATCGGCATCTACCAGCGCACCCAGCATAAGCGCCAACCCATACCTACCATCTACGATTGATCTGCTCGGGCACCGGTGTCTTGTCGGTGCCCTGCTTAGCCACCCGCCCAATAGCTTTTTCTTTGCTAACACAGTGATCGCCCACGCATTTGTATACGTAAACACTGCAATCACGAACTCATTTGTTTATAGTAAAGGTTATACGCTTTTAGCCTTTGGAAATTATGTCTTTTCCTATTTTAATTACCGGCGCCGGGCAGCGCATAGGCCTTGCTTTGGCCTCCCATTTGCTGGCCCAGGGTCACGACGTCATTATTAGTTACCGCACCCGGCATCCGGCAGTGGACGAGCTGGCGGCGCAAGGGGCAACCTGCATTGCCGCAGACTTTAACGACGATCACAGCATTTTGGAGTTTATTGACGAACTTCGCCGTCATACCAGTGGACTGCGGGCGATCATTCATAACGCCTCAAGTTGGGACTGCGAGGCCAACAACAGTGATTATGCCCAGCTGTTCGATGCCATGATGCGCATTCATGCCAAGGTGCCCTATTTAATCAATCAGTACTGCGCCGATATGCTGGAGCAGGCCGAGGGCTACGCCGATGTGATTCACCTGACCGACTATGTGGTCGAAACCGGCAGCCCCAAACATCTGGCCTATGCCGCCTCCAAGGCTGCGCTCGACAACCTGACCAAGTCGTATGCCGCCAAATGGGCGCCGAAGATAAAGGTCAATGCCATTGCCCCGTCGCTGATTATTTTCAATGACCATGACGATGAGCAGTACAAGCAAAAGACCTTAACCAAATCCCTAATGGGCATAGAGCCCGGCTGCCAGGAAATTATTGCCGCCGTGGAGCTGCTGCTCAATAGTCATTACATTACCGGGCGCAGCCTCGCCATCGACGGCGGCCGCCACCTAAAATAGACGAGAACAGTATGCAAGACGATTTAAAACACAGCTTTAAGCAGATCATCAGCGCCGTTGGCGAAGACCCACAGCGAGAAGGCCTGCTCGACACCCCGAAACGCGCCGCCAAGGCCATGGAATACCTTACCAAGGGCTATCGACAAACGCTTGAAGAGATCACTAACAATGCGGTGTTCTCTTCTGATGCGGATGATATGGTTCTGGTGCAGGACATTGAGCTTTATTCCATGTGCGAGCACCATTTACTGCCCTTCGTCGGTAAGGCCCATATCGCCTATATCCCGGATGGTAAGGTGCTGGGGCTATCGAAATTTGCCCGCATCGTCGACATGTATGCGCGTCGCTTTCAAATTCAGGAGCAACTCACCCATCAGATCGCCAAGGCGGTTGAACAGGTGACTGGCGCCAAGGGCGTGGGTGTGATCATTGAAGCCCAGCATATGTGTATGATGATGCGTGGCGTGGAAAAGCAGAATTCAAAAATGCGTACGTCCGTGATGCTGGGCAATTTCCGCACCGACTCAAAAACCCGCAACGAATTTTTACAGCTGGTGAAAAACTAATGACCAATGCCATTATCAATGTCACCAACCTCAGGCTGCGCACCTATATAGGTTTTAATCCCGAGGAGCGGGAAAAGAAGCAGGACGTAGTGATCAACCTAGAGATTCATTACCCGGCTGATAAGGCCTGCGAGCAAGATGAAGTAGCTCAGGCGCTCAACTATAAAACTATCACCAAGGCGGTGATCGAGCTGGTAGAGCAGGGGCATTTTCTGTTATTGGAAAAGTTGGTGGCGGAGATTTTGGCCTTGTGTCATAGCCACCCCAGCGTGCACTACGCCAAGGCGAGAGTCGATAAACCCCATGCCTTGCGTTTTGCCGATTCGGTGTCGCTGACCTTGGACTGGCAACGCCCTCAGTAGCGAGCGCTTAGAGGAACTCTTCAAGCCCGAGCGCCATCAGGATCACCAGCAGATAGCGGGCGCCTTTGCCTATGCTGACCAGCAGCAGAAACAGACTAAAGCGCACCCGAAATACGCCGCCAATTAAGGTCAGCGGATCGCCCACCACTGGCAGCCAGGCAAACAGCAAACTGTATACACCAAAGCGATTAAACTGCTGCTGCGCCCTGGCCATGCCCTTGGCGGAAACGGGAAACCATTTTCTATCGGCAAAGCGAGTCACCTGGGTTCCCAAGGCATAGTTCACACAACTGCCCAAGACATTGCCAAAGGTGGCGCTGAGCCAGAGTAAGGGCAAGGACAACCCGCCCTTAACCACCATGGCACTGAGCATCAGCTCCGAAGAGCTGGGCAGCAGGGTGGCAGCAATAAAGGCGCTCAATAACAGGCTTAAATAGGCCATAATTCCTAGGGTCTGTTGACCTTTGTTGTTTGTTTCTGCAGCAGTTTGTAGTGTATTTATACAAGGCGGCACATGTGTGGTGTAGTTATTCTCGGCTTTGGCTCCTGCGTCGCTCTACCGCCTACATCCATGTAGGCGTACATTAACATGTAACAACACAGTAGAAATGCGCTACAAGCGCTGCCCTACGGGTTCATCTAAACGCATTCTGCTACCGATCTCACCATTTATAAGAATTTAATGGTAAACGGATAACTAAACTCTTTGCCCTCATAGGCCTTGATCGAGGCCACAATCACCATGATAAAGGAGAACAAGGCGACGATTGGCAGCAGCAGAATACCCACGGCGACAAAAATCAAAATAAAACAAACGATATAGGCGATCAGCATGGTGAGCTGAAAGTTCAATGACTCGCGGCCATGACGATCGACAATAGGCATCTCTTCTTTTTTCACCAACCAGATAATCAAAGGGCCTAAAATTGAGCCAAAAGGTACGATAAAACCGGCCAAAGCCGCTAAATGGCACAACATCGCCATGCTCTTCTCATCGTTGCTTTTCGCCGTGTCATTTTTTTCAGGTAATACGGGTTCCATGTTCACTCCTGTGATTGTTGTTAAGTTACTGAGATTCTCAGTTTTATTGCCTAGTGTCCAGCTTTTCGCCAGAGCAAAATTCTATCCTTCATCGGCAATTACCGCTAGACTAACGACATTGTCATTCTTTCAGTGAGAGTCAGTGTGAACACAGATGTCGTTAATATTCTCACCATGGCAAAGGTGATTCAAACCGCCGTTGCCCCGGTTTTCCTTATCACGGGTATCGCCGCCACCTTGGGGGTACTATCAAATCGTTTAGCGCGCATCACAGACCGGGCTCGCACTCTTGAGCGTAAACTAAAAACTAGCAGCGATGAAGATTTTAACCGCTCCCTGACCACAGAATTGCGTGCCCTGCTTAAACGCGCCCGCTATATTCATCTGGCTTTTAGCTTAAGCGTACTTAGCGCCACCTTGGTAAGCGCCGTGGTTATGCTGCTTTTTATGGCTAATATTCAATCGGTTAACCTGGGAACCGCGATAGCCTTGTGCTTTATGATTGCCATGGTGCTGCTGATCCTGGCATTTATTTCCCTGCTTGCCGAGGTTTATCTTGCCTTTAGAAGCATGCGTCGGGGGATGATTTTTGCCGATATCGACCTAGGCGAGTAAATACTTCTTCACAGTGCTGACAGGTCTGTACAATGCTAATTACCGAGCCAGGCTTGTCTTCGCTGCATCCCTTAGGTAAAAAGGGACACAACTTTTATAATAATGGACTAATGGAATGAAACTACACTCTATTATCACTGCAATCGCGCTGGCTGCCAGCTCATCATCAGCCTTAGCAAGCTCGGTTTTTGAAAAACCTGAAGATGCTATCGACTACCGTAAATCGACATTCTCACTGCTCCGTGTACAAATCGCCGATATGGGTGACATGCTTAAAGGCAAGGTACCTTTCGAGGCCGAGCGTTTTGCCATGCGTGCTAACAATGCCGCAGCCCTTTCACAAATGCCTTGGGAAGCCTTCGGTGCCGGCACTGACAAGGGCGACACCAGCGCACTACCAGCTATCTGGGAAGACCGTGCGACCTTTGATGCTAAAGCAGATGCCTTTGCAAAATACGCACAAGAGCTAGCGGTAGCAGCACAAAGCGGCGATAAAGAAACTATCGTACCAGCTTTCCAAAACTGGGCGAAAGGCTGTAAAGACTGCCACAATTCGTTTAAAGACTAAGCTCTTTAAGCAATAAAAAAACGGCGCAATAAGCGCCGTTTTTTGTGCCCAAATATTAGCTTAGCCGCGACGACGACGTAACCATAACGCCGGTGCCATCAGCAGAGTCAACCAGGCCCAAGTACCTGAGCTAGTGCTCTTCTTAGGTTCAACCTTAGGCTGTGTTGTCGGCTGCTCAGAAATCTCGTCGGCCAGGTTATTCACCTTAACAACAACAGTTGCTTCATTTGAAATGTGGCCAAAGGTGTCGGTGGCAACCACTGTCAAAGTGATCTGCTCAAGGCCAGCGTCAAAGTCCAACTGCTCGGCATTGGCCACAAGCACTTCGCCCATGTCATTAATTTCTACCGCCGTTGAAGTAGAGCCGGTGACGATAAACTCAGAGATAGCACCGGCCAGCGGCGCATTACGCATTGCCGATAGAGTACCAATTACTGTGCCATCAACAGTGTTTTCATCAACGCTGAATTCGGCATCGGCCAGGCTTGGTGCCACTTTCATATCGTCACCAATCGAAGCGACAACCGGGGTCGAGCCTGAAGCAGACAAGATGGTGAAGTCAGCATCGGTAAATAGCAATTGTGCCGATTCACCCGGAGCCAGACTTGCAACTTCATTCCCCTGTGCATCTACCGCCATTGCCGCAACATTTGCTAGGGCAAAGTCGTAACTACCTTGCGCACTGTCTACCGCATTGGCACCTGAACCATCATAGTAACCTTCGCCTACCCTAAAGCGGACGGTGGCATCAAGAGTACCCAGCTCTGCAGCGGTTAGACCATAGTCTTCAAGACAGTTTTGCAGGGTTACATAATTGGTTCCGCTATCAAAGTACAGGTTGCTCAATGCGTAAGTTGGCACAGAGTAAGTAACCGGAATTGGCGGTAACGGCACAGTAGTTTCAAATGAGCGGTAGCTCAATGAATGCACACGCGCATCCCATACACCATCGCTTTCTAAATCGAAATCGGCGGCAAAGTTACCGATAAAGTTAGAGGCAATAGCCTGGTTCAAGACTATGGTAGTAAACACACCGTAGCCAGAATCACAGAAGGATGTGGGTACTTCGAAAGTTTCAACACTGCCAGAAACTATGTCCAGACGCTCGCTGTCACCAACCGCATCGGTGGCAACATTTGCAATGATCATAGGTATAAAATCGGTAACACCTTCGTTGGTAACCGTATATACCACACCTTCTTCGGCCTTTTGCGCATCTAATACAGGTTTTGCTGCGGCACGTGGCAGCACGTGATATACCAGATGTAAGGCATGCTCACCACCTTCATTGAATACCAGGGCACCGTCTAGCTCAGATTTGGTCAGTAACGGACCTGCCTCATTTTTCCAGGTGTTAGAGAAGTCCACGCCCCATTGCGGCAACTTGGCAGGGTCTATGGTTACGGTTACATCGAACTCAACAGTTTGACCTGCTGGCACAGTCACTGACGAAGGGTATTCCGCCATGATGGCGCCAGACTCCGCATCATCCGCATAGCGCTGCTGCCAAGCCAGATCGTATGTTTTCGCCGTATTTGAGAAGTTCTTAACCTGTACCGTCTTGGTCATGGTGGCCACTTCTGCCAGGCTGTGTAAACCAAACGATAGTGCTGCCTGACGGGTGTCTTTAGCCCAGGCAGCTACCGGTAAGTTGGCTGCTTTTTCAACATCTACCAGACCCGCCCCAATAATACTGATTGGCGCCAGTTCGGCATTTTCATCCAGCTCTCGTGGTGTCATAGTGACATCCATGTTCGCCGCATTCATAAGCGTTGCTTTTAGTTCAAAGGCATTACGCTCTGGTAGAGCTTCTTTTAGGATACTCATAGCACCCGCCGTAATTGGGCCGGAGAATGAAGTACCGTTAGCACCACTTAAACCATCGCCCGTACCAGGGTGGGCGGTCATAATATTTACGCCAGGAGCGGTAATTTCCGGCTTAAGCAAGCCGCTTACCGAAGGTCCACGTGAGCTGAAGTCAGCAACAGCACCGGCGGTGGTCGCCAGCGTTAATTCAACAGCAAAGGCTGCGCCTTCTTTAAGCTGTAAACCTGTAGCCTTGTTCACACCCACAGATGGGATGGTAACCGCTGCATCGAAGCCGCCCATAGGTGCCGGGGTGCCGTCATCGCTATTGTTGGCGATAATAACAAAGGCCGCGCCCTTTTCCTGCGCCGCCAATACCTTAAGGGTGAAAGCACAACCACCACGATCAAGAATCACCGCCTTGCCGGTAAAATCAACATCATCGGCAAAAGCAACACAAGCGGTTTGATTCGATTCCGGGTAAACAACTTCAATATCATCGCTATTAAAGCTGCCTACACCCGGACCAAAGCTGGCGCCCTGGAATACCGCTTCGGCCCCGGCTACCGTACCCTTGGCAATGCTCACTTCTTCCGCTGGATGCGTCATCGCGCCCACAGAAAGAGCGTGCTCGGTCGTGCTCGGACCACCAACAATGTATGGAATATCGCCATCGTTACCGGCAGAGACCACCACATTGGTGCCCAAGGCCACGGCGCGGTTAATAAACAGGCCTACGGCGCTTTCGGCGATATCGCCAAAGTCACCACCGAGTGACATATTGATCACATCAACCCGATCTTCAATATCCATGTCTTGGTTAGGATCCATAGCCGCTTCCAAGGCCATAAGCTGGGCCTTACCCGAACATCCACCTGCACACACGGAATACACGAATAATTCAACATCTGGGGCAATACCGGTTACCGAGTGAGATACATGGGTACCGTGGTTAGTGCCATTGTCGATTGGATCTGGGTCCATATTGACGAAGTCATAACCGCCTTTAACTATACCCTGCGGCCAGGTGACTGATTCATCGGCAGTGGCTGCGGCATAGGCCTCAAGCGTACCTTCACCCCCAAAGGCAGCATGAGTGTAGTCGATACCCGTATCTAGTACGGCCACACGTACGCCCTTACCGCTGGCAAGACCATTTTCAACCAAGGGTGTGGCCTTAACATAATCGGCGCTGTCTGCTACCGCCAGCTCGTAATCATAAACGGGATATACGGCTTTAACCTCGGTATGGTTTTCCAACTGACGTATATCGGTTTCCTGGCCATCAACAACCAAGGCATTAGCAAGCTTAGAGGTGCGGGAAATAACCTTAAGGTTAAGATCCATGCTCTGCATATCGCTCATTACACGCTGCTGCATATCGCTAATGTTGGCACTCACAGTGGCCTGTTGCGACTTATTAACACCGTAGAGCGACTGACCATTTAATTCGACCAACCAGGCAACCGCAGTTTTTTCTTGTTGTTTAAATTCAGCGACCTGACGCTCTACATTCACCTTGTACTGAGAATCCAGAGTCTTAGCTTGCGATTCTAGAGTGGCACTTACAGCCGGGGCGCTCATCAGCGCAGAAGAGATGCCTAACGCAATTGCGCTGCGGCGAAGATTTTGCTTCATACAAATACCTGTTTTAATTGTTAGCATTACTGCTTTATTGTTGCTGGCGGACAATAATGCCAAAACAGGTACGTTACAATATGGTAAACATGTAAACAGAAGATAAAGACTTACGTGCGGGGCATGACCCCGCATTTAGTAAGCCCTAGCGGCTGTTCATAGTTTTGTAACAGATCGTAAACAGCCGCCATTCGTCGCTATAGCAGAGTTTGTAGTGGCTCATAACCCCAGGTTGTTAGCAGCACACCCAATAAAACGGCAAACAAAGCAAAAGCCGGCCAACTTGCTTTTAGCTGTGCAGCGGTACTGACTTGCTTATTGCGTCCGGTAACCATAGCCGGCACCAGTTTTTTGCCGCGCAGGGCGTAAACAACAATGGCAACAAGATGCAGGCCGATGGCGATCAGCAGCCAATCTAAATTCTGATGATGCAACGAAGACGCCCATTCAACCCAGTCGTAAGACACATATTGCACCAAAGGACCATCAACCATGATGTCATCTGTGGTCATCAAGCCGGTCGCCAACTGCAACAGAATCAATGCAAAAAATACCAGCACCATATAGCTGCCAGCGGCGTTATGCCCGGGAGTTAAATGCTTGGCTTGTAAAGCCTGAACAACCGCTTTGGGGCCATGAAATAGCGCCGATAAGCGCGCTGTGTCACTGCCAACCAGACCCCAGATTAAACGCGTAGCCAAAAGCGCCAGGGTGATATAACCGAGTACAAAGTGTAGCTCCATGGCTCCTTCCTCGGCGGAGAAATACAGGCCGACCAAACAACTTACCAAGGCCAATGAAAAAAACGTATATATCCATCCCAAACTTTCATAACTGCTCCACTTCTTTTGCAATAGCCGCGATTATGCCAAACTCTAGCGTCGGTGCGAAATCAACTCGGTTAATTTTTATCTATGAGCAAGTCTACTCATATAAAACGCGGTACCAAACTGCAGCAAAAAGCATTTATCAAAGGGCAAATCGATATGATGCCTCTTAACCTGGCGGTACTGCCCTGGGGGCTCTTGTGCGGCTCTTTGGCAATGCAAAACGGCTTTACTTTAATAGAGGCTCAGCTGATGTCTTTATTGGTTTTTGCCGGCTCGGCCCAGCTGGTGGCCATTGAGCTTATCGCCAACGACACCCCTTTGCTGACCATAGCCATCACCACCTTCATCATCAGTTCTCGGCACTTTTTATATGGCTTGGCCATTCGCCAAAAGGTCATTGCTCAACCCTTGAGGTGGCGCTTACCTGTCAGCTTTGTGCTGACCGATGAGCTCTTTGCTTTTTCCCACCACCCTAAGGCCTATCAAACCAAGGCACGCCTCATTTATGCCCTCAGTGCTGGTTTTAGCTTTTATGTTGCCTGGAATATTTGGACCCTGCTGGGCATAGTGGCGGGACAGTTGCTGCCTGACTTAACCAATCTTGGTCTCGATTTTGCCATTGCCACCACCTTTATCGCCCTGGTGATCCCGGCCATTAAAAACTGGGCAACTCTGGCCTGTGTACTGGCTTCGGGGATAAGTGCTGCGGTGCTCAAGTCCTGGCAAGTAGAATTATGGCTGGTGTTTAGCGCCCTCATCGGCATGAGCGTTGGCTATGTGCTTAGTCGCGGGAGGGTGCGATGATCACCACCATATTACTGATGGCGGCCATTACCTTTGGCAGTCGTTATTTATTTTTACACCGTGCCCTGCCATTTCGGGTCGGCGCAAAAATGCAGCGTTTTTTAAGCTTTAGCGCCCCGGCCGTGCTTACCGCCATCTGGGTACCCATAGTGGTTTTACCTGGCAATCAGTGGCAGTTGAGCTACCAGAATCCGTATCTGGTTGCGGCCCTTGTCGCCATTATTACCGCCTACAAAAGCCATAGTATCTACGCCACCACCCTGCTTTCCATGGCGGTCTTTTTTGCGCTGCGATAATACCAATTCACTTAAATAGCCAACGCTATATCTGCTCACAT
Organism: Pseudoalteromonas sp. T1lg10; assembly: GCF_002964545.1. NCBI lineage: Bacteria > Pseudomonadati > Pseudomonadota > Gammaproteobacteria > Alteromonadales > Pseudoalteromonadaceae > Pseudoalteromonas > Pseudoalteromonas sp. T1lg10. The sequence goes on from NZ_PQBV01000049.1 coordinate 48,041, forward strand.
ACTTAACAGCATTGGTATAACAAAAAAGGGGCCGTAGCCCCTTTAAAGTCTTAAAATAGTCTCGGCTTAATTACACCAAGACTTCATAGGCCAAAGGCCCGTTATTTATTCATTTAAATACTCGTCAAAGTCATCGCTGCCGAGATGCTTTCTCAGCTTGCGCTGTTCTAAATAATCGTCCAGCTTCTTTTTTACCTTGCGCTTGCGACGGTCGTTTTGATTGCGTCCCATCGCTTCATATTCATCTGCAACAAATTCGTCTTCAAACGCATCATAGGAATATGTTTTACCCACAATACACTCCAATAAATCTAAATCAGTTATCACCGCTCCCCAACTTAGGTGCGGCGAATTCAGGGCTAGGCGCCTTCGAGTGAATAAATAGCCGCTAAATCGCAAACTGGAAAGTGAGATTTTTTTATCGTTTCAATAAACATAATTGATTAATAATTATACCGCCTTAATTCGTAAGGTTATTCCACCTTGGATAGCCCGTTGTGGATCCGCCTTTGCCGCCAGGGTCCTAGGTCGGCTTTTGCCGCCATGGACGGCGGTACTAGGGTGACGCAGGAGCAGTTACCTAGCAGGCTGACAATTGAGCAAATGTTTTAATCCACGGCAAAGTTAATTTCACTAAAAGTTAGTAAAAGGCACTAAACAAGGCATTGGCAGTACACAAGAGGAAATTATAAAGCTATGATTTTCATCATCTTTATTATTTGGCACCGAAATTGTATTAGTCATAGCGTCAACAGAATAACAGGAATTATCACCATGAAAACCAGCACGCTAGCCATTATCTCTGCCATTAGCCTTTCTGGCACCGCCATCGCCGGGGAAGCCAATTCGCTCTCGTTTGGCTCTGAGCAATGCAACATTGAATTTAAAAACGATGTACGCATCGAGCCGCAGCGTTTACAGATCACCAATACCAATAACCAGCACCTGGTGTACAGCTCAGGTCTGCTTGAAGTCGATGGTCAACCCGTTGAGTTAAATGCCGAGCAACAACAGGCCCTGGACGATTACACAGATAAGGTACGAACCTATATGCCCGAGGTGGCTCAAATAGCCCTGGATGGCGTTAAGATCGCCGGCGTTGCCCTAGAAGAAGTCGGCGCCGCATTTGGCATCAGTCACAATGAGGCGCTGAGCGATATAGTTGAAAATATCGGCATCAATATTGAACAGACCTTCTACCAGGACGGTGCCTTTGTAATGGGCAAACAAAGCTTTGAACAATTAGGCAATGATATTGAAAGCCAGTTTGATGAGGACTTTGAACAAGCCGTAGAGCAGGCCATGGTGCAGTCTATCGGCAGTATATTTATCGCTCTGGGCTCTGAGTTATTAGGCTCAGGCGGCGACATGGATGAATTTGAGCAACGTATGGAGCGCCTTGGTGAGCAGGTCGAGCAAAGAGTTGAGCTGCAAGCCTCGCAAATAGAACAACGTGCGGATGCGCTATGCCATTCATTTAGCGAGTTGGCGCAACAAGAAGCTCAGCTGCTTAGCATGATCCCCGAATTGAAAGAGTATCAGCTGCTAAGTAACTAAGCCTTTGGCATGCCCATTGGCGTAACCTTCGCCTTACCCTTTTGCACTTGCAGGCAGAGCGCCCCTAAGCGGGCCACTGCCTTTTCTATTTCCTCGCTCCATTGCACCCCAAAACTCAGGCGTAAACACTGGCGATATTTGTCGGTGGCGCTAAAAATAGCTCCCGGAGTAATGCTGATCCCCGCCTCCAGCGCCAGGTGGAACAAGGCAACAACATCATACTGCGACGGCAGTTGCAGCCACAATACACAGCCTCCCTGTGGATTGGTCATTCGGGTGCCAGGCGGAAAATGCCGCTGCACCAAGGCCCGCATCCGCTCTTTATTGAGCGCCAGGCGCTGGCGCATCACCCGCAGATTTTTATCGTAATCGCCGCTATTCATAAATTCGTACAGGGTCCACTGATTCATCAGTGACGACGCGCAGCTCATGGCCCGCTTTAAACGCCGCGCCTGAGGCGCAAACTTGCCGGCTATCATCCAGCCCACGCGATAGCTTGGCGCGGCGGTTTTTGACAGCGACGAGCAGGTGATCACCTTGCCCTTGGTCGAATAATACTGAGCAGGTTTGGCGCCATCGGGCTCGTAGGCAAGCTCCCCATACACATCATCCTCAATTAGCACCGCACCTTGATCCTCCACTAAATGCACCAGACGTCGGCGTCGCTCCTCTGGCATTTTCGAGCCTAAGGGATTGCTAATACTGGTGGAAAAGATGCAGGCCTTAATATCATGCTCGGCAAACGCCTGCTGCAGATCTTCGACACACACCCCTTGTTGCGGGCACATGGGAATTTCTATCACCTTGAGTCCCAGACTCTCCAGCATTTCGATAATGCCAAAATAACAGGGCGACTCTATGGCCACTATATCCCCCGCCTGAGTGACACACTGCACAGCGATATGCAGCGCTTCCTGGGCACCATTGGTAATGATCAACTCATCACTGTTAACGCCGATGGCAAAATCCAGGTAACGGTTGATGATCTGCTTTTTTAGCGCCGCAAAACCATCCAGGGGGCCATAATTGATAGCCTTATGCCCGGCCACATTCATCACTCGCCGCATGGTCCGGCTCAGCACCTTATCGGTGGGGTTTACCGCCACCGGGTTGGCTATCCCCAAGGGCACCACGGCGGCACGATGCAAACTGTCAAAAACCTGCTCAATCAAGGCCTGTTTATTAACCGCTACCGGCTGGCGCGCCAGTTGAATACGACGAGGCTGATGACACTGCTCTGAGCCGGCATTAAGGTAAAAACCGGACTTTTCTCTGGCGCTGATCACCCCCTGACGTTCAAGCTCTTGATAAGCCTGCTGAACGGTGGGAATACTAATGGACAACTTTTGTGCTATAGCACGCAAAGAAGGCAGCTTTTCACCGGCACCCAAGGTGCCTTGCGACTGCATATCTTTAATCAAGTCAATGACTTGCTGATATAGGTAGATATTACCCTGCTTATTTACAATGCGAGACATGGCTGATCTGTATAGGTATAAAATGATGTTTTCTGTTTATGTACAGTATACAGAATAACTTTAAAATACCAGCTTTAGTCGCCTTGAGAAAAACGCCATGAACAACGTCCTGCTGTATTTTTTTACCGTCCTGATTTGGGGCTCAACCTGGCTGGCCATAGAATTCCAGCTTGGCGATGTAGCGGTGCAAGTTTCGCTGTTTTTACGCTTTGCCATTGCCGCCGTCATTATGTGGGCTTTTGTACTGCTTAAAAAATTGCCGATGCGCTTTAGCGCCCGCGATCATGGCTTTTTTACCCTGTTGGCCCTGTGTAACTTTGGCGCCAACTATCTGATCCTCTATTGGGCGCAGCATTATCTCACCTCGGCAATGAGCTCCATCGCCTTTAGCACCCTGCTGTTGATGAATATCATCAACACCCGATTATTCTTTGGCAAACCCATAGCCAAACGCATCTACTTTGGTGCCCTGCTCGGCGTGGTAGGCATAGTGATCTTGTTCTGGCCGGCCATCGCCACTTTGGATCTCGGTAATGAGTTATTAATAGGCCTGTTATTGTGTCTTGCTGGCACGCTTGTAGCGTCCATAGGCAACATGGTGAGCGTACGTAACTCCCAGGCTCAGGTAGGCGTGCTGCAGGGCAATGCCTGGGGCATGTTATACAGCACCCTGGGACTGGCACTGTTCGTTTTAATCAGCGATGTTAGTTGGGACTTTAGCACTGCCGGCACCGCGTATTGGTTATCCCTGCTGTATCTAAGCACCTTCGGTACAGTGATCGCTTTTGCCTGTTACTTTGTCTTACTGAAGAATATCGGCCCGGAAAAAGCCAGCTATGTGATAGTGCTCTTCCCTTTGGTAGCTGTGATTCTAAGCACCCTGTTTGAAGGTTTCGTATGGCAGCTTAATACGGTATACGGCTTTGTGTTTGTATTACTGGGCAACGCCATAGTGCTGACCCCATTCGATAAAATAGGCCTCTTTTTCAAGCGCACAGAGGCACCAGCCTAGACGGGCATCACAAAGTTCAGGGCACCGCGCTGCACACTAAAAAGTGCGGGTGTGGTGCCTATATACTCTCCATCCGCCTCTATGCCTATATTTGCGGTGTGCACATCAAGCTGGGATACAGGGGTTATATTGACCTGCTTAAGCCGGGTATGAGCGGCAAAATAGCTAAGTATCAGCGCCTGAATTTGCCGCCAAAACGGCGCCGCTCCTATTTGCACGCAACTTAATTGGCCATCGCAAATATTCGCCTTGGGCGCCAGACACATGCCGCCGCCAAAGTAACGGCCATTGGCTAAACACATCATCAGCAACCTGTGCTCTTGCGCCTTGGTAGTCGAAAACTGCAATAACGAGGGGGCGTAGCGATACAGCATTTTAATCCCCTGCCAGGCATAATTCAGGTGCGCCCAACGGCCGCGCTTATTTTGACTGGCGGCAACCACGGCAGCATCATAGCCAACGCCGGCGATATTGATAAAGTAGCGCTCATTAACCTTACCCAGATCTATGGCGGAGCTGGCATGTGTTAATGCGGCTTCGATCCATTGCTGCTCAGAGCAACGCCACTGGCGAGCAAAATCATTACCACTACCACAGGGAACCAGGGCTACTTCGACCTCGCTATAGGCGAAAGCATTGGCGGCCAGATTAAGTGTACCGTCGCCACCAAGTGCAATTACTCGTTTGGTATTGGGAATATAGGTTTGCAGCCCCTGTAAATCGGCGTAAAAGTCGCCACTGGTAGCCACCTCAACATAGGCATATGACAAGGAATGCAAACGCTGGCGAATAGCTTTTAATTGCGCTTTTGCCTGCAGCGGATGATACAAGAGCAAATACCTGGTTTGATGGTTCAAAATGCCAACCTATAACAAATATGATTTATCTGAATAAATATGCACGATATTTTAAAAAATCACTTGCCACAAGATAAAAAACCTTGGTTATTGGTCTATTAGCGCATTTCCCACCTAAATATTCATGCATAAATCTTTTTTTTGAAACTTAATAAAACATTAATCGCATTAATTAAACTTATCCGAATGGGCCAAAATATATCGTTTTATTTTTAACCACACTGGTTGCACAATAGCCTTGTTTTCAACCACAGGCACAACCCGGAGCAAGCAAACATGAACCCAGTAAACACCCTAAATCAAACAGCAGCCAACCATGTAGCAACCAAGCCAAGCAAGCGTAAAGCTAAAATGATGGCCAAGCTAAACCGCTTTGGTAAAGAGCTAGCTCTTAGCGGTGTTGTGCGTTACAAGTAATTAATTACACTAATGTTACTTTCTGGTATTAAAAACAACCAGCAGGTGCTAAGACCCAACCAGCTTAGCACCTGAAATCCTCACTTTTTTCTTGCTAGCGCCCTGAATTAGCACAAAAATCAAGCAAACGATTCATTATCTATTTACACTGGCCACAAGCCTCAGTATTATCCTACCCCATGGAGAGATGGCTGAGTGGTTGAAAGCACCGGTCTTGAAAACCGGCATAGGTTAATAGCCTATCTAGGGTTCAAATCCCTATCTCTCCGCCAAATTTATCAAACTGATTCGCGCCGGAGAGGTGGCCGAGTGGCTGAAGGCGCTCCCCTGCTAAGGGAGTATAGGGTTTGTAGCTCTATCGAGGGTTCGAATCCCTCCTTCTCCGCCATTAGTTTTGGAAAAAACCGCGCATTGTCGCGGTTTTTTGCTTTTCGGCGTTCAGTCGCAAGCGTCCGGCCTTCGGCGTCTCTGAACTGCGAAGTAATACTTCGGTTTCTGAGACCCTTCTCCGCCATTAGTTTTAAAAGAACCGCCTTTACGGCGGTTTTTTTATAACTAAATTTCGAGCAGGCGGACTTGGTTCGAACCCTTGTTCGACAAAATGTCAGGAACATTTTGAGCCGCGCAGGCGCCTATAAGGGCTAGCACAGGGACGTGCTAGAGCTACAAAATGCCTGGAGCATTTTGAGCCGCGTAGGCGCCTATAAGGGCTAGCACAGGGGCGTGCTAGAGCTACAAAATGTCCGGAACATTTTGAGCCGCGCAGGCGCCCGTAGGGGCGAGTGCGGCTGCAAGCGCAGGAGGCACGAGCGCTCATCCCCACTCGAAGCCATTAGTTAACGAAGAAAAACCGCGCATTGTCGCGGTTTTTTGCTTTTCGGCGTTCAGTCGCAAGCGTCCGAAGTTCAATCGCGCCCCCACCTCCTTAACTAAAGCTTAATTAGAGCTTGGTACTATCGGCAATATACCTATACACAGCACCCACTCTGTCAGCGGAAATAGCCGCTACTAATATATTGATTGTTAACGGGGTGTTGATTTCCCAATGGAAAGTTCTAGAATCTTATAACCCTAACCATACGGACATGTCCTATGAAATACCCAGTTATATTTGCCGCGGCTCTTTGTTTGACCACCTTGCCCAGCTATGCGGCGGTTTATAAATGCACCATCAATGGCGTGGCAACCTTTAGTCAGCAGCCCTGTGGCAAAGACGCGCAAATTATTAAGGTGCGTTACTCTGGCGCTAAAACAGTGACGGCCGTGACCAGCGAAGAAGACGATTCTCAACAGCCTAATGTGAGTGAGGTAGACAGCTACCTGAAGTCGCAAGAATACGACCGCCGCATCGCCATGCACCAACGTAATATCAGTGACTACGAAACGCGTATGGCTAAAGATCTGGCGCAGCTTGAGAATATAAATCAAGCAACCGCCAACTATTTAGGCGGCGACTCTATCGACGATGCGAAGAAGCAGCAGGCAACCATAGTGCGCGCCAATTATCACGCCCTTATCGAAAATGAAAAGAAGGCGATCAGCGAATTGCAAAAGTACAAAGAAAATATCAACGCGGCGGCCAAGTTAAATAAACCGCTTTAACGCTGATACCAGCTGCGCCACATCCTGTTCGTCGTTATAGATGTGAAACGACACTCGGGCCCCTAGGTGGCGCGCGTCAACGCTGATATTGTGTTGCTTTAATTCCTGCATCATCTGCTCTTGCCTGTCGCCGGCATGAAGAATCAGGGTACCGCTGCGCCGCCGTGCATCCAGTGGTGATGCCGCCAGGTGGGCACATTCTTCAAGTAATTGCCCTTGCAGCTTCAAATTATGGGCGCGCACCTTGTCGATGCCAAAGTCATTAAACCAATTGATACTGTGCGCCGCTAACACATAGGGGGCGACGCTGGGTGTACCTCCCCAAAAGCGCAGTGCACTGTCATGGTAAGCAAAGTGATGGATATCGAACTCGAATGGATTGGCATGGGAGAACCAGCCTACATCCTTAGGTTCACAGCCAGGTAATTGCTCGGCGCTAAGCCATAAATAGGCGGCTCCCGGGCCACCGCACAGCCATTTTACGCTCGATCCTATTAGAAAATCCGGTTGCACCCGGGCCAAATCCAGGGGGATCACCCCGGCGCCCTGAGCCACATCAACCAGACTTAAGATGCCGAGCTCCTTGGCGGCGGCCACTATCTCGGCCACCGGCGCCTGACGCCCGGAATTGGAATACACCTGGCTGATAAAGACCAGATCCATATCCCCTTGCAAATGTTGCTGCCACACCCGGATATCGCTGATGTCCTCGGAGGCGGGAATAAAGACGATTTCGCTGTCCGGAGTCAGAGATTTTTGCAACGCAAAACCCATGCTGGGAAAATCCTGTTCCGACATCAGCACCTTGCACTTGTTCTTACGCAAACGCGGGTGCGCCACAACCAACTTGCTCAGGGCACTGGAAAGATTCACCTGAGGACAAAACAAGCTGGCCTCTGAGTTAAACAGGCGTGCTAATGCGACGGTAAAATCCTGCACTGCCCCGAGCCACTGTGGCCATGGCTCGTTTTGCTCCTGCTGCCAGGGAGCGAAAAAATGCTCATGAAAGTGTTGCTCCGTCGAGCGCAGCGGACGACCCACAGAGTGACTTAAGAAATAAGGCCCTGCGGGCAAACGAAACTGAGTTTTCAAAACTTAATCCACCATCTTGGTTAGGCGCTGCACATCGTCGTAGCGGGTAAAAATATCATCGCGAGGACGCGCGGCACGGCGGTCACGGAGTGTTTCCAATTGCGCCAGAAGCACGGGCAAGGGCGGACCACTGGCGGTCACCTTATCCTGATGTTCGGCACCGAGCTGCTCATTCGGCACGCGAATATACTTCTCCACCAACTGATTATGGTGCTGAATGGCGGTCTGCCCATGCAGCTTGCACACGCTTAAAAATGCTTTAAGGTTATCCTGAAACCAGCTGGCCTTATGATGCTGCTTACCCACTTTCAGGAACTCATCCATAAAGGAAGGTAAACGCATACAATCGCGTAAGATACGCTGATCTTGCGGCATCATATAGAGAAACTTATCCACCAGCAGCTGCGAATAACTGACTTCATTGGCCTGACACAGGCCCAATAGCATATCAATCACGTTTATACCGGCAAAATCGCCGGCATTAGCGCCACGATACACCTCTTTACCGACACGATATGGCTTGTAATAGGGGCGCACACAGTAAAAGAATCTATCTGTATCAAGATGCAGGAAGAGGTAGCGGTTGCTGGTCATCACATCCTTTAGGGCCTGCTCGGCTACGGCCAATAGATCGGCGGCTATGGGGTGAGAAATCCCTAAGGGCTGCAAACGCAGCAAGGCATCGGCGGCGCGCTTATAGGCCAGGATCCCCTTGGTGTTGTAATCGACAAAAAGCTTTTCATCGGCCAAGTCGGTAAAGCGTTTATACACACCGTTTTCGGCGCTGTTATGGGTAGTTAAATGAGCAGTTGCAAAACGCGGCGTGACACCAATCGAGGCGCCTATATGCATGGCCAGAGTAGAAGCCGCCGTCAACGGCGATTGGGTTTCCCGCGATGGTTCGGTAATTTCATGGCGCCGACAGGCGGCCATATACAAGCCCACATTGCCTAGCAGATCAAACGCCTTATCAAAACCCTGATCCGTATTACCTTCATTCACCAATTGCTGGATAAGCGCATTACCCTGGGCCACCATGGCTTCTTTAATTTCCTCGCCGACTCCGACAACATTGGCTCTGTCTTCCTGCTGCCAATATAAGTCTTCCAATTCGTTATTCAGGACAACGAAGTCGGTGCGGATCCAACGATCAAACGCGACTGAGTGACCAATCATAATGTGCTCATAAATTAGTCAATTATTACTACTAATTTAGCATAACTTTAAAAGTGAAATGACTTAACTTTTGCGACTCATGCCGCAGCATTGATAAATAAACACCCAAAAACAACGTGGCTCATGAGCGACTCCAGCCAAATAATTAAAATCGCCTCATGGCCTGCTGCACTTAGGGCCCGCACTTAGGGCTGGCGATTAGGGCCCGCGATTAGGGCTAGGCGTAAAATCACCGCTTTGTTATGCTGCCCGTTATAAATTATCTAGAGATCAAAGCGATGCGTTTACTGTTATGTTTCCTGCTCGGCCTAACCAGTTCTTTTAGCTGGGCACAGACCTGCCTTAGCCATATAGATGATATCGACTACATAATGGCGGCCAAAAAGAATGGCAGCCATCGCTTTGCCAAAGATGCCTCTGTGCAAGCACTCGACCTCGACTCTCTACCGCCATTTAGCGCCTATCTGGCCTCGGCCCGAGACTGGATTGACGCACGTAACCCTAGGGCCAGCCTGCCTTGCCCAGTACACACAGAAACCGTTAAGTTACTGCAAGCTCAAGGCGCTCTGGAGGCCGACTTGACCGTGAGCGATCTGCTGAGCCCTTTTGAGCTGCGCCATCCAGGCAGCAATAAGGCCGTACTTTTATTGCATGGCCTGACCGACTCCCCCTTTAGTTATCATTCCCTGGCGGCATTTTTCCATCGCCAGGGCTTTAATGTTCGCACCGTATTACTGCCCGGTCATGGCAGCGCCGCCAGCGATCTCCAGGAGGTGAGTTTTAAACAGTGGCAAGCCCTGACCCGCTATGCCATTGAGCGCACCAGCAAGGACTTCGAACAGGTTATTATCGGCGGCTACTCCACCGGTGCCGCCCTCGCCCTGGCTAACTTGATTGAACGCCCGGTGCCACAGCAGGTGCAGGCGCTGATGCTCTGGTCACCGGCAACCGAGCCCCATAACAAGCAGGGCTGGCTGGCAAAATGGATAGACCGCATTCCCTTTGTAAACTGGATAGATAAGGACGCGGATATCGACTTTGCCAAATACGAGTCCTTTCCTTTTGCTGCCGCCAGCCTAGGCCATGAGGCTATGCGCCGCATCGATGCTAAGCACCTAGCCAAGGCAAAACTGCCCGACTTGCCGCTTTTTGTCGTCCAAAGTGAGGGGGATACCACCATAGATTCCCAGGCCACTCTGGCCCTGGTGAAGGCCTGGCATAATCCTCAGATGCGCCCAAACAGCACCAAGGACATGCTGATTTATTACGGTAACCCGCAAACTGCCAAACGCTATTTGGGGAAGGACTTCCCGCTGCGTAGCTACGCCTGCCAGGCCAATCAGCCTCCCTGTAATAAGATCATCGACTTATCGCATATCAGCGTGGTTAATGCGCCAAATCACCCCTATTACGGCGTTCAGGGGCAGTACCGCAATTGCGGTTCCTACCTGGAAGATGATAAGGCTTATCGCCGCTGTAAAACTCAAGCTCAGGTGCTGATCGGCGAGCGCAGCGAGGCAAATCTGGCCAAGGGACCACTTAAGCGTCTGACCTATAATCCTTTTTATGCCGAGCTGGAGCAGGATATGCGCACCTTCCTCGGGCATTTACATGAGTAACTTCAGCGTTTGCTTTTTTTCCAGCGCCCAGGCCTTGGGTAAATCGGCCTGGCAGGCGTTTTTTGATGCGGCCGAAGATCCCTTTACCAGCTATGAGTTTATTAATGCCCTAGAACAAACGGGCTGCACCAGCGCTCGCACTGGCTGGCAACCTCACCACTTGGCGCTTTACCACAAGCAAGAGCTGGCTGGCCTCGCCATAGGCTATATAAAAAGCCATTCCTACGGTGAGTATGTATTCGACTGGGCCATCGCCGAAGCCTATGAGGCACATGGCTTTAACTATTACCCCAAGTGGCTGTGCGCCGTGCCCTTTACGCCAGTGACAGGCACGCGCCTGGCCCTAAGCGATTCGGTAAATAAAACACAGGCGTTAGCGGCCATTCGCACCGCTTTGGATGAGCAGGCGCTGCAACTGGGCTGGTCCGGCTGGCATATCAATTTTTGCTCGCAGGCCCAGGCCGAGCAATTGCAGGAGCAAGGCCTGGCAAGACGCACCACGGTGCAGTTTCAGTGGCACAACCCAGGCTACCAAGACTTCGATGAATTTTGTCGGCAATTAAAGGCCCGCAAACGTAAAAATATAATCAAGGAGCGAGCTGCGGTCGCCAAGGCGGGGCTTAGAATAGAGGTTGCCAGTGGTGATGAAATTACGTCGGTGCATATACAGGCACTCAGTGCGTTTTATCAGCGCACTTACCTCAAACGCTCGGGTCATCTGGGCTATTTGAATGCCGACTTTTTTACCCGACTAAAACAGAGCATGAGTGAGCATCTGGTGGTGATAAGCGCCTATGACGGCGAGCAAATGGTCGCCGCCAGCCTGTTTCTGCGTGGCCAAAACACGCTTTACGGGCGTTACTGGGGCTGCCTTGAGCACTATGACCGCCTGCACTTCGAGCTTTGTTATTATCAAGGCATAGAATATTGCATAAATCAGGGGTTGGCGTACTTTAACGGCGGCGCCCAAGGGGAGCACAAACTTGCGCGAGGCTTTACCCCGCAGCTGACCCATTCCTGCCACCGCTTTATCAACAGCCCCTTTGCTGCCGCAATTGATGACTTTATCGTCCGCGAAACGCGACAACACAGCCTATATTTGCAGCAATGTACCGGGTTATCTCCGTATAAAGTGCAATAAGCGATTGTTGGCGGGCATGGCGATATCGGTAGCCAATTCCAGCCCGGCGGCTGCGGCCAAACTCACCACCCATTGCTGGTCACGCAAACCGCTTAAGGGGTCGCGCTCACGCAGACTGGCATCGAAGCGGGCATTGCTGTCGCTGGTGTAGGCGCCGTTGTAATTAAAGGGGCCATAAATGCACAAGTTACCGCCTTGGCTAAGGTGCTGCTTAACGCCATGGAAAAATGCTCGCACCAACTCCTCGCTAACAATATGCAGGGTATTGGCGGTGAAAATGCCATCAACTTGCGCTAACGGCCAGCTTTGTCCGAGATCCAGCGCCAGCGGTGGCAAAATATTGCCGCTCTCGGCAGTGCCGATAACCTGCTTGATCAGCTCATGGTTATAGGCTAAATCGCTTGTTTGCCAAAGTAAGTGCGGCAAATGCGCGGCAAAATGCAGCGCATGCTGGCCGGTGCCAGAGCCAATTTCCAATACCCTTTGGGTCTGAGCAAAGATCTGCGTCAACTCGGCGAGAATCGGCCCCTTATTGTTCTCACATGCCTGGGATAAGCCGCTAATTTTCATAATCTAAGGTCGTTAAGAAGAAATTAAATTCCAGTGCCTTTTCCGCCAGGCTTTTAAAGCGTCCGGAAGCACCTCCATGACCACTCTCTAAGTCGGTTTTAAACAGCAGAAGATGGTCATCGGTTTTGTATTCACGCAGCTTGGCCACCCACTTCATCGGCTCCCAATACTGCACCTGGGAATCGTGCAGGCCTGTAGTTACCAGAATATGGGGATAGGCCTGGGCACGAATATTATCATAGGGTGAATAGGCGGCTATGGTGCGGTAGTCCTGCTCGTAATTTGGGTTGCCCCACTCGTCATACTCATTGGTGGTCAGCGGAATGCTGGTATCAAGCATGGTGGTCAGCACGTCCAAAAACGGCACATGACAGCCGATAGCGCGGTATAAATGCGGTGCCTGATTGACTACGGCGCCCATCAAGAGGCCACCGGCGCTGCCGCCACTGGCAAAGATCTTATCGGCGGCACCATAGCCCTGCGCCACCAGCGCTTCAGTGACATCGATAAAGTCGTTAAAGGTGTTTTGCTTATGCGCCAGCTTACCGGCTTCATACCAGGCGCGACCCAACATTTCGCTGCCACGAATATGGGCGATGGCATAGACAAAACCACGATCCAGCAGGCTTAAAATGCTGCTCGAGAAACTGGGGTCTATGGTGATACCGTAGGCACCATAGCCATATTGCAACAAGGGGTTAGTGCCGTCTTGGGTGAAGGTATCGCGGCGATAAACCAGGGATACGGGCACCTGCACGCCATCCCGCGCGGTGATCATCAGTCGCTCGCTTTGGTAATCCTCAGCGTTAAATTCGCCCAGCACCTCTTGCTGCTTCAACAGCTTGCGCTCCTGGGTATTAAGGTCAAATTCGTACAAACTGCCCGGAGTGGTCAGGCTGCTGTAGTAAATGCGCACGCTGCCTACATCCGGCTCTGGGTTCATCCCCATACCGGCGTAATAACAGGGATCGCTAAAGCTTAGGGTGTGCCCTTCGCCCTGCATTTTGCCCTGCTGATGTTGATACACCACAAAGCGGATCTGACCCAGCTCCCGCTCGGTCACCAGCCAGTAACCCTTAAAGAGATCGACGCCCTCAAGTAGAACATTATCGCGGTGGGCAATAAGCTCCAGCCAAGTATCTGGGTCGGCTATGGTGCTGGCATCTGCCTGCATCAGGCGGAAGTTTTTCGCGCTTCGGTTAGAAACTATATAAAAATGCTCACCTAGCTTATCCACTTCGTACAGATGGCCCATTTCGCGGGGCATTAGAGGCTTAGGTTGTGCTTTGGGATCATTTGCATCAAGCACATAAGTGTGACTGGTTTCGGTGGCTTCCAGGTCGATAAAAATCAGGCTTTCATCGCGACTTTTTCCCAGGCCCATATAAAAGCTGCGGTCCAGCTCTTCATACACCAGTTCATCGTCACCTTGGGCGCTACCCAGGTGATGGCGAAAAACCTGAAAGCCCAGGAGGGTTTGCGGGTCTTTCTTAATGTAATAAAGGGTGCGATTGTCGTTAGCCCAGACCACTTGTCCCTCGCACTCAAGCAGCACATCATCGAGCAACTCACCACTTTGCAGGTCTTTTATGCGCACCTGGTAAATACGACGGCCACTGGTGTCTTCACAATAGGCAAGAAGTTGTTCGTTTGGGCTCACCGCCATATCGGCTAAGTCATAAAATTCATGACCTGCGGCGAGGGTGTTCACATCGAGAAGCAAGGTTTTATTGTCGCCGCTATAGCTGCTGGCGCGATAATGCTTGGCGTATTCGTCATCTCCGGACACTTCGCTGTGATACCAGTAATGGCCATCGCGCACCGGCACAGTGTTATCGTCTTTTTTGATGCGCGCCTTCAGCTCGGCGAAAATCTGTTCCTGTCGGGCTGCACTTGCAGCTAACTGAGCATCGCAATAGGCGTTTTCTTCACGTAAATGTGCGAGAACTTCCGGTTTTTGGCGCTGATCGTCGCGCATCCAATAGTAATCGTCTTGTCGTTGTTGGCCATGCTGAGTAAGCAAATGGGGGATTTTTTTGGCGATGGGGGCTTGCACGCGCAACCTCAATACACTGATACTGGACGCTCAGTGTATCATACCCATTCTCTTAAACAGCTAATCATTCTAGCGGGCTAAATATCATGCTAACGGCGTTGGTATCACTTGTGCTTTCGCACTATGACTCTATTTCTTGCCAGGCAGTGTGCCAATTCAGGCCTAAGCCGGGTTCATATTGCTCGTGATTATTTCCGCCTAAGCGGCACAGTTCGGTGTAGGGCCAAGGTTTACAGCGATAAACCTTGCCGGTGGCCAGATGCAGAACACGATCGCCGGCGCAATAGAGTTCATGGTCGACGGGAAAGATATGATCATAACCCTGGTTATTATGCTGACCCCTGTGCTGCTGTTTCGCCGCACACTTGTAGTTGATAACCACCTCACAGATACCACTATTTGAACAGGCAAAAATTTCATTGCCTCGATAAGCGGTGATGAGCCCATGTTCGGTGAATTTACCCGCTTGCATCAGGGGTATATGGGTATTGATATAGTGGGCAAGGTCGCGAGTCCAGTTTTGCGGCTCGCCATGCAGATCGGACTTAATATGCAGCTTAAAACTCAGTCCTTGAACCAAACCTTGATGATCGTACACCTCAACTTCGACAGTATCGCCGCAAAATAGCTGTGTATAACTGCTTAGCGTACCCACACTGAGCCAACTGGCTGCAGGAAGAACTCCGCCCATGTTCGAGTATATGTCTGTATGTTCGGCTAATTGCAATTTGTTACCCCTTGCTTAGTCAGCGACCAAAGCACACTTCAGAACCAGGATGCGTTAAACTTTTAAGCTCACTTTGGGCTTGTTGGCCTTAGCTCTTATCGTTAAAGAACCTTCTGACCATACAAATTTACTCCCAAGACTATCAAAAGATAGAAGCGCGAATCTTAACGCACCCTGAAAGCGGGTAACTTTCTCTATTTAACCTGAGGTTTGGATAAGGGATGAGCTAACTTATTGTTTTTAAATTTCACTATAAATTACACCCTTGTCTAGCCAGAAAGTTTTAGGGATAACCAGGCGAATTTACGCACCAATAGCTAGCTCTTGGAAGTGAATTCAACGCAGTTAGCGCCAAAACTGGCTGCTAGAAAGGCATTAACTATCCGAAGCTCAGGTTATTTATTACGCTTTACTCACCTTGGCTTTATGCTGCCTCGGTACCTTGCCTCTGATACGCTGCCACACCCAGCGGAACGCGGCCCGTATATCACCGAGGATCACGTATAAACAGGGCACCAGAATAAGCGTAAGCAAGGTGGCGTACAGCACAGCGAAGCCCAGCGCCACCGCCATGGGGATCACAAACTTGGCCTGCAAGCTGGTTTCAAACATGATCGGCAGAACCCCGGCAAAGGTGGTTATTGAGGTCAGGGTAATGGCGCGAAAACGCGCGCAACCACCTTCGACCACGGCTTGTTTTACCGTATAACCCTCGCGGCGCGCCTGGTTCACATAATCTGTCATGACCAAGGAGTCGTTGATCACCACCCCGGCGGCGGCGATTAAGCCAAAAAATGACATGGTGCTCAGATCGAGACCAAACCAGAAGTGACCCCAGAGAGCTCCGGTTAAGCTGAAGGGGATCACCGACATCACGATCAGTGGCTGGCTATAACTCTTAAGCGGTACCGCCAAGAGGATGTAAACAATGATCATCCCGGCAATAAAGAAGAGAATTTGTTCATTAGCCTGAGCCTGTTGCTCTTCGATGGAACCGCCCAGTTCGGTTTTCACCGATGGGAACTGTTCTTTAAGTTGCGGCAACAAATCTTCTTTAATGCGTTTGACCACCTCGGTGGGCTCGACCCTTTCCTCGTCTATGCTGCCATAGATATAAACGGTGCGATAACCCCCTTCACGGCGAATGTAACTGATCCCCGGACGTTCCTCTAGCTCCACCACGTCACCAAGCAGTACTTCCTGGCCCGCCGGAGTCATCACCACCGCATGCTTAAGGGAAGCAAAAGCTTCACGGGTCAGTTTGGGGTAACGCACCATGACCCGCACTTCTTCACCGTCGCGGATCACTCGCTGGGCCTCGCCACCGTAGAAACTGGCGCCGACCTGACTGGCAATATTCTGCAGATCCAAGCCGAGATCATAGGCCACCGGCTTAAGGCTCATCTGCACTTCTTTGCTGGCCGGATCTATGGTGGAACTGATGTCAAACAAGCCCTGTTGTTGCTGCAACATGGTTATAAACTGACGACCAGCGGCATTGAGGGTGTCTATATCCGAACCAAATAGCAGATAACCGAATTCGCCATCACCACCTGGGTTACCATTCACGTCATCATAAATGGTCAGCGACTTCACCCCGGCAATTTCCGGCATGGCTTCGCGCCAGCGCCGCGATAACTCAAAGGCATCAAATGGGCGCAGGTCTTCATCCACCAAAGGCGCTAATACCTGAGCCTCGGTACGGCCCTGGTTGAATACCAAGAGGCTGCGTACCATTTTTTGGCCAAATTCCTGTTCGATTTGTGTGTCCACATCGAGCACCATGCGCTCGATTTTCTGAATCGCGTTAATGGTCTGAATATCCGAGGCATTGTCGTTCATTTCCACCCTGATTTGCGGGAAATCATGAGGCACCTTAGGCGTTGGCACCACACGAATATGGTTGCTGCCAATCAGCGTAAAGCTCAGGATCAACATGCCTAAAAACGCGATAAAGACCACGTAGCGCCACTCTATGCTCTTCTCCACGCAGCGACGATAAGTGCCATTCACAAAGCCAAAAAACTTATCATTAAAGCGGGCGCGAAAACCACTTGAGCTGAGAGGGCCAAAGCGGGTATGGGCTATATGCGCCGGCAAAATCAGCTTTGACTCGATCAGACTAAAGGCCAAACACGCCATCACCACCACCGCGATGCCGAAGAAAAACGCCCGTCCGGGCCGCTCGATAAGGTAAAGGGTGCAAACACCGCCATGGTGGTCAACACCCCGAAGGTCGCCGGGGTGGCCACGCGCTGGGCACCACGTACCACATTGTCGACGCCACCACCTTTTTTCTCGATCTCAGAATAGGCGCTCTCGCCTATGACTATGGCGTCATCAACCACTATCCCCAATACCATAATAAAGGCGAACAGGGAGACAATATTAATACTGATGCCAAAGATGGGCATGGTCATCAGCGCTCCTAAGAAGCACACCGGCAGACCTATCATCACCCACAATGCCAGTTTAAAGCGCAAAAACAGGGTCAGCATCAAGGCCACCAGGATGGCCCCTTGAAGCAGGTTTTTCAGCATCATATCCAGGCGCGCATTGAGGTAATAGGTCATATCCATCAGCGGCTCTATGGTCACCCCGGCAGGCAGGGTTTTATTCTTTTGGTCGATATAGGCCTTAACCGACTCCGCTACGGGGATCATGTTTTGCTCTTTAGTCGCCTTAACACTCAGGTAGATGGCATTTTTGCCGTTGAACTTGAAGTAACGCTCGCCTTCAACAAACCCATCCTTGATTTGCGCCACATCCTGCAGCAGCACCTTGGCACCATTGGCCCCTACCTTTACCGGAATATTGCGAAACTCCTCGCCGGAGTAGGACTGAGCCTCGACCCGTACGGAAATAATGCCTGCATCGGTACGCAGCTGGCCGGCGGAAAAATTGGCCGAGTAACGGCGCACCGCATTGGCTACATCACTCAAGGTGAGGTTATAGCGGCGCAGGGTATCGGGTTTGATTTCGATGGCAATTTCGTCCAGCGGCACATCGTTTTGCACCAGAGACACATTGCCTAGTTGCAGCAGTTCATCTTCAATTTCATTGGCAATGGGCTTCAGCTCGGTCAGCGGCAGGTCGGCCACCAAAGACATACCTATCACATCCTGGCGAAATTCCACCTGACTTATGGTGACCGGCTCCATCCCCGCCGGGAAGGTGGCGATGCCATCGACGCGTAACTTCACCTTGTCGAGTACATCGCTGAGCTCGGCATCCGGGTCTATCTCTAACGAGGCACGTCCGGAGTTACGGAAGGCGCGATAAACACCCTTGTCTATCTCGGTCACATCCTTGAGCGACTCTTCGATTTTGATCAGTATGCTTTCTTCGATTTCCTGCGGCGAGGCGCCTGGATAATTGGCGGTCACATTGATGTAGTTAATTTCAATATTAGGGAACATCTGCCGCTGAATAGTGAAATAACTGACGATCCCCATAATGATGATAAACACCATCATCAGGTTAGCAGCCACGGAATTGTTAGCGAAGTAGGCGATAATGCCGGTTTGCTTTGGCGTTTGCATGGGCCTCTCCTACAGCTGGTCGTTGCTTGGGCTGGTACTCACCTGCCCGGCGATACGTACTTCCATGCCCTGCTGCGGATATTCCGGCAAGGTCAGCACGATGCGATCGCTGCTTTGCAGGCCTTCGCTGATTAAGAAAAACTCATCTTCTTCGCGCACCACGGTAACCTGACGCGGCTGCAGCAGGTTGTCCTTGTTCACCACCCACACGGTTTTATTGTTAACCAGCTCCTGCGGTAAGCGGAAAATCTCACGCAGGGTTTGCCCCGGGAATTGTACCTGTACATAGCTGCCAAATTTGACCTTGGGTTGCTGCGTGTGAATGGCATAGGGGTCATCCACACGCACCACCAAGTTGCTCATACGCGTGGCGCTATCTACTATCCCCAAATCACGGTCAATCACCGCACTGCGGCTATAACCACCGAGTCCTTCCTGGGTAATGGTGGCCTCAATGCCAGCAACACGCGGTGGTAAAAAGGCGCTATCGAAGCCAGCGATGGGCAGAATGATCTCCGCCGTCTCGATATTATTAAGCTCTGCCACCTTGCTGCCCGGGCTGACAAACTGGCCCTGGCCAATGTCGCGGGAGATCACCAGGGCATCATAAGGAGCACGCACTTCGCAGTTAGCAAGATCACGCAGCGCCCGCTTGAGCGCCGCTTCCGCCGACTTAACAGCAGCCTGAGCACTCAATACCTGAGGTTCGCGCAAGAATAGGGCCGAGCGCTTCACGCCTGGGGTGCGGGCGGCTTCGTCTTTGGCCACCTGTTGCTGCGCCTGCTCTTCAATCAAGGCCGCCTGTGCTCGCGCTACCTCGGCCTCGGCCTGCAACACAGCCGCTTCATAGTTGTCTTTTTCTATGGTGAACAGCAGATCGCCACGGGCAACTATGCCGCCGGCAACAAAACCCTTGTTCCAGCTCACCACCTCGCCACTGACCTGAGCGGCAAGTAAAGTGTGTTCAAGCGGTCTAACCTCGCCATAGCTGGTCAGCAGCACTTGGTGATCGCTGGCGGCCAGAGATTTCACCTCGACTATAGGCCGGGTATCGACCTGCTTGGTTTCATCCGGCTTTTTCGCCGTTGCCATGATACCGCTAGCGGCGGCCCCAGTGACCACAACAACTGCGAGTGCGACTAAGGATTTTTTTAATGCCTGATGCATGGCCGATCACCTTGATAAAATTATATTCAGCATATATTAACAACTTGGTTCTTTTTAGTAACTGCTCATTTGTAAGCAAGTATTAATTTTAGCAACATCAAATATCGACCGCTTTGTAATTGATTAACAAGGGCTTTCTACTTCGTGAACGGCGCATTTATCGCCCACTTATATGTCTTTGACAGCACCCCCACTAAGCAGCACCGAGCACCAATAATGCGATAAAACGCTCTTAGCCATACTTTGTTACAAAGTAAAAGTGCATATTTATCAAATGATTACTTGCAATATATCGGCTTTATACCGGCTTCTGTCTCATTCCCGGTTTTTTCGCCAGCCAGTTTCAGTACACTGCTTTGCTAACAACAAGCAAGATCAGGGACCCAAATGAAACTCTCTACCCTTACACTGGCCCTTAGCCTGGCGCTAGGCAGCCAGGCCACCTTGGCCAAAGATAAAGAAGAAGAAAAAACTAAAACACTGGCGCAAACCACCGCCGACCATATCCTTTACGATGGCGTATTCGATTTTTATCAAGACCCGAAAAGCGGCGACAACCTAATGGTGATCACCGAGGCGCAGCTTAACAAGCCTTATGTTTATTTCGCCCATACCGTAGACGGTGTTACCGATGCCGGCCACTTCCGTGGCGCCTACCGTGAAACCAAGCTGATCGAATTTCGTCGCTACTTTGACCGCGTCGACATTGTTAGCAAGACCCCGCGTTACCAGTTCAACGACGACAGCGCAATTGCCCGCGCTGCTGAAGCCAATATCAGCGAAGCCGTACTCGCCAGTCTGCCGATTGAAGTGGAAGAAGCAGGTAAAATCGCTTTTAAAGTAGACAAATTATTCCTCAGCGAAGCGCTGCATAAGGTGTCGCCTTGGAGCAACCCGGACGACAAAGACGCCAAGAAGCGCTTTAAACTGGGCAAGCTGGACGACAAAAAATCACGCATTATTAAGCATCGCCCGTACCCAAATAATATAGATATAGTTGTCGATTATGTATTTAACAATGACAACCCCAGCGTCCGAGGCTCAGCCGCCATCAGCGATCCACGCGCAGTTTCAATCAAGGTTCAGCACTCCTTTGTGGCATTACCACAAAACGATTACCAGCCACGCTACGACGATGCCCGCATCGGCTACTTTAGCAACCAGTTTGACGATATGACCTCGGCGGATTGGGCTCCTTATAAAGACGTGATCAAACGCTGGAACCTGGTGAAAAAAGACCCTCATGCCGAGCTATCCGAGCCGGTTGAGCCGATCGTCTGGTGGATTGAAAACACCACGCCGGTAGAATGGCGAGACACCATAAAGGAAGGCGTACTAGGCTGGAACAGCTCGTTTGAAAAGGCCGGTTTTAAAAATGCCCTAGTCGTGAAGGTGCAACCAGACGATGCCGATTGGGATGCCGGTGATATCAACTACAACGTGTTACGCTGGACCTCATCACCTCGCCCGCCATTCGGCGGTTATGGCCCGGCGCTGGCAAGCCCGCTCACAGGTCAAATCCTGGGCTCGGACATCATGCTTGAATACGTGTTTATGAAAAACCGTTGGATCTACGACACCCTGTATTCCCAGGGTGCGGCCAGCCTAGCTCAAAGCCCAGTCCGCGGCGAAGCCCAGGGCGAAGAGCTAAACTGCTCGCTGGGCCATGAATTACAACAAAACATGATTTTGGCCAGCACCCTGGCCAGCGGCGCCGACATTAGCGACAAAGAAATTCTGCGCCAGGGCCTAACGCAATTGGTGCTGCACGAAGTAGGTCATACCCTGGGTCTGAACCACAATATGAAGTCATCCATCCTGTGGGATGAAAAGCAGGTGCATGATAAGAGCCTGACTCAAGGCATAGTGACCGGCTCTGTGATGGACTACGCTCCTGCCAACATAGCACCAAAAGGCGTTGAGCAAGGCGACTTTTTCCAAACCAAACCAGGTCCTTATGACGATTGGGCGATTGAATTCGGCTACAGCCAAGCGCTCACTGAAGCTGAGGCCGAGCAAGCTCGCCTAGAGAAAATCCTGTCGCGCTCCGCTGAGCACAAGCTGGCCTTTGGTAACGATGCCGATGATATGCGTGCCCCGGGCCGTCATATCGACCCACGCGTGATGATTGGCGACCTTTCCTCAAACCCGGTAGCCTATGGCGCCGAGCGCATGGCACTCGTAGAAAGCCTGCTGGCCGAACTTAAAGCCAAAGCCCTAGTTGAGGGCGAAAGCCACCAGCAACTAGTGGTCTCGGCCAATATTCTCGCCGGCCAGTATAAGCAGCAGGCGGAAGTGATTTCTCGCCAGATCGGCGGTATTTATGTCGAGCGTAACTTGGTTGGCAGCGATGGCGGCAAGGCACCATTTACTCCGGTACCACTGGAGCGTCAAAAAGCGGCCATGCAGGTGTTAGCCGACAAGGTCTTCGCACCTAATGTTCTTAAAGACATGCAGCCGCTGTACAGCTACTTGCAGCAACAGCGTCGTGGCTTCAACCACTATGGTAAGAATGAAGATCCAAAAGCGCACGCCATGATACTGACAATGCAGCAAGGGGTGCTTAACCAGTTACTGCATAAGAATGTATTGCAGCGTATTTCTGACTCCAGCCTATACGGCAACGAGTATGATTTAAGCACCATGATGCAGGATCTTACTGCGGCTATTTTTGTTGATGCCAAGGAAGCCAGCAGCCTAAGCCATAACCTGCAGGTGGAATACGTGAATCGCCTAATCGCCATTGCCGGCGTGAAGAAGCCTAGCGGCTACGACAACCTGGCCAAGGCGGCAGCATTATCGCAACTGCAGCATATCCGCGACGAGAATGTCGCCTGGGGAGCCAGTGCGGCAGCCAAGGCCAATAAGCAGTATATTAACCTGCTGATCGACAAGGCATTAACCGTTTAAGCTTGCCAGCTAAGAGACAAAAAAGGCCACATTATGTGGCCTTTTTTATGGTCAATTCTGTACTAGGCCATGGCCGGGCGTTGGCGATAATATTGAATACAGGCCAACTGTGCCGCATTGGTTAAGAGGATCATCACAAAATTAAGCACATGAGCCACACTCGGCGTGCTCATGGCCAGCTCCGCCGCCAGACCAAGTACACCGGCAATAAACTGCAAAATAAAATACCGGGCACTCAGGTTAGAAACATCGCCACTGCGGATGGTTTTATAGGTTTGCGGCATCGCGCGGATTGAGCTCATCAGTAACGCCACAAAGGTTAAGACATGGAGTAGTTCACCGGTATCAATCTGAGCGCTAAGCAGCAAGGTAAAGGGCAATAAAGTAGCCACTAGCAAGAGCAATAGTCGTTTACGCTGGCTATCGCTGGCGTTATAGCGGATAAAGTAATAAAGGATCAGCGCACTGAGCATGCCGGTTACCACGAATGGCAACACCATGGCGTAGCGCTCAAAAAACAGGTTAAAGGCGATAAAGTAAAGGCTTTGCGCCACTCCAAAGCTCATCATCAGCAAAGATACCCCGGAAACACTGCGATTCCTACGAATTTTATTTAGCATGGGTAAAAAGCTAAAAGCCAGAATCAAGGACGCAAACAGGGCTAGATACTGAGTCAAGGCAACCTCTTTTAGTAATTAAAAAGTTAACCATTAAAAATCATAGTTAATACTAAGTTTAAATTTGTAAACTCATGATTTTTAACGATTTTAAAGAAGGCGCGCATTGTATATTTGCGTGATTTGTTGGCAAGTTTGGAGGGGCAGACGGTCAAGGAACCGCTGTAAATATTTTCGTACAAGGAAAATACAAAGCCCTAGGCAAAAACCTTAGGCAAACACCCTTGGCAAAGCAGTGGGCTCAGCCAGTAGAGGATGGCCAAACCCAGGCAGGATAATGTCGAGCTTACCCCCAGCGAATAATAGTGCCCAGAGTATGGCTTTCGCCGGGAGCCAACTCCACCTTGTCATCCAGCACATTGGCCGCTTCCAGGCACAGCATGCGATGGTATTCATCATCGGCAAAGTTAGAAAGGCGCTTGGATTTGTCCTCCCAAGGGTTCCACAGTACACAAGAACGGGAGTTCTCACGCTCTACTTCTATGGTGCCATCGGGAGTACGAATGCGCTGCAGCGCGCCAGCGCCGCTGTATACCATATCGGTTTCGCGACCAAAGCGTACCACCTCTTGCTGCTCGAAGGGGCCTTCACCAAACTCAATATAGTGCGCGCCTTGCAGGCCATCAACCTCGGTTTGAGTGATATCCGGGGTCGGGAAATAAGTGTGCAGAGCCTGAGTTAGCTGGATCACATGATCATCCAGATTGGTATTAGTTAAACGCACCTCAAGCTGTTTAGCACTGAGCACGTACTCAACCTTCAACTGGGTTTTATGGGGCCAGTATTCTGGGTCGACCTGGGTCATGGGCAAGGACAAGCTGATGCGAATTTCATCCTGAGTTTCCTGTACCTCTTCGGCGCGCCATAGCAAGACGCGGGCAACGCCATGTATCGGCCAATCCGGGTGTTGATGCACACCAAACCAGGGCCAACAAACAGGAATACCGCCGCGCATGCTCTTACCACTTTGAAAGTCTTCTTCTTCGGATACCCAGATGAGGGCTTTGCCGCATGCAGGAGTGTACTGGGTAAGCTGTGCGCCCTGGAGGAAGATACGCGCCTGACATAAGGGCGAGTCCACCTCTAAGTACTCCAGGCCGGAATCACAATGGGTAATAGAAACACTCGATGAAAGCTGCATTATTCAATCCTTAACGATAAAGCGGTGCTGAGTCACCTTACCCAAAGTCCCGCACTAAATAAACATATTGGCAAAATAATTCATCACCTTGTCATCCCCCAGCGAATTCAAACCATAAGCCGCTCATTCACCAGTTTGTGCACAGAGGGTGGCCGAGGCGCTTTTTACGGGTATAATGGCGGGGTTACAGGTTGGAGATTGGAAATGCAAAAGTATGATGAGTTGTTAATTGCCCTACGCAAGGTTATTCGCGCTATCGATCTGCATTCCAAACAACTCAATAAAACCTCGGGGTTAACCGGGCCTCAGTTGCTGATCATGAATGAAGTGGCACAAACCGACGGCATTACCGCCAGCCGCATCGCGCAAAATGTAAATCTAAGCCCGGCTACGGTCACCAATATTCTCGACCGCTTAGAGAGCCGCGAACTGGTAAGCCGAGTACGCAGCCAACTCGATAAGCGCCGTGTCAGCCTCTATCTAACCGAGCAAGGAACGGCCCTGTTGAACAAGGCGCCGCAGCCACTGCAAGAGCACTTTATCGACAAGTTCACTAACCTGGCCGAATGGGAGCAAACCCTGCTGCTCTCGTCCATGCAGCGCATAGCCGCGATGATGGATGCCGATAAGATCGATGCCTCACCTCTGCTCGAAGTGGGCGCCATCACCAAGCCCCCAGAGAGCAACAAGGGCGAATAATACCCCATTAACCTAAGCTTTTGCTTTTGCTACACTAATTAATCATCTTTGGGCTCGATAAGAGGCCTAGTCACGGCTACCGCTTGTTCTCGGTTGAGAAACTCGTTGAAAAACTCGATTGAGATACTCTGTTGAGGCACGTGGTTCCAAACGACCAGTCGCCCCGGAACCGGGCCTACCTTCGTAAAAACCCGAAACTTAGTCTAGGCTAGGGGAACGGGCCACAACAAAAGGTTATTATGATTAATTTCAACAGCACAGCATTGGCAGTAAGCTTAGCCCTGACATCTGGCTCGGCACTGGCCAACCCTGAATTGGAGGCAATGAAAAAGCAACTTGAGCAAATGCAGCAGCAAATGCAACAGTTGCAGCAAAAGCTCGAAGCGGCAGAACGCAAATCCAAACAGCAAGAACAAGAGCAACAGCAAATCACTCGGCGCATTGCTAAACAAGAAGAGCAACTGGAACAGAGCGTAGCGCAACAAAGCGAAGAAAAAGAAGATGGTATTCGCATTGGCGGTGCCGTACGTACCAACTACAGCCACACTTCCTACGACGACGACAATAAAAACCGCGGCGGCGACTTCGATTTCGATATATTCCGCGTTAACTTCGCCGGTGATATTGGCGATGTGGAACTCAATGCCGAGATCCGCTTCTTCGACTATATGACGGCGGTAAAATATGCCTATGTGGGTTATGATTTTGCCGACGACTGGCAGGTGCAGGCGGGTATTACCAAGGTACCTTTCGGCAACTGGCCTTATAACTCGCACAACTATTTCTTCGGCACCACCTATTATGTGGGTCTGGAGGATGATCACGATCTTGGCCTGCTGTTTAAACGCAAAATTGCCGACAACTGGCAGCTCGACCTCGGCTTTTTCAAAAACGATGAACTCGGTGGCGTCGACGGCTATGTCGATAACCGCAGCGATCGCTATTCCTACGATGTAGTTGGTTTTCGCAGCGCCGATGAGGGCATTTATGCCGAACCCACCAATGCCATTGGCGAATACAACACCTTCTCCGGCCGCTACGGCTACCACCTTGAACATGAAGGTGGCAAAACCGAGCTAGGGGTGTCTGGTTTGCGCGGCGATCTGCATGACGGCGACGACCGTGTGGGTGATTACTATGCCTGGGCGGTTCACCTCAACAGCACCCTGGGACGCTGGAATTTACAGTTACAGCATGGTGAATATAACTATGATATCGACAATGTCGATCGCATGGCGGTAGGCGCTTACTCCTTTTACGACAGCATCGCCGCCGAGGCAACCATGACCAATGCCAATATCGCCTATAGCCTGCCGGTAAAATGGGGCGCGGTAACCGGACTGCAGTTTTATAACGACTACGGCATCATCTACGACAAATCCGATAACAGCGCCGATACCTGGATGAATGTCACCGGCTTCTCGGTGGCCGCCGGTGGCTTATTCACCTATTTCGATCTGGTGCATGCGAAGAACCAGCCGTTTGTTGGCGGTTCCATCGCCGGCGACAGTGACGAAACCGAGCGTCGCTTTAATATCAACATCGGATATTACTTCTAAAAAAAGGGCCGCGAGGCCCTTTTTGCTGTGCAAGCCACCGCCATCCAGCCAGGCAAAAAGCCATAGCGGCCTCAACCCAGCTTTAGTACACTGCCCTTAACAGGGGTTGCGGAATCGAATGGTGAGCCTGATAACTGTCCTTAGTCGGCATCTAAAACGCTACAAGAACCTTGCCTTACAAGCGCTAGGCCTAGGCTTTGTCGGCCTGGGCATAGTAGGAATTGCCCTGCCGGTGATGCCCACCACCATCTTTTTTATCGCCGCCCTGGCCTGCTTTACTCACTCTTCCCCGCGCCTCGAGGCCTGGCTGCTTGAGCACCCCAGGTTCGGGCCTATTCTATCGGCCTGGCGCCAACACAAGGTGGTGCCAACCAAGGCCAAATGGCTGGCGGCCTTAGGCATGAGCATCGGCCTGTATATGATGATGTTTTCGACCGCGCCAAGCTATGCCGTGGTGCTGGTGGCCGCTATCGAGGCCTGCGTACTGGTTTATTTAATTCGGCGCCCCGGGAAAGTCCAGCTGCCACCAAGCTCTTTTACCTTGGCTATGACCCTAAGCGCGCTGTTTTTTACCCATCACCTACTCGTCCTTTATTGGCTGCAGAGCTGAGCTAAGCACGACACTAGTTCGCCAGCTTACATCTGTGCTTGGCGTCATTAATGGCCTGCGCATGAGCTGGCGACAAGGGCAAGGGCTTAAACGGGCTTACATTAGCGCCTCCTGTGTTGCCCGTTGGCAATAAACCGATGGCGGTTTTGCTCAGGGCGCCAACAATACGTAAAACCTGCCCCGCCACCTCGGGATACACTTTGTGTTGCCAGCCCCAAACCAGCATCAGCAAATGGGTGTAGGTGTGCCAGTAGGTGGACTCCTGCCCTAACACATGGGCATTCTCCAAATGGGTAAACTCTTGTGTTTTCTGTGTCGATAATCTGGCTCTGCGCGCCATAACCAACTCACGCAGGACGGCATAACGGATCGCTTGGGTAAAGTTCATGCTGTGCTCCCATCACTCAATTTTTCAACAGCATAAACCTTAGTGTTAACTCCAAGGCAAGATTTTTTATGAAGTAATATTTTTCAACGACCTTTCGAGGCGGCCGGCATTTACGTCAAGGAAAGGGAAACGAGGCAAGTAAGGCAGCAAGGGCTTGCCGCCTTGGTCATTCTTGAATTAGCAGCTTAGTGCGCTGTGCAGGGTGTCGAGGTGATTAACCAAATCCAGGCCCAGGTCGGTCAGGTAGCCGCCGTCCGGGCTATCGGTAATGCCCTTTTCAAACAGGCGTCGAGCCGCTTCGCGCATGGCTTCATCGGCATCGCTATGCACCTTAATGCCCTGCATATGACTGGCCCGAGGAAATTTAGCCAGTAACTCCATCTCGTCAACCATGGCTTGATTTATACGCATATTATTTTCCTTTGTTGCTTTTATTATCACGCTTGTATTAATGCTAGACGATGAAAAAAAATTTGCCCTGCGCCATATCATATTTTCGCACTTTCATCTTAGAAACCGCTCTGCTTATACTTTTCCATTACGCACTCATCCGCCAGCAAGCACGTTTTGTCGCATTCAACTGTTGGCAGCCGGTCGCCACTGTTAGGCTCAAGAAAACTGAGGAGATGACCATGACTAAACTTTTCCCGGCACTGTGTGCCTCCTTGCTGGTAAGCGCCTGCAGCAATACTCCCGCACCCATGCAGGCCGACGTGCTCATTTCGCAAGTGGATGTTATCGATGTGCGCAGCGGCGATATTAACGCCGATCAACAGGTGGCCATCCGCGGCGATAAAATTATCTGGGTAGGCAAAAATGCCGACCACATTAACGCCAGTACCAGAATAGATGGCACAGACCAGTATATTATGCCCGGCCTGTGGGATATGCATGTGCACTTTGGTGGCGGCGAAAAACTGATTGCAGAAAACCAAAATTTATTGCCTCTGTACCTGGCTTATGGCGTGACCGCGGTGCGTGATGCCGCCGCCGATATCAGCGATTCAGTGCTCACCTGGCGGGCGGCGATAAATAACAATGAACTACTTGGGCCAACCCTGTTTACCTCGGGCCCCAAGCTAGAAGGGAAGAACTCAATCTGGGCCGGCGACCTGGAGGTAGAAACCGAGGCAGAAATGAATGCGGCGCTGGATCAGCTCGAGGCCATGGACGTCGACTTTATTAAGATCACCGACAGCGCCCTGACCCCCGAGCTCTACCTGAAGGCGGTGCAGGAAGTAAAAAAACGCGGCCTGCCAATCAGCGGTCATATTCCTTTTGCGCTCTCGGTCACCCATGTGTCTAAGGCCGGCCTTGATGGCATTGAACACATGCCTTACCTGCTTAAGGCCGGCGCCCGTAATGAAGCGGAAATCTCCGCTAAGGTGCGCAGCGGCGAACTAAGTTACTGGAGTGCCCTGCCCATTATTCGCGCCAATTTTGATGAGCAAACTGCGCTAAGCAAATACCGTGTCCTGGCCGAAAACGACACCGCGGTGGTGCCTACCCTGATAGGCAGCCAGATTATCGCCTTTATCGACGAAGACGATCACCTGAATGACCCGGAGCTCGATTTACTCGGCCCAGGCATTAAAGCCACCTACAGTTGGCGAGTGGAGCGTGCCGCACAAAAGGCCGCCGCCGATGCCAATGAGATCACCGAGCGCAAAGCCCGCTTTCGCGCCACTCGGGACCTTCTTCCCCTGCTAGACCAGGCCGGAGTGACCATTATGGCCGGTACGGACACGGGTTATCTCAATTCTTATATTTATCCGGGTAAGGCATTGCATGACGAGCTCGCCATTTATGTCGACGGCGGTCTCAGCCCACTGCGCGCCTTGCAAAGCGCGATACTTACGGGACCAAAATGGCTGGGTAAAGAAGCTGAATATGGTGCCGTGGAAGCGGGCAAAAAAGCCGATCTACTGCTGCTTGGCAGCAACCCGCTTGAAGATATTAGTCACACCCGTGATATCCGCACCCTGATCAGCCGTGGCCAGGTCTATAACAGCGCCGCACTGCAAGCCATGCTCGATGCGGCGAAGGCAAAGGTTGCTACAGCACAAGCTCAATAAGGGCTGCGGCGTTTAAACAACAAGCAATAAAAAAAGCCATCAGCTCTAACAGCTGATGGCTTTAACCAATGCCCAAAACATTGTTTGAGCCCAATGACCGCCTGCTAAGCAGGCAGTCATTATCCTTGGCATCTGTTTGCCTTAGTTGTTTTCCACTATGTCCACATCAGCCAGGCTACCTTTAACCGCACGTACTTGCTGTACGGTCACCATGGTCTTACCTACAAGAGCTTTTGCCGCAGAATCAGCGGAGGCTGTATCACCGTCAACTTCCACTGCCGCCGAGGCGCTAGTTGAAAACTTCGCTCTGATTTCATAGATGCCTGCATCCATATTAGGCAAAATGAAGTTAAAGTGGTGAGAAGCTAGGGTGTCTTGCATTAAACCAATTTGTTCGTCAGTTGTTGTACACTCAGTAGCCACATCGATTGTGCCATCAGGTAAACCGTCATCACCAGGAAGGTCGGTGCAGGTCTCAAGCACGCCACCCAAGGTGGCACTCAGCTCCTGCACACGCTTAGACAGCATCACAGGACCAGGGGCTGCAGTGATCTCAGTGCCTGCTTTAACTGCAACAAGTTCCACCTCAACGCTGGCACCCGCTACGGCTTTTGCCGCTGCGCCATCTTTACCTTTTACAGTGGTATCCGTGACTAGGCCGATTTCCGCAGACACACCGACCAATAACTCTTTGTCTTGAGGCACCTTGATGGTGGTCAGCAGATACCCATGTCTTTCGTGAGGAGGCAGCTCCTCACCATCCGCTGGCGGAGTGGTACTGGCAATAGACTCTAATTTTATAGGTTCGTCATTCCAAGCGGCCGCAAACTTAGCCGAGGCATTATTGGCATAAGCGGAAAAAGCAGAACTTGCGAGGGTTACAGATACGGCGAGTAGTAGAGTGTTTAATTTCATGTGAACTCCCTGGTTTTTAAACCATAGTTTTTGATTAATAACTGTGAGCCATAAAACTACTATGGGATCTTCAATACCTTGCTACTGCGGTACTCCACATAACCGTTCTGGTTAAAAATGTGGTCTAAACATTTTAGTCAATTTAAAGGGATTGCAAGTAAAAATTCATTCTTAAGGGTGAGAAAAACAAGGAATATAAAAAAATTTTTTGATTTATCGGAAGTTACTTACTATCTTTTCAGATCTTTTTGAGTTCAGAAGCCCCTAATGAGCTTTCAAGCGCCCTCGACCTAAAAAATTAACGCATTGTTATTTATCCGTTTTATTTTTTCCTTTTCAAGGTCACTTATTCAGTTTGTTCAGGCAGCAGAAAAGGAAAAATAAATTTATCGCTCTGCGTAATTTAATTTTAAAACACCACCAATTTTATTAGGTTTACCGATAAATTTACTGCTATTTCATTAGGTCGCGGATTAGCATCATACATCTGGCGTGCGTGGCCGTAAGCTGTATACAAGCCAGCACGCGCAGATTTCAACTCACCAGTATTACCAAGACTTCTCCCTCTAAATCGCACATAAAAAAGGCGCATAAAGCGCCATTTTATTTTTGGGGAGTTATTTTTTCACACGGATATAAAATGCCTATAATCTAAAGGCATATACCAGCTACCAAAACACAGTATCAAAGACCAAGACCCCAGCTATAAAGAGCAGCCTGATTATTATTTTTTTACTTATTTGGCACCAGTCCTAGACCGGCTTGTCAGCATAAAGGGAATAGCCGCGGCGATAAATCCGCTGCCCATGGCTACCAGCCAGTCGTCCAGGTGCAGGGGTGACAGGTGTAGCAAGTCGGCCAAAGCCGGGACCTGAATCAGCAAAACACTGACAAGCATGGTGAAGACCACCAAAACCCGGGACGCCAGGGTGCGCAGCCTGCTCAGGGCAATAGTAATACCGGCACTGACGCTGGTCAGTGCAACCAGGGCCATGGCTCTGGCATGCTCCACATCTTGTATCGTCCCCAGGCTGCGGATATAGGCAAAGGTGATCAGCAAGGTAAAAACAATCCCGCTGAAAACGATGACACCCCAGTGTCGCCGTGAGAAAAACCGGGCCGGCCCATTGGTTTGAGCGGGGGCAAGGTGCGAGGTGTCGGCACTGTTTTGAAACACCAGCAACGCCGTGGGATGAATGATCATCTCCAGCCAAACGATATGTATCGGCAGATAAAGAACGGGATATCCGAGAAAAGGGATGACCGCGGCGGTTAAAACCAAGGGAATGTGGACCAGCAGCAGGTATTCAAAACTCAGGCGTAGATTATTAAAGAGCTGGCGCCCCTCGGCGATCGCCTGCACTATGCTGCGAAAGTTATCGTCGAGCAAAATAATCGCCGCGGCCTCATGGGCACCGCGGGTACCGCGCTCGCCCATGGCAATGCCGATATCCGCCGACTGAATGGCCGGCACGTCGTTTACCCCATCTCCCGTAACCGCCACTATATCGCCACCTTGCTTAAGCGCCTGCACCAGCGCTAGCTTTTGCGCGGGCACGGCGCGCGCGATAACATCCACCTCTGCTAACACCCGGCTCTCGCGGTTTGTTAGACTGCTTGCCAAGGCTTCTCCTTCTATCACCCTGGGCTTCCCCTGGTGCAGGCCTATTTCGCTGGCAATGGCCGTCGCCGTAGCAGGATGATCCCCCGTCACCATAATGACCCGAATTCCAGCTTGCTGGCAGAGCTCCACGGCTTCTTTTACACCGTCGCGCAGTGGGTCTTCAAACGCCAGCAGCCCGGCCAACGTAAAACCCTGCTCAGGCTCCTGATCGCAGCGGGCCTGGTCATCCAACTCTTGCCAGGCGCAGGCGATCACCTTGTGCCCTGTTCCCGCCAGCTTTTCGACCTGATGTTGCCACCGCTCTATATCAGTCTCACCAAGATCGCACAGGGCCATTATGGTTTCCGGTGCGCCTTTGACCGCGATGAGTTTCGTTGTTTCTTCCCTAATCACCGCCGTCTCGCGCTTGCGATCTTCGGTAAAGGGAAAAGTACGTAATACTGTATGCTCCAGTGGAGCACTTGATGCGAGGATAGCCTGATCCATAGGGTCACCGCTGTCCGCTCGGGATGCATAGGCAGCAATCTGCAGCAGCCGTGTATCGTCGATGTCGCCGACCGCGTAGTGATGCGCGAGTTGCAGGCGCCCCTCGGTTAAGGTGCCCGTTTTATCCGTACAGATACAAGAAACCCGGCCTATGTTCTCTACCACCACGGCACGCCTCACCAAGGCCTGACGACGCGCCAGCCGATAGACTCCCACCCCGAGAAAGAAGGTGAGCACCACGGGAAACTCTTCCGGCAGCGCCGCTACGGCCAGGGTCAGCCCGCTCAGCAGCGCATCGATGAGGCCATGCCCCTGGTAAAGGCGGGTTCCGGCCAAGAGCACACAAATGACACTGGCAATAATGAGCAGCACCTTAACCAGCTCGGCCACGGCCAGTTGCAAGGGTGTGCGCTGATGACCGCCGTGGAGCACCGACTGAATAATTTCACCGTACAAGGTGCCTTTCCCGGTATGGGTTACCAGCATACGGCCCGAGCCGGTCAGTACACGGGTACCGGCATATCCCCAATGCGTCGCCGCAACCCGCTCGGTCGCCTTTAGCTTATCCGGCTCTTGCAGTGCCAGCTTGTGTACCGGAAAGGCTTCCCCGGTCAAGGTTGACTCATCGACCTGAAGCTGCTGCACGCCAACGAATACTCCGTCCGCCGGCAGCGAGTCGCCAGGGTCTAAAAGCACCAGGTCACCGGGCACCAGTTCCACGGACGCAATGGTGAGCTCTTTAGCGTGACGCACAACCCGCGCCTGGGAAGCCAGACGACGCCCCAGGCTTTGGGTTGAGGCTTGAGTGCGCCGATGAAGGTAAGCATCCATGCCAAGAAAGGGTATCAGGGCCAGCAACAAAATGCCGGCTTCGGTCAATTCGCCGGTGACAGCAAACAGTCCGCTGGTGATCAGTAAAAACCACAGCATAGGATCTTTGATGGTGTCGATAATCAAAGCCCAAAGGCCGCCGCTGACCTGCTCGGCAATACGGTTATCGCCATAGCGTATGCGCCGTTGCGTTATTTCCGCATCATCGAGCCCAGAGTCGGCTTTTTTCAAGTCATCCAGTCTCTCGGGAGGAATTGTGCGTTGCATAGCGGCGCTCTTGGCTCAGGTTCATAACCCACTAAATATAGGCCGCTTTATAAGGGGGCGATAGGACAACATAAGCCCGGTTGGATAATGAGCTATTGCGAAGGGATTGCGTAGGAGCATGATTTGAAAGCAAATTTACGTAGGAAAAGTGCCAACCGTATTCAGGATGAGTCAATTGCATTAAAAAAGGCGCTTCCGCGCCTTTTTTATTTCCTCTCAACCTATGATTACTCTACGGTAACCGACTTGGCTAGGTTACGAGGCTGGTCGACGTCCGTGCCCTTGATTACGGCGACGTAGTAAGACAGCAGCTGTAATGGGATGGTGTAGACCACAGGAGCAATCACATTTTCAACATGATTGACGTTGATCACACGCATGGTGTCGTCAGACTCGAAGTGTGAATCCTTATCCGCGAACACATAGATGATGCCGCCACGGGCGCGCACTTCTTCCACGTTTGATTTCAGCTTCTCCAACAACTCGTTGTTTGGCGCCACAACGATGATCGGCATATCCGCATCGATTAACGCCAATGGACCGTGCTTCAACTCACCCGCCGCATAGGCTTCGGCGTGAATGTAAGAGATCTCTTTGAGTTTCAGCGCCCCTTCCATGGCGATGGGGTACTGAGAGCCACGACCAAGGAACAACGAGTGATGCTTGTCGGCGAATTCTTCCGCCAGGGCTTCGATGTCGTCGGCAAGCAAGAGTGCTTCTTCCAACTTGTTTGGCAGAGTCTTAATGGCGTTAACGATTTCCGCCTGGTTTAGGCCTTTTTCCTGGGCAATCGACGCGGTTAGCATCAATAAGCCAACAAGTTGTGTGGTGAAGGCCTTGGTTGAAGCCACGCCGATCTCGGCGCCGGCCTTGGTCATAAAGGCCAAGTCAGATTCACGCACCAATGACGAGCCAGGCACGTTACAGATAGTCATAGAGCCCATATAGCCCTGCTCTTTGGCCAGGCGCAAGGCGGCCAGGGTATCGGCAGTTTCACCGGATTGAGAAATGGTTACCAGCAGGCTGTTCGGGTGCACAAACGACTCACGATAACGGAACTCGGAAGCAATCTCGACATTACAGCTGACGCCGGCAAACTGCTCCAGCCAGTAACGGGCCACCATGCCCGAGTGGTAAGAGGTACCACAGGCAATGATCTGTACGTGCTGCACGTCTTTAAAGATCTGCGTGGCGCTGTCGCCAAAGGCATCCACGGCTACGCGGTCATCTTGTAAACGGCCTTCCAGGGTGTTGCGCACCGCCATCGGCTGCTCGTAAATTTCTTTAAGCATATAGTGGCGATATTCGCCCTTGCCCGAGGCGTCCTGAGTGATGTTTGATTCCACCACCTCACGCTCCACCGGCTCGCCGTTCAGGTCGAAAATCTCGACGCTGTCACGGGTAATACGCGCCACATCACCTTCTTCCAGGAAGATAAAGCTACGAGTTACAGGTAATAGTGCCAGCTGATCGGAGGCGATAAAGTTCTCGCCCAGACCCAGACCAATTACCAGCGGGCTGCCTGAGCGGGCAACGATGATTTCATTGTCGTTGGCCTTGTCGAATACTACGGTACCGTAGGCGCCTTCAAGCTGCTTAACCGCGGCCTGTACCGCGCTTAACAGGGTGTCGTGTTGCTGGCGTAACTGGTGGATCAGGTGCACCATGACCTCGGTATCGGTTTCCGATAGGAAAGTATAACCATCTCCCTTCAACGCTTCGCGCAGGCTAGAGTGGTTTTCAATGATGCCGTTGTGTACCAAAGCCAGTTCATTGTTCGACAAATGCGGGTGCGCATTGGCTTCGGTTACACCACCGTGGGTGGCCCAACGGGTATGAGCGATACCGGTAGTGCCGGATACACCGGCATCGTTTAAGGCGCTCTCAAGCATGGCAACCTTGCCCACGGCTTTAACGCTGTTTAGAGTATTGCCCTGTAGCAAGGCCACACCGGCCGAGTCATAGCCACGGTATTCAAGGCGCTTTAGGCCTTCAACTAAAATCTTGTTTACTGGGCGCTCTGCAACGGCACCAACTATTCCACACATAAATTCTCCATTTGCACGTATGTGTTGTCTTTTTGCCCTATGTTGTCGGTCGGGCTTATTCGTTTACCTCGGCACAGATCAGCTGCACGCCATGGGCGCTTATTTCCCGGCGCAACTCGGGCGCCAGGTTGCTGTCGGTGATAAGCGTGCTGACCTGTTGCCAAGGCAGTTCTAAATTCGGGATACGGCGACCGATTTTTTCCGACTCCACCAGCACCACCACGTCGCGAGCGGCCTCAGCCATCACCTGGCTTAAACCGATAAGCTCGTTAAAGGTGGTGGTTCCACGGGAAACATCGATACCATCGGCGCCTATAAACAGGGTATCGAAATCGTAAGAGCGCAGTACCTGCTCGGCAACCTGGCCCTGGAAGGACTCGGAATGCGGGTCCCAGGTGCCACCCGTCATCAGCAGGGTGGGCTCATTCTCCAACGCCAGTAGCCGGCTGGCCACATTGATGGCATTGGTCATCACCACCAGGCCGCGTTTAGAAGCCAGCTCGGGGATCATCGCCGCCGTGGTGCGGCCGCTGTCGATAATGATGCGGTGGTGATCTTTAATCAGCTGCGCCGCCGCCTTAGCAATGGCGCGCTTGCGCGCCGAGTCTTGCGACTCGCTGCCGGCGACTATCTCTTTCGGCAGCGCAATGGCGCCACCATAACGGCGCAATAGCAGACCGCTTTGCTCTAACGAGGCCAAGTCCTTTCGAATCGTAACTTCTGAGGTATGTAACTGCTCCGCCAAGGCTTCAACCGACACTTCACCCAGCTCATTAACCTGGTTAAGTATGGTGTGGCGGCGCTGTTGAGTGTTACGTTTGGTCATTTAGCAATAAATAAGTTTCGATTCGAAAGATGCGCATTATAGTCGAAACTTTAAGCAAAGCTCAACCTGTTATTCCCAGCACATCACTAAGGATTGATTTTACATAGATGTAACATTTCTGTATTCTCAAAGCTGCTTTTTATAGCGCACAAGGACGAAAAGCTATGCGTACACTAATTTATATCACTCTGATTTTATGTAACTTCCCTTCACTAGCGGCTATTTCTAAATGGACCAGTTTTAGCCAAAGTAATGGCCATATCACCATTCCTGTTACCGTTGAAGGCATTGAAACTCACGCCATACTCGACACCGGCGCACAAATACATGCCATCAATAGCTCATTTATCTTAAAAAATAAGCTCGATTTAACCGCCGCGGGCAGGATCAGGGTCAAAGGTGTTTACGGCACTGAAGACAAAAAAACATATAACCAAGTCGAATTAAGCCTGTTCGGGTTCGATACCCAAATAGACGGCTTAGTTGCAGCTCAATTGGGTTTTCACACAAATGGCATTCTGCTCGGTGCTGGCTTCTTCGATAAATTCATAGTGCAAATAGACTACCCGAACAGTCGTATGCGTTTAATAACGCGAGACAGCCTAGATCTAGGTGATCTGGAAAACATCGAAATGCGCGCGCAGCGTGGCACTGGAAGACCCATAGTGAAGGTCGCTTTGGGCGAAGAGCGCAGCGCTTGGTTGTTACTCGATACCGGCAGTAATGGCGGCTTAACCATCAAACGCTCTGTAGCCGATAGTCTCGGCTGGTTAGACAATAAAGAGCTCAGCACCGGGATTAGCATGGGGGTCAATACCTTGGCCACCACCAACTCTTTGCGTATCGACGAATTTAAATTTGGCCCCTATACGCTGGAAAATGTACTTGTAAGCGTACCGGGTGAAGGACAAAGTGCAAACCTGGAGGAGCAATTCTCAACGACTGGTACCCGCATTAAATCCGCGAAGGTCGAAGGGATCCTCGGTTACGATATTCTCAAACACTTTGTCGTCACCATAGATTACAAGTTTGGCCACGCCCATATAGGCCTGCCCGAGGAGCAATAAGCACCTCAGCTCAAACTTCGTAACTCCATATCACAGGTGTGATCATCCAGGTCATCTTGCGGCCCCAGCTCTTCATAAGCTGACTGCATTTTTAACAACGCCTGGGTGGCACCGAGCGCCGATAACGCCCGCTCTGCTTCACGCAGCGAATTAAAAGACTTGGTAACCTCATGATGATCAGCCAAAATATGATAGTTACCCAAGGTATCTATCACCCCTGCCAGATAGTGATTGGCGTCAGCATAACTGAGGATAATAGCGCGATAGTGACTATCCGCGATGGCCGCTTTTAGTAGATTGGCTTGCATGGTGTGGCTCCTAAAATGTGCTCACCTACTTTAAAGGTAGCAGAGGAATAAAAGGAGTTAAAAGCATCTGTTTTTATGCCTGCTCGCTTATAATCAAAAAAGCACCTCTGAGGCTTATAGCGCGGCCTTTTGGCGATATCTGTCGGGGTGCTTACTGGGTGCTCAGAGACGCAGTAAATGTGCGCTCTCAACCCGCCTTTGTGCTATGTTCAAGTACAGAGGGAACCACCTGGAAAATAGGTGGTCTATTTTGAGGGTCTGCTGACTCACAGAACAAAAATAATATTTAGGTGTGGCTCAGTCACTTAAGCCAGCGCTCAGTTTTAGCTCACTTTGTGTTCAGGTTAACAGATTAAGCTCACACCCTTTCGCTCTTACTACCCAAGTAGCGCACATATAACTTTTTATCTTAATAACACTGAATTTTTATGTATCGAATTTTACTTATTTCTTTTTTTCTGGTGTTGGCTGGCTGTCAAACCACGCCGTCAAACGATAACCAGACGCAGCAGGATGTGACTGCTGCGGATAACCAGAACAGTGCCGGCACAAGCACAACCGATAATGCTAGCGCCAAGCAGAGCGAGCAGCAAACCAAAACAGCAAGCACACTGACACCACAGCAGGTTGAGGATGTGTGGCAACGTATTCGCATGCAACTGAGCTTTGCCGACTCAAAGCATCCCGCGGTGCAGCAACGCATCGACTGGTATTTATCGCACCCTAACTATATGGAAGAGATCAGCCGCCGCGCCGAGCCCTATCTGTACCACATAGTTACCGAGGTGGAAAAACGCGAACTGCCCATTGAGCTGGCACTGATGCCGCTGATCGAAAGCGACTTTGATGCCAGTGCTTATTCTCATAAGCATGCCTCGGGTCTGTGGCAGCTCACCCCATCTTTGGCCAAATATTTTGGCGTGAAAATCAGTCCTTGGTATGACGGTCGTCAGGATGTGATCGACAGTACTCAGGCGGCATTGGACTTTATCGAGTATCTGCATAAGCGCTTTGACGGCGACTGGTATCACACCATAGCCGCCTATAACGTCGGCGAAGGCCGTGTGTTAAAGGCCATTGAAAACAATAAAAAAGCCGGTAAAAGCACCGACTTTTTCGCCCTGAAATTGCCCAAGCAAACTCGCCACTATGTGCCTAAATTGCTGGCGGCGGTGCAACTGCTTAAGCATCAGAAAATGGAGTTTCCGCTGATAGCCAACCAGCCAAGCATTACCACCTTGCCACTGTCAGGTGCCGTGGTGCTGGCCGATAAAACGAAATGGGGCAATCTGGAACAACTTAACCATGGCGTGATCCGCTTTCCGGCCATCATAGACGCCCCACACATAGTTGTGCCGGTAGAGGACAAGCAGCAATGGCAGACGCTGATCGCCGACCAGCAAAACGGCGATTACAGCCAGTGGCAAAATTACACCATAGCAAAAGGCGATAGCCTGAGCGTTATCGCCAAACGTTATTCGCTCACGGTGCAGCAATTAAAAACCTTTAATAATCTGAAGTCGGATCGCATCCGTATAGGTGACAAGCTGATTTTGCCGGTACTGGCGGATGAGCAAATTGAATACAAGGTGGCCTCCGGCGATAGCCTGTGGAAAATAGCCCGTCGTTATCAGGTGAGCGTGGCCAAGCTCAAGCAGTGGAATAATCTCTCTAAAGACACCCTGCGTATTGGCGAAACCCTAACGCTGTTTTTATCACGCAGCTAATCCCCATATAAATAAGGCCGCTAAAAAGCGGCCTTATTATTTTCTAAACTACATAATGGTCACGACATCACGCTAATCTTCATTATTGCCATACCAGTTAAACTTGCGGGTCAGCATCATGATCAAACTAAGCACCGCAAATACCAGGGTCGCCCCCATCAACAAGGCATAATCCTCCGCCGCCAGCAGGCTAAACAAAACCCCATACAGCAGCGCAATAGCGCCGAAGAATACCGCTCCCTGGCGCGAACTGTGCAGCATACCCGCCACATAAATGCTTAACAGCAAACTCGAGGCCAAGGCCGATACCAGGTAAGCCAGATTAAAGCCAAAGTGTTCGCTGAGCGATACCAGCAGCAAATAGAACACGGCTATGGCCAGGCCGACAAAACCATATTGCACCGGATGAATCGCATCTTTGCGCAGGATCTCCAGTAAAAAGAAACTTGAAAACACCAGCACCAAAACCAAGAGTGCATAGTTAGTGGCGCGATGACTTTTCAGGTAATGATCGACCCCATCCACCAGGTTTACGCCCAGGCTGCGCTCCCTTAAGTTACTGCAATCGCCCTTGCTGCGCACGCAGTTGCCAAACAGCTCCTGCATATTGGTAGCGAAGAAGTTGGTCTGCCATTTTGCGGTAAATTGTTCACTATCTATGCTGGAAGAGGTTGGTAAGTAGTCACCAACAAAGCTCGGGTGAGGCCAGTCCGCTGTCATGGTGACATGAGTTTCTTCACCCACGGGGGCAATAGCAAAACGCTTCATGCCTTGCAGGTTAAGATTGATCTGCACCGCCACCTTGTCCCGTGCCAGCAGAGTCTGTAAATCCACAGCCGCATGCACGCCATCGGCCAGTTGTTTAATCTGACTGCCGGGCTGAAACACCAGTGACTCACCGGCCATTTGCACAGCGCTGCCAACGCCAATGCCGCGAATATCCTGCACCACCATCACCAGATTCAGCTTGGTAATATTCTTGTCGGCATAGTCCTTGAGTTTGCGCGTGTTAAAGGTGGCGGAAATATCGTTTTGCGAGCGATAAAGGTTGGCTTTATAGATGCCGCGAAACTTCTCATAGGTGCTTAGCTGCGCCTGCCATTTTAACTCGCTCGGCAAGAATACCTGCTTGTGTAGCACGGAATAGCTTTGCCCCTGCTCGTTATGCTTGGTTTCCATATATTCTAAATACAGAAACGGTCCTATTATGCCTTGCTCGCCACTGCTGCTACGGGCGATTTCCTGCTGCACTTCCTGATGGCGCTCGGAGCGCTCCATTATCAGCCCCTTGATCATCATAATTGGCACCAAGATAAGCAGTACAAGGCCGGCGATAATGAGTAATTTGTTACCTAATTTTTGTCTCATTTATTAAACTCCATGTGATGAATAAACCTAGCTTATTCAACAAGGTTGGAGTTTAGGTGCGGCTAATGTGGAGATTTTATGGAGTTGTAAAGATCAAGGTCACGCGCACCCCGTCGGACTCATTGGTAATAAGTAACTTACCTTGGTGCAATTGCATTATCTGCTCAACAAAGGTCAGGCCCAGGCCAGAACTCTTGTGGCCATTATCGCGCGGCAACGAATAAAAGCGCTCACACACCTTGCTAAGAGCATAATCGGGGATAGCCGGGCCCTGATTAAAAACCTGTATCAGGGTGCGATCTGGCTCCGTCTGCACAGACACACTCACCTCACCGCCAACAACAACAAAATCGAGGGCATTTTCCAGTAAATTGTAGAGCGCCTGTTGCACCAAGAAGGCATCACCAAGCAGACTTTGCCCAGGGTCACAATTAACCTGCATCTGCACCCGTTT
Source organism: Pseudoalteromonas sp. T1lg10 (assembly GCF_002964545.1). NCBI lineage: Bacteria > Pseudomonadati > Pseudomonadota > Gammaproteobacteria > Alteromonadales > Pseudoalteromonadaceae > Pseudoalteromonas > Pseudoalteromonas sp. T1lg10. The sequence goes on from NZ_PQBV01000049.1 coordinate 90,034, forward strand.
CTGGGTGATGGTGGCCAGCATGGATTCACATACTCGGTTAATTAAAGGCGCCAATTCAATCGCCCTCTTGCTCTGTAATTGCGGCTGCTTTTCAAGCCGGGCCAGAGCCAGGAGGTTGTCGATCAGCTGCTGCATGCGCTCACTTTCTTTCTCAATATTACTAGCAAAGAGTCGCTGCTTTTGCTCCGTCAGCGGCGTTTGTAACAGCTCGCTGGCTCCTTTTATGGCACTCAGTGGGCTTTTCAGCTCATGTGTCAGGGTTTGCACATATTGTTCCACATAGTTTTTACCATCCAGTTTGGCACGCATGGCCGCCAGCGCCTCACTCAGCTGCCCGTATTCATAGAAGATGCGAAATACCGGTTGCCTGGCCTTTTCGCCACGACCCAGTTTGGCCGCATAGTTTGCCAGCTTATCCAGCGCCGTATTGATACGCCAGGCGATCAAGGCACCGAGCAACAAGGCCACCACACTCATCACCACCAGCCAGGTCAGCACCCGATATTTAGCTTTATCGATAAAGGGTTGCACCGAGCGATTGGCCTTGGCCACGGTGACACTGCCAATGATCTCACCATCCCCGCGAATGGGCGCCGCCACATGCATGACGGTAGAGGTCGGATCCTCGCCCTCTTGTATGCTTGAGCGCGCCCCATACTCGCCACGCAGCGTCAGGTAAACATCGTTCCATCGGGAAAAGTCAGCGCCAACATCCCGCTGCCAGGAATCAACCAGGACGATACCGTTAGCATCGGTTATATAAATTCTGTGGTTAATACTGCTTTTATCCACGCCCCAGATCGCCGCGTTCGGGTCACGTTGACCAAAATGGCTCAGAAGCTCGGCAAATTCACTGTTCGATAAGGTGCCCTGCTGCAGGTGGGGAGCCGCCAAGGTTGCCAGCAGGTTGGCCATATCCACCAGGGTTTCTTCACTCACCTGGCGCACCGTGGGTTTAATCTCCCGCATCACGGTCGAGCTGACCACATAGGTAGTCAAGGCCACCACTACAACATACAAGAGAAAAAGCCGCAGACCGAGAGGAATGCGCGGCCATTGAAACAATTTATCGACCCAGGAGCGGTCGTTACTTTGGCTCATAAAAGTACCCGAAACCGCGCTTGGTGTGGATCACCTCAGCCAGGTCATGGCTCTTCAACTTGTGTCGAATGGCCTTGATATGGGAGTCGATATTGCGGGCATAATGAGATGCGTTGGCCATATCCGCGGCACACATAAGTTGCTCACGGCTAAATACCTGTCGCGGATGACTATGGAGTTTGTGTAGCAGTTTATACTCCAGCGCTGTTAATTGCAGCGCCTGTGCGCCGACATAAAAGTCATACTGGCGGGCATGCAGATCTGTACTTACCTGCGCCGCTGCGGGTTCTGGAGTGTCGCTCCTGACCATACGTAACTTAATGCGGGCCAGCACCTCGCGGGGACTAAAGGGCTTGGTAACATAGTCATCGGCGCCGATTTCCAGACCCACCACCCTGTCGATTTCATCACTGCGGGCGGTTAAAAAGATAATGGGCACAGTAGAGAAGCTGCGTATCTGTTTACACAGTTCAAAGCCATTACCATCGGGCAGACCCACATCGAGCAACACCAAAGCCACCTGCTCATCTTGTATAACGGCCAGCCCCTGCGCGGCGGTAGCACACCAGCTGACGCTCAACCCCGCTTGTTCTATTACATGCACCAGGGTATCGGCTATGGCCGGCTCATCTTCAATCACCACTATCTGTTGGTTCGTCATGCAGGTGTCCATTGGGTCTATTTTTTATTTTCCCCACATATAGTTACAGGACGTTCACCGTTAATCAAGAAAGCAGCGGTGGTAATAAGTGAAAAGATAAACAGGCCTAAAACACTATTCGCACACAGGCTCCATTTAATACTCTACTTTGCTCCAATTGCAGATCGGCGTCGTGCCACAGGCACAACTTGCTAACGATAGATAAGCCCAGACCCACGCCGGTTTGCTCGCGCTGGGCAACCTGATGGTTTTTAACAAATGCCTGCAACAGCCTGCCACTGAGTTGCTCATTAAAGCCTGGGCCATCATCGGCCACGCTCAACTCAATACCATGCGGGTGAGCACGCAAACTGATATGAATTTGGGTGTGGGCAAAACGTACGGCGTTGCTCATTAAATTGGTGAGAATACGCAGGAAACTGCGCCTATCCACCTCAATCACATCACAGTGACAATCTATATGTATGTTCAAATCGCTATAGATACGAAATTTATCACAGCCCTGCTCCAACAGCTCCCTGGCATCATGGACGACCGGACGGATCACTGGCTTGCATTGATTCAGTTCGGCATAGGTGAGGAACTCCTCCACCAGCATTTCCAGCTCGGTGATATCTTGCAACACGCTATTGCAGTCAACTGCACCACTGGGCTGGTGGGCGGCCATTTCCAGGGCAAATTTAGCGCGACTAATGGGCGTGAAGAAATCATGAGATACCGCATTGATCAGCTGACGCTGGTAGTCGCTTTGGTTTTGTAACTCTTCGGCCATTTCATCAAAGGCATCGCCGATGCGTTTAATCGCACTTAAACGCCCAAGCCTGGCCTGAGCGGCAAAATTACCGACGGAAATCTTATTGCTGGCCTGACGCAGCCGGGTGAGATCGCGAAACAAGGGCCAACACACCAGCAGCACAGCCACCGCGACACTGGTATAAAACAGCAGGCTGATCAGCGCTTGTTGCTGTTCCCTCTGCGCCCGCGGCAAGGGGCCAAGCACTAAGATGCGCTGCCGGCTGCCGTCCAGGTAATAAAATAGCAACTGATTGTCTTGATCCAGCATAGGCACCACGGCACCGCTGCGCAGTTGCTCGTCTATATGGGGATCAAAGTGAATATCGGTGAGGGTGATTGCGCTGATAAGGTGACTGGCCTGTGGGTTAGGCGCTTGCAGCATGCCCCGAGCCAGGGCAAGCTCGGCGTCACTGGCAATGGCGGTGTCGCCGAGATGGCTGTTAATCAGCCAGGCGCTTATGCCTAAGCACAGCACCAGGGTTGAAAAAAGGTAGCCATAAACCTTGAGCACTTAACTCACTTCCACGCATCCGGAGAAAGAATATAACCCTTACCCCATACCGTGATAATACGACTGGGGTGCTCATCGGCATCCCCTAATTTTTTACGTAATCGGCTCACACGTCCATCTATGGTGCGATTCTGACCATCGTATTGGCGGCCAATGGCGGCCTCGAATAAATGCTCCCGACTCACCACCTGACCGACATTAAAGGCCAACTTCTCCAATAAATCGAATTCGCCGGTGGTGAGCTCGAGGCGGTCTCCATTTAAACTCGCCTGACGCTGATAACGATTGATCACCAGATTACCTATGGTCAGTGTCTGCGACTGGGCGGCATTCTTAGCACAGTATTTCAGTTCATTGCGACGCAGGCAGTGGTTAATACGCGCCAGTAAAATAGAAGGTGAAATAGGCTTAGTCAGGTAGTCCTCGGCACCCAGTTCCAGGGCATGAATATGATCCACATGACTTTGCCGTGCGGTGAGAAAAATAACCGGCACCGAATACTGGCGCTGCAGCTCTTCAAAAACCTTGAAGCCGTCGCTTTCTGGTAAGCCGATATCGAGTAATACCAGATCATAGCGCCGCTTCACCATTTCAAATGCCGCTATATGCGGTGAGCTAATATGGGTCACAGAAAAGCCATGAGATATTAGGAAGGTAGAGATAAGCTCGGCCAATTTCAGGTCGTCTTCGACATAAAGAATAGATTTTTGTTGTTCACTCATTAAAAAATACTCCAAGCTACCTTGCGACGCTTTTGATTTAGAAAGTGACGTTGCACGTCGATCATCACCTGTGCAACTCGCTGCTTATCTTGCTTACGCACTAGGTAAATCATCACATCGGACGCTGCTTCCAATGACAATTTATAGTGCTGAGCACGATTGGGGACGTCGCAAATTAGTTTTGGCTCACCGGCTTCCACCTGCAAGCAATAGGTCGTGGTAGGCTCTCCTTGCCAACTTAATAATAGGTTTATCTGGCAACTGGTTTGAGTGGTCACGCAGGTTCCCGGCTTCGCCTTGATATAGTGCTTTTCAAGCGCGCTGGCGTTGCCGCTGTGCATAAGCAAGGTGACCAGGGTTATGAAAAGCTGCATCGCCACACGTTGACTCATCAGAAACTCCAAGCCACCCCGGCGTAGTAAGAAAGCAAATGTTGCTTCGATACTAGCGGACTGTCGGCAATTTCACTGTCTAGCACCTGCCATTTAAGATCGGAAATAAATCGCCAATCTTCGTTAATTTGATATTGGTAGGTTAGCTGCAGGCCTTTATTGAACGCATGCTGTGGCTGATACAACGAAAAACCAGCGGCAATTTCCTGGCGGTGACTGCCATAATAGTATTTGGTTATTTCATTACTCTGGTATTGAAGCTCAGCCGCGGCAACGAGTAAATGCTTATGCCACCGCTGATAACGAGAAAGCACCAGCGCGCCTTCTTGACCATGGTGATAATTGGTCACTTCAGTAAAATAGCTCGCACTAAGACGCCATTGCTGCCAATCAAAGAGGTACTGGGCGCCAGCCAAAAAGGATAACTCCCGATCGGGTATTTTGGTGATATCCCCCACTCTTTTCGATACTTTGGGTTGTTGTGGCTCTTGCTGGGTGCTGGGCGGGCGCGGCGCCCCTGGCCTCACGGTGGACGTCAAAGAAGCAACAACCGAGCTCGCTGCCAGGCTATCAATAAAATACAAACCATCACGATTCATTTTACTGATGAAGGACAGCTGGTGGTTGTCGTTACTCAGGGGTGTCCAAGATAGTTCAAAATTGCTAAAGGCAAAGTCGCCATAAAACACTTCGACTTTAGGGATCACATACAAGGGAATATCATCGGCATCATGAATCGGGTTCTCGATCTCACCATAACCGGCGCTAAGACCAAACTGCCATCCTGATTGAGCGGTGTAGATAGTTTCTTCACTCGCACTCACAGCGCCACTCAATAGCGCAATTATCAGAAATAGCCCCGCCTTATTCACCTTGCTACCGACTCTCATTAATGAAAAACACCGCTTTAATTGAGGTAGCAGCATCGCCCGAGGGGGGGTGCCAGTCAACGCAATTAATGTACACTTTTGTAACAATTTAGAAACTCTATTAATAAGAAAAAAATGTGCTGGTGGGTAAGAAAAAAAGCCAATTGTTTCCAATTGGCTTTTACTTACTAGGGTCTATGAAAGTTAACCGTTACGAGCTCTGCGAAGCAGTGCTAACGGCATGAATAGCAATAACATCCAGGCCATAGAACCACCTGATGATTTTGCTTTCACTGGCTCTTCAGGCGTTACTTGTACTGGATATGTACAGCTACCATCATCAGTGTCAGCCGATGCATCGTAGTTAGTTGCGGCTGGGTCAGTACAACCTAACACTTCAACTGGCTCTGGATATGTACAGCTACCGTCATCAGTATTGGCTAACACATCAAAGTTAGTTGCTGTAGGGTCGGTACAACCTAGCTCTTCGCCATCGGAAACCACCATTAGCATAAAGGTTTGCGAGGCCATATCGGTGCCGTTAACACTGTCTTTAACCGTCACGGTAATTTCGGTTTCACCGTGGAAGTTAGCAGTCGGTGTTAAGGTCACGGCTGAACCAGAGTCATGGCCACTCACTTGCGCGGCTACGTTGTCACCGGTTACCAGGATTTCATTACTCACCCCGTTTTTATCTGCGTAGATAACATCGAAGCTGACAGACTCGTTCTCAGCAACAGAAAGGTCTTTTAAGTCTACCAAGGTGATGTTACCCATTACCTCTAGATCTACGCTCAAGCGCTCGGTGTCTGAACCTTCAAGGCCATTGTTCACGTACAATGTATGTACCTGATTAGCTGCTTTTTCAGAAACATAGGCATCAAAGCTCACACTGAACTTAGAGATTTCTGGACCTGTGTAGTCCATACAAACTACTAAGCCGTCATGTACAAGGTCGTTGATGTTGTCATAAGCGAAACCATCACCAATATTTACATCCATTGGGATGTCACCATTGACTAAGATGCGACCATCGGCAGCTTTAAAGCCGATAGAGCCCTGATTATCAACCAGATTAACGTTGTCGTAAGCAAACATCAGCTCGTACTCACCCGGCTCATAGTTGATGCCCATACGCATAAACATTTCAAAGTCGACACTTTGACCGTCGGTGTAAGTACGCTCAACGTTATCCCACTCCAGTACTAACCACTCACGTGAGTAAGTAAAGGTTGGCGTGATACCCGCATTAGGATCGCCTTCAACACGAGAGCTTGCGTCAATGCGCTCAGGAATAGTGTTATCACCTACCCAGAAAGGCGCGATGATGTAAGGTGGCGGAGGCGGCATGCTCGCTGCACGTGGGAATTCAACGTGGAACGGCGTTGTACGGCCCGTATCACCAAAGGTTACCAGACCTGCTGGGTTTAGCTTGATTGAGTCGAAGTGATACTTGTTAAAGAATGGGAACTTCACATCCATATCGGTTTGCATCAATTCTTTAAATGAGTACTTATATTCGTTTCTGTAATTACCTTCTACACCTTCAAGCGTGCGCCAACCTAGGTCACGCAAGTTCAGATAATCCGGGTACGGTGAGTTACCCGCTAACAGTGAACAGCTCTGATCCGTGATATTAGTTGTAATGATGTAGTTACGGACAACGTCTTTAGTTGTGTCCTGTACACCAACCAATGACAACATGTTATCTGTTACTTCAGGTGTCACAGGTGTAGAAGCCGTAGAAACAATACTGTCGGCAATGATCTGAATGCCTTCAGGGAATTCAGTGGTCAACGCAAAGTTGCGCGCCTGCGTTTCATTGTTAGCAATCACATCAACGGTGAAGTTAACAACATCGCCTGGGCTCGCCTTGTGCTTGTCTGCAGTGAAGGTAACGTCATCATCAATTTGCGTGACAAGTACAGGTACATAACCTAGGTTACCTGCATCTTCAGGGTTTGAACCAAGGTCGAAACCACCAAAGTAGATATCACCGATTTCCATTTCTGGTAGGTTGTACGCAAGATTGACATTGTATTGTTCGTAGCCAGAAATTTGCTGCTCGGCACTAACAACCAAGCCACCCATATCCTGACCTACAACACCGGTTGCTATGGTCACATCACGGCCTTCATCTACTTCACCGTAAGGAACATAGGCTGTGCTCATAAACACAGTGAAATAATCACCCGCATTCGGCTCAACGATGTTACAGAAGTTGTTGATGTTGTAGTTGGTAGACATACAAAGCACTTCGTCCATGCTGGCCATACCATCACCATTGGCGTCCTGACCTGTAAAGAGGATCATACGCTCAGTGATACCAGCGCCAACCACGCTCGCGCTGTACATCTTGCTGCCTTCAGGCACTTGTGTCCACTCGACGTGGTTAATGTTAACCATTTCACCTTCTTCTTCATGAAGATCAAATGGGTCTCCAGCGGTTGGATCTGAGAAGAATTTAAGGGTCTTCGCATCACCTTTAACCATGCCGTAGCTACGTGCTGTGAAGTCTGTTACTTCTGCGGTATTGAATGGACCTACTTCGATAGCAGCAGAAGTACGGTGTGCCTCAACTTTAACGTAGTCAGGAAGACCGCGGTCACCAGTGAAAGTCCATACTGGCAATTCAAGTACAGGTGAAGCACTGTTGTTGGAAACCAGCGTCACTTGGCCTTGGTTACCACTTAGATCTATGTAGCTAGCTGCACTTGAGTGCGGCTTACTGGTGGCGGTAATAACGATTTGCTGCGTTTCACCGGCTTTAATATCAAATTGTGCCGGCTCAGCAGTTAATTCGAAGGCACCAATCCACTCTTCAGTGTGTACCGTCCAACTTGCGTCTTCTGTCGCAGTGAACTCACGCACGAATGTACAGCTTGTTGGACATGTATTATCCACAACATAGGCTGTGTTCAGGTCTTCTGCGTGACCACCCGTTGACGGGTTGGCATCGGCCATATCGGCGATATCTTGATGCAGGGTTAGGCCTGCTTTGTCGGCCAACTCAACACGCATGCGGCCCGCACCCATGTCTTGTAAGCTCGACTTGATACCATCATCTTTATAGTTGCTTAGGAAACGAGCATTGGTTAGATCGTTACCAGCAGTTAACATCAATGCCGATTGCACCTGAGATACAGACCACTCCGGGTGAGATTGTTGTAGCAAGGCAGCGGCACCGGCAACGTCGGACTCGCCATTGAGGTACCCGACATGGTTTGCCAATCAGCGGTGCGTGGGTTGTTGGTGAATGGCTGATCATCCGAGCTCGGCGCATAGATATCTACACCCGGTGCTGCGATATCCACCAGCATGGTATCGATACCAAAATAAGATGGGCCACGGCCTGAGAAGTAGGCTACGCGCTCTTTGTCTACCGGCACAATCTCACTCTGGGCACCGGTGACTGTACCCATATGACCTGAGCCTGAGTCCAGCCAATTGAGAAGCTCAGTACTATCGGCATTGGTAATATGAATTGCCGGTAATGGGTGCGGAAGCACTGGAATAGATGCGCTATCCTGGAAGCTAAAGCGGTTGTAAATGATGACACCTTCAGCACCACCCGCTGCAACGTTATTTGCTTTTTCGTACAGCGGACGCGAGCTACGACGACAGGTAACAATCACGTCTTGTGTGCTTTCATCGATATCTACCGTGGCCGGGTCATCCGCTAAATCAAATGTACCAGCAGGGAATGGGATATCACAATCCGCGATGTTGAATGAGTTTGTACCCGGGTTCTCAAAGTTTTCCGCCTTAACAATAAGGCCTGTCACTTCTTCAAATGTTGAAGAGTAACCCTTGATAGCGGCCGGCGCAGCAGTGTCACCGCCGGACATGTTTGCCAACGACTTTGCACCGAAGTCAACAATTGAAGACGGTGAATGAGCAGCAACCGTAGTTACCCAAGGTGATGAGTGGTCGGCTGTGCTTAATTCAGGGCCTGAGTTACCCGCAGCTACGGCAACGAATACACCGGCATTGGCAGCATTGAAGAATGCTTGTTCAATTGGGTCTAGCCAAGGATCTTCTTCAAGACCACCCAGTGACGCATTCAGTACATCAACATTGTCGATGATCGATTGCTCAATAGCCGCCAGAATAGTGGTTGTTGGACAGCCCGCATAGGGGTCGCCCGAACCGCCTGGCCAACATACCTGGTAAGAGATGATATTAGCGTGTGGTGCCATACCAGATACTTCTTCAAAGACCAGATCCGTTGCCACACCCGTTGATTGCGCCGCAGCGTCCGCTAGCTTGAATGGTACATCATAAAGAATGTTACCCGCTGCAGTACCCGCTACGTGTGAACCGTGGCTGTTATAGTCTTCACCATAGGCCGGGCGCGACTCTGCAAACACAGGATCACTGTAGGTATTGGTGATTTCAGGGTAAGAGTAAATACCAATTAGCTTGTTATTACACTTGTCTGAGAATGCAGCGCTCGCACAGTCACCCAAGAATGTTTCACCTAGTGGATTTTCGTGAACATAGCCATCACCACCCACTTCAGCAAAAGATGGGTGGTCTGAATTGATACCAGTATCAATTACACCCACAACCATGCCTTCACCTTTATTAGAGCCGCCACCAAAAGCATTAGCCCATAGTTGCTTCGCACCTGTTTGTTCAATGGTGTTAAAGGTTGAAAGTTCATACACTTTTGAGCGGGTAATGCGTTTTACACCCGGTACTTTAGCCAAACGCATCGCTTCGTCTTGCGTCATGCTGGTGGTGAAGGCATTAATTGCCACCGAGTAGGAGCGCTCAACATTCACGCTTAAGCCTTGCAAAGCGCTGGCTTGGGTAATGAAGTTTTGACGCTGAGAGCTCAGGTATTTGTTATAACTAGAAAGTTCCTGTGTATTTAGGTTCAGGGGCTGGCCTTGTTGAGTGCGAGCACTGGTTACGACTGATTTTGTTTCAGCCAGACCTTTAATTTGACCATCGTACGCCGACAGTGGCGCATCCTCTAGCTCGACAATATATGTATGCTCACCATGCACACCCTCTTCCGCGCGGAAGATCTTTCCCTGTTTTTTTACAGTTTGAGCAACGTCGCCCGACCAATGCATTTCTTCAATCATAGGTTTTGGCGCGTAGTCTGATGATGGTGCAACCCATTGCTCGGCAGAAGCATTCACGGCACTGGCCGCTGAACTGCCGATATACAAGGCTGAAGCCACCATAAAGGAGACTTTTTTCAAGTTAAACATACTTAACCTTCGGTGTTGTTTATTTTTTGTAATGAAGTTGTAATAACTTCCCCACGCCGATGGTTATGTTTTATTCATATACCTGCAATTTACTGGTAATAAAAAAGACACTTTGATGCACTTTGTGACATTTGTTGCTGGGTGAGATAAAAAAAAGCCGCTAACAAAAGCGGCTCTTTTTTATATGATGGAAGGGCTTTTAGCTCTTCTTAACCGGGCGTTGCCAGCCATCCAGGTTGCGCTGTTTTGCGCGAGCTACGGCCAACTGGTTATCACCCACCTTAGCGGTTACTACCGAGCCAGCACCCACGGTGGCGGTGTTGCCGATCTCAACCGGGGCCACCAGCGATGAGTTAGAACCGATAAAGGCGTTGTCGCCGATAATGGTTTGCGACTTGTTCACGCCATCATAGTTACAGGTAATGGTACCGGCGCCGATATTTACCTTCTCGCCGATTTGCGCATCGCCAAGGTAGGTCAAATGGTTTGCCTTTGAACCCTTGCCAAGTCGTGATTTCTTCATCTCCACAAAGTTACCTATGTGCGAGTCTTCCTCCATCACCGCACCCGGGCGCAGGCGTGCAAATGGGCCCAGGGTACATTTGGCGGCCACTGTGGCATCTTCAATCAGGGTATTGGCCTTGATCACCACACCATCACCAATTTTACAGTTTTTCAGCACACAGTTAGGGCCAATGATCACATCGTCGCCCAGCTCTACGTTGCCTTCGAAAATAACGTTTACGTCAATTTGTACGTCCTGGCCCGTGGTGACCGTGCCGCGCACATCGATACGGGCAGGATCGGCCAGGCTGGCGCCGTTAATCATCAGCTCTTCGGCTTGCCATGCTTGATACGCACGCTCTAACTGAGCGAGCTGTACGCGGTTATTAGCACCTTCCACTTCCATGGGGTGCTCCGGCTGGCTTGAACTGATCTCTACGCCCTCAGCGTGCGCCATGGCGACGATATCCGTAAGATAGTACTCGCCTTGGGCATTGTTATTGGAAAGATTGCCTAACCACTTTTTCAACAGACCGCCGTTACAGGCCATGATACCGGTATTGATTTCTGTGATGGCCAGTTGCTCAGGGGTCGCGTCTTTTTGCTCAACGATACCAACCAGTTTGCCATTTTCACGCAGCATACGACCATAGCCGGTCGGGTTTTCAAGATCTACGGTTAATACGGCCAAACCACGTTCAGGTGTTGCTGCCAAGAGTTTTTCCAAGGTCGATTTCTTCGTAAGCGGCACATCACCATAAAGAATAAGCACGGTATCATTGTCCGCAATGTGCTCTTTGGCCACCGCGACTGCGTGGCCTGTACCAAGCTGCTCGGCCTGAAGAACCCAGTTCAACTCATTACCGGTCAATTGCTGTTGCAGCATCTCGCCGCCATGGCCATAAACCAGATTCGTGGCTTTAGCGCCAAGGGCTTTGGCATTATCGATAACGTGCTGCACCATAGGCTTACCGGCGATTGGGTGCAATACCTTGGGAAGCTTCGAGCGCATGCGAGTTCCCTTACCCGCGGCCAAAATAACTGTGGTCAAATTCATTCTAATATCCTTTTTTCGCATCCACTGTCACATGATTCAGTGTGGCGCTTTAAATCAGCACGTCCTGTGTCTGGATAGAGCAAAGCTCATACAAGCCTTCACCAACGCCAAAACTGTACCATTGTGTACAAATTGGCAATATTGTAACTGCTTCACTATGAACATTGAACGAACAGGCATAAAAAAACCCACGCTGTTAGCGTGGGTTTTTGCAAACCTTTTCGGTCGATAGCATTAGCTATTGCGCAATTGGCGGATAACACGAAGTTGCGCAAGCGCTTCTTCTAGTTGCACTGCCGCTTTTTGGTAATCCAATTCGCCGCTTTGTGCTTTATCCATTTGCTCTTGCGCTTCGCGTTGAGCTTGCTCTGCTGCTTGCTCGTCCAGCTCTTCAGCTCGAACGGCAATATCAGCCAGCACGGTTACGCTATGAGGTTGAACCTCAAGTGTACCGCCAGCAACATAGATGATTTCTTCACCACCTAGTTGCTTAACCAAACGCACCATACCAGGTTTCAGGGCAGTTAGTAGCGGCGCGTGACCTGGGTAAATACCCAATTCACCTTCACTACCTGTCACTTGAAGTGTCTCTACACGACCGGAAAACAAGTTTCCTTCTGCGCTAACTACATCAAGATGTACGGTCATAGCTGCCATACTCCCCTCCTAATTACATGCTTTTCGCTTTTTCTTGCGCTTCTTCGATTGAGCCAACCATGTAGAACGCTTGCTCTGGCATGTCGTCGAACTCACCGTTTAGAATGCCTTTAAAGCCAGCAATGGTGTCTTTTAGTGAAACGTATTTACCAGGTGAACCTGTGAATACCTCAGCAACGAAGAACGGCTGAGATAGGAAACGCTGGATTTTACGAGCACGTGATACCACTTGCTTATCTTCATCAGACAGCTCGTCCATACCTAGGATGGCGATGATGTCTTTCAGCTCTTTATAACGCTGTAGTACGGTTTGAACGCCACGAGCTGTATCGTAGTGCTCTTGACCGATTACTAGCGGATCAAGCTGACGTGAAGTTGAATCAAGTGGGTCAACAGCAGGGTAGATACCTAGTGCTGCGATATCACGAGAAAGTACAACTGTCGCATCTAAGTGGGCGAAAGTAGTCGCCGGAGATGGGTCAGTCAAGTCATCCGCAGGTACGTATACCGCTTGGATTGAAGTGATTGAACCAGTCTTAGTAGACGCGATACGCTCCTGTAGTACACCCATCTCTTCTGCAAGAGTTGGCTGGTAACCTACCGCTGAAGGCATACGACCTAATAGTGCTGATACCTCAGTACCGGCAAGCGTGTAACGGTAGATGTTATCTACGAAGAAAAGAACGTCACGACCTTCGTCACGGAACTTCTCTGCCATAGTTAGACCAGTCAAAGCAACACGTAGACGGTTACCCGGTGGCTCGTTCATCTGACCGTATACAAGCGATACTTTATCAAGTACGTTTGAATCGTTCATTTCGTGATAGAAGTCGTTACCCTCACGAGTACGCTCACCAACACCGGCGAATACAGAGTAACCGCTGTGCTCGATCGCGATGTTACGGATAAGTTCCATCATGTTTACGGTTTTACCTACACCAGCACCACCGAATAGACCTACTTTACCACCCTTAGCGAATGGACATACTAGGTCGATTACTTTGATACCAGTCTCAAGTAGTTCTACCGAGCTTGATTGATCTTCGTACGAAGGTGCTTCGCGGTGAATTGACATACGCTCTTCTTCGCCGATTGGGCCAGCTTCGTCAATTGCTTCACCTAGTACGTTCATGATGCGGCCAAGAGTAGCTTTACCTACTGGAACCTTGATCGCTTCACCTGTGTTTTCTACTGCTGTACCACGACGTAGACCGTCAGTAGTACCAAGTGCGATACCACGTACCACACCGCCACCTAGCTGCTGCTGAACTTCTAGTGTCAGACCTGCTAGGTCGCCGTCTGTAACTTTTAGTGCGTCATATACGGCAGGCACGCTGTCTTGTGGGAACTCGATGTCCACAACGGCGCCGATAATTTGGACGACCTTACCTAAACTCATGTCTATTCCTCTCGTTAATCTTTGCCCGAAGCATTAAACTGCTGCTGATCCGCCAACAATCTCACTGATTTCTTGTGTGATTGCGGCCTGACGAGCCTTGTTATAAACAAGCTGTAACTCATCCATCAGGTCGCCTGCGTTATCTGTTGCGGCTTTCATCGCAACCATACGGGCGGCCTGCTCAGAGGCAGCATTTTCAACCACACCTTGATATACCTGAGATTCTACAAAGCGAACCATTAGTGTTTCCAAAAGTGCTTTTGGATCTGGCTCGTAGATGTAGTCCCAGCGGTGTGCTAGTTCTTCGCTTTCTGTTTTCGGCAAAGGCAACAATTGATCGATTGTTGGTTCTTGCTTCATGGTGTTTACAAACTTGTTGTAAACAACAAACAAGCGGTCTAATTTGCCTTCGTTGTATGCATCAAGCATAACCTTTACAGGACCAATTACGTCCTGCACTGAAGGCGCATCGCCTAGACCTGATTTTTTGGCGAGCAATGAGCCACCAAAACGCTGGAAGAAACCGGCAGCCTTGCTACCTAGTACGGCGAAATCCGCAGATACGCCCTTTTCTTTCCACGCTTTGACTTCTAAAGCTACTTTCTTGAACTCGTTAGAGTTCAAGCCACCACATAAACCACGGTCGGTAGAGATGACGATATAACCAACGCGCTTGACCTCACGCTCTTCCAAATAGGCATGGCGATATTCGAGGCTAGCATTAGCAACATGACCGATCACTTTGCGTAAGTTTTCAGCGTATGGACGGCTTGAAGCCACACGGTCTTGCGCCTTCTTCATTTTAGAAGCGGCAACCATTTCCATAGCGCTAGTGATCTTCTGAGTATTCTTGATACTCCCGATCTTGCTTTTTATCTCTTTTCCGCTGGCCATGACTCTTTCTCCGAATCTGGGTGAGTTTTAAAATTAAAACTCACCGTTCATAACTAATTACCAAGTTTGCGTAGACTTGAACTTCTCTAGAAGTTCTTTCAGCTGCGCTTCGATCTCGGCGTTGTAGTTACCAGTTTCATTGATTTCAGCCATTAGCTCTGCGTATGTGCTGTTTGCATATGAGATAAGAGCCGCTTCGAAATCCATGATTTTCGCGATTTCGATGTCTTTCAGATAGCCCTTTTCAGCAGCAAATAGCGACAGAGACATTTCCGCAACAGACATAGGTGCGTACTGTTTCTGCTTCATTAGCTCTGTTACGCGCTCACCGTGCTCAAGCTGGGCACGAGTTGCATCGTCAAGGTCAGAAGCGAACTGAGAGAACGCCGCTAGTTCACGGTACTGAGCTAGCGCTAGACGGATACCACCACCTAGTTTCTTAACGATTTTAGTTTGCGCTGCACCACCTACACGAGATACCGAGATACCAGCGTTAACGGCCGGACGGATACCTGCGTTGAACAAGTCAGTTTCTAGGAAGATCTGACCGTCGGTGATTGAGATAACGTTTGTAGGTACGAACGCAGAAACGTCACCACCTTGAGTTTCAATGATAGGCAGAGCCGTCAGTGAACCTGTTTTACCTTTCACTTCACCATTGGTGAACTTCTCAACGTAATCAGCGTTTACACGTGATGCACGCTCTAGAAGACGTGAGTGAAGATAGAATACGTCACCTGGGTAAGCTTCACGGCCTGGTGGACGCTTAAGTAGTAGTGAGATCTGACGGTAAGCAACAGCTTGCTTAGAAAGATCATCATATACGATTAGTGCGTCTTCACCGCGGTCGCGGAAGTATTCACCCATAGTACAACCAGCGAATGGCGCTAGGAATTGTAGCGCTGCTGATTCAGAAGCAGATGCAACAACAACAATAGTGTTCTCAAGTGCACCGTGCTCTTCAAGTTTACGTACTACGTTAGCGATAGTAGATGCTTTTTGACCAACCGCTACGTACACACACTTAACGCCTGTGCCTTTTTGGTTGATGATAGCATCGATAGCTAGTGCAGTTTTACCAGTCTGACGGTCGCCGATTACAAGCTCACGCTGACCACGACCAACTGGAATCATCGCATCGATAGACTTATAACCAGTTTGTACTGGCTCATCTACTGATTGACGCTCGATTACGCCTGGTGCGATTTTTTCAACTGGTTCGAAACCGTCGTTATCTAGAGCACCTTTACCATCGATAGGAGCACCTAGTGTGTTAACAACACGACCAAGTAGACCACGACCAACAGGTACTTCAAGGATACGACCAGTAGATTGTACTTTTACGCCTTCTTTAAGGTCTGCGTATGGACCCATTACTACTGCACCTACTGAGTCGCGCTCAAGGTTTAGTGCGATAGCATAACGGTTGCCAGGAAGCTCAATCATCTCACCTTGCATACAGTCAGCTAGACCGTGGATGCGGATGATACCGTCAGTAACAGATACGATAGTACCTTCGTTACGAGCTTCACTTACAACTTCGAACTGCTCAATACGTTTTTTGATCAGATCAGAAATTTCAGTGGAATTAAGTTGCATGCTCTTCTTCCCAATTACGATTGTAGTGTAGTGGCCAAACGGCTAAGTTTGCCGCTGATACTGCCATCGATTACGGTGTCGCCGGCTCTAATTACCAGACCACCAACAACCGAGTTATCAACACTACAATTCAGCTTAACTTTGCGTGCGAAACGTTTTTCAAGTGCCGCGACTAGTTTCTCTTGCTGCGCTGCAGCAAGGTCGGTTGCAGAAACGACGTCAACGTCGATTTCTTTGTCATAATCCGCTTTAAATTCAGCGAATAATTGTGCAACCGCCGGTAGGGCGACTAAACGTCCATTTTCGGCCATTACCTTTACCAGGTTCTGGCCATATTCGTTGAGTTGCTCTGCACAAATCTGAATGATAGTTTCAGCTTGTTTATCAGCAGAGGCGCTGCTCGACAGGAAACGAGCTACTTGTTCATTCTTGGCTACTTCACCAACGAAAAACAACATCTCGTTCCAGGCATCAACCGCGCCTTTATCAACGGCAAATTCAAAAGCCGCTTTAGCGTATGGGCGAGCGATAGTAGTCAGTTCAGACATGCTCATACCCTCCTATTAAAGCTCGGCAACAAGTTTTTCAACTATGTCGCTATGTGCGGCTTCATTGATTTCGCGCTCTAA
Organism: Pseudoalteromonas sp. T1lg10; assembly: GCF_002964545.1. Classification (NCBI taxonomy): domain Bacteria; kingdom Pseudomonadati; phylum Pseudomonadota; class Gammaproteobacteria; order Alteromonadales; family Pseudoalteromonadaceae; genus Pseudoalteromonas; species Pseudoalteromonas sp. T1lg10. The sequence goes on from NZ_PQBV01000049.1 coordinate 107,049, forward strand.
GATCTTCTCGGCACCGATAACCGCTAGAGAAGCAACCTGCTTACGCAGTTCTTCTTTGGCACGGTTACGCTCGGCTTCGATTTCTGAATGACCTTGAGCAATGATTTTTTCACGCTCTTCGTGACCACGAGTTGTCTCTTCGTCAACGATTTGCGTCGCACGCTTTTTAGCTTGCTCGATGATATCAGCGGCTTCTGCTTTAGCTTCTTTAAGTTGCTCGGTTGCTTTTTTACGAGCAAGCTCAAGATCTTTTTCAGCTTTGTCAGAGGCAGCTAAACCATCTTCGATTTTCTTTTGGCGAGCCTCGATTGCACCGTTTAGTGGTGGCCACACGAACTTCATGCAGAACCATACAAAAACGATGAAAGCGATTAATTCACCAATTAGAGTGGCGTTTAAACTCACGTCCGCTCCTCCTTACAAGTCAATTTATGTTCGCGTTAAATGTCTTATCTAATATTAAGCAGCGAACAATAGGTATAGACCGATACCTACACCGATCATAGCGATCGCATCGATAAGACCAGCTACGATGAACATTTTAACTTGTAGTTGAGGTGCAAGCTCAGGCTGGCGAGCAGCTGATTCTAGGAATTTACCACCTAGGTTACCGAAACCGATAGCAGTACCAAGGGCACCAAAACCGATAAGTAGGGCAACAGCGATATATTTAAGGCCTAGTACGATTTCCATTATTGTCTCCAATATTTTTGTAAATGATTAAAGTTAAAGTTAAAAAAATCTTTTTTGAGCCGGTTCTTAATGGTTGTCTTCAGACGCCATGCTCAGGTAAACAATTGTCAGCATCATGAAGATGAATGCTTGCAATACGATAACCAGGATGTGGAATACCGCCCATACAAAGTGCAGTGGTAATTGGAACAAGCCAATTGCTGCAATCAGGATGAAGATAAGTTCACCAGCATAAAGGTTACCGAATAGACGTAAGCCCAATGAAACCGGCTTAGCAATCAGAGTTACGAACTCTAGAATGAAGTTAACCGGAATAAATAGAGCTTGAACAACCATGTTTTTAGAACTGAATGGGTGAAGCGTTAGCTCCTTGATAAAGCCCATTAAGCCCTTAACACGAATCGAGTAGAAGATGATAAGTGCGAACACACCGATACCCAGCGCTAGCGTCAGGTTAAGGTCGGTTGTTGGTACCACCTTCATGTAAACATCGTGAGAACTCTCTACAGCACCTGACAATACGCCGATTTGACCCGCAAGTGCAGGAAGGAAATCAACTGGGATCAAGTCCATTAAGTTCATTAGGAATACCCAGACGAAAATCGTCAGAGCAAGAGGAGCGATTAGTCGACTTCTACCGTGAAAGGTGTCTCTCACGTTTTGATCAACGAATTCAACGACCATCTCGATAAAGCACTGAAATTTCCCAGGAACACCAAGCGATGCTTTGTTCGCAGCGCGCTTAAAGATCCATAAGAAAATCAGTCCAAGACCGATAGACCATGCGAGGGTATCTACATTCAGCTTCCAAAACCAACCATCGCCAATACTGACTTGACCGTTAGTTAAATGGTGCTGGATGTAACCCGTTAAGGTAAGTTCTTCACCTGCAGCCATGTTTTATCCCAAAAGTTAATGATTAAAAAAAATCGGCGCTAACCACTGTGCAAACGTCACTAATATAAAACCGAAGAAAAATGGCAACGCCACTACCGGATAAAGCTTAAATATTAGTGCGAACAAGAAAATCGTTAGCAAAAATTTTAATCCGTTGCCCCTTTTAAATGAGGCATACACTTGTTTTGCCTTGCTCGCGCCCACATAACGAAACGCATAGATGGCAAATAAAAAGTTAGGAAGTACCGCCACCAGTCCACCAGCCAATGCTGAAACCGCGGCATCTACTTCCCAACCTACTAAAACTATTACTGCAGCTATGATTGCTACGACACCCTGAAGAAGAACGCCTTTTAATGCGGCTCGGCGATATGGGCCAGATAACCTTTGCGTCACTTTCCATTAACCTTAATTACGTTAAGTTTCATTAGGGTGCTAAAACTGGCGAAATTATACTGATTTCTGGCCAATTTGCAACTTGAGCAAGATGAAATTGTGTCAATTTCACCCCCGTGATCACGGGGGCGAGAAGGGGATTATTAAACCTGATTTCGCTGCGGGTCGATACGCTCTAAAATGCCTTCAAGCTCGTCTAAATTAGTGTAAGAAATCACCAACTTACCCTTACCTTTCTGGTTGTAGTTAATTTCAACCTTGGCACCGAGATTATCTTGGAGTTTTTGCTCTAACTGTTTGACGTCTGGGTCTTTTTCTTTTTTAACAGGCTTTTCTGTGGGTTCCAGCAGAGAACGCACCAGTTTTTCCGTTTCGCGCACGGTTAAAGCCTTGGCTACGGCGCTGCGGGCGGCCTCAGATTGCGCTTCACCACTGAGCGCCAACAGGCAACGGGCATGACCCATTTCGATATCGCCATGCTCTAACATGATTTTTACATCATCGTTGAGGTTGTTCAGACGCAGCAGGTTAGTCACCGTGGTACGGGATTTACCCACCGCATCAGCAACCTGTTGATGCGTCAGTGAAAACTCTTCAATTAAACGCTCCAAAGCAATGGCTTCTTCCATGGCATTGAGGTCTTCACGTTGAATGTTTTCAATCAGGGCAATGGCTACAGCGGCTTCGTCGGCAACATCCTTGATTAAACAAGGCACCATATCCAGCTTAGCCAGTTGTGCTGCACGCCAGCGACGCTCACCGGCAATGATTTCGTACTGCTGTTCGCCTAGTTGGCGCACCACGATTGGTTGAATAATACCTTGGGCACGAATCGAGCTGGCCAGCTCTTCAAGAGCGTCTTCGGCCATATCCTTGCGCGGCTGATACTTGCCGGGACGTAAAAACTCGATCGCCAGCTTTTGCAATTCGCCTTTAACGGCTTGCTCGCTCGGCCCCTCGTTGGCGCTTTGCTCTGAGCCAGGTGCAACGGGTTTTGACGACGTGAGCAGGGCGTCCAGGCCCCTTCCTAATCCACGTTTTTTAGCAGACATTGATTCGCTTACCTCTAGATTTAGGCGACTGCAGATGTTTGTTTTTCTTTGCGGCGCAGCATTTCACCGGCTAAGGCAAGATACGCCTTGGCTCCCGCAGAAGCTCTGTCGTAATACATGGCCGGGGCACCAAAGCTGGGCGCTTCGGCAAGGCGAACATTGCGCGGAACAACGGTCCGATAAACCTTATCGCCAAAATGCTGTTTCAGCTGTTCGGAAACATCGTTGGCAAGGCGGTTGCGCGGATCGTACATGGTTCGCAAAATGCCTTCAATCTGTAATTTGGGGTTAACCAGTTGCGCTAACTGCTCTATGGTGCCCATCAAGGCGGTGATCCCTTCCAAGGCATAATATTCACACTGCATGGGCACCAGCACAGAATCGGCGGCGGCCATGGCGTTGACGGTCAACATGTTCAGCGACGGCGGACAGTCGATAAAAATATACTCGTAGTCGGCCAGGATCTTTTCCAGGGCATTGCGCAAGCGCACTTCGCGGGCGAACAATTCCATCAGTTTGACTTCCGCCGCGGTCACATCGCCGTTAGCGGCGATCAGATGATACTCGCCTGAAGTTTTCGTGATCACCACCTCTTCGAAGGGTTTGTCTTCGATCAGCAGATCATAGACGGTAGCAACGTCATCGTATTTATCAACGCCGCTGCCCATGGTGGCATTGCCCTGAGGATCGAGATCGATCAGCAACACCTTGCGTTTGGTCGCAGCCATTGAGGCCGCCAAATTTACGGCCGTGGTGGTTTTACCCACACCACCTTTTTGGTTTGCAATAGCAATGACTTTAGCCACGTTGATCCTCGCCAATTAATCTTTTTTTAGAATTATAAGATGGCGCTCGCCCTCTAATTCAGGAACCCTAAGCTCAATGTTTTGTTCAAAAGAGAAGCCGTCGGGAAGGTGTGCCAATTCCTGCTCAGGGTACTGACCTTTAAGCGCGATAAAGCGTCCGTCCTGATCTATTAAATGCGCGCACCAATGCAGCATATCATCAATAGAGGCAAAGGCGCGAGATAGCACCCCATCTAATTTAACACTTGGCTGATATTCTTCAACTCGACTCTGCACCGGGGTAACATTTTTTAGCCCAAGTTCATGTTTTACCTGCTTTAAGAAGGTAACGCGCTTACCAAGACTGTCAAGTAAGACGAACTCAGTATCGGGCAGGGCGATGGCCAATACCATGCCGGGCAGACCTGGGCCGGTGCCCACATCGATGTAGTGTTGACCTTTCAGATGCTCGGCCACAACCAGGCTATCCATGATGTGCTTGATCAGCATGTCTTTAGGATCGCGAATCGAGGTGAGGTTGTAGGCTTTGTTCCACTTGTCCAGCAAAGCAACATAGGCAAGTAATTGCTGGATTTGTTGCTCACTAAGAGAAATGCTGGCCTTAGCCAGCAATTGTTTAAATTTGTTTTCTAACACGCTTGCCCTTGGTTACGCCGATTTGCGTAACATTCCTTGCTTCTTGAGATAGACCAATAATAACGAAATCGCCGCTGGAGTAATACCAGAAATACGCGATGCCTGGCCGATAGTGTCTGGGCGAGCGTCGGTCAGTTTGGCGACTACTTCGTTCGACAGGCCGGAAACCTGGCTGTAATCGAAGTCTTTTGGCAACAAGGTTTGCTCATGGCGCAGCTGCTTGGCTATCTCATCCTGCTGACGGGCGATATAACCGGCGTACTTGGTTTGAATCGCCACCTGCTCAAGAGCAGCTTCGTTGCTTGACGGTGACTCAAGACCGGTAATAGCATAAAGCGCCTTGTGATCAATTTCAGGGCGACGGATCAGCTCTTCCAAACTCGCTTCACGGGTTAAAGGCGCTTTCAGCAGGGCATTAACAGAATCCAACGCCGGGTGATCTTTGTGGATCCAGGTTGAACGAATACGCTGAGTTTCCTGCTCCATCACTTCCAGCTTGTCATTAAACGCCGCCCAGCGCTCATCGCAGATCAGGCCAAGTTCACGGCCCTTGGCGGTAAGACGCAAATCGGCATTGTCTTCACGCAGCAACAAGCGGTATTCGGCACGCGAGGTAAACATGCGATACGGTTCTTTGGTACCTAAGGTCGCAAGATCGTCGATCAACACGCCTGTGTAAGCCTCGTCACGACGCGGTGTCCAGGCATCTTTGCCTTGCACTTGCAATGCTGCATTCATACCGGCGATCAAACCTTGGGCACCGGCTTCTTCATAACCCGTAGTACCGTTGATCTGACCAGCAAAGAACAAGCCATTGATAAACTTGGTCTCCAGTGATGGTTTTAGATCACGTGGGTCGAAGAAATCATACTCGATGGCATAGCCAGGACGACAAATATGGGCATTTTCAAAACCGGTAATGCTGCGCACTATGTCCATTTGCACATCGAACGGCAGGCTGGTTGAAATACCGTTAGGGTAGAGCTCATAAGAGGTTAGGCCCTCAGGCTCAACGAAGATCTGGTGTTTGTCTTTATCGGCAAAACGGACGATCTTATCTTCAATCGAAGGACAATAACGTGGACCTATGCCCTCGATCACCCCGGAATACATGGGCGAACGGTGCAGGTTGTTATTAATGATCTCGTGCGTTTTCTCATTGGTATAGGTGATATAACAAGGGATCTGTTGCGGGTGATCACTGGCCTTGCCCATAAATGAGAAAACCGGAGTTGGGGTATCACCAGGCTGAGTTTGCATCTTGCTGAAATCAACCGTACGCGCATCAATACGCGGTGGTGTGCCTGTTTTCAGGCGATCAACGCGAAACGGTAATTCACGTAATCGACGAGCTAAGGCGATCGACGGTGGATCACCAGCGCGGCCACCTTGGAAATTCTCTAAACCGATATGGATCTGCCCACCGAGGAAGGTACCTACAGTCAATACCACACTTTGGGCGCTGAATTTCAGACCCATCTGGGTCACAACACCAGTTACCTTATCGCCTTCAACGATAAGATCATCACAGGACTGTTGGAAGATCTTGAGGTTTTCCTGACCCTGTAAAATGGCTTGGATTTCGGCTTTGTAAAGAGCGCGATCCGCTTGTGCTCGGGTTGCACGTACCGCTGGGCCTTTCGATGAATTCAGGGTTCTGAATTGGATCCCGCCCTTATCTATGGCTTTCGCCATGGCGCCGCCTAGGGCATCGATCTCTTTAACTAAATGACCCTTACCTATGCCACCGATCGCAGGGTTACAAGACATTTGGCCAAGGGTGTCCATGTTATGTGTCAACAGCAGGGTATTCATACCCATACGTGCCGCAGCTAACGCTGCTTCGGTGCCAGCATGACCGCCGCCTACAACAATGACATCAAAGTGTTCATGGAAAATCATTTAACGTTTCCTACAACCGGAGAAAGAGAAAAGGGTGCGTATTCTACCTAGAAAATGGGGGAAGGGAAATGGTTAAATAGTGTTCAAGATCTCAAAGTGGATCATATATAAAATAAAGGATCTTTAAAGAGATCTTTTATTGATCTTACTATTAGTAACGTCAAGATCTGTTGATAACCATAAAAAACTATATCAATTCAACTGATTAAGCGATCCAAGTAGTTGTAGATATGATCGGATCTAAGGGTAAATAAGCTCTGATCAAACAGCTGTTTTATACACAGGGCAATTCGCGATAGATCTTATCAAGTGCATAATCACCCCTTGGATCTCATGATACTAAGCCTTTATCCACATTCGGATCTAACTTTTCGATATTTTGTGAATAAGTCTTGGGTAAGATCCTTATACACTTTTCCATGCCTGCAGCAAATTGGGTAGCCATTGCTCGGCAGTATCTTCTGGTAGATCCTCACCCAACACATCTATCTCTAATTGCGGCAATAACAAGGTCGCGCCCTTAGTTTGTAATAAGGAAATGATATTTTTAGCGGCAAAATTAAAGGTGTCATAGCTGGAATCGCCGACGCCGATCACCGCAAAATGAACCTGTGTCAGCTGTTCATTTGCGTCTAACTGTTCGATAAATGCCAGTAAATTATCGGGATAGTCGCCTGCGCCATGAGTTGAGGTGCAGATCAGCCAGGGTTTATCCCTATCTATATGTTGTAGATCCGGTTGCTCGTGCAACTGACTTTCTATGCCTTGATCCGCCAAGAGTTGGCTTAGGTGTTCGGCCACATATTCGGTGCCGCCCATTTGGCTGCCTATGATAATTTCCAGCTGTTTCATGTCGTCAAACTAGTCGTTTAAGTGGCTCGTATGATACCTGATCTCCAACGCCACTCAATGGATCTATTTAGCAGTGCATAAATAATAATATTAAATAATGTGGAACATGTTTTTATCATTATGAAAAATATAGTTTTTTCATAAATCTAAGCTGTTGATAAAAAGTCGATAAGCTTAGGTTAAATAGCTGTTCCCGGTCATCAAAAAGGGATTAAATGGGGCTATTGGCTTATTTCTTAGGGGTGTGAATTATTTGCTTGTGGATAATGATCGTTTTGTGCAAATAGATACTTTATTTTAGATCTATATATTTATTTTTTAGATCTAAAACTTCTATAGGCCACCCCGATCTTTGCGTTTTTGGTGGTTTAAATGAGCAGTTTGACGATCCGATCCCGCCATCAACGAGCATTATTTTATTCTGGACATAAAAAAAGCCTAAATGATGAACGCTTGTGATAAGAAATACGTGCCTTGAATCGGTATAAATAGTCTTACTTTTGCTCTGTGATCAATTATTATTAGTTTGCTAATAACCTGAAACTGATGTGTAAATATTCAAAGGGAGTAGAAATGTTGTTGTCTGGACGTATAAGGTTTATGTGTCTGTTTGTTTTATTTTTATTGTTCGGTTGCCACAAGCACAATAGAGATGAACGAATAGTTGATATTGAAGCGCTTTCTACCCCGGTTGTTATGACTGCATCCAAAGGATCTCAGGATGGGGTTCATTTAACCTGGCCACCGCTGCCCGGTGCCGGCAGTTATACACTTCATCGCTGTGAAGTGCCCGAAGGCATCACCGATGATCTGGTCGAGTCTACACCAACAGATTGTGGTGTGCCGATTATTATCACCTCTGAACTTGGCTATATTGATGTGCCGCCGCAAACCGCTCCTCAAGCCTATGTTTACCGCCTTCGGGCTTGCTCTGCGAGTGATGCGAATATATGCGGAACGACTATAGCCTCAGTGGTCGCGGCGCAGGCGAGTGCGCCGGAAGTCCCTCAACTGACAACTAATATTGGTGATCATGGACGCCAGGTTATCTCCGGTTTGACCACAAGATTACATGCTTTTGCCTATAATGCTTCGGGTAACGTGACTTGGAATTGGAAACAAGAGGGCGGTCCAAAGGTCACCCTGGCAGGTGCCGACACTTCTGAGCTGAGTTTCACTGCCCCCGATGTTATGACCAATACCCTGTTGTCATTTGAGTTGAGGGCATCGGATGACAATGGTAATGGTCGTCCGTCAAAAGTAGCTATCACCGTTGTTCCCGCCAATAACGTGAGTGTAAAAACGGGCTCATCATCGCGATTAACCCAGTCTGGCCATAAGGTAACTTTGCATGCGCGAGGCAGTGATTCGGGTTTAGACTACCAATGGCGCCAGATCGCACCGGATTCACCTATTGTCACCCTCAATGGGGCTGATACGGCAAATCCAGACTTTATCGCGCCTTCCATGCCTCAAGGTGGAATTTTACATTTTGAGGTGAAAGTTACAGATCCCGTTACCGGCAGAAATGCTAGTGCCAGAACCGCGGTTGAAGTGCAATATGCCGTTCCTACAGTAACTCCGATCCTTGAACCATCGCAGACACCGGTTCTGGTACCAACCCCTGTGCCAATGGCTGCTCCTTTACTGAAACCTTTATTAATCGCACAACCATTGCAAGTGCCGCATCCACGTCAGGTAGAGCCTGTGCCTAGCCCCATTTTGGTACCACCCAAAGTGCCGCCACAAGCGTTAATTTTACTTGCATCTCCTGCCGTCGCAGCGACAGCAGGAACTCGCGTTGAACTGAGTATGACAGCCAATGGCGGTCGCCCTCCTTACCAATGGCAATGGTCGCAAATCAGCGGCCCAACAGCAGACTTGGAGGCCAGTACACAAGAAGTATTAACAGTGCAATTGCCTGTTGTAGACAAGGCTCAGGTACTTACTTTTGAAGCTAAAGTTACCGATGCAGAGGGAATTGAACGGACCGCCGAAGCGGTCGTGCACGCAATGTTAACACCTGAGGTTGCAACTGGAGTGACGCCCACTCCGATCACGTCTCTTGAACCCCGCCTTGTGGTGGTGGGTGAGTCTGCACCTGTATTGAATTCGCTATTGAGTGATTTGACCGTGGAGCAAATAGCGGGTCCAAAATTGCAAATAGCTCAGCAGCCAGACAGCAGTGGTACGGGAACCCAGATCCTGGTAACCGCGCCTTTAGTTAAACAACATTCGGCACACGCTATGTTATCGGTAACTGGCAAAGATCTGCAGGGTGCAGTCGTGCGTTATATCCTGCCGGTACTCATCATTCGTCCGCAGGCAATTGATCCTCCTGTTGAGAGCCCGCCTCAGGTTCTGCCACCACAAGAGGCCCCAAAACAAGATGATCCCCTTGTTATCATTGCCGGAACTGCCGGGGTTATTTTGCAAGAAGGGTCTTTAAAAGCATTAGGGGTTGTTGCCCTAGGCGGTAAGGGTCGCGAAAATTATCGCTACCTGTGGTCTTATCTTAAAGAAGAGAATGGCCCCGATGTGAGCTTTAGCGGAGCCGATACGGCGAGAATAGTGGTGACAGCTCCCGCGGTACAACAAACAACGCTGTTGCGCTTCAATGTGCAAGTAAGTGATGGCGTTCAGACCACAGACAGAGACGTACTGGTACAGGTAAATGATGTTGCTGCTACTTTGGTTATTGGTGACTTAGCGCCGCTAACAGTGGATAGCGGCCAGGAAGTGAGTTTAAGCTCACCCACGCCTACCGGAGGCGTACAGTTTCCAACCCATGAGCATTATCGTTATACCATTACTCAAATAGGCGGTTCACAATCGGTGACTTTAACGCCAATCGGTGACCAAGAGGCTGACCGAATTAGTAATTGGCGCTTTGTAGCCCCCACTTTATTTCCGGGTGATGCCGATCTGGTACTGTTATTTGAGCTGGCCAGCTATGATAGGGTCGGTAATGTTGTGAAGACCACACAGCAGGTAAGGGTGAGCGCGCCACCACCGCCAGAACCTTTGGTTGCCACCATGTCCTCACCGGTAAATATCGCCTTGGGTACATCGCTTACCTTGCAAGCTGATGTGACGGGAGGGGCTGCACCATACAGCTTTGCCTGGCAAATACAGCCACACGTCCAGGCGATACCGGGTAAGCCTGCATTTAATTTGCGGGCCTCAAACGCGACCGGAAAAAACCCCACAGTATCAATAGATAACCTCGGCCTTCGTCGTGATGAAGCAGCAAGTTATCAGTTAGAAGTGTCATTAACCGTGACCGATGCCAATCTTCAAGTGAGTGAAGCCACCAGCGTTACAAGGGTTGTTTTATCTGATGCCTTGAGGTCTGCAACAGAGGCCTTGGTATGTGGTCATCTTGATAATAAGGAACCTTGTACCGATCTCGACTTAGTGCTTGGGATGACGACTAAATGTCCAGTCCATCAGCCATATGCGTTGAATTTAATAAAGCAACAAGATGATTTGGTAGAGGAGTACCGCTGGTGTGCCGATGCCCGCACTGTGTTCAATCTGTCCATTGCCAGTGGCAATATAGATAACCCCTTGTGTCGCAATTTTAATCCAGGTGCCTCCAGAGATTTAACCTGTTATTTAGCGTGTTATGGCGATGGTTGTAATATAGATACAATTCCACCCGATGGTACATTGCTAGGGACGTTAGGCAGTGATGGCTATTTGAAAGTGGGTATGCCGCCATTAAATAATTAACGGAATATGGGCCTAACAGTTAGGCCCATTTTTTTACTTACCGATACAGAATGAGCTGAAGATCTTGCCGAGCAGATCATCTGAGGTGAATTCACCGGTGATCTCATTAAGATACTGCTGCGCTAAGCGCAGTTCTTCGGCAAGAATTTCGCCGGCTATATGGGCTTCAAGCTGCTCCTGGCCAGTTTGCAGATGACTTAAAGCACGTTCTAAGGCATCTAAATGGCGACGGCGGGCCATAAAGCTGCCTTCTTGCGTGCCTTCAAAGCCGACACAGGCTTTTAGGTGCTCGCGTACTAGGTCAATCCCCAGGCCTTCTTTGGCGCTGATCCTCAATACCGGATGGCTATGGCTGTCGTCAAATCCCAGCTCCTCACCGCTTAAATCAACCTTATTACGGATCACGGTAATGCCCATATTTTCCGGAAGCTTGGCAACAAACTCTGGCCAGATTTGCTCTGGCGTATTGGCTTGGGTGTCCTGGGCGTCAACCATAAAGAGTACGCGATCGGCCTGGTTTATTTCTTCCCAGGCGCGCTCTATTCCGATCTGTTCCACTTTATCAGGGCTTTCCCTCAGTCCGGCGGTATCGATTATATGCAGGGGCATACCATCGATATGAATGTGTTCTTTAAGCACGTCTCGGGTGGTACCGGCGATATCGGTAACTATGGCGGCTTCACGGCCGGCCAGGGCGTTGAGCAGGCTGGATTTACCGGCGTTAGGACGGCCGGCAATGACTACCCGCATACCATCGCGGATAATGCTGCCTTGTTTGGCCTGGGCCCGCACCTGCTCGACCTGATCCAGTATTTGCTGCAGATCGCCGGCAACCTTGCCGTCGCTGAGGAAATCAATTTCTTCATCGGGAAAGTCTATGGCCGCTTCAACATACATGCGCAGGTGAATAACCTGTTCCACCAGCTGAGTGATGTGATTGGAGAATTCACCTTGTAGCGAGTGCAGGGCGCTTTTTGCCGCTTGCTCCGAGGTAGCATTGATTAAATCGGCAATGGCTTCTGCCTGGGTTAAATCAAGCTTATCGTTTAAAAATGCACGCTCGGAGAATTCCCCCGGTTTGGCCAGACGCACACCGTCGATGTCGGCGATTTCGCGCAGCAGCATATCGAGAATAATAGGGCCGCCATGGCCTTGTAGCTCAAGTACATCTTCGCCGGTAAAGGAATTAGGGCCTTGAAAGAATAGGGCGATACCCTGATCCAGCTGTTGCTTATTCAGGTCGTGAAAGGGTACATATTCGGCGTAACGGGTCTTGGGGCAGTGGCCGATGATCTGCTTGGCAACGTCCTTTGCTAGGGCACCTGAGATGCGAATAATACCCACGCCACCGCGTCCGGGGGCCGTGGCTTGGGCAACGATAGTGTCTTGAGAATACATAGAATAACTCGATAAAGCGGCAATGTGTGTATTGTAACCTAATGTGGCAGTAAACAAGAAGAAGCTGAGATTCAGGCAATAAAAAAGCGGCCATAAGCCGCTTTTCTAATCTTGGTTAAGGCTTAATCTAGCCTCGCACCTTCAAGCCCTTTTTCTCCATACCGCGGTAGATGATCAGCATCTGGGCGATAGAGATAAGGTTTGAAACCAACCAGTAAAGTACCAGACCCGATGGGAACCAAAGGAAGAATACCGAGAAGAATACCGGCATCCAGGTCATCATCTTCTGCTGCATAGGATCTGTAACCGTCATCGGCTGTAGCTTTTGCATCAGGAACATACTGGCACCGAATAGTACCGGTAGTACGTAGAAGGGGTCTTTCGACGATAAGTCTGTTAACCACAGGCCAAATTCAGCATGACGTAGCTCAGGTGATTCCAGGAATACGTAGAATAGGGCCAGGAAGATAGGCATTTGTAGCAACAGCGGGAAACAGCCACCCATAGGGTTTACTTTTTCCTTGCGGTACATTTCCATCATGGCCTGACCGAATTTCTGACGGTCATCACCATAGCGCTCTTTTAGTGCCTGCATCTTAGGTTGCAGGGCACGCATCTTCGCCATAGAAGTATATTGTGCTTTAGTTAGCGGATACAGTGCGGTTTTCATCAGCACTGTGATAGCAATAATAGCCAGACCCCAGTTGCCTAGGAAGCTGTATAAAAACTTCAGCAGTGATAACAGTGGTTGTGAGATAAACCATAACCAACCATAGTCCACGGCCAAATCCAGGTTCGAGTGCAGTGCTTCCAAAGCATCCGTATCTTTCGGGCCCATATAATAGGTAGATGCGAAAGTAGCAGAGCTGGCCGGAGCAATATTCACTGGCTCAGATTTAATACCAATTTGCGCTACCTTGGCAGTCGGCAGGCGCATATATACTGTGTTCGTTTGATCTTGAGCTGGTACCCAGGCACTTACGAAATAGTGCTGTAGGAAGGCCACGTAACCACCCTGAGTCGACTCTTTCAATTCTTTGTCTTGAATATCGTCGAACGAGTACTTTTCGTAGTTAACTTCGTCGGTACCGTAAGCACCACCTAGGTAGCTTTGATCAATCAAGCTGCCCTTGTCCTGGACGGTACGCTTAACCTGAGTGTAAAGCTGTACCTGAACCGCGTTCGCCGTGTTGTTTTGGATGTCATAATCCAAGGTTACGTCGTAACGGTTTTTATGGAAGGTGTAGGTCTTGGTGTAGCTTACGCCTTGGGCATCAACAAAGGTAAGGGGTACCGCTAGGGTATCGCCTTCAAGGGTATAGCTTTGTTGTGCGCTTTGATAAACCGGGCGACCTTCTTTGCGAGCGTCGGGACCATTTAAGCCAATTAAACCGCTTTGGGCGAAATATTCATTGCCTTCAAACTGGCCTAACAACAGGTAAGGTTCGTCGCTGCCATGAGTTTCCGCATGCTGAAGCAGTTTGGCTTCGATGATGTCGCCGCCAAGGGTGTCAATTTTCACCGCAAACACATCTGTGGTTACGGTAATAACTTGTTGGCTTGCCGATGTTGAGACTAGCGGCTCGGCAATATCCGAGTTGGGAACGTCACTTTGCCCGGCGTTGGTTTGGGCATTGCTTTGGGTTTGAGCACTTGGATTGTTGGCCGGTTGGTTATAATCACTATTCCATTCTTGGAATAATAAAAATGACACCAACAACAGGCCGATAAATAAAAACGTGCGTTGCGATTCCATAACAGCTCTTATTTCTCGTTGTTAAGATTAATGGTGGTTACGTTTGCCAGGAACGGGATCATCCCCTCCGGCGTGTAAAGGATGGCATTTTACTATTCGTTTTACTGCCAACCAACTGCCTTTTATCGCCCCATGCAGTTTTATTGCCTGCAAGGCGTATGAAGAACAGCTGGGATTAAAGCGACAGTTCGGCCCAAGCATTGGGCTGATCCACTTTTGATAGACCTTAATTACAGTAATGAGGGTATTTTTAGGTATTGCTAATATAAAAGCTAACATAAAGGCCCGCAGCACTGAGTAAGGTAAAGCGAATACTCAGTTAGTCGATTAAAAGGTGAGCTAAAGATACCTGAAAAAGTCGGTAAATTCTATGATTGGCCGCGCTTTTGCTTGGTATTGTGATGCTTTTTATGAGGTCTGCGTGGTGGTGGCTTGTATCCGGGCTTGCAGCGTTCATTGATTTTGCGCCAGAGTTTATCGAGATCTTTGCGTATTTCTTCGTTTGATAGCTCATCAATGCCACGCTTAACCATAAGCACGATATCAATGTTATCCAACTTATGCTGATGCAAACGAAAACTTTCGCGAGCGATACGCTTGATTCGGTTACGCTGATTGGCTTGTTTTACATTTTTTTTAGCTACGGTTAATCCTAGACGTGCATGGTCCAAAGAGTTTGGTTTAGCTAATAAGGTAAAGAGAGAAGTAGCAGCCCGAGCAGGCTCATTAAAAATGCGGGAGTAATGCGAGGGAGTTAACAGACGTAACTCCCTGCCAAAGCGAAAGTCTTCCACTAAATATTAAGCAGAAAGAACTTTACGGCCTTTAGCACGACGACGTGCTAGTACTTTACGGCCGTTAGCAGTAGCCATACGAGCACGGAAACCGTGAGTACGCTTACGCTTTAATACGCTAGGTTGAAAAGTTCTTTTCATAACAATTCCATCCGATCGGTTAAGGTTTAAATTCTCTGTGTGGGTCGCGATCCTCACTCAGACGCTAACACAACTTCGATGCCAAGTTTTTCTCATTCGGTGATGTTTACCGACTGTTTCCAACGGACATTCCGTGGTGCCTTAGCGAGCGCGAGATTTTATAGAGGCTTGATGCTAAAGTCAACGATAATCGTACAACGAAGAGCCTATATATAAGCAGTTATAGCTGGGGATCGTACAAGCGATCCGTATAGGATCATTAAAAAATGAAAGTTTTCCACAGGCTCTGTTTAAAAAGTGCATAAATCCCCTGAATAACCCTGTTTGATCATCCCAGTTGATCAAGATCAAAGTTTTGTAAAGCGTTAAATTAAATTCTTTTTTTAAAATAAATATCCATTAAAAACATAGTGTTGCACTATGTTTTTTGCTGAAGCACATTTTCAGTAAAAATCAATATTGAAGTTGTGGATAAATAGGCGTCATAATGTGCGACCCGGGCACAAAAAAGTCGTGATTCAGGGAAGAATAATAAGCGCTAAACTCGTGATGAACGAGTATCGAAACCTCTATTCTATTTCGGGAGTGAACTGTGTATCTGTCTGTTTGGCAAAGTTGTTTATATGTGTTGCAAGATGAATTGCCATCACAGCAATTTAGTATGTGGGTAAGACCGCTGCAGGCAGAAAGTACAGATGATACTCTGACTATTTATGCGCCAAATCGCTTTGTGCTTGATTGGGTAAGAGAAAAATACCTAAATCGCATAAATGAGCTGTTAGTTGAAATTTGTGGCGATGAAGCGCCAGAATTACGTTTTGACGTGGGCAGCAAGCCCATGCTTAATACCGCTGTAAATACCACGGCACAAACACCTAATCAGGGTGTTAATGGCAACAGTGACAGTGCCAAGGTAAATAAGGCCAGACAGCCTAGCCAACCAGCGGCTGTTGAGCCAGCGCCTAAGTCTCAGTACAAATCGAATATTAAAGAAAACTATACCTTTGATAACTTTGTTGAAGGTAAGTCAAACCAGTTGGCTAAGGCTGCGGCAACGCAAGTGGCCGATAATCCTGGCTCAGCATTTAACCCTGTATTTATATACGGTGGCACCGGTTTAGGTAAAACGCACCTGTTACATGCGGTGGGCAATGGCATTTTAGCGAAAAAAGAGAATGCCAAAATTGTTTATATGCATTCCGAACGCTTTGTTCAAGATATGGTAAAAGCCTTACAAAACAATGCGATAGAAGATTTTAAACGCTATTATCGCAGTGTCGATGCCTTGTTGATCGATGATATTCAATTCTTTGCCAATAAAGAGCGCTCTCAAGAAGAGTTCTTCCATACCTTTAATGCGCTGCTTGAGGGCAACCAACAGATTATTTTAACCTCAGACCGTTACCCCAAAGAAATAGAAGGGGTAGAGGACAGGCTTAAGTCGCGCTTCGGTTGGGGCTTAACTATTGCCATCGAGCCACCGGAGCTTGAAACCCGAGTAGCCATTTTGATGAAAAAGGCGCAGCAGAGTAAGATTAACTTACCTCACGAAGTGGCTTTCTTTATTGCCAAGAAATTGCGCTCCAATGTGCGTGAACTTGAAGGGGCATTAAACCGAGTGATCGCCAATGCTAACTTTACCGGTCGACCTATTTCCATCGACTTTGTAAAAGAAGCGCTGCGCGATTTATTGGCACTGCAAGATAAGCTGGTGACCATAGATAATATTCAACGCACAGTGGCTGAGTATTACCGCATTCGCGTTTCTGATTTATTGTCCAAGCGCCGTAGTCGCTCGGTTGCGCGTCCACGCCAGGTGGCCATGGCGCTATCAAAAGAATTAACAAACCATAGCTTGCCGGAAATCGGCGATGCTTTTGGCGGTCGTGACCATACCACGGTATTGCACGCCTGCCGTAAGGTAAAAGCGCTTCGTGACGAAAGCCATGAAGTGAAAGAAGACTATCAAAATCTAATAAGAACTTTGTCATCTTAAGGTTACCCTTATGCAAATTACTATCGCTAGAGATCAGTTTTTAAAGCCTTTAATGCAGGTATCAGGTGCCATCGAGCGTAAGCACACCTTGCCCGTACTCTCCAATGTATTACTTGAGGTGCGCGATGGTCAGCTGTCTATGACGGGAACCGATCTGGAAATAGAGCTCGTCGCCTCGGTAGCCTTAGAGCAACCTTGTGCCGATACCAAGATCACCTTGCCGGCGAAAAAGCTTTTAGATATTTGTAAGAGCCTGCCCGATGGCAGCGATATCACCTTGACCTCTCAGGAGCATCAGGTGGTACTGACATCCGGACAAAGCCGCTTCTCCTTGTTGTCTTTAGCAGCAGAAGACTTTCCGAATCTGGAGCAATGGGATGGCGAAGTTGAATTTCAATTAAGTCGACTAGAACTGCGTAAGTTATTGGAAAGCACGCATTTTTCAATGGCTAATCAGGACGTGCGTTATTACCTTAACGGCATGTCGTTTGAAGTTGAAAATGACGAAATTAAAACCGTGGCTACAGATGGTCACCGTTTGGCCATAGCGCAAAAGAAATTACCTCAGTCATTAAACAGCCAGCGCCAGTTAATTGTGCCACGCAAAGGGGTGCAGGAAATTATGCGCCTGATGCCGGCGGACGACCAGCCTGTTACCATTCAGTTTGGTGCCAACCATATCCGCATTACTGACGCAGAATTTACCTTTACCAGTAAATTGGTTGATGGCCGTTTCCCTGACTATCGCCGTGTTTTGCCTCGTGGTGGTGATAAAATTATTATCGCTAACCGCGAATGGCTGCGTAATGCTTTGCATCGCGTATCTATTTTATCGAATGAGAAGTTCCGCGGTGTGCGCCTTAATTTAAGCTCGGGCATGCTCAAAGTCAGCGCCAATAACCCAGAGCAAGAACAGGCGGAAGAGGTGATTGAAGTTATGTATCAAGGGGAGGATTTAGAGATTGGCTTTAACGTTTCTTACCTTCTTGATGTGCTTAACACCATCAAAACCGAAGACGTTTCTATCACCCTTGCCGATTCAAACAGCAGTGCCCTGATGGAAGCGGCGGGAGATAGCGAAGCTCTGTATGTCGTTATGCCGATGCGCTTGTAACGGCCATGAGCCTGACCTCTATTAGCCTCAATAATTTCCGTAATATTGAGGCTGCTACCCTAGCTCCTGAAGCTATCAATATCATCTATGGTGAAAATGGCAGCGGCAAGACCAGCTTTTTAGAAGCCATTTATTTTCTTTCTCACGGACGTTCTTTCCGTACCACTAAGCACCGCACCCTGATTCGTGATGGCCAATCGCGTTTTACCTTGCACGCCAAAAAGCGGAGCAATAATCTGACCATTCCTCTTGGCATACAAAAAGATGTTCAGGGGGAAACCCAGATAAAAATTCAAGGGAAGGCGAGTCGTCGAATTTCTGATCTTGCGCAGGTTTTGCCGGTTCAGGTTATTACCCCAGAAAGCTACTCCTTCTTTTTTGGCGGCCCCAAAGAGCGACGTGCCTTTATCGATTTAGGTGTGTTCCACGTGGAACAAGAGTTTTTTGTCTACTGGCAAAACTTCAATAAGGTACTGAAACAACGTAATGCCCTGTTAAAAAACAAGCCCCCCGAACTACGCACCATGCTGCCCGTTTGGGACAAGGAATTCGTGCGCTTAGCCGAGAAAATTACTCAGTTAAGAGAGATGTATATAGAGAGGTTTAAGGCGCTTTTTTTTGATAGACTGTGTACAGAATTAGAATTGCTAAACCACCTTGAAATTGACTTCAATTGGGGTTGGAAACGCACTGAGTCCCTTGCCGATGTATTGGCGCAGAATAGGGATGGTGACCTGATGCGTGGCTATACCAGCAAAGGGCCACATAAGGCCGATCTAACGATAAAAACATCGCTCGGCCCGGTAGAAACAGCCTTCTCGCGAGGGCAGTTAAAATTGCTTTTATATGCGCTCAAAGTAGCGCAAAATAGCTTAATAGAAAAAGAGACCGGAAAACAATCGATTCTGCTTATTGACGATTTACCCTCGGAATTAAGCGAAGATACCAAGATGAAGGTAGGGCAACTGCTTTCACGCTGTGATGCACAGATATTTATAACAACGATTGAATCCCAAAGTGTCTCCGCCGTGTTAGAGGCGTTAGCAAGGCCACAAGCTTTGTTCCACGTGAAACATGGCGAACTAATAACAAGATAAATGGAAACACCATGTCTGAAAATTACGATTCATCAAGTATTAAAGTACTTAAAGGACTAGACGCCGTACGGAAACGACCAGGAATGTACATTGGTGATACCGATGATGGCACCGGTTTACACCATATGGTATTCGAGGTAGTCGACAACTCGATCGATGAGGCGTTGGCGGGATATTGTGACGATATTTACGTAACAATTCACACCGATGGTTCCGTGTCGGTACGCGATAACGGCCGTGGTATTCCAACCGAGCTGCACCCGGAAGAAGGGGTGTCGGCCGCAGAAGTTATTATGACCGTGCTTCACGCCGGTGGTAAGTTCGACGACAACTCATATAAAGTATCCGGTGGTCTGCACGGTGTAGGTGTTTCGGTTGTAAACGCACTATCTGAAAAGCTGGCACTGGAAATTCGTCGTGATGGCAAATTGCATAAACAGACTTACTCTATGGGCGAGCCGGATGCACCGTTAGGTGTTATTGGTGAGTCGGACTCAACGGGTACGGAAATTCGTTTCTGGCCGAGTGCGCAAACCTTTAGTGATACCAACTTCCACTATGACATCCTGGCCAAGCGTTTACGCGAGCTGTCTTTCCTGAACTCGGGCGTGTCGATTATTTTGTGCGATGAGCGTGAAGAAGATAAACGCGACCACTTTAAATATGAAGGTGGTATCGAGGCCTTTGTTGCTTACCTAAACCGTAAGAAAACACCTGTACATCAAAACGTATTCCACTTCACCCATGAGCGTGAAGACGGTATCAGCGTTGAAGTTTCTATGCAGTGGAACGATGGCTTCCAGGAAAATATTTTCTGTTTTACCAATAATATTCCACAGCGTGACGGTGGTACTCACTTAGCAGGTTTCCGTGCTGCACTGACGCGTACACTTAACACCTATATGGAAAAAGAAGGCTTTAATAAGAAAGCCAAAACCACCAGTAATGCGACTGGTGATGATGCCCGTGAAGGTTTGACCGCGGTTGTTAGCGTTAAGGTTCCTGATCCTAAGTTCTCATCGCAAACTAAAGACAAGCTGGTATCGAGTGAAGTAAAAGCCGCCGTTGAACAAGCCATGGGTGAAAAGCTCAGTGAATTCTTACTAGAGAATCCTGTTGATGCTAAAACAGTTGTTGGCAAGATTATCGATGCTGCCCGTGCCCGTGAAGCTGCGCGTAAAGCTCGTGAAATGACCCGTCGTAAAGGCGCCATGGACCTGGCTGGCTTACCTGGTAAGCTGGCAGACTGTCAGGAAAAAGACCCGGCAGAATCTGAACTATATATAGTGGAGGGTGACTCTGCGGGTGGTTCTGCCAAACAGGGCCGTAACCGTAAGAATCAGGCCATCCTGCCGCTTAAAGGTAAAATTCTTAACGTAGAAAAAGCGCGTTTCGATAAGATGTTATCCTCGCAAGAAGTAGCGACCCTGATCACCGCTCTGGGCTGTGGTATCGGTCGTGACGAGTATGACCCTGAGAAGCTTCGTTATCATCGCATCATTATCATGACCGATGCCGACGTCGATGGCTCGCATATTCGTACCTTGCTATTGACCTTCTTCTATCGTCAAATGCCGGAAATCATCGAGCGTGGCTATGTTTATATCGCTCAGCCGCCGCTGTACAAGATCAAGAAAGGCAAGCAAGAGCGTTATATCAAAGACGATAATGCTTTAGTTGAATACCTAACCTCGCTGGCGCTAAATGGCTCTGCCTTATACAGCAGCGAAGGTGCGTCGGTTATCGAAGGTAATGCACTGGAAAATCTGGTGCGTGATTACCAAGCGACGGAAAAGGTAATTGAGCGTTTAGCCCGTAAATACCCATCAGCCATGATGCATAGCCTTATCTATCGCGACTGTATCGGCGAAGATGACTTAGGCGAAGAAGCCAAGGTGCAGCAGTGGACTGAGGCATTAGTTGAAGACTTGATCGTCCGTGACGAAGACGCGGCTATCTACAGTGCTCATACTCATTTCGATGAGGAGCGTAAGCTGCATTACCCTATGGTGAATATTCGTCAGCACGGTGTTGATAAGCAGTATGTGCTTAATCATGATTTCCTGACTTCAAAAGACTATCAGCGTATCTGTGTAACTGGCGAGAAGGTGGGTAACCTTATAGGTGCCGGTGCTTACGTACAACGTGGTGAGAAAACTCAGCCGGTCGACAGTTTTGTTGAGGCACTAGAATGGCTGATCAGCGACTCTAAGAAGGGCTTGTATACACAGCGTTATAAAGGATTGGGTGAGATGAACCCGGACCAGCTGTGGGAAACTACCATGGACCCTGCAGCACGTCGTATGCTACGCGTTACCATTGAAGATGCTATCGCAGCCGACCAACTATTTGCCACCCTTATGGGTGATCAGGTTGAGCCGCGTCGTGAGTTTATCGAGCAAAATGCACTACGTGTAGTTAACCTGGACGTGTAGTCCAGGTTGATATAAATCACCAAGCATAAAAAAGCCCTCGCATTAGCGGGGGCTTTTTACTTAGTTCACAATAGGTTTAAAGATGCAGGATAGAATCCGCATTGCCGTCAGGGTCGTTGATGGCCTGGCCATCTGTACCCGGGTTACCATTGCGCATCATGATCACAGCACAGGCAGCAGGAGATGCCATAGAGGTACCTGACATGGTTGTTGTACCACCACCAGAACGAGTAGATAGAATGCTTACGCCAGGCGCTGCATAGTCTACCGGTGGGTTACCATAGTTGCTGAAGCTGGCGAAGTTATCGTTGCTGTCTGTTGCAGAGATAGTGAACACGCGAGGGTGTGAGGCACTGGCAGGAGACACGTTACCTGCATGTTGACTTTCGTTACCCGCGGCAACCACGAAGAATGCACCCGATTGCTGGGCTGCATTCTCAACGGCATCGTTCAGGTCAGGGTTAAAGCCACCGCCCAAACTCATATTCGCACAGTCACCGGCAGACGCATTCGCTGCTACGTGATCTACACCGGCCAATACGCCAGACCAGCTACCAGAGCCGCGAGAGTCCAATACTTTTACCGGAATCACGGTTGCACCGGCTGCAACGCCAACAACATCCTGTTGGTTATTTAGGGCTGCGATAGTACCGGCAACATGGGTACCATGGCCATTGCCATCATCCATACCGGCATTACGGCCGCTGGTGAAGGCGCTAAAACCGCGGCTAGCATCAACGTTTAAGTCGCCGTGGTCTAGATCGATACCAGTATCAATAACCCAAGCCGTATAGCCCGAGCCGTCTACCGGACCACCTACACGGGTGACACTCCAAGGTGTTTGTTGACCTTGGCTGCCGCCGCCGCCACCAGGCTTGCCTTGATCAATAGATGGAGAAGCATGGGCGATACCGTCAGGAGTAAAGCGCATGATGTCGGCTTCGTCTGCAAACACGCTTTTCGCTTTATCACAGCTCATGTTTATAGCCATACCTTTAATGGCATTGCTATAAATGTGCTTAGCTTGAGACTGAGATTTCATTAACATGCCGCGGGCTTTACCTTCGACATCGAATTTAGAAACGCTGTCGTTGAAGCGAACAATACAGGTATTTGCAATTTCAAGTTCGGCAGCCATACCTGCGTGATCGGGAGCCGGCTGGGCATAGGCGAAGCCTGTTGATGCAGCTAATACAGCTGTTGCGATGAGAGTTTTGTTCATTAGTTTAACCTTTATAATCGTTATTATTGAGATAGTGTTAATTAACACTGGGTTTACAATCTAGGCCAAATTGCAAAAAAATCAACTGTTTCAAATAGAAATACGAAAAGAGTCGTAGATAATGAATAGAAAATGCGTGAATCTGGAATACTAAAAAAAGTAAATTCAGGGAGTTGATCGTTATCGTGCACAGGGCAAAAAGCAGAAACTGCTTAAAACAAGGCGGTGCAAGGGGTATACTGTGAGCAATAAAACCGCACTCTAAGCAGCAGAATTTAACGTCATTATGCAAAAATACGACTTACAAACTTTTCAGGGCCTGATCCTAGCGCTTCAGGATTATTGGGCACAGCAAGGCTGTGTTATTGCTCAGCCTCTTGATCTTGAAGTGGGCGCGGGCACCTTTCACCCGCTTACGTTTTTAAAAGCCGTTGGCCCAGAGCCGATGTCGAGTGCTTACGTACAGCCATGTCGTCGTCCTACCGATGGCCGTTACGGTGAAAACCCCAACCGTTTGCAGCACTACTATCAATTCCAGGTGGTGTTAAAGCCTTCTCCCGATAATATTCAGGAGCTTTACCTTGGCTCGCTTGCGGCCATGGGCATAGATACATTGAAACACGAAGTTCGCTTTGTGGAAGACAACTGGGAATCACCGACTCTGGGTGCCTGGGGTCTTGGTTGGGAAGTGTGGCTAAATGGCATGGAAGTGACCCAGTTCACTTACTTCCAGCAGGTGGGCGGCCTTGAGTGTGCGCCGGTTACCGGTGAGATCACTTATGGTCTTGAGCGTTTGGCCATGTATATCCAAGGCGTGGACAGCATCTATGACCTGGTTTGGACAGATGGCCCTATGGGTAAGGTTACTTACGGCGACGTATTCCACCAAAACGAAGTTGAGCAATCAAAATACAACTTTGAGTACGCCGACGTTGATGCTTTGTTTAAGCAATTCGATCAGTGTGAAAAAGAAAGCCAAAAGCTGATTGAAGCGAATTTACCGCTACCGGCCTACGAGCAAGTAATGAAGGCGTCGCATGCCTTTAACCTGCTTGATGCTCGCCACGTATTTCTGTAACAGAGCGTCAGCGTTACATCCTGCGTGTGCGCGCCCTGTCTAAAGCCTGTGCTGAAAGTTACTACGCGGCGCGTGAAGCGCTTGGTTTCCCGCTGTGTAAGGATTAAGAATTACCATGTTAAAGCAAAATTTATTAGTAGAAATCGGTACAGAAGAATTGCCACCGAAATCATTGCGTACCCTTGCTGAGGCGTTCGCCGATGGCCTAAAAGCGCAATTAGAAGAACTTGCTCTGGCACATGAAGGGGTGCAATGGTACGCCTCTCCACGTCGCTTAGGTCTGATGGTGCTGCAACTTGATGGCAAGCAGGCTGATAAGGTAGTAGAAAAGCGTGGTCCTGCAATTCAGGCGGCATTTGATGCCGATGGTAACCCAACCAAAGCGGCAATGGGCTGGGCCCGAGGCTGTGGTATCGAGGTAAGTGAAGCTGGTCGCCATGTTACCGATAAAGGCGAGTGGTTACTGCATAAGGCCGAAGTTGCCGGTCAGCCGGTGCAAGAGTTGATCGTCGATGCGGTAAATGCGGCACTGGCGAAACTGCCTATCCCTAAGCCGATGCGCTGGGGTGCCAACAAGACCCAGTTTATCCGTCCTGTGCACACAGCCACGGTATTTTACGGTGACAGCCTGATTGCCGGTGAGATCCTTGGTAAGCAGGTTGCTAACCAGCTTCAGGGACATCGTTTCCATCACCCGGAAAAGGTTACCATCAATAATGCCAATGAAGCCCTTGAGCAGCTGAAGAAAGCCTATGTTATTGCCGATTACGAAACCCGTAAGGCAATGATCCGCAACCAAATCGAAGCGGCAGCGACACAACTTGGTGCGGTAGTGGCCATGGATGAAGACCTGCTTGAAGAAGTAACCTCTTTGGTTGAGTGGCCGGTAACGCTTACCGCTTCATTTGAAGAAAGCTTCCTGGCGGTACCGGACGAAGCCCTGATCTACACCATGAAGGACGACCAGAAATACTTCCCGCTGCTAGATCAAGACGGCAATCTGATTAACAAGTTTTTGTTTGTTTCGAACATTGAAAGTAAAGATCCAAGCGTGGTTATCGCCGGTAACGAGAAGGTGGTACGCCCACGTCTTGCCGATGCGCAGTTCTTCTTTGAAACGGATAAAAAGAAAACTCTGGAAAGCCGTTTGGAGTCACTCGGTACCGTATTGTTCCAAAAGCAATTGGGTACGCTTAAAGATAAGTCCGAGCGTATTAGCGCGCTTTCTGGTTATATCGCCGAGCAACTGGGTGCCGATAAGGCCCTGGCCGAGCGCGCAGGTCTATTGAGTAAAACCGATCTGATGACCGAAATGGTGATGGAATTCACCGATGTTCAGGGCGTGATGGGTATGCACTATGCACGCTTTGATGGTGAAAACGAAGCCGTAGCCCTGGCCATGAACGAACAGTATATGCCGCGCTTTGCCGGTGATGCCTTGCCACACAGTGATATCAGCTGTGCTGTGGCTTTGGCGGATAAGTTCGATACTCTGGTTGGTATTTTCGGCATTGGTCAGGCGCCTAAGGGCGACAAAGACCCGTTTGCACTGCGTCGCGCCGCTATCGGTGCCTTGCGCATCATGGTTGAAAAGCAACTTTCTCTGGATGTGCTTGATATCGTTGCGAAAGCGCAAACCCTGTTCGGCGATAAGCTAAGCAATAATCAGGTTGCCGAAGATGTGTTTGAGTTCCTACTGGGTCGCTTCCGCGCCTGGTATCAGGAGCAAGGCATTGAGGTTGATGTGATCCAGGCTGTATTGGCGCGTCGTCCTTCCAAGCCATTGGACTTTGATCTACGCGTTAAGGCGGTAAGCCATTTCCGTACTCTTGAGCCGGCAGAAGCCTTGGCTGCGGCCAACAAGCGTGTTGGTAACATCCTGAGCAAAAATGATGTTCAAGAAAGCGGTGCCATTGAGCCAAGCTTATTGCAAGAAGCACCTGAGCAGGCGTTGGCACAAGAAGTGGCAGCCTATCAGGCCAAACTTGCGCCTTTATATGAGCAGGGCGAATACCAGCAGGCACTAAGTGAACTGGCCAATATTCGCCAAAGTGTTGATGCTTTCTTCGATAACGTCATGGTTATGGCGGACGACGAAGCAATTAAGCGTAACCGTCTGGCACTATTGTCTCAGTTGCAGGACCTGTTTTTACAGGTTGCCGATATCTCGGTACTGCAAAAATAGTGAATATTTCTTACATTCATGACGAAAGCCAGCTTTGTGCTGGCTTTTTTATTGAAGCCAGTGCACGAATTTCTTAGACTGATGAAAAGTGCGTCAAATTTGGAAAATAACAATGAAGACAAAACTCTCCCTCGTTTTAGCCACATTATTTTTAGGTGCGTGCTCAAGCACAGTTACCCTGGACGATATAGTGCCGGTTGAAGAAGTACAAAAGCCTTTGTATCTGCGTGGCGACTTCTCATTATGGGATGCGCAGCCAGAGTATCAAATGGTCAAGGTGGCGCCGGCCATTTATGAAACCAAGATCAAGCTATCGACCCCGGGCAAGGCCTATGAATTTAAAATTGCCGATGCCGATTGGAGTGAAAACTATAACTGTGGTTATTTAGACGAAGGTCTGGATAAGCAGCTGGAGATTGGTTTGCCGGTACAGGCGGACTGTAACAGCGTGTATAACTACTTTAGCTTTACTCCGGCGGAAGAGGGTTGGTACAAGGTATCTATTAACTTCTCGCGCTTTAGCAAGCCCTTGGTAACCATTAATCAGGTGTTTGAATAATAAAAAGGGCTGTTAAAGCCCTTTTTTGATTAAGTACTGATAAGGTAACTGCTCCGTTTGCTGGGCCACCAGAGTGTGGTCCATAAAACGGCAAAAGCTGGGTATGTCGCGGGTGGTTGAAGGGTCGTCCGCGGTGATCAGCAAGGTTTCGCCGTTATTCATTTTGCGCACCGTACCGCGCACCATCATAACGGGTTCTGGGCAGCGTAAGCCTAAGGCATCAAGAACGTGATCGGCGGTATCGAAGGTCATAAATGAGTGCTCGCGTAGAAAACGCCCATTTTACCCAAAGTCGCGGCAAGAAAAAAGGCGGGAGCACTAAGCTGAACCCGCCTTTTTGTCACCAAGATTTAAGTAACCTGGACTTGTGATAACAACTTGCTTTCTAGCTGCTGTTTTTTCTTACTACCGCGTTAAATTTGTTTGCAATAGAGCTTCTATTGCCGCACAAATTTGCCTTGTATTAATCAAAACATCTAGCTAGAAAAATTTGACCTCAAGTTAGCTATTTTTAAAGCATATTAGCGAACTTCTTAACCCAAGTTCAGGTTATTTACGGACGTTCAAAGACAGTCGCAATACCCTGACCAAGACCGATACACATGGTCGCTAAACCATATTTAGCATCCTTGTCTTCCATGATATTGATTAGCGTGGTGCTGATACGCGAGCCAGAGCAACCCAAGGGGTGACCCAGGGCAATAGCACCGCCGTTGAGGTTAACTTTTTCGTCTACCTTATCCAGCAAGCCAAGATCTTTTAGTACAGGTAAAGACTGAGCGGCAAAGGCTTCGTTCAGCTCGGCCACATCGATATCATCGATAGTCAAACCGGCCATTTGCAACGCTTTCTTACTGGCTGGTACAGGACCATAGCCCATGATAGACGGATCACAGCCCGCCACCGCCATAGACTTCACATAGGCGCGGATCGGCAGGCCTAGCTCTTTGGCCTTGTCTTCACTCATGACCAACATGGCTGAAGCACCGTCAGACAGGGCCGAAGAGGTCCCTGCGGTCACGCTACCTGATGCCGGGTTAAATACAGGGCGAAGTTGAGATAGGCCTTCAACCGTGGTTTCCGGACGAATAACCTCATCGTCTTCAACCAAGGTTAGGGCGCCATCTTCGTCATGACCTTCCATGGGCAGGATTTCTTTTTTGAAGCGACCTTCAACCGTTGCCGCATGGGCGCGTTGATGCGAGCGAGCACCGAATTCGTCCTGCTGCTGACGGTTAATGCCATGCAAGGTGGCCAGATATTCGGCGGTTAGGCCCATGACACCGGCTGCTTGTGCAACGGATGTTGCCAGCCCTGGGTGGAAGTCGTTGCCGTGCGTCATAGGCACGTGACCCATGTGCTCCACACCGCCGATAAGGTAGGTGTCACCGGCGCCGGTCATAATGGCGCGAGCGGCATCATGCAGCGCCTGCATGGAAGAACCACACAAGCGGTTTACTGTCACGGCAGGTACGGTATGAGGAATACCGGCAAGCAGGGCGGCGTTACGGCCCACGTTAAAGCCTTGCTCTAGCGTTTGCTGCACACAGCCCCAGTAAATATCGTCAATCGATGCCGGGTCTACCGCTGGGTTACGTTCCAACAAGCCCTTCATCAAGTGTGCACTCAGGTCTTCGGCACGTTTATGACGGAATACACCGTTTTTAGAACGGCCCATAGGCGTACGAATACAATCTACAATAACAACCTTATTCATGATTATTGTCCCTCCACTTGATAAAACACACGGCCTTGTTCAGCCCATTGACGGGTTTCGTCTGATACCTGGTAAATAGCACCCAGGTGCGCGTACTTGTCGGCAGCCGCCACAAAGTTGGCCAGGCCAATTTGGTCTAGATAGCGGAATGCGCCGCCTCTAAACGGAGGGAAACCTATGCCGTACACCAGCGCCATATCGGCTTCTTGTGGTGAAGCTACTATGTTTTCCTGTAGACAAAGCAGTACTTCGTTGATCATAGGGATCATACAGCGGTCGATGATCTCTTGTTTATCCAGCTCTTGCTCGCCATCGAATAGTGGCGCAATTAGTTCAAGGGCTTGGGCATCCGAGCTCTTCTTCAAGCGACCACGGCGGTCCGGGGCGTAGCTGTAGAAACCCTTACCATTTTTCTGACCAAAGCGCTCTGCGTTAGCCATAATGGTGACCGGATCTTTTTCCTGACGCGCCATGCGCTCGGGGAAGCCATCGGCCATTACACCTGTACAGTGGAAGGCGGTATCGATACCAACAACATCAAGCAGGTAAGCTGGGCCCATCGGCCAGCCGAATACGTTTTCCATCACCTTGTCTATTTTAGCGAAGCTGACGCCTTCGCTAACCATCTTGCTGAAACCGGCAAAGTAGGGGAATAGCACGCGGTTTACAAAGAAGCCCGGGCAGTCATTAACAACAATAGGCGACTTGCCCAGCTTAAGAGCGTAATCAACCACAGCATTGACGGTTTCTTGTGAGGTTTTCTCACCACGGATGATCTCAACCAGCGGCATACGGGGTACCGGGTTGAAGAAATGCATACCACAGAATTTTTCTGGTTTTTCCAGGGCCGTGGCCAGCTCATCGATGCGAATGGTTGAGGTGTTTGAGGTGAGTACCGTGCCTTCAGGCATGGATTTCTCTAAGTCGCTTAATACCGCTTTTTTCACATTAGGGTTTTCAACAACCGCTTCAACGACTATATCGGCGGCCTGCACATCGGCATCATTCAAGGTCGGTTTTATTTTACCTAGCACGCCAACCATCTTGTCCATGCTCATATGGCCGCGTTGTACTTTCTTTCCAAGTAGCTTAGCGGCTTCACCCATACCAAGATCTAAAGCGCCTTGGTTGATGTCTTTCATGATAATGGGGGTGCCTTTATAGGCCGATTGATAAGCGATACCGCCACCCATAATGCCAGCACCTAGTACCGCGGCTTGATTGATTTGAGTGTCGCTGCCCTTGGCCAGTTTCTTGGCCTTGCCTTTAATATATTGGTCGGCCAGGAAGATACCGGTTAGCGCCGCCGCTTCCTTGGTCTTGGCTAATTTTGCGAAGTTGGCGTTTTCCAATGCCATGGCTTCATCGCGGCTCATATTAGCAGCGGCCTTGATGGTTTTAACCGCCATCACAGGAGCAGGGTAATGACCCTTGGTTTTGCCCATCACCAGGCCTTCGGCCATAGCAAAGCTCATGCCTTGCTCTACCTTGTTCATTTTCAATGGTGCTTGTTTTTGCGCTCGGCGTTGCTGCCAATCCAGTTTGCCGGCAATGGCTTGCTCTAGCATGCTGATACTGGCACCCAGTAATTTGTCAGCGGCCACTACGGCATCGACGGCACCCACTTTTAGGGCGTCATTAGCACGGTTTTCCTGCCCCGTGGTGATCCAGGTCATGGCGTTATCAGCGCCGATTAAGCGAGGTAAGCGTACAGTACCACCAAAGCCCGGCATGATACCCAGCTTGGTTTCTGGTAAACCAATTTTGGCTGTTTCACTGGCAACGCGGAAATCGGTAGCTAAAACCCACTCGCAACCGCCGCCTAAGGCCATACCGTTAATGGCGCTTAACGTTGGGAAAGGTAAATCTTCCAGGGCGTCGAATACGTCGGTGGCGGTTTTAATCCAGCCAACCAGTTCTTCTTCTGGACGTTGGAAAGTGGGTAGGAATTCGAAAATGTCGGCACCAACGATAAAGTGATCTTTGTCACTGGTGAACACCATACCTTTGATGTCGTCACGTTGGGCTAATTCTTTAATTGCCTGATGGCAATCGCTCAGGGTTTGCTGCGAAAGCTTGTTTACTGAGCCGGGCACAGTGAACTTAAACTCGGCAATTTGGTCCTTTATAAAAGAAACTACAAAGGAATCGCTCTGAAATATCATGGGTATCTCCCTTTGTTTCACATGAAACTGGTACGATGAGTTAAATTTAAATCAGTGTCTCGCCTTTAATCGCAAAATGCAATGAAAATTTAAGGTTAAAATTTACATACAGTTAAAGTTAGCTCAAAAAAGAGATGCGACCAAAACACGCCAGAATGCGGTTGGCATAGGTAAAAAGTCTGGCATTTATGTAGTACAGTTATTGAGAGTCTTTGACTCTATGAGGGCAGCGCGCTTTTTTGCCTAATGTTGGCTTCTTCGCTGCTTTTGTTTCACGAAATACAGTTAGGATTATCATGAAACGACTTCTTCACACCCTGCTGGCCGCCTCCTTGCTGCAAGTTTGCAGTGCTTCATTTGCCGGCGAGCACGATGATTTCCTCAAAGCGGAAAAAATTGCCAGGGGCGGCAATTACACAGAATTTAAGAAGGCCAATGAGCGCCTTAAACATCCGCTTAAGCCCTATGTGGAAATGGCTTTCTATAAGCACCATCCACATATTAAATATCAAACCGAAATAGAGCATTTCTTGCAGGTGTACCAGCATACGCCGTTGGAGTGGCCGGTGCGCAGTGCCTGGTTGAACTATTTGGCCAAGCATGGCCATAAGGCCAAGTTTGTAGAGAATTACAGCGTTACCAAGGATGTCGAGCTTACCTGCCAGTACCTTGAGTTTCAGTGGCAACTTGGAGCGCCAAAAGATGCCCTGTTGGAGCAGATAGAAAAACTGTGGTTGGTAGGTAAATCACAACCCAAGGAATGCGATAGGGTGTTTTCTTATTGGCGCAAGGCTGGCGGGCAAACGTCGGAAGCAGTATGGCAACGTTTGGGCTTAGCCGCCGAGGCGGGGCAGCATAAGTTGGTTAGCTATTTAAAAACACAACTGCCGGCCAAGGAGCGTTATCTGGCGGATTTATATTCCCAGGTTAAAAAAGATCCCAGTGCCGCAGCCGGTTTATATCGCTATAAAAACAAATCTCCCAAAGAAGCGGACATTGCCGTTTACGGGGTTAAACGCCTGGTTTGGCAAGACCCTGATCTGGCCGTTCGCGCCTGGCAAAAATTATCTGGCATGTTTACCTTTAGCGACGAGCAACAAGATAAGATCCATTATGCCTTGGCCTATGCGCTGGCGGTTAAGCAGCATGATGATGCTAAGTTTTGGCTGAACAAGGTGCCCGATGCCCAGCAGGATAGCAAACTGGTGCAGTGGCATTTGGCGAATATGCTTAGGGAGCAGGACTGGCCGGCCATTATCGCCTTTTTTACGCCGAAAAAAGCGCTTAACGCCGGACATAAATACTGGCTGGCTTACAGTTATTCACGCCAGGGTAAAAACGAGCAAGCCAAGGAGCTGTGGCAGCAATTGGCAAATGAGCGCGACTATTACGGCTTTTTAGCTGCGGCGCGATTAGACCTCCCAGTTAACCTTAATAACCAGCAATTGACGCTGGCGCCGGGTTTAAAGGCCAAGGTAGAGCAGGCGCCAGGGTTTAAACGGGCACAGATTTTATATGAGCTGGAAAGAGTCACCAGTGCCAGAAGGGAGTGGAATTATCTGCTCGACACCTCCAGTAATGCCGAGAAACTGGCCGCTGCGGTATTGGCGTCGGAGCAGGGCTGGCATGACAGGGCCATAGTTACCCTAGCTCGACTAAAGGCTTGGGATTATGTCGATTTACGCTTTCCCGATGCTTACACGGATCTCTTTAAGCGTTACAGTCACCGCCATAAGGTGGACCTGGATTGGAGTATCGCTATTGCCCGCAGGGAAAGCTCCTTTGCCGCCGATGCCCGCTCGCGCGCCGATGCTCGGGGTCTGATGCAGCTATTGCCCAGCACCGCCAAATACATTAATCGCAGTTCTGTTTCGAGCAAGCGTTTGTATGAACCCAGCACAAATATTAATTTAGGCACCAAGTACTTAAAGTATTTGGAAGGGAAGACCCGCGGCAATCAAATTTTAGCCACGGCCTCGTATAACGCCGGTTACCATCGCGTCAATAAGTGGATCCCCGATGAAGCCATGCCGGCAGAGTTATGGATTGAACTGATCCCCTATCGTGAAACCCGGGATTACGTCAAAAACGTGTTTGCCTATCGCCAGGTTTATCTGGCCAAGCAAGGCAAGGATGAAAATGTCCTGGCGACAATTTTAGATATGAATATAGGCGGTTAGCCGCAACAGCGGCGGCTATGATAGACTGGCATAAACATAATTAGCAAAGTGGGTGATACATGAATACATTGGCGGTGTTATACGCTGAACATATTGCAACCCTGCAAAGACGCACGCGCGAAATTGTTGAGCGTGAAAACCTAGATGGTGTGGTAATTCATTCTGGCCAGGCAAAGCGCCAATTTTTGGATGATATGTATTATCCGTTTAAGGTGAACCCACAATTTAAAGCCTGGTTGCCGGTGATCGACAACCCGCATTGCTGGCTGGTAGTGAACGGCAGCGATAAGCCTAAACTTATCTTTTATCGCCCCGTTGATTTTTGGCATAAAGTACCGGACGAACCGAGCGAGTATTGGGCCGATTATTTCGATATAGAGCTACTGGTTAAGCCTGAGCAGGTAGAAAAGCTATTACCCCATGATAAGACGCGCTATGCCTATATAGGTGAGTGTGCAGAAGTAGCACAAGCCCTTGGTTTTGAGTTGATGAACCCAGAGCCGGTGATGAATTATCTGCATTACCACCGTGCTTATAAAACTCAGTATGAGCAAGCCTGTTTGCGTGAAGCGAACAAACTAGCCGTAGCTGGTCATCAGGCGGCGCGCGATGCCTTCTATCAGGGTAAATCGGAGTTTGAGATCCAACATGCTTACCTGTTGGCGACCAAGCACAGCGAGAACGATACGCCTTATGGCAATATCGTTGCCCTAAATGAAAACTGTGCCATTTTGCACTACACCCATTTTGAACGAAATACACCTGCGCAACACCGTTCGTTTTTGATCGATGCCGGTGCCAATTTCAATGGTTATGCCGCTGATATTACCCGTACTTACGATTTTGCGCGTCAGGGTCAGTTTGCCGAGTTGTTGGCTGTGATGAATCAACATCAGATAGAGCTTTGTAACTCGTTATCCCCTGGCAAGCTCTACGGTGAGCTGCACCTTGATTGCCATCAGCGTGTAGCCCAGGTGCTAAGCGATTTTAATATCGTTAACCTACCGGCACAGCAGATTGTCGAGAAGGGCATTAGTTCAACCTTCTTCCCTCATGGTCTGGGCCATCATATTGGCTTACAGGTACATGATGTAGGCGGTTTTATGGCCGATGAAACCGGTACTCATCAGGCACCACCTGAGGGGCATCCTTTCCTGCGTTGTACTCGTATGATTGAAGCGAACCAGGTGTTCACCATTGAGCCTGGCCTGTACTTTATTGATTCCCTGCTTGAGGATTTAGCGGCAACGGACAATCGACAGTACGTAAACTGGGACAAGGTCGCCGAGTTTAAACCCTTTGGCGGTATTCGTATCGAGGACAATATCATTGTCCATGAGCAGGGTCTGGAAAATATGACCCGCGAGCTCAACCTCGACTAACCATCCCCCTGTGAAAGCGATGGAGACAATTCCATCGCCTTAGGCAGCTAATTTTCTATGTCAGAATATGCTTATCCAGCACAATCGCTGAGTTACGAAGAAGAAATCAAAAAAAGCACCTTTATCGTTCACCTTGCCCATACTCCGGATGTGGCCAGCGCCAAGGCCTTTATTGCTTTGATCAATGAGCAGTATCCGGATGCCCGCCATAACTGCTGGGCCTATGTAGCGGGAGCGCCTGGTGGCAGTCATGTCTATGGTTTTAGTGATGATGGTGAACCCAATGGCACCGCCGGCAAGCCCATGTTGAATGTGCTTCAGGGCAGTGGCTTGGGCGAGATATGCGCCGTAACCACCCGTTATTTTGGTGGTATAAAGTTGGGCACGGGGGGGTTAGTACGCGCCTATGGCGGTACCCTGAATAATGCTTTGGCGCAACTACAGACACAGATAAAGGTGCCCAGTGTGGTGTTAACCGGCGACAGTGACTATGCTCTACAAGGGCAGATAGAACAATGCCTTAACTCACAATACCAGGTATTGGCGATGGACAAGGAGTATGGCGGCCATATCTCCTGGCAGATCCGTATCGATGCGCGCCAGGCTGAGGATGCCATAAAAGATATTTTTGATTTAAGCCATGGTACTGTTGAGTTAAAAATAAAACAGTAAGACAATAACATGCAAAGAAAAGTCACGGCGACGCGCTAAATGCAATACCGCACGATAATAAAAATACTCGGCCAGCTAGTAGCCTTGTTTAGTATCACCATGGTTCCCCCCGCGCTGGTATCACTTATCTATAAAGATGGTGGTGGTCTGCCGTTTATTCTTGCGTTTATTTTTAGCGTTATTGCCGGCTTGTTCGCCTATTATCCTAACCGCCATGAACATGGCGACCTCAAAGCCCGTGAAGGCTTTTTGATCGTGGTATTGTTTTGGCTGGTACTGGGGTCGTTCGCATCCTTACCCCTGATCTTTCTTGATGCACCAAAACTCTCGCTGGCCGATGCGGTGTTTGAGGCCTTCTCCGGGCTCACCACCACGGGGGCCACCGTATTGACCGGCATTGAATATCTGCCCAAGTCTGTGCTCTTCTATCGCCAGCAACTGCAATGGCTCGGTGGTATGGGGATAATCGTACTCGCGGTGGCCGTGCTGCCCATGCTTGGCGTTGGTGGCATGCAGCTGTATCGCGCCGAAACGCCGGGGCCGGTGAAAGACTCGAAAATGACACCGCGTATTGCCGATACCGCCAAGCACCTTTGGTATATCTATGTATCCCTGACCCTGGCCTGTACCTTGGCCTATTGGGTCGCAGGGATGGGCTGGTTCGATGCCATCTGTCATGCCTTCTCGACCATAGCCATAGGTGGCTTCTCTACCTATGATGCGTCCATGGGCTACTTTGACAGCCCGGTGATCAACCTTATCTGCGTGGTGTTCTTATTAATCGCGGCGGTGAACTTTTCCCTGCATTACGCTGTGGTGGCCAATCGCAGTGCCAAGGTGTATTTGCGCGACCCGGAATTAAAGGTGTTTTTCTTAATTCAGGTGGCGCTGATCATCATCTGCTTTGCCGTATTGTCGTCGAATAATATCTATGCCAATGGTGATGAAACCTTAGATCAGGCTATGTTCCACGCGGTTTCTATCGGTACCACGGCAGGTTTTGCCACCGACAACTTCTCCGCCTGGCCACTGTTTCTGCCCATCTTGCTTATATTCTCCAGCTTTATTGGTGGTTGCGCCGGCTCTACCGGAGGCGGTATGAAGGTGGTGCGGGTGTTCTTGTTGTACTTGCAGGGCATTCGTGAACTTAACCGCTTGGTCCACCCAAGGGCAATCTATTCCATTAAGCTTGGCCGTAAGGCGCTTCCCGATAAGGTGGTTGAGGCGGTATGGGGATTCTTCTCCGCTTATGCCCTGGTTTTTGTGATCATCATGATCAGCCTTATGGGCACGGGCTTAGACAATATCACCGCTTTCTCGGCGACCGCAGCCTGCTTAAATAACCTGGGTCCGGGCCTGGGTGAGGTGGCGGCTCATTACGGTGATATCAGCGATAATGCCAAGTGGATTCTAACCCTGGCCATGGTCTTTGGTCGTCTAGAGATCTTCACCTTGCTAGTACTATTCACCCCCACATTCTGGCGTGGGTGAGGCGCGGTCGCTACTGCGACCGAGAGTGACTTAACGTCACTCTTGGAGTGCCGAACGCGAGGGCGTGGATGCCCGAGCCGGGACCAAGCTTCAGGAAGAATTGTTATCACCATCACCAATTGAAAGCGCCACAAAGGTCACTCTTGTAAATTCGAACGC
This sequence comes from Pseudoalteromonas sp. T1lg10, assembly GCF_002964545.1. NCBI lineage: Bacteria > Pseudomonadati > Pseudomonadota > Gammaproteobacteria > Alteromonadales > Pseudoalteromonadaceae > Pseudoalteromonas > Pseudoalteromonas sp. T1lg10. The sequence continues at coordinate 143,559 of NZ_PQBV01000049.1, forward strand.
GAGACACGGATGTCGAGCCGGACCGCAGCGTCAGGACGACTTACTTACACAAAACTTACCTTTGACGTATTTCAGTCACTCTTATTAATTCACCCGCCTCAACCTGAACAAAGCCCTGTGTGTTGCTAAAAGGCAACAATTTATCTATGGCTGTGTTCTGGCTATGAAATTAATTTTCAAAAAGCGCAAATAAAAAATTAACCTTTTGATTTTTAACTATTAAATTAATTTTTCACTCATGTCCAAATCTGCCTCTTGGCTCCTCTATTCAGATAAAAATCAGAAAAGCGTGTCTACCATTTGTGTGGTTTCTGAATGAAATCTCCATCAAAAATTACTAACTAACTGAAAAATATATATTTTATTTTTAAAGCTTTGATCTTGTCGCGAAATGGCAACAGAAAAAACGGGGGAATTCCTGATTTCTTCGCAATCAATGTTTCAACATATTGAATTATATGTGTTTTTTAAAACTGGCATCGGACTTGTATTAGTCCTAGCGAGTCGAAAATGTGATGGCGAATATTAGGTTCGTTAGGTTCACACCAAAACAAGTAGGAAGGACAGTAATATGAAAACAATGACAGCAACTATCGCTCTTATCACTTTAGCCGCATCAAGCGCAGCATTTGCTGCCGATTTCTCAACTCTTGATGTTGATGGCAACGGTGCTATCTCTGTGCAAGAAGCTGCCGCTGATGCTGCGCTAGCCGAGCAATTTGAACAGCTAGATAGCGACGGTAACGGTGAGCTTTCGCAAGCCGAGTTTGACAAAGCAGAGTAATTTTCAGCAGTTATTACAGTGATCAGTAGGAGATAATGATGAAAAAATCAAAGCACATTTTAGCCTTATGCGCCCTTGTCGGTTCTTCTGCGGCCTTTGCCTTAGCAGCTGACTTTGCCACGGTAGACAGTGACGGCAATGGCGCCATTAGCATGGAAGAAGCATCAAAGCACCCAGAGCTAATCAGCCAGTTCAAAGACTTAGACACAAACGTAGATGGCGAGCTGTCTCAAGAAGAGTTCGCTAAAGCGAAATAACACAGGGAGTTAACAATGAATAAGACCTCTAAAGCAATCGCCTTAATCGGCTTAGTCAGTGCATCGTCTGCATTCGCGATGGACTTGGAATTTAACACTGTGGACGTAGATAGCGATGGCGCTATCAGCATGGAAGAAGCGGCTCAATATCCTGAACTAATGCAAGAGTTTAAGGACTTGGACAGCAACAAAGACGGCCAGCTGAGCGAGCAAGAATTCGCAACAGCTCAGTAAGTTTACTTTTTGAATATTTGGAGCAAGTTATGAAAACGACCAATACACTACTAGCAATGGCTATTTTGGCATCTTCTTCGACTGCATTTGCAGGTTCGGGCGCGACGTTTGAATCTCTTGATGTGGACGGTAACGGCAGCATCAGTAAGGAAGAAGCGAGTGCCGATGCCGAAGTAATGGCTAAGTTCGATGAGCTTGATATTGATGGTAACGGCGAGCTATCGCCAGAAGAGTTTGCCAATATTGAGTAAACACCTAAATCCATTAGAGAAGCAAAAAGCAGCATTTAGTTTCCAACTAAAGCTGCTTTTTTTTGCTTATAAGAACATGGCGCTGACCTGGAAGAGCTTCTCGACTACATGAATATGCTTTTTGTCGATCAAGAACATGATCACATGGTCGCCGCTTTGAATCACGGTATCGTCATGGGCGATAAGTACATCATCATTACGCACTATGGCGCCAATGGTAGTGCCCGAAGGGAGTTTGATTTCACTAATGGCACGACCCACCACCTTTGAGGTGTTCTCATCGCCATGGGCCACAGCCTCAATGGCTTCAGCAGCGCCCTTGCGCAGTGAGTAAACGTTCACTATATCACCGCGGCGAACATGGGTTAATAGAGCTGAAATGGTCGCCTGTTGCGGCGAAATGGCAATATCGATTTCACCACCTTGAACCAGATCCACATAGGCACCGCGCTGAATTAGCACCATGGTTTTTTGCGCACCCATGCGCTTGGCCAGCATGGCCGACATGATATTCGCTTCATCATCGTTGGTCACGGCGATAAAGACATCTACCTGCTCGATATGCTCTTCTGACAACAGCTCCTGATCCGAAGCGTCACCACAGAAGACCACAGTATCATCAAGCATTTCCGAAAGCTGCTCGGCCCGCATAGGGTTGCGCTCCAGCAGCTTGACGCTGTGGTTTTTCTCCAGTGAGCGAGCCAGGCCTGCGCCTATATTACCGCCGCCGGCAATCATGATCTTTTTATATGAGCGTTCCAGCTTTTGCAGCTCGCTCATTACCGCGCGAATATGCTTGGTTGCGGCGATAAAGAAGACTTCATCATCGGCTTCGATAACCGTAGTTCCCAGCGGCTTGATGGCCTTACCCTGACGGTAAATGGCGGCAACCCGGGTTTCCACGTTGGGAATATGTTCCTTTAACGCTGAGAGCGCATAACCAACCAGCATACCGCCGTAGTAGGCCTTAACCGCCACCAAGGACAGTTTACCGTCGGCAAACTGCAACACCTGCAGGGCGCCAGGGTAGTCGATTAAGCGGCGAATATACTTGGTGACCAGAGCCTCGGGAGCTATGTAGTGATCAACGGGCAGGTCATCATTGTGGAATAACTGCTGGCGATAACGTAAGTATTGCTCCGAGCGGATCCGCGCAATTTTAGTCGGGGTGTTAAAGATACTGTAGGCAACCTGACAGGCCACCATGTTCACTTCGTCGGAGCTAGTCACGGCGATGATCATATCCGCATCTTCGGCGCCGGCCTTGCGCAGCACATCGGGGTGAGCGCTGTGGCCATTTACGCCTTGCAAGTCATATTTGTCTTGCAGCTCTCGCAAGCGGTCACCGTCGATATCGACCACGGTGATCTCGTTTTGCTCACCCACTAAGTTTTCCGCCAATGTGCCGCCAACCTGGCCTGCACCTAAGATGATAATTTTCATGACTATGTCACTGCTTTATTATTTTTGCGTAGTAAAAACCATCGGTTTCACCCGGCAACAACTGCCAACCCGGCTGCTGCTCGGTATCCTTATCATGCAACGCTATATGCCTGGCGTCACTATGTTTGGCCAAAAATGCCCGTATTTGCGATTGGTTTTCCTCGCTTAATACCGAACAGGTGGCATAAACCAGAGTACCGCCGGATTTCAAAAGCGGCCAGATGGCTTCAAGTATGCTTGCTTGCAGTTGTGCCAATTCATCGATATCGCTGCCGCGACGCAGCCACTTGATATCCGGATGACGGCGGATCACCCCGGTGGCCGAACAGGGCACATCGAGGAGAATACGGTCGAACTGCTCGCCCTGATACCATTGCTCGGTTTGCTCCGCCTGAGCGCAGATCAATTCGGCGTTTAACCCGATTCGCTCCAGGTTTTCATTAACGCGTTCAAGACGCTGGGCATCGGCATCAAGAGCGACGACACGGGCATCGGCAAGCTCGAGAATATGACAGGTTTTGCCACCGGGCGCCGCACAGGCATCGAGAATAAGTTCACCGTCCTGTGGGTCCAGAAGCCTTGCTGCCTGCTGGGCTGCTGCATCCTGTACCGAACAGGCGCCGCGCTCGAACTCGGGCAGGGCAAATACATCCATGGCCTTATCGAGGCGGATAGCATCCTGGAAGGTTTCATCTATGCTAAAGCCTATGCTTTTATCAAACAGCTTGTCGGCATAGGCGTCGCGGTTATTCAGGCGATTATTCGCTCTTAGCCACATGGGCGCCTGTTGCTGATTTTCTTCGATAATATCTTGCCATTGCTCTGGGTAATCACGCTGTAGCTTTTTAATCAACCAGCCCGGGTGATTGTATTTGCAGGCATCTATTTGTTCTGCTTGCTCTTCCAGGCCTTGTTGTTGGCGTTGAAAGGTGCGTAGCACGGCGTTAACCAGGCCTTTGAGGCCCACCGCACGCATGGACTTTAGGGCATTGACCGTTTCGGCCACGGCGGCATGCTCGGGCACGCGCATATATTGCAATTGATATAAGCCAACGTAGAGCAAAAATTGATAAACCCGGCTTTTGCCTTTCAATGGCTTTTCAAGCAATTGCTGACAATAAAACTCCAGGCTTGGCAAATAACGTAAAACGCCGAAGCACATTTGTTGCATCAGCGCCTTGTCTTGCGGGCTTAGGTCGCGGCTGTATCTGGGCAGGGCCACAGACAGGGAAATACCTTTATCGACCACCTGGTAAAGGGTGTGCGCCGCCTGGGCGCGAACATTACTCACCTTGATTATCCGCAGTGGCTAATGAACTGCCAACTGTGACCCAATCGGCACGGCCGTTAAGGAAATCCTGGCTCGACATAGGTTTCTTTCCTTGGGGCTGTAGCTGAGTTATTTTTAGAGCGTCGGTCGCACAGGCGATCACTATGCCACTTTTATCGGCGCGTAAAATGGTGCCTGGCGTGCCTTGTTCGGCAACCACCTCGGCTTGCCATACCTTCACCGTATTACCGGCCATTTCCGTATAACTGACCGGCCAGGGGTTAAAGGCACGAATATTGCGCTCTAACTGCACCGCTTCCAGTTGCCAATCCAGCAGGGCTTCTTGTTTGGAGAGCTTGTGCGCATAGTTGGCGCGTTGCTCATCTTGCTGCAGCGGAGTGATGCTTTCTATGTTGGCCAATGTTTCTATCAGTGCCGAGGGGCCAAGCTCCGCCAATTTAGCGTAGAGTGAGGCCGAGGTTTCCTTGGCATCTATGGCACAGCGGCTAATGCTGAGCATGTCACCGGTATCCAGGCCTTCGTCCATCTGCATTATGGTTACACCGGTTTCTGCGTCGCCGGCCCAAATCGCTCTTTGTATCGGTGCGGCACCGCGCCAACGCGGCAGAATCGAGCCATGGACATTGATACAACCAAGTTCTGGCGTCTCTAAAATGCTTTTAGGCAGCAGCAAGCCGTAGGCGACTACCACCATGATATCGGCATTTAATGCGGCGAGTTGCTGCTGCGCTTCTTCACTTTTCAGGCTGGCTGGCTGAAACACCGGGAGGTCGTGCTCTAGAGCCAGGGTCTTTACCTCACTGGCTTTGAGTTTTTTACCACGTCCGGCGGGGCGATCCGGCTGGCTGTATACGCCAACCACCTCATGATCTGAGTCGATTAATGCCTGCAAATGGCGTGCAGCAAAGTCCGGTGTACCGGCAAATACGATGCGAAGGGCTTGTGTCACTGTGATTCCTTGTAATTAAGCTTTAGCGGCCAGACGGGCTTCTTTTTCAAGCTTTTTACGAATACGCTGACGTTTTAGCGGCGACAAGTAATCAATAAATAACTTACCAATTAGGTGATCTAATTCGTGTTGAATACAGATGGCCAATAAGCCATCGGCGTCCAAAGTAAACTCTTCGCCTTGGGCATTCAGGGCTTTAACGGTTACGGTTTCGGCGCGATCAACCTTGGCATACGAATGGGGAACTGACAGGCATCCTTCTTCGCTAACGGTAGAGCCGTTTTTGTGCGTGATCTCAGGGTTGATAAGGATCAGAGGCTCATCACGTTCCTCAGAAACATCAATAACCACAATGCGTTGGTGAATATCGACTTGCGTTGCAGCTAAACCGATACCATTTTCGTCATACATGGTGGCTAACATGTCTTCTGTAATGCTACGAATGCTGTCATCCACTTGTTCGACAGGTGCTGCAATCGTGCGTAAACGTTCATCTGGGAACCTAAGTACTTCTAAAAGTGCCATAATTGCCTTATTAAAAATTGTGCTAAATATCAGGTATTGTGTTATGTTTTTATTTTAGCCATTCGTGTGCACCTTTAACAGGTTATTGGGTAATAAATATAATAAAACAAGCTTTAGGAAGCTCATTACAATGATTAAACAGCTATCAGCTGCCGTATTTGCTCTTGCGGTTGCTTTTCCATCATTAGCAGATGTTTTAGCAGTCAAAAACGACGCACCGGAACAATATGTGGTGAAGAAGGGAGATACACTATGGGATATCTCTGCTATTTATTTGGATAAGCCTTGGCTGTGGCCAGAGCTTTGGCAAATGAACCCACAAATTGATAACCCTCACCTTATTTACCCTGGCGATACACTGTATTTAGTGTACGACGCCCAAGGGCGACCGCGCTTAGTGGTTAAACGCCCGGACAACTATCAGAAACTATCGCCACATGGTCGCAAGACATTGAAGCGAGACGCACTACCAACTTTGTCGTTGGAGCTGCTGCGCCCGTTTTTGACTTACGAACAAGCGCTAAGTGAAGAGCAGATTAACGCTCAACCTTATGTGCTGGGTGCCAACGAGAATGTGAAACGCTCTACTCAGGGTCATATTCTTTACGTGAAAGGTGACCTGGAGCGTAACAGTAGTTATGCCATCTATCACAAGAACCGCCCTTATATTGACCCTCAGACCGATGAGCTGTTGGGTTATGAGGTGAAACTTGTGGCCACCGCCAAGGCGTTCCGCAGCGGCGATGTAAACTCTGGTGTGCCTGCGTCCATCTTCGTTGATGGCGTTAAGCGCGAAATTAATGCCGGTGATTTCTTAATGCCGGTTAACCAGGGTCAAAGTTTGCCTGCATCTTTCCAGATGCGCCGTCCCGAGACTGATATTGATGGTGAAATCATCGCTTCATCTAATCAGCTTCGTGAATTTAGCCAGATGGATATTGTGGTGCTAAACCGTGGTTTAGTAGACGAAGTTAAAGCGGGTCACATGTTTGATATCCGCCGTCAGTCACCCACAGTAATCGATGGTCGCGATGGTCCTCAATATAAAGAAGACTCCAGTACCTACGATAAGTTTATGTCGAATATGGAAGAAGGCATGGGCTTGGAAGAGGATGCGGATAACAAGACCTGGCATATGCCCAAGGAAAAGGTGGGTGAGCTTATGGTTCTTAAAGTTCAAGACCGTGTAAGCTATGCCATCATTACCAAAACATTACGACCCATACGTGTCGGAGATCTTATAAGCGTTGACTAACCAACGCTTTCCGTAACAAGCTTTTGGGTCGTGCTCAAGGAGGGAGCATGACACAGAGTGAATCTAATCTATCGGCCTCTTCAGAGGCCGATTTATTTCTAGCCGATGCCAGCCTACTGGCGTTGATGCGCACGCCGGGTCTTGGTTTGCGTAGCGCTTATACCTTGCTACAACATATTCCCATACTTGATTTAGTCGCCGATGCAGAGGTGCTTATTGAAGCTGGCTTGCGCCGCGATATTGCTGCTTATTTGGCCACAACTAAACTTGAACCCTTGCAACAAGAGCTGAGCGAGTATCGCCATCAGGGCATAGCTGTGATCAGTCTGGCTAATACCTTGTATCCGCCGTTGTTAAAGGAATTGCCCGACCCACCCTTACTTTTATTCTGTATAGGCAATAGTGGCTTATTGGCCCAGCCTCAGGTGGCGATTGTCGGCAGCCGAGGGGCGAGTATAGGTGGGAAGCACCATGCCTTTGAGTTTGCCGCTCAGCTCAGTGATGCAGGACTGGCCGTAACCTCTGGCATGGCCATGGGGATAGATGCCAGCGCCCATCTGGGGGCATTGCATAATGGTGGAGCGACCTTGGCTGTGCTGGGTACGGGAGTTGATTTATGTTACCCGCGTCGTAACAAGGCGTTGCGGGAGCAAATTGCCCAATATGGCCTATTGGTTAGTGAGTTTTTGCCCGGAACACAACCGCGGGCGCAGCACTTCCCCCGTCGCAACCGGGTTATCGCCGGGTTAAGTCTAGGTACCTTAGTCGTTGAAGCGGAGCAAAAAAGCGGCTCCCTGATCACCGCCGAACTGGCGATGGATTATAACCGTGAGGTGATGGCTATGCCCGGGGCGGTGAATAACCCATATTCCCGTGGCTGCCATGCTTTGATCAAGCATGGGGCGGCGCTAGTGGAAAATGCCGAAGATGTGTTAGCCGAATTAGGTTGTTATCAACAAAAGGGTCTATATATAAATAATGAGGGAGTAGAAAAAGAGGATGAGAACACTTTACTTCGCCATATTGGTTTTGAGCCAACCAGCATAGACGCTATAGCTTTGAGCTCGCAAATTCCAATCGCGCAATTATTAACGCTATTAATAGACTTAGAACTCGAAGGCAGCATTATTAGCACTTCGGGCGGCTATACCAGAGTAGGGGGCGAGTGACATGTTTGATATCCTAATGTATTTGTTTGAAAACTATATTCATAACGAAAGCGAAATCTTTGTCGAAGAAAGCGTGCTTACCGATGAATTACTCAAGGCCGGTTTTAACAGCCCGGAAATATACAAGGCCTTGGATTGGCTTGAGCAACTGGCACAGTTGCAGCACAGCGATGAGAGTCCGTATCTGGATAGAACCCCAGCCGCAGCCTGTCGTATCTACACAGGTGAGGAAAGCATTAAGCTTGATATTCAATGCCAAGGCTTCTTACTGTTTTTAGAGCAGGTCGGTGTGATCAACGGCACCACGCGTGAAATGGTGATAGACAGAGCCATGGCCTTAGATCATGCGCAAATAGCCCTGGATGACCTTAAGTGGGTGGTGTTAATGGTGCTTCTCAGTGTGCCAGGTCAGGAGCATGCCTATGCGCAGATGGAAGACTTAATCTTTGACGACCCCAATCCGACCCTGCATTAAGCTTGATCTTCATCGGAGTCTGAGTATATTGGGCGCACATTAACCAAGGGGCTGGGTGCGCATGACGAAAATAGATCATTCTTTATTTAATGCCGATAAACACGCGTTGGAAAAAGAGTACGAGGTATGCCCAGAATGTGGCAGCGAGCTGGTAATGCGCCATTCCAAATCCGGTGCCTTTTTAGGTTGTGCCAGTTATCCAACATGCCACTTTATTCGCCCCTTGCATCAACATGATACCAGTACCCTAAAAGTGCTTGAGGATAATCCCTGTCCGCAATGTAGCGCGCCCTTGGCAGTTAAAAATGGCCGTTTTGGCATGTTTATCGGCTGCACCAACTTTCCCGAGTGTCACTATATCGCCGATCAACGTGAGCAAAGTGAACAAGACAGCGCTTTACCACCTTGCCCTAAGTGTAATAAAGGTCATTTAACCCAGCGCAGCAGCAAATATGGTAAGGCTTTTTATTCCTGTGATGCCTACCCCAAGTGCAAGTACAGCCTAAATTACCCGCCAGTTGCGGTGACCTGTGAACAGTGCCAGTGGCCGGTCATGATGAAACGCCACTTTGCCGAGGGAGCTATGCTACAATGCCCGCAAAAGAACTGTGGGCACAAACAGCCCGATGATGCGGAGAGCGGACAGTGAGTGATGCAGAACAGCCGAAAACGGCGCTGAGCAGTTTGCAACAGGGCGAAGTAATTCTTTACCCCACCGAGGCGGTATACGGCTTGGGCTGTGACCCTATGAATCAAGCGGCCGTTGAAGCCTTGCTGGCAATCAAAAAACGCCCGGTTGAAAAAGGCCTGATTTTAATCGCCGACAACTATGGTCAATTACTTCCTTATGTGGCCGATCATCGAATTCCCATGGATAAGCGCGCGGATATTTTTTCGCAGTGGCCCGGTGCCGTGACCTGGGTGATGCCGGCAGCAGCAACGACGCCGAAGTGGCTCACCGGTGCGTTTGACTCTATCGCCGTGCGCGTGAGTGCTCACCCCACAGTTAAGCGTTTGTGCCAAGAATTTGGTGGCCCAATCGTGTCTACCAGCGCTAACTTAAGCGGTCAGGAACCGGTTGCGTCAATCGCGCAAGGGCAGGCTACCTTTGGCGAACAAGTTGGCTTTTATGTCGATGAGCCCTTGGGTGGCGCTGACCAGCCTAGCGTGATCAAAGACGCCATGAACGGACAAATTATTCGAGGATAAGCATGCATTCAGAGTTACTGACCCAGGTTAAAACCTACTTAATGGCGTTGCAGGATAAGATTTGTGCCGGATTAGAAGAAGCCGATGGCGGCGCCAAGTTCGTTGAAGATGCATGGCAACGCGAAGAGGGCGGCGGTGGTCGTACCCGAGTGATCCGTGATGGCAATGTTATCGAGCAAGGTGGCGTAAACTACTCTCATGTGTTTGGTGCTTCCATGCCCGCATCTGCGACCGCACATCGCCCGGAATTAGCCGGCCGAAGCTTCCATGCCTGTGGTGTGTCCCTGGTGATTCACCCAAAAAACCCGCATATTCCCACCAGTCATGCCAATGTGCGTTTCTTTATTGCCGAGAAAGAGGGTGAGGAACCGATTTGGTGGTTTGGCGGTGGTTTTGATTTAACTCCTTTTTATCCGCAGCTTGAAGATGTAAAACATTGGCACCAGGTTGCCCATGACCTGTGCGCCCCCTTTGGTGATGAGGTGTACCCAAAGTATAAAACCTGGTGTGACGAATACTTCTACCTGAAACACCGGGATGAGACGCGCGGCGTGGGTGGACTCTTCTTCGATGATCTTAACGAATGGGGCTTTGAGAAGAGCTTTGCCTTTATGCAGGCTGTGGGTAACGGATACCTAGATGCTTACCTGCCTTTGATTGCAAAGCGCAAGGACACGCCTTATGGCGAGGCAGAGCGTCAATTCCAATTGTATCGCCGTGGTCGCTACGTTGAATTTAACCTGGTGTGGGATAGAGGCACCTTGTTTGGTTTGCAAACCGGTGGGCGTACCGAGTCGATATTGATGTCGATGCCGCCATTGGCGCGTTGGGAGTATGACTTTAACCCTGAGCCGGGTTCGCCAGAGTCAGAACTCTATGAGCATTACCTGAAACCAAAAGACTGGGTATAAAAGTAGAAAAACGCGGCATCGGCCGCGTTTTTTAGTTGTCGCTATTGATCATATGAGTCGCCAGCTGGGTGAGCGACTGTCGCAAACCCTCACGTAGCACCGGATTATCGACTTCCATATCCAGCGCCTTATTCATACAGTACATCCACTGATCTCTAAGCTCGGCAGTGACCGGGAAGGGCATATGACGCTGACGTAAGCGTGGGTGACCATATTTTTCTACAAACAGATCCGGGCCACCTAACCAACCAGATAAAAATTCAAAGAATACCTGGCGAATACGATCCAATGGCTGCGGATGCATATCATATAAGGGCTTGGCGTACGCATCGCTGGCCATTATGTCGTAGAATCGATTGGCGAGGGCACGAGCACCTTTTTCGCCGCCCATTAGTTCGTATGGGGTACGCTCAACATCAGGGTGGACGTCGTCTGTACTTTGCTGAGAATTTTTTGCATCTTTGCTAAAGATGCGTTTTAGTAACTGCTTCATGATGCGCTCGATATAAGGAAAGGATAATGGATAAATACGCGGTGTTTGGTAACCCCATAGCGCACTCAAAATCACCCCTCATTCACCATGCCTTTGCGGCGCAATTAGGTGAACAAATAGAATATCAGCGCATTTTAGCACCGCTCGACGGCTTTGTTGACTGCGTCAGCGAGTTTTTTAGCCAAGGTGGCTGTGGGGCTAATGTCACCCTGCCATTTAAAGAGCAGGCCTTTGCCCTGGTTGATACTCTGAGTGAACGAGCCCGCTTGGCTGGCGCCGTAAATACCTTAATTCTTGAAGAAGGCGGGGGCTTAAAAGGCGATAACACGGATGGCATTGGTTTAGTTAGTGATCTGCAACGCTTGAGTGGCTCACTGGCAGGCAAGCATGTGTTGTTAATTGGCGCAGGTGGTGCGGCAAAGGGCGCCGCGTTGCCTTTGCTTGAAGCCGGGATTGAGCAACTGCATGTGGTCAATCGCACAGAGGAAAAAGCAAAGCAGTTGGTAGAACGTATTAGCCAATACCAAAACGTCAGTTATGAGGGCTTAACAGGTCAAAACACGCAAAGCTGGGATATTGTCATAAATTCAACATCTTCCAGCGTCACCGGTGAGCTACCTGGCTTACAGGCCAGCTATCTCGAAGGGGCTCAGTTTGCCTACGATATGTTTTATGCAGAGCAGGCCACATCTTTTATGTGTTGGGCATCCAAGATTAATCCGAATATAGTTACGGCGGATGGTTTGGGTATGCTGGTGGCGCAGGCTGCCCATGCATATCAACTTTGGCGTGGGCAAATGCCCGATTGTGCGCCTATAATAGCAGCGCTAAAAGAGGGGCGATTATAATGAATCAAGCAATTCAATTTGTTGACAGAGTCGAATATGAAAATGGTGTTATTACCTTTTATGCCATGGTTAATGGGCTACTTTTACCTTGTATTATCGAGCTTAAGGTGAAGGAGCGTAGCGATGCTCTGGCGCATTTTGCCGAACACCGCTTTGATTATGAAGAGTTGGCTGAGCAACAAATAGAAGAGGAAGCCTTCGGTGAAGAAGGCGAAGTACAGATTAAAGCACTGGCTTAACCTCGTTTAGGTATTCATCCTTGAGGCGAACATAGTTATCCGCCGACACCTTTAAGAAGGCGCGCTCCTCATCGCTTAACGGACGTGCCTGCTTTACTGGGCTACCCACATATAAATAACCTGACTCTAAGGTTTTGTTGGGAGGCACAAGCGCACCGCCACCAATGATCACATCATCTTCCACTATCACGTTGTCCATAATGATGGCGCCCATGCCGACCAGGATACGATTACCAAGACGGCATCCGTGTAACATGGCTTTGTGACCCACGGTTACATCCTCACCAATAATGAGCGGATAACCTTCCGGGTTTGAGGCACTGGCACGAGTCAGATGCAGTACACTCCCATCCTGAATATTGGAACGTTTGCCAATACGCATATAGTTAACGTCTCCGCGTGCGGCCACCAAGGGCCAGATGCTGGCGTCTTCTGCAATTTCAACATCGCCCACTATCACGGCGGACTCGTGAATGTATGCCGATTTGTGTACTAGGGGAGATTTATCTTTATAACTTTGTAAGCTCATATCAGGTTCCTATCACTGATGTATGACTAATACCCTAACTCTAACTAGGCGGGTCCAGGTTCGCAATAAAGGTTCGTAATAAACATTAGTCGTACGAAAAAGAGCCACCTCTTTAGTTTACCAAGCTATTCGAGGTGATTATTTGCTTAAAAACGTATAAAAAGTATGTCTATCGGGTGCTTTTTAGGCGAACGATCCATTTTTAGCAATTTTCTTTAAAAAAGGGCTTGCGTCGAAATCGAATCTCCCTATAATGCGACCCCACTGAGACGGCAGGCGCGACGCGCAGTGTAGCAACGCATAGCGAGGCGCTAGCGGCTCAGGGAGTCAAATAAAACTTCAGTTTTGAAAAATGAAAACTTTCTCAAAATTAAGTATTGACAACAAATCAGGAAAGCGTAGAATGCGCAGCCCTAACGCGGTGAAAGCCGCAGCGACAACGAGTCGCAACGTTCTTTAAAAATATGAAGCAATCATCTGTGTGGGCACTCGTACAGATTGAGTTCTAACAGCAGATTCTAGTTCGCTAGATGACGCAAACAAATTTAGAGTCTCAATTGAACTGAGTGACCAACGGAAACAAGTTTACTTGTTTCAGCACAGTCAATTCGATTCGAAAGAATCAAAATCAGAATTCAATGAGCGCCGTTCTTCACTCTTTATGGGTGGGAACAAAAAACTTTTAATTGAAGAGTTTGATCATGGCTCAGATTGAACGCTGGCGGCAGGCCTAACACATGCAAGTCGAGCGGTAA
>NZ_PQBV01000049.1:157185-157514 GCF_002964545.1 Pseudoalteromonas sp. T1lg10
CAACTCGAAACCGGGTAACCGGAATGTTCTTTAAAAATATGAAGCAATCATCTGTGTGGGCACTCGTACAGGTTGAGTTCTAACAGCAGATTCTAGTTCGCTAGATGACGCAAACAAATTTAGAGTCTCAATTGAACTGAGTGACCAACGGAAACAAGTTTACTTGTTTCAGCACAGTCAATTCGATTCGAAAGAATCAAAATCAGAATTCAATGAGCGCCGTTCTTCACTCTTTATGGGTGGGAACAAAAAAACTTTTAATTGAAGAGTTTGATCATGGCTCAGATTGAACGCTGGCGGCAGGCCTAACACATGCAAGTCGAGCGGTA
>NZ_PQBV01000049.1:157725-158218 GCF_002964545.1 Pseudoalteromonas sp. T1lg10
CTTAGTAGTTAATACCTGCTAGGTGTGACGTTACTTACAGAAGAAGCACCGGCTAACTCCGTGCCAGCAGCCGCGGTAATACGGAGGGTGCGAGCGTTAATCGGAATTACTGGGCTCCACCACTTTACTACTACTCCTTCTTATAGATAAACATTCTTTCGGGGAAAAGCCCTGAGAATAGAGTGTGTTTAACTCTGAGAAGTCATTCTCTTGCTCTTTAAAAATTTGGAAAGCTGATAAAAACTTTGAATTGTTCAATTTGAATAATTTAGAGTTCTCAATAAGTAAAGAAATATGCCATTGGTCATTTGTAGGTCGGAGCTCTGCGCCGACATGGTGAGAATGGCGCATAATTTGTCGGGATAAAATCCCGACCTACAGGGCAATGTGTTCCTGCATTGCATTGGTCATTTGTAGGTCGGAGCTCTGCGCCGACATGGTGAGAATGGCGCATAATTTGTCGGGATAAAATCCCGACCTACAGGGCAATATG
>NZ_PQBV01000010.1:0-410 GCF_002964545.1 Pseudoalteromonas sp. T1lg10
ACAAGGTAGCCCTAGGGGAACCTGGGGCTGGATCACCTCCTTATACGATTTAGAACGAATTTGTTCGCAGTGTCCACACAGATGATTGTTGATTATGAAATAGAGAACAAACGTCATTGTTTGGGTCTGTAGCTCAGCTGGTTAGAGCGCACGCCTGATAAGCGTGAGGTCGGTAGTTCAAGTCTACTCAGACCCACCACTTTGCTTCACAGCAAAGACCGGTTATAAACAATGCACGTATCCTAGTAATGTGGGGCTATAGCTCAGCTGGGAGAGCGCCTGCCTTGCACGCAGGAGGTCAGCAGTTCGATCCTGCTTAGCTCCACCACTTTACTACTACTCCTTCTTATAGATAAACATTCTTTCGGGGAAAAGCCCTGAGAATAGAGTGTGTTTAACTCTGAGAAGTG
>NZ_PQBV01000050.1:0-760 GCF_002964545.1 Pseudoalteromonas sp. T1lg10
CGCCTCTGGATCATCTATGGTGCCGGTCAAGGCTGGGGTGCTGTCATTGGTGGTGTTATCGTTGATGGTCACCGAAGGTGCGCCCGTATCTAGGGTGGTGGTATCGGTGACCGTGCCTGTGTTCCCGGCAGCGTCGGTCACTGTCATGGTGACGGTCAATTCACCGTCGGCGAGACCTGAAAGGTCTTGCCCAACGACGGTCACGTTACCGTTGCTATCTGTGCTGATCGCCGAGCTCGGTACCGTGATCGTCGTCACACCATCACTGATGGTGATGCTGTCGACGGTGGCACCGGCTTCGACAACGCCAGAAAGGGTCACGTTGGTCGCTTCGCTCGCGCTAACCAACTCATCGCCGCCGTCATTGAACGCGACGCTGTTCGCACCATCGCCCGTGGTTGGCGCGCTGGTATCAATGACTAAGTTACCCGTGGCCGTGCCGCTGTTACTCGCCGCGTCGGTGGCAGTCACGGTGACCTGGTAGCTACCGTCCATAAGCGCTGGCAAGGTGTCGTCCACCAAGGTCCAGGTGCCGTCGCCATTGTTGGTGGCGGTGTAATCCACCCCCTCGACAGTCACTACTATGCTCGCCTCTGGATCATCTATGGTGCCGGTCAAGGCCGGGGTGCTGTCATTGGTGGTGTTATCGTTGATGGTCACCGAAGGTGCACCCGTATCCAAGGTGGTGGTATCGGTGACCGTGCCTGTGTTCCCGGCAGCGTCGGTCACTGTCATGGTGACGGTCAGTTCACCGTCGGCG
>NZ_PQBV01000050.1:770-2094 GCF_002964545.1 Pseudoalteromonas sp. T1lg10
GGTGGTCACACCATCACTGATGGTGATGCTGTCGACGGTGGCACCGGCTTCGACAACGCCAGAAAGGGTCACGTTGGTCGCCTCACTCGCGCTTAACAGCTCATCGCCGCCATCGTCGAACGCAATACTGTTTGCGCCATCACCTGTGCTCGGTGCGCCCGTATCCAAGGTGGTGGTATCGGTGACCGTGCCTGTGTTCCCGGCAGCGTCGGTCACTGTCATGGTGACGGTCAGTTCACCGTCGGCGAGACCTGACAGGTCTTGCCCAACGACGGTCAGGTTGCCGTTGCTATCCGTGCTGATCGCCGAGCTCGGTACCGTGATCGTCGTCACACCATCACTGATGGTGATGCTGTCGACGGTGGCACCGGCTTCGACAACGCCAGAAAGGGTCACGTTGGTTGCTTCACTCGCGCTCAATTGTTCATCGCCGCCATCGTCGAACGCAATACTGTTTGCGCCATCACCTGTGCTCGGTGCGGCCGTATCCAAGGTGGTGGTATCGGTGACCGTGCCTGTGTTCCCGGCAGCGTCGGTCACTGTCATGGTGACGGTCAACTCGCCGTCGGCGAGACCTGACAGGTCTTGCCCAACGACGGTCAGGTTGCCGTTGCTATCCGTGCTGATCGCCGAGCTCGGTACCGTGATCGTCGTCACACCATCACTGATGGTGATGCTGTCGACGGTGGCACCGGCTTCGACAACGCCAGAAAGGGTCACGTTGGTTGCTTCACCTGCGCTTAATAGCTCATCGCCGCCATCGTCGAATGCAATACTGTTTGCGCCATCACCCGTGCTCGGTGCGCCCGTATCCAAGGTGGTGGTATCGGTGACCGTGCCTGTGTTCCCGGCAGCGTCGGTCACTGTCATGGTGACGGTTAGTTCACCGTCGGCGAGGCTTGAAAGGTCTTGCCCAACGACGGTCACGTTGCCGTTGCTATCCGTGCTGATCGCCGAACTCGGTACCGTGATCGTGGTCACGCCATCACTGATGGTGATGCTGTCGACGGTGGCACCGGCTTCGACAACGCCAGAAAGGGTCACGTTGGTTGCTTCGTCTGCGCTTAATAGCTCATCGCCGCCATCGTCGAATGCAATACTGTTTACGCCATCACCCGTGCTCGGTGCGCCCGTATCCAAGGTGGTGGTATCGGTCACGTTTCCTCGGTTACCAGCAGCATCTTCAACCGTCATGGTAACGGTCAATTCACCGTCGGCGAAAATACTGAGGTCCTGTCCGCTAATGGTCACGTTACCGTTTTCATCAACGCTAATTGCTGTAGGGTCAACCTCAATGTCGGTGGTACCGTCACTGATCACGACG
>NZ_PQBV01000050.1:2327-5766 GCF_002964545.1 Pseudoalteromonas sp. T1lg10
CTCGTTACCAGTTGGATCCGTCGCGATCACAACAACCGCGGTGGTGCCATCTTCTAATTCGGCAACGACGTCATCAGCAAGTGTCCAAGTACCATCGCCATTGTTGGTTGCTTCATACTCAATACCGTTAATGATAACGACCACTTTCGCATCTGGATCATTGACTGTGCCGTTGAGCTCGGGCGTTGTATCATTAGTAATTAAGTCGTTAAAAGTGACGATTGGAGCTTCGATATCAAGGTTGTCTGGAGCAATACTGACCTTATCGTCACTGTCACTTCCGCCATCAAGCGCCAATGCCGCTAATGCTGCACCGCCTAACACTAATGGCCACCACATTATACCTGAGTCGCTATCTTCGTAGCCTAGGCTTTGATAAGTCTCGTCGTCTTCGTCAAGTTTTTCTAACAGGTCTTCAGTCAAGCCGCTTTGCGGAACGAAGGAATAGTAATCTCCGTCTTCTGCTAAACCGAAAAACTTGGGTGGCGTGCTCAGGTCATAATAGCCAGTAATAATAACGTCTGCGATTGCGTCTGGCGCCGCATCACCAAAGTGAAGTTCCAAATTTTCGCCTTCACGTTTGAAGAGAACTTGTTGGGGCGCGACACCTGTTGCAGGGTCAAGTAGCTCGTAACGAACGTCGTTTTGAGCATTGATTGTCAATGCTCCCCCGTCAGTAGTTAAAGAGTGGTTCTCGACCACGCGCTCACCGCTGTAAACAATGATTTCATACCCTTTGACCATGACATCATCTCCGTAAATTTTATAAAAATAGCCAGCAAGCGCTTTCGCTTAGTAGGTGCGCTTGTAAATTAGAATTAGTTAGCCGGTAAAACACGCACTGTTACGCGTCGATTCGGTTGTAAACATTGAATCAAGGCATCTCGGCTTAACGAAGAAGGGCAATCCGTTACAACTGGATCCGCCGCACCAAAACCAAATACTTGGAGACTGCCGCTAAAACCTTTGTTTTTAAGGTAATTGGCGACGGTTTGTGCACGTTTCTCAGAGAGTGTTTGGTTGTAGTCGCGAGCACCCAGACGGTCGGTATAACCAGATACAGTAATACGCATAGAGTGGTCAGAGTGGGCCTCGATAAAGTTCACGACTTCATCTAAAGGATGCGAGGCTACGACGTCGGTAAGTTTCGCTCCATCAAAAGCGAAGAGCGCTTCTGAATCAAAAGTAGACATTAGAGGTTCTGGCGTTACAGGTTCTTCTGGTGTGGCACAGTTAGCTTGGTGACGCGCCACCAAAAATGAGCGCGCTTCGCGGCCATCAATGACATCGCTAACACTACGGTGCGTCGAAACCTGGTAGGTAACTCCGGATGCTTGTGTGCTTGGTTGCAACTTGACGTAATACACAGAGTTTTCAGCAATAGGCAACTCTACTGAGACGGCTGTTGAGCCTCCTCGAGCGATTTGAAAAGTTTGCATACCACTGCAGGCTTGAATAACTGTGTATTGTTGCGGGTGCAGCCCAGAAATGACTTTTCCTTGAGTTGAGATAACGATCGAGTTCGTTCGTAAGGTCTCGGCATCAACAGGACCATCGTGGAAAAATACAATTTTTGCAGTAGTTTCTGCATCACTAATCTGAGAAGAAGATTTGAGCGGTTGGCCAGTTAATAGAGAACCTGAGGTGGTACAGGCTACTAATGTTGCAGCGCAAACAAGCATACAGAGTAATTGAACGTGTTTTAGATAACTTTTCATTTTTTACTTTTCTCGGGAGCGTGTGAAACACCACACTTACTTGTGGACTGACAGAAAAATTAACTTCACCAATTAAGCAAGCGTTAAGTTCTTAACTTATGTTAAAAATAGTATTGTACGATAAGCACTCAATCGTCAAGGACGAAATGATAAAAAAGTACTAATACTTTAAGATTACTATTCAAGGCTTGTTTTTTTGCTTTTTGGAGAGAATTTACCTTTAAAAATAGAAGGTTAAAGTGCAATGCAGACTATTATTCTCATTTTTCAATATTCGGAACTGTAGGACAATAGAGCTTTTATGCTGGAGCAAGTTTTCCATATTGCAAAACTTGATTAACAAACTAAATACAACCAGTTAACCCGCACTCAATAGCTTAAGTTTTAGTTTCCATTAGGCTTGATAAAGTAACTATTCGCCTATAACCACAAGGTTATCCTGTAATTTCAAATAGTCAGCACCGTCCGCAATCAAGTACTTTTTGACGTCCGATATTTCAATAATCATTACGCTAACCAACGATAGGCAAGATGCCTTTTTTGTAAATAGTGCGTTAACTAAAATGTGACATTTGAATTCTATATTCACCCGATCGAGCGCCTTGGTCGTACTTAAATGGCGGCGGGACCCGCTAACCTTCAGAAAGCACTGTTTCAACTCAAATGAGAAGCTTAGTTGTAATTTGCTCATTTATCGAACAACCACTCAATGTGGCGCGTTGAAATAAAACAACGTTTTTCAGTTCGAAAAATCGTCAATATTGAAAAAAGAGTTATCTAAGTTCTCGAGTGGGAGTTATCGAGGACACCCACTCTTATTCTTCACAGTCAGAGGTGGGTGTCTGGCTAATTCCTACTTGGAGTGAGTGTCTGGCTAATTCGATATCAAGAAGTACCACCAAGGGGGGGGGTACTTCTTGTTTGTGTTACTTAGTTGAGTTTAGCTTTCAGAAGCGGATTTAAGAGGTAACTGAGGACTGTGCGTTTACCTCCTAACACATCTACCTGGGCAATCATGCCGGGGCGGATGGGGTAGCTCTTATCACCTTTAACTAACTGATTCCCTTCGGTGGTAATCAGGATCTGATAAAAATACGCTTTGCCTTGTGCCGTTTCCTCTTCAATCGTATCCGGACTGATTTGAATTACTTCGCCTTCGAGATCCCCGTAAATCGAAAAGTCATACGCCGTGATTTTCACTTTCGCTGACATTCCAGGTGCTAAAAATGCGATGTCTTCCGGGGCTATTTTCGCTTCAATCAGTAATTGCTCATCAATCGGTAAGACATACATAATAGGCTCCCCCGGCTGCACCACACCACCGCGTGTGGTAACCAAAATATCATTCACCATGCCTTTGACGGGCGATGTGATTTGGGTGCGAGTCAACTGATCTTGCCGCTGCACTAAAGACTCGTTCAGGGCATTGAGCTCTGCTTTCTTTTGAGTCAATTCGGTGTAGGCATCCTGCATGTAATTATTGCTGACTTCGATGATCTGTCCTTTTAAATCTTCAAGCTCCTTTTCTAACCGGAGCAGCTCCATTTGACTGACCGACTCGGACGCCACCATGGGGCGTAAGATGCCGAGTTGCTCTTCAACAATGTGCATACGGCGTTGTAAACCAACTACTTTTTCTTGTTTATTGGTCCGTCGAGAGGCAAATAACGCTTGCTCAAAGATGCGATCTTTCTCATCGATTTTCAGTTCGTTTGGAAAGG
>NZ_PQBV01000011.1:0-290 GCF_002964545.1 Pseudoalteromonas sp. T1lg10
TCACTTAACCATACAACCCAAAAGAGTGTGTATTTCAAGGACTGTTTAACTTCGCCAGAAGTTAGAATACTAAAGTAGACGCACAATCAATCTTTCAATTGACTGGCATATTTCTTTACTTATTGAGAACTCTAAATTATTCAAATTGAACAATTCAAAGTTTTATCAGCTTTCCAAATTTTTAAAGAGCAAGAGAATTACTTCTCAGAGTTAAACACACTCTATTCTCAGGGCTTTTCCCCGAAAGAATGTTTATCTATAAGAAGGAGTAGTAGTAAAGTGGTGGAGCG
>NZ_PQBV01000051.1:0-1355 GCF_002964545.1 Pseudoalteromonas sp. T1lg10
TGATCGTAGTCACGCCATCACTGATGGCGATGCTGTTCACGGTGGCACCCGCTTCAACGCTGCCGGTGAAGCTCACACTCGTGGCTTCGTCCGCGTTGACCAGCTCATCCCCACCGTCGTTGAACGCGATGCTGTTTGCACCATCGCCCGTGGTGGGCGCGCTGGTGTCGATGACTAGGTTGCCCGTGGCCGTGCCACTGTTACCCGCCCCGTCGGTGGCGGTCACAGTGACACTGTAGGTGCCCTCAGCCAGCGCTGGCAAGGTGTCGTCCACCAAGGTCCAGGTGCCGTCGCCATTGTTAGTGGCGGCGTAATCCACCCCTTCAACCGTCACCACGATGCTCGCCTCTGGATCATCTATGGTGCCGGTCAAGGCAGGGGTGCTGTCATTGGTGGTGTTGTCGTTGATGGTCACCGAAGGTGTGGCCGTGTCCAGGGTGGTGGTATCGGTTACCGTACCTGTATTCCCTGCGACGTCAGTCACTGTCATGGTCACGGTCAATTCGCCGTCGGCGAGGCTTGACAGATCTTGCCCAGTGACTGTCAGGTTGCCGTTGCTATCCGTGCTGATCGCCAAGCTCGGTACCGTGATGGTAGTCACGCCATCACTGATGGTGATGCTGTCGACGGTGGCACCGGCTTCAACGCTGCCGGTGAAGCTGACGTTCGTGGCTTCGCTAGCGCTTAACTGCTCATCGCCGCCGTCGTTGAACATGATGCTGTTCGCACCATCGCCCGTGGTTGGTGCGCTGGTATCAATGACTAAATTGCCCGTGGCCATGCTGCTGTTACCCGCCGCGTCGGTGGCGGTCACGGTGACCTGGTAGCTACCGTCCATAAGCGCTGGCAAGGTGTCATCCACCAAGGTCCAGGTGCCGTCGCCATTGTTAGTGGCAACATAATCCACCCCTTCGACAGTCACTACTATGCTCGCATCTGGATCATCTATGGTGCCGGTCAAGGCTGGGGTGCTGTCATTGGTGGTGTTGTCGTTGATGGTCACCGAAGGTGCGCCCGTATCTAGGGTGGTGGTATCGGTTACAGTACCTGTATTCCCTGCGACGTCAGTCACTGTCATGGTGACGGTCAATTCACCGTCGGCGAGACCTGAAAGGTCTTGCCCGGTGACTGTCAGGTTGCCGTTGCTATCTGTGCTGATCGCCGAGCTCGGCACCGTGATCGTGGTCACGCCATCACTGATGGTGATGCTGTCGACGGTGGAACCGGCTTCAACAACGCCAGAAAGGGTCACGTTGGTCGCCTCGCTTGCGCTAACCAGCTCATCGCCGCCGTCGTTGAACGCAATGCTGTTCGCACCATCGCCCGTGGTTGGCGCGCTGGTGTCAATAACTAAG
>NZ_PQBV01000051.1:1745-2978 GCF_002964545.1 Pseudoalteromonas sp. T1lg10
TACGACGGTCACGTTGCCGTTGCTATCCAAAGTGATCGCCGAGCTCGGTACCGTGATGGTGGTCACACCATCACTGATGGTGATGCTGTCGACGGTGGCATCGGCTTCGACAACGCCAGAAAGGGTCACGTTGGTCGCTTCGCTCGCGTTTACCAACTCATCGCCGCCGTCATTGAACGCGATGCTGTTCGCACCATCGCCCGTGGTTGGCGCGCTGGTATCAATGACTAAGTTACCCGTGGCCGTGCCGCTGTTACCCGCCGCGTCGGTGGCAGTCACGGTGACCTGGTAGCTACCGTCCATAAGCGCTGGCAAGGTGTTATCCACCAAGGTCCAGGTGCCGTCGCCATTGTTGGTGGCAACATAATCCACACCCTCAAGGGTTACCACTATGCTCGCCTCTGGATCATCTATGGTGCCGGTCAAGGCTGGGGTGCTGTCATTGGTGGTGTTGTCGTTGATGGTCACCGAAGGTGCGCCCGTATCTAGGGTGGTGGTATCGGTGACCGTACCTGTGTTCCCGGCAGCGTCTGTCACTGTCATGGTGACGGTCAGTTCACCGTCGGCGAGACCTGACAGATCTTGCCCAGTGACTGTCAGGTTGCCGTTGCTATCTGTGCTGATCGCCGAGCTCGGTACCGTGATCGTCGTCACACCATCACTGATGGTGATGCTGTCGACGGTGGCACCGGCTTCGACAACGCCAGAAAGGGTCACGTTGGTTGCTTCACTTGCGCTAACCAGCTCATCGCCGCCGTCGTTGAACGCAATGCTGTTCGCACCATCGCCCGTGGTTGGCGCGCTGGTGTCAATAACTAAGGTGCCCGTGGACGTGCCGCTGTTACCCGTCGCATCGGTGGCGGTCACGGTCACCTGGTAGCTTCCGTCCATAAGCGCTGGTAAGGTGTCGTCCACCAAGGTCCAGGTGCCGTCGCCATTGTTAGTGGCGGCGTAATCCACACCCTCAACGGTTACCACTATGCTCGCCTCTGGATCATCTATGGTGCCAGTCAAGGCTGGGGTGCTGTCATTGGTGGTGTTGTCGTTGATGGTCACCGAAGGTGCGCCCGTATCTAGGGTGGTGGTATCGGTGACCGTGCCTGTGTTCCCGGCAGCGTCGGTCACTGTCATGGTGACGGTCAATTCACCGTCGGCGAGGCTTGAAAGGTCTTGCCCAACGACGGTCACGTTGCCGTTGCTATCCGTGCTGATCGCCGAGCTCGGTACCGTGAT
>NZ_PQBV01000051.1:3467-3681 GCF_002964545.1 Pseudoalteromonas sp. T1lg10
AGTGATGCTGTCGACGGTGGCACCGGCTTCAACAACGCCAGAAAGGGTCACGTTGGTTGCTTCGTCTGCGCTTAATAGCTCATCGCCGCCATCGTCGAACGCAATACTGTTCGCGCCATCACCTGTGCTCGGCGCGCCCGTATCCAAAGTGGTGGTATCGGTGACCGTGCCCGTGTTCCCGGCAGCGTCGGTCACTGTCATGGTGACGGT
The DNA here is from genome assembly GCF_002964545.1 of Pseudoalteromonas sp. T1lg10. Taxonomy (NCBI): domain Bacteria; kingdom Pseudomonadati; phylum Pseudomonadota; class Gammaproteobacteria; order Alteromonadales; family Pseudoalteromonadaceae; genus Pseudoalteromonas; species Pseudoalteromonas sp. T1lg10. The sequence goes on from NZ_PQBV01000051.1 coordinate 3,678, forward strand.
CAAC
>NZ_PQBV01000051.1:3691-189877 GCF_002964545.1 Pseudoalteromonas sp. T1lg10
ATTGCCGTTGCTATCCGTGCTGATCGCCGAGCTCGGTACCGTGATGGTGGTCACACCATCACTGATAGTGATGCTGTCGACGGTGGCACCGGCTTCGACAACGCCAGAAAGGGTCACGTTGGTTGCTTCGTCTGCGCTTAACAGCTCATCGCCGCCGTCGTCGAACGCAATACTGTTTGCACCATCACCCGTGCTCGGCGCGCCCGTATCCAAGGTGGTGGTATCGGTGACCGTGCCCGTGTTCCCGGCAGCGTCGGTCACTGTCATGGTGACGGTCAACTCGCCGTCGGCGAGACCTGACAGGTCTTGCCCAACGACGGTCAGGTTGCCGTTGCTATCCGTGCTGATCGCCGAGCTCGGAACCGTGATCGTCGTCACGCCATCACTGATGGTGATGCTGTCGACGGTGGCACCGGCTTCGACAACGCCAGAAAGGGTCACATTGGTCGCTTCCTCTGCGTTTAATAGCTCATCGCCGCCATCGTCGAACGCAATACCGTTTGCGCCATCACCTGTGCTCGGCGCGCCCGTATCCAAGGTGGTGGTATCGGTGACCGTGCCTGTGTTCCCGGCAGCGTCGGTCACTGTCATGGTGACGGTCAATTCGCCGTCAGCGAGGCTTGAAAGGTCTTGCCCAACGACGGTCACGTTGCCGTTGCTATCCGTGCTGATCGCCGAACTCGGTACCGTGATCGTCGTCACGCCATCACTGATGGTGATGCTGTCGACGGTGGCACCGGCTTCGACAACGCCAGAAAGGGTCACGTTGGTCGCCTCACTCGCGCTTAATAGCTCATCGCCGCCGTCGTCAAACGCAATACTGTTTACGCCATCACCCGTGCTCGGTGCGCCCGTATCCAAGGTGGTGGTATCGGTCACGTTTCCTCGGTTACCAGCAGCATCTTCAACCGTCATGGTAACGGTCAATTCGCCGTCGGCGAAAATACTGAGGTCTTGTCCGCTAATGGTCACGTTACCGTTTTCATCAACGCTAATTGCTGTAGGGTCAACCTCAATGTCGGTGGTACCGTCACTGATCACGACGCGGATGATTGATGCGCCTGTTTCGATTTGGCCACTTAAAGTGGCATCGGCCGCTTCCGTAGCAGATAATAGGTTATCACCGCCATCATCGAAGATGATGCTATTACCATCATCGCCATTACCTGGCGCTACGGTATCAATAACAACCTCGCCTTCAGCCTCCCCTTCGTTACCAGTTGGATCCGTCGCGATCACAACAACCGCGGTGGTGCCATCTTCTAATTCGGCAACGACGTCATCAGCAAGTGTCCAAGTGCCATCGCCATTGTTGGTTGCTTCATACTCAACACCGTTAATGATAACGACCACTTTCGCATCTGGATCATTGACTGTGCCGTTGAGCTCGGGCGTTGTATCATTAGTAATTAAGTCGTTAAAAGTAACGATTGGAGCTTCTGTATCACTGTTATCAGGAGGAATAATGACATCGTCGTCATTATCACTTCCACCACTAAGTGCCAATGCCGCTAATGCTGCACCGCCTAACACTAATGGCCACCACATTATACCTGAGTCGCTATCTTCGTAACCTAAGCTTTGATAAGTCTCGTCGTCTTCGTCAAGATTTTCCAACAGGTCGTCAGTCAAGCCGCTTTGCGGAACGAAGGAATAGTAATCTCCGTCTTCCGCTAAACCGAAAAACATGGGTGGCGTGCTCAGGTCATAATAACCTGTAATAATAACGTCTGCGCTTGCATCTGGCGCCGCATCACCAAAGTGAAGTTCTAAATTTTCGCCTTCACGTTTAAAGAAAACTTGTTGGGGCGCGACACCTGTTGTTGGGTCGAGTAGTTCGAAACGAACGTTGTTTTGAGCATTGATGGTCAATGCTCCCCCGTCAATCATTGAAGAGTGGTGCTCGACTACGCGCTCACCGCTGTAAACAATAAGTTCATACCCTTTGACCATGACATCATCTCCGTTAATGTTATAAAAATAGTCAGTAAGCGCTTTGACTTAGTAAGTGCGCTTGTAAATTAGAATTAGTTAGCCTGCCAAACACGTACTGTTACGCGTCGATTCGGTTGTAAACATTGAATAAGGACATCTCGGCTTAACGAAGAAGGGCAATCCGTTACAACTGGATCCGCCGCACCAAAACCAAATACTTGGAGACTGCCACTAAAACCTTTGCTTTTAAGGTAATTGGCGACGGTTTGTGCACGTTGCTCTGAGAGTGTTTGGTTGTAGTCGCGAGCACCTAGAAGGTCGGTATAGCCAGATACAGTAATACGTAGAGGGTGGTCAGAATGGGCCTCGATAAAGTTCACGACTTTGTCTAATGGGTGCGAGGCTATAACGTCAATGAGTTCAGCTCCATTAAAAGTAAAGAGCGCTTCTGAGTCAAAATTAAACGTTACAGGCTCCTCTGGTGCGGCGCAGTTAGATTGGTGACGCGGCACCAAAAATGAGCGTGCTTTGTAACTTTCTAAAACGTCGTTTACACGGTCATGTTTTGAAACGTTAAAACCTACACGTGAAGTTGTTGATACCGGCATTAAATTTACGTAATACACAGCATGCGGAGCGATGGTTAACTCAATAGAAGTCGCGGCGAGACCACCTTGGGTGATTTGAAAATCTTGAATGCCGTTGCATGCAGAGAGAACTGTGTATTGTTGCGGGTGAAGACCAGAAATGACTTTTCCTTGGGTTGAGATAACGATCGAGTTCGTTCGTAACGGCTCGGTATCAACAGGACCATCATGGAAAAATACAACTTTTGCAGTAGCTTCTGCACCACTAATTTGAGAAAAGGCTTTGCTCGGTTGGCCGGTTAATAGGGAACCTGAGGTGGTGCAGGCTGCTAAGGTTGCAGCGCAAGTAAGCGTACAGAGTAATTGAACGTGTTTTAGGTAACTTTTCATTATTTACTTTTCTCGGGAGCGTGTGAAACACCAGACTTACTTGTGGAATGAGAGAAAAAAATTAACTTCATCAATTAAGCAAGCGCTGAATTTTTAATTTTTGTAGCACAATATATTGTACATAACATACTCAATCGTCAAGTATATATAATAAAAAGGTACCAGTGAATAAAAATTGTTAATTGAATTTATATTTCAAATAAACTCAAAAAAATAACCACAAAAAAAGAAAGGTCAATTTTAACCAATGAAAATTATTAAATTTTATTCATTATTGATAAAAACAAAACAAATGTTTAAATTACAATTAAATCATATAGATACATCAATTTTAAATAAAAATAAGCAACTAGACGAATTCAACAAATAAAAACAAACTGTTAATATAAAATTAAAAAAGGTTTTATATTAAAAAACAAAGAAAAATTTAATTTTTATTTTCTAACCACTTTTAAAAAATCCCCCTATCTACCTACTTTAAACAGCGCTTTAAAATATTCATGGACAGCAATTTTTACCTGGTTTCCTGTAGCCCGATATTTCGTTAATCACTGCGCTATTTAACCGTAGGCAAGATGTATCATTTGCAAGCAGGGTGTTAACAAAATTGAAACTTTTAATTTCTTTATTCACACGCTCGAGCGCGCCGGTCATTCTTGTACGGCGACGGTACCCGCTAACCTTCAGAAAGCGCTGTTTCAGACCAAATGACAAATCCTGTTACGATTAGCTCGTTTATTGCACAAAATTTCGATGTGGTGTGTTGAAATAAAACAAACTTTGTCAGTTTAAAAAGAAGAGTTCGCAGGAACACCCACTCTTATTCTTCACAGTCTGAGGTGGGTGTCTTGGTAATTTTTAAGATTTGAGATGGATGTCTTGGTAATTTTTCCCTGCTCATTGTTGGCTCGATTCTGCCATACAGAATCCTTCTTTTTGAGCGGCTCGTCGGGCCCTTGCTATCGGGCTAAAACGGACCCACCTGAATAAATAAAGCACGGCGATTTTTGTAATGGCACTGACACTCGCCAACAGCAATAGCGGCCAACCTTGTGTAAGCCCCATGCTCAGAGAAAATGCGATAGTTGAAATGTCCATCAGTAAAATGAACGCACTCATTTTTCTATCCAGCGCCCCGGTCTCCCCCGCCTTAAGCACTAAGGTGATCTGACTGTAATAGCCATGCGCAATGAGCCCGGTAATACAGACTATCATTACCGCCATTATTTGCTGTCCTTGATCTTCATAAGCAGTTCCTATGACACCAAACAAAGCGCCTATCAAAAGTAGCGCCAGGGCCGCTGAAAAACATAGAAACGACGGCCGTGTCTTCCTGTCTCGCCATATTTCATAAAGAATGATACTAACCAGCACTGAGGCGCATAACCTAGGCCACACAATATAGTGATTGAAAGGCTCTATCGACATGCCATATACAAAGAAGGAGTAGTAGGCGAAGAAGCTAACCATAAACATTTTCAGCGACAGGATATGCGTTGGATTTTGTATGTGCTCTTGTTTCCTTCGCCATATAGTACGTACTTGTGAATACACCCCTAATAAACTAAATAAGATGAAGCAAGTATTGAGCGTTCCGAAAAAGTTAAACCACATTAGCATCTAATTCCCAAATTAACATTGTCGACAATTTTAATTTAAAAACCCATACAAACAATTTATTCATATGTATATCGAAAATAATTGTCGACAATGTGGATTTGAGATAAGTTTTATGTACGATGACGTTCGTTGCTTAAAGACACCAAAATGGAGAAGTAGATGGAAGTTAGGTTTATGAGTCAAGGTGACCTTCAAGACAAGGTGCTTGATGTACTCTTGCAGCTGCGCCCGCAGTACAGTCGTGAAAGTTTGCATGTGCAGATAGAGAAACAGAAAGCACAGGGCTATCAGCTAGTCTATGTGATATCGGAGGGCGAGGTGTTGGCGGTTGCCGGGTTCAGCATAGGCGAAAAACTCGCTTGGGGAAAGCACATCTATATTGAGGATCTGGTTACCAATGAAGCATACCGTTCAAAAGGCGTCGGCACTTTTTTTATGAACTGGTTTAAAAGCTATGCGAAAAAAGTCGGCTGTACGCAGATCCACCTCGATTCAGGCGTGCAACGCTTTCCCGCCCATAAATTTTACCTTAGGGAGGGCTTTCGAATAGCCAGTCATCACTTTTCTATAGTGGAAGGTTTGGACTAAAAGCTACCAAGAGAGCTAAAGAACCCAAGGGCTGAAAGAGAGCCGCTAGAAAAACTGAGTAATAAACAAGACACCCACTCTTATACTTTAAGCTTTGAGATGGGTGTCTTAGTAATTTGCTTTATTCTACAACGGGGTAACTTGCTTCTCCCCAAAACTCTTGGGCGTTATCCATCATGATTTCAATTGTGAACGGAATAAACTTGGATAAGAAGGTAACCGCATCACGGACCTGAGCCCGGTTTGCTGAACTATTCCAGGTGGCGCCACCATGGATAATCTGGTTTCTTAATGTATATAGGCGAGAAAATATGACCGATAAAACAGCGGAGGTGTTTTTACCGCCGAGTGCTTTATTAGCATAGGATTTTGCGGCTTTAAAGCGCTCTTCCCACTCTTGTTCGGACTTTTTATGATTGTGGAAATCCCAAAAGGGCTGAAACACAAATTTGTTGTTTAACAATACCCTGATACTGCTGGCAAATTCGTTCCAGACCAGATCTGCTAAGCGGCCTTGCTCGTCCAGCTGACATAAGCGTTCGATAAAATTACGGAATGTATCTTGCTCGGTATAACGGTAACAATCGTCAATAACATTTGAGTATGCGGCATTAAAGGCTATCCAATAAAAGATAAACTGGGAGTCTTTATCCCCTTCCATCTGCTCTGCTTTATGCAGCCAGCTCAGTGCCCTGTGTACCCGCAAGCCTATGTTTTCAGAGTATTCACTTCGTTCGCTACGCTGTCGCGCTTTTAAGCTCTGGTAAGTCACTTCCATATCAAATACCTAAGGTAATTCAAACAAGTTACCCTCAATATTAATAAGTTAATTGCTCCCCCTAGTCAAACGCCCACTATAAAAACGACAAAGCGCTCTCCTTATCTGCAGGCATAAAAAAGCCCCGCTAAAAAGCGGGGACTTTGAGGTTAACGTTTTTCACGTATTACCAAGGAACACGGGGGTTGCAATCTAGGGTGGCCCCTAGGTGCATAAATTAGATTGATTCGAGGGCGATTTTCACCATCTCGTTAAAGGTGCTTTGACGCTCTTCGGCTGGCGTTGCTTCACCGGTGATCACATGATCGCTCACGGTAAACAGCGCCATGGCGTTGGCACCGTATTCGGCGGCCACACCGTAAAGGCCGGCAGTTTCCATGTCCACCGCCAGTACACCTAGCTTATGCAGCTCTTCGTAAAACGAGGAGTCGGCCTGATAGAAGGTATCCGTGGTAAACACGTTCCCTACCTTGGCATCGATACCCAATTCACGGGCGGCGCGTACGCCGTTTTCAAGCAAGCCATAGTTGGCCAGGGCGGCAAAATCGTAGCCACGTACACGGGCACGGTTAACATTGGAGTCGGTGCTCGCACCCTGCGCAAAAATCACGTCGCGGATCTTAGTGTCTGCAGCGATGCCGCCACAGGTACCGATACGAATGATATTTTTCACACCGTAGCTGACGATCAGCTCGCGGGCATAAATGGACATGGATGGAATGCCCATACCCGAGCCCATGATGCTCACCGGCTTACCTTTATAAGTGCCGGTAAAGCCGTACATATTGCGTACGCCAGTCACTTGTTTCGCATCGTCGAGAAAGTGCTCGGCAATGTATTGGGCACGCAGTGGATCGCCCGGCATTAATACCGTTTCGGCAAAATCGCCCTGGGCTGCGCTAATATGTGGCGTACTCATATCTTGTCCTCTTACTGTGCTGTGTCCGGCGTATCAATCGACAGCGCCGCAACAAAGCCGTTACCATATTCAAGTGTTGTTAGGTCAAACCATTGCGCCAGGGTCTGGCCGATATCGGCAAAACTCTCACGCTCACCCAGAGCCACGGCTTGCATGCCCGGGCGATAGGCGATTACCGGCACATACTCACGAGTATGATCCGAGCCTGCGGCGGTGGGGTCGCAGCCATGGTCGGCGGTGATGATCAGCAGATCATCTTCTTTTAACTGCGCCAATACATGGGGCAAAAAGTCATCGAATACTTTCAATGCTTCGCCATAACCCACGGCGTTACGACGATGACCATAGAGTTCATCGAAGTCCACCAGGTTAGTAAATACCAAGCTGTTGTCCGGTGCCTGTTTGAACACCTCGACGGTTTTCGCCAGTAGGTTTTCCAGGCCCGGCGCCTTATATTTTTGGGTGATCCCCTGATGGGCATAAATATCGGCGATTTTGCCAATACTGATCACCTCGCCACCGGCGGCCGCCAGCTTATCAAGCACTGTCGGGGCCGGCGGTAACACCGAATAATCGCGGCGATTACCGGTGCGCTTAAAATCATCCTTGTCATTGCCAACAAAGGGACGCGCAATCACGCGGCCGATGTTGTAGTCATCAAGCAGTGAGCGTGCAACTTCACATACCTGATATAACTTATCCAAACCAAAGCTTTGTTCATGGGCGGCAATTTGGAACACGCTATCGGCCGAGGTGTAACAAATTGGCTTACCCGTGCGCACATGCTCCTCACCGAGCTCGGCGATAATGGTCGTGCCCGAAGCATGACAATTACCCAATATCCCGGGAATACCGGTGCGCGCTACCAATTCATCAATCAACTCGGCGGGAAAGCTGGGTGTCGTTAAAGGGAAATAACCCCAATCAAACAACACCGGCACACCGGCCATTTCCCAATGCCCCGACGGCGTGTCTTTGCCACTGGATAACTCCTTGGCATAACCCCACGCAGCCATTGGCTGTTGGCGATTGGCAACGTTAAGGATTCGACCAGACGCCGCCTCACAGGCATCAATCAAACCCAGTCGCGACAAGTTTGCCAGCGCCAAGGGTTCACCCCATCGCTGCTGGTAGGCATCTAAAATGTGACCCAGGGTGTTGGCACCAAGATCGCCAAAGGCCTCGGCATCGGGTGCCGCGCCAATACCCAGACTGTCGGCCATCAAGATCATTGCTCGTGCCATACTTGCCTCGCTCTATTACGCTATGTTGCTCACTTTAACCACTTGATAAATTTAGCTACAGGACAAAAGTCCTACACTAATTATAGGTTTGTTCTGGACGCTAGGGGTTCGCCGCTGATGTTTTTTCAAGCGGACATAAGTCCTTAATAAAAACCCGTTATAAAGGCTACATTTGTCGAAATAACGTGAGGATTTGCGTCACTTTTGGCGCGCATAAGCGCTAATGGATGGCATCAATTGAGATTATTCGTGGCGAATTTGCTAAAGTAATCAATTGTCTAATTTCAGTCTGGATGCTTTGTTTGTGACACAAACCATTATCGCCATTGCCGGTGCGTCTGCGTCGGGTAAGTCGTTGTTTAGCCAAACTATTTATTACGAACTGGTCAATGAGCTAGAGCCTGGGGCGATCGCCATTATCGAGGAAGACGCCTACTACCGGGATCAATCACATTTACCTATGGCGCATCGCGTCAAAACCAATTATGACCACCCCGATGCCTTTGAGCACGAATTGTTGGTCGAGCACCTGCGCAAATTGCGTGAAGGGTGCGCCGTGGATGTGCCCATTTATGACTATAACGAGCACACCCGCGCAAAGGAAACACGCCGCGTTTTACCGGCAAAGATCCTCATCGTCGAGGGTATTTTGTTATTAAGCGATCCGGCACTGAGAGATGAATTTGATATCAAGGTGTTTATCGATACGCCGCTGGACATCTGTCTGATGCGCCGTATGCAACGCGATATTGAAGAGCGCGGTCGCACAATCCAGTCGATTGTCGAACAGTATAAGCGCACCGTGCGACCTATGTTTTACCAGTTTATCGAGCCGTCCAAGCACAACGCCGACTTGGTGGTCACCCGAGGTGGTAAAAACCGCGTAGCAATTGACATAATAAAAAGTAAAATCAAACACCTACTACAAGAATAACGGGAACATCGGCAATGACAACATTAATGAGCCTGATCGGTATGCTGGTGCTACTGGCGATTGCCTACGGGGCATCAACAAACCGTAAAGCGATAAATCCACGCACAGTCGGCGTGGCATTTTTACTGCAAGTCATCATAGGTGGCTTTGTATTATTTTTTGAATTTGGCAAAAACATACTTGAAGCCATGTCCAGGGCGGTTGCCAAAATAATCGGCTATGCCACCGATGGCATCAGCTTTTTATTCGGTCCCTTGGCCAAGGAAGACACACTAGGCTTTTTATTCGCCTTTCAGGTGTTGCCGGTTATCGTATTTTTCTCATCCCTGGTGGCGGTCTTGTATTACCTCGGCATCATGGATTGGGTGATTAAATTCTTAGGCGGCGCGCTGCAAAAACTGTTGAAAACATCGCGTCCCGAGTCGCTCTCGGCCACCGCCAATATTTTCGTTGGCCAAACCGAAGCGCCTTTAATAGTTAAACCTTTTATAACCACCATGACCAAGTCGGAGTTATTCGCGGTCATGGTCGGTGGCTTAGCCACGGTAGCGGGCTCGGTCATGGCGGGTTATGTAAAGATAGGCGTTGAACTGCACTACCTGATTGCTGCCAGCTTTATGGCCGCACCCGGTGGTTTCCTGATGGCCAAAATGATAGTGCCGGAGACGGAAACCCCGAAGGAAACCCTGGCAGAGCTCGATACCGAGCATGAGCAGCCGGTTAACGTCATCGATGCCGCGGCCGCTGGTGCCTCAAGCGGTATGCAACTGGCCCTGAACGTAGGCGCCATGCTGTTGGCTTTCGTAGCGCTTATCGCCCTGCTTAATGGTGTATTAGGCTGGTTTGGTGGCTTCTTCGATAACCCGGAGCTGACGCTGCAACAGATTTTAGGTTATGTCTTCGCCCCGGTCGCCTGGTTATTGGGTGTGCCTTGGGATGAAGCCATGCGAGCCGGTAGTTTTATCGGCCAGAAATTAGTCGTAAATGAGTTCGTCGCTTATTTGGACTTTGTAAATTATCGTGATGAGTTAAGTGAGCACACACAAGCAATCGTAACCTTTGCACTGTGTGGTTTCGCTAACCTGTCATCGATAGCCATCTTACTAGGCGGGATTGGCGGTATGGCGCCAAGCCGGCGGAAGGACATCGCACGTCTAGGGCTCAGAGCAGTGTTGGCAGGATCTATGGCCAACCTTATGAGCGCCGCAATTGCTGGGTTTTTCCTCTCTATTGCTTAGAAAGAAAGAGAAGCCACAGTTGCAAAACAGGGTCTCAGACCTAGGTTGTTGCCTTAAGGGGTTAAGGCAGCAGCTAACTTGAACGATACTTCACCAAAGGGCCGCAAGGCCCTTTTATCGTTTCTGCGCCCTACTAATACCAATTCACTTAAATAGCTAATCATTCTAGCGGGCTAAATGTCATGCTCACGGCGTTGGAATTTTTCGATGTAGAGTAACTACATAAGAAAAATTCCGCCTTGTTATCACATCATTTATCCGGCGCTATATCTGCTCACATACTTAACAGAATTGGTATAAATCCATTAAAGTACCCAAATAAGGAATATTTTCTTCGTTATTAGGTGCATTCTTCATTGCATTTATCTATGCTTAGGGGAATTATTGGCTTAAGGAAAGAGCATGCCCCCCTTGCTGCGAACGTCACTCCCCTTGTTATGTTTCCTATGCGCACTTCTATCTTTTAACAGTGCTGCGGATGACACCGTGCAGGTGGTGACCGAACTGAGCCCGCCCAACCAGATTTTAATCAATGACAATATCGGCGGCAGCAGCACGGATATCGTTCGTCATGTGCTCAGCGAAGCGAATGTGGATGCCGATATCAACATCTACCCCTGGGCACGGGCCTTTTACCTCGCCAAAAAGCAGGCCAATACGCTGATATACAGTTTAGCGAAAACGCCGGAGCGGGAGCCGCTCTTTCACTGGCTTGGCAAGGTCGCCTATTTTCGTTTGGGCTTTGTCAGCTTATCGTCAAGCAAACACATCAACATCAAACAACTCGAGGACGCCCGAGCCTATCGCATAGCGGTGCAGCGCGATGATATCAGCGCCTTGTTTTTTGTAAAACGCGGCTTTACCGTGCTGCAAACCACAGATATCAAGCACTCCTACCGCCTCTTGCTTTCCGGTAAAGTGGATCTGATCATCGATGACCCTAACTATGTGGGTGCCATGGCGCAGCAGTTTAATCTGCCCGCCAGTCATTTGCGTTTTATCAGCGCCATCGAAGAGCTTAGCGTCTACGGCTACTTGGCAGCCAACAAAGACATGGACGCTACCACGGTCGCCAACATCAAAGAGGCCTTCGCCGCCATTGAAGACACGACCTGGTACCAGCAAAAGCTGCGCAATCCCTATCATGAGCTGCAAACCTTTAATGACTAGTGCGCCACCACAAAAACAACCATCTACATAATTTTTAACAAACTTTTAGTCGCACCTCGGTCGCAGTTATCCGCTCCCTTGCTATGATGTAACAGTCTCCCCAAAAGGATAGGATAACCATGAAAACAATAACGACCTTGGCTTTGGCCGTGGCAACCACGCTGGCCCCCTGGGTGTCGGCCTATGAAACCGAAGACACGCGCCTGTTGCGCTTCCCCGATATTCACAACGAACATGTCACCTTTATTTACGCCGGTGATGTGTATGTGGCTAACACCGCAACCGGTGCCAGCCAACGCCTGACCGATCATGTTGGCTTTGAGACCTTTCCTAAATTCTCACCGGATGGTGAGCGCATCGCCTTTGCCGCCGAGTACAACGGCAGCCGCCAAATTTACGTGATCAACCGCGATGGTTCCGGGCTAAAGCAACTGACTTACTATAACGATGTTGGCCCTATGCCGCCGCGCGGTGGTTATGATTACCGGGTGTTGGATTGGACCCCAGATGGCAAAAACGTGGTCTTTCGCGCCAACCGTACACCTTGGGGTAAGCGCATGGGCCGTCCCTATATGGTGCCGGCGGATGGTGGCTTAGAGCAGCCACTGGCTATCCCGGAAACCGGCGGGGGTATGCTCTCTCCCGATGGCGGTAAGTATGTGTACACCCCCATCGACCGCGAGTTTCGTACCTGGAAGCGCTCGCGAGGCGGTCGTGCCCAGGATGTGTGGGTGTATGACTTAGAAAACAACACCTCCAAGCAATTGACCAGCAGTCGCGCCACCGAGCAGCAACCGACCTGGGTGGGCGACAACATCTATTTTGTTTCCGACAGCGACTACACCCTGAATCTGTACCAATACCGCGAGGGAGCCGAGGCGAAAAAACTCACCAATCACCAGGATTTTGACGTGCTCTGGCCATCGGCTGGCCCTAACGCCCTGGTCTATGAAAATGGCGGCTACCTCTATCGCTTTGACCCTATTACCGAGCAAAGCACCAAGCTCACCATTAATATTGCCGGTCTACGCCAGTACGCCATGCCCTACAGCAAGAATGTCAGTGAGTATATCGACTCCATGTCCTTGTCTCATGATGGCAAACGCGCCCTGTTCACCGCCCGTGGTGAGCTCTTTAGCGTGCCTGTTAAACAAGGGCCCACACGCAACCTGTCCTATACGCCTACCGGGCGTGAAATTGACGCCAGCTGGTCGCCCAATGGTCGCTACATTGCCTATATGAGCGATGAAAGTGGCGAATATGAGATTTACGTCAAGGATCGCGCCAACAACAATGCGGTGAAGCAACTCACCGACAACGGCACCATTTGGCGTTTTACCCCGGTCTGGTCGCCGGATAGCTCAAAACTGCTGTTTGCAGATAAGAACCACACCCTGTGGTGGCTGGATGCAAAATCCGGTAAACAACACAAGATAGATACCGGCCTGTACGATGAGGATGGTATTCAACAGTACATCTGGTCGCCTAACAGCGAAGACATCGTCTTTGTGAAAAACAACGAAAACCGCTATGCCTCGCTATGGCACTACAATACCGATGAGCAAACGGTGACGCGCTTAACCGACGAGATGACCAATGAGCACAGCCCGGCCTTCTCACCGGATGGCCAATACCTGTACTTTACCTCTGAGCGCGACTTCAACCTCGCCTTTAGCAGCTACGAGTTTGACTACATGTTTAACCGTGCCACGCGCATTTATGCCGCCGCGGTAAACAGCAAGATCACACCCTTAATTGCCCTGCAAAGCGATGAAGCGGCCATCCTTAGTGACGATGACGACAGCAAAGAAACAAGCAAAAAGAATCAGCTGCAAAGCAGTGGCTTTATGCAACGGGTGACCGCTCTTAACGCTCCAGCGGGAGACTACAACGCCTTAGCCGGCGTCGAAGGCGGCGTGTTAACCATGAGCAGTGGCGATTTACAGCTGCTTGGCACCGAGCACGATGCTGAACTGAAAACCGTGGCCAAAGGTGTTAGTGGCTATACCCTGTCCAGCAACCGTGAACATGTTTTGGTACAAGCGGGTAAGGACTACAGCGTTATTGCGCCGAAAGCGGATCAGGATTTAAACGCGGCCAAGCTGGATTTAACCAAGATGACGCTGAAAATCGACCCGCAAATCGAGTGGCAGAAAATGTATGTGGAAGGCTGGCGCACCCTGCGTGATTGGTTCTACGATGAAAACCATCATGGTCAGGACTGGGATGCTATCTTGGCCAAATATCAGCCGTTGGCCAATGCCGTGGCGCACCGCGCCGATCTTGACTATGTGCTGAGCGAAATTGCCGGTGAGATCAATGCCGGTCACATCTATGTGCAATCCGGTGATATGCCTACGGCCGAGCGCAAAAAGCACGGTTTGCTGGGCGCCAAACTGGCGAGCCACGACTCGGGTTATGTGCAAATCGAGCAGATTTTCCAAGGCGAAAACTGGCATGAAGACTTCCGTTCCCCACTGGGCACCACGGGCGTTAAAGCCAGCGACGGAGACTTCATTATCGCCGTTAACGGCCGCCCGGTCACCCAGGTGAGTAACTTCTATGAATTGCTGGAAAACACCCAGGGAGAGCAAGTTGAGCTGCTAATAAACTCCAAACCAAGCCAAAAAGGTGCCTGGAAGGTCAGCGTCAAACCAGTGGCCAGCGAGCAAGGCCTGCGTTATCTGCAATGGGTGCACGAGCGCGCCGACTATGTGACCAAGCTTTCCAATGGCCGAATCGGCTATGTGCACTTGCCCAACACCCATTACGAGGGCAACCGCGCCATGTTCAAAAACTTTATGCCGCAAACCACCAAGGACGCCATGATCATCGACGACCGCTACAATGGCGGTGGCTTTATTCCCGAGCATATGATCACCTGGCTGGCACGTAAGCCGCTGAACTACTGGAAACGCCGTGGTGTTGAGCCGACAAAAACCCCGCAGTTTGCCCACGATGGTCCTAAGGCCATGCTGATCAATGGCTATTCCAGCTCTGGCGGTGATGCCCTGCCTTACTATTTCCGTCAGGCGGGTTTAGGTAAGCTGATTGGTACTCGTACCTGGGGTGGCTTAATCGGTATTTCCGGCAACCCGAATCTGGTCGATGGCGGCCAGGTGATTGCGGCGACCTTCCGCATCCTGGATAACGAGGGGAACTGGATCATCGAGAACGAAGGCGTAACGCCGGATATCGAGGTGATTGATCGTCCCGAGCTTATTTATCAGGGTAAGGATCCATCCATTGAGCGCGCCGTTGAAGAGCTACTCAAGGAACTTGAGGCCAAGCCGAGACAACCCCTGAGCGTGCCACCGGCACCCAGTAAGTTCTAACTAGAGCGTTAGGGCCTGCCTGTCTTTTAGAGATGCAGGCCCTGATAACAGCTGCAAAGTACTGTTAAAACTCGAACTCAAGGGCCAGGCGAAAGCTATGGTCTTTACCGCCATGCCCCACTTCGCTGATAAAGCCCGCTTCCCATTTAAGCTGATGCTGACCGTCATAACGATGCAAACCGATAAAGCCCGGGCCTACACCGACAAAGTCTTCGCCGCTGTAGAGCTCTAATGCCGGCTGAAACGCAGAGCGCAAACGGTAACGATATTGCGCCCGAAACTCCGACTCCCATTCTGATTCAATATCACTGCCCCACTCATACACCAAGAAGGCATTGACGGTGAGGCTGGTGATGCCGAACTCTTTTTCGAACAAGAGCCCAGAAGTGATTTCATAGTTATCTTCCTTGTGCTGCTTTTCTATTTCAAATAAGGCACCCAGGTCTGCCCAATAACGCCCCTGCTCGACCATTTGCCAGCGCAACTCCGCTTCATAGGCGGCCAGACCAAAGTCGCCTTCATCGTCGCGCTCACCGACACCATAGACTTCCAGGCTCAGGGTTTCACTGATGGCACCGCCGACACCAAAGCGCTGCGCCAGCACATTGCCTTCATCGGTTTGTCGCGACACCAGACGCCATTCCAGCTCCCTCTCATAGGGCAGGACATAGGGATGGTAGACCTTATCGACCACCATGCCATCGGCCCAACTGCTGGCACTCAGCAGCAATAAAGCCCAGGTTAAATATCGCATTCTTGTCTACTCCGTTGCCATTTTGCTGCCCCTAGCAGCGCCAACAGCGTCAATATATACACCCATAATGACAGCGAACTGGGGGTCGCTTCATAACCCACTACCACCTTGGCCAAACGGCCAAAAATACTGTGCTCGTCCAACAGGGTGCGCAGATCCACCAAGGGCGAGGGCATGGTTAATAAGCCTGCACCGGCGGCAATATCCAGCATGCCAACCATGGAGCCGGCAATATGCATGCTAAACAGGCCGAGTACCCCCCAGGGCCCGTAGTGCTCGGCCAACCAGGTAAGAAAGAAATAAAATAAAATGGCAAAACTACCGACTATGCCCACCCCGAGACACACCCCCAGGGCACGAGCCAGCTCCATCTGCCCTTGCAGCAGCCAGGGTAAGTAGTGACTCAAATATAAACAGCTGGCACTGGCCAACAGCAACACAAAACTGGCCCACAGCCGCAGCGCCAAACCGCTGAGCGCCGCCAGCACCAATAGGGCCACCAGCAGCATTTGTGAATACTCAAAGCCCAGGTAATCAAACCACTGGCTGATCTGCTCAAGCGCGAGGATATAGCTCAATGTCGGCACCACCAGCCACAGGGCTAAAATAAGCCAGCGCTTTCGACCCAAGGGCTTAACGTGCAACACCAGGGCAAACACCAGCAACACCGCCGGCGGCAACAATTGATTGATGGTCACTAATAAACTGTTGATCATGGCCTTTGCTCCGCAAATGGCACCGCTACCAAGGTTCCCCGTGCGGTGTCGGGTGCAAATTCGCCAAAAAAGAAGTACTCACCGGGGGCCAGAGGGCCGACATAGATAACGTTAATGCGCCCGGGGAACAGTACCTTCTCGCGGTTTAAATCAAAGCTGTCGAACTCTTCCGGGTCGCCGTCGAGGTTGTGCACCAAGAGGCGAATTTTTTCACCGCTCGGCACTTCCATACGCGCCGGATAGAAAAGGTGATCCTTGAGCACCAGCTTAAACTCTTTGAGCTCGGCGAACGCCGGCATACTCAGCAGCATCAATATCCATATCAATCGCTGCATAATGTCTCCCGCTGTACCGCCATGGTAATGATCACTTCTAATCCGCCCCACTCACTTTGCTTGAGTTGCACCTCGCCCTGATAGAGGCCAATCACATGCTGAACTATGGCCAAACCCAAACCCGCACCGGGAATATGAGCTGGGTGCGAGTCGCCGCCAACGCGAAAGAAACGATCAAAAATGCGCTCCCGTAACTCGCTGGCAATGCCGGGGCCGGAGTCGGCCACCCGCAGCTCAATATTATCACCTCGGTCGGCCAAGTGAATGGCAATACGGCCATTAGCCGGGGTGTATTTCACCGCGTTGCTAATGATGTTTTTCAACATCACATTAAGGGTAAAGGGCTCACCTATAACCTCGCGACACTCGCCGCTTAAGCTGATATCCAGATTTTTCTGCGCTATTTGCGGATAGAGCTCGGCGATTAACTGCTGGCAAATATGCGCCAGCGACTGCTTGGCCAGTTTGTCCTGCCACTGCTGGGAGGAAGTCCGTCCCAGGGCCAGCATTTGCTCCACCAAATGATTAAGGCGGTCGACACTCAGGCTCAGCGCTTTGGCATCCTCATCATTATGACGCTGTAATAAGTTGTGCAGGTTGATTTTCATCGCGCTCAAGGGTGTGCGCAGCTCATGGGCGGCATCGCTGGCAAAGTAGCGCTCACGCAAATAGGCCTGCTCGGTGCGCCGCAACAGGGCATTCAGGGTGTCCACCACGGGTTTGATTTCCGAGGCCTTGGCTTCGGTGCGCAACATGGAAAAGTCATTGGCGGCACGTGTTTTGAGCTCGCGAGAGAGTAAGGTGAGGGGTTGTAAGGCGCGCTTCACCGCCAGACTGATAAACACCGCCAATAAAGCAATGCCGAGCAACATGGGCAACATCAGGGCGATGATCAATTGCTCCGACAGGGCAAAACGCTCACTGATGGGCTCGCCCAGCACCACGCAATCTATTTGCCGGCAATAGGTGGCGATACGCAGTCGTTGCCCTTGGCTGTTAATGGTTTGCAGGCCCTGGGGCGGCACCTTGGCGAGTAAGCTTTCGCTTCCCCCCACTAAAGTATCGCCTTGCCAACGCTGCCAAAATTGCGCCTGTTGCTTGGGCAGGGCCTCGGGAGCAACGGCAAACAGCAATTGGGTGCGGGCCTGGAGATGCTGGTCAAACAAGGCATCGGCACGGGCCAAACTGCGTTGATAGCCCTGGGCCAGGGCTAAAAACAGGATAAGCACCAGCATGGCCAACAACAGCATCATCAGCTTGGTGCGTATGCTCAAGGTTCGCCGCCTTCATTGGTGGCCAACACATAGCCGATGCCACGCAGGGTTTTGATCATCTTGGCCGGCAACTTTTTACGTAAATGGTGAATATGTACTTCGATGGCGTTGGAGCCGAGCTCCTCCCCCCATTGGTACAGCTTTTGTTCCAGCTGCTCCTTGGACTGCACCCGACTTTGGTTTTCCATTAACGCCTTCAACAGCATGTACTCCTTGCGCGGCAGATTGAGCGAGGCGCCATCGACACTGACCTGATGGGCACCGAGATCCATTTGCACCGAACCACATTGCAATATGCTTGATGCCACACCAGTGACGCGCCGGCCCAGCACCCGCAAACGTGCTAATAGCTCGTCCACGGCAAAGGGCTTGACCAGGTAATCGTCGGCGCCCAAGTCCAGGCCCTGAATTTTGTCATCCAGACTGTCACGGGCGGTGAGGATAAGCACCGGCAAGGGCTTGGCACGACGTTTAATATCCGCTAGCAGGCTTAAGCCATCGCCATCAGGCAAGCCGAGGTCGAGGATCACCAGATCCACATCATCATGGGCCACCATGGGCCGCGCCTCGGCCAAACAGGTCACCGATTCCACCGCATAACCCTCGTGAGCCAGGGTACGGCTCAAGCCTTCATTAACGATGACATCGTCTTCCACCAGTAACAACCGCAATCCCTGTCTCCTTTGTTAGCGTTTTAGCTTGCGCTCCACCTTAGCCAGTAACTGAGCCACCTCTTGCTGGCGATATTTATCGGCCAGTGGGCGCTCGGCGCGTGGCGCCGCTGCCTGGGCACGCAACAAATGCGCTTTCGCTTGTTTATACTTCCTTTCATCATAGAGGAACTGAGCATAAAAGTAATTAATATCAATGCCGTCAGGGTTGATAGCCAAGGACTTTTTAAACAGCTCCTGAGCCTTCTCCTCATCGCCAAAACCGATAGGCCAGCCCGGCACCTGCGCATACAGGGTACCTAAACTGGTGTAGGCCGAACCTTGCAGTGCTTCGCCATTGATGCGCATGGCCATTTCAAAGTCTTTTTTCGCTTCTTTAGCCAGACCTAAGGCCCCCAAGCCGCCCTTTGCACCGGCGTAACTGGAATGAATAATGCCGGACCAGATATGGCCTTCGGCCTCATCCGGGTGTGCCTGACGATAGCTTTGCGCACTCTTCGCCAGCTCGGCGAAGGCATCTTCCTGATCGTCGCCCTTGAGCTCATAATTTACATGGGCCCACTGGCGCATCAGTTGTTGCAGATTCATCTGCTCATCGGCACTGGACAAGGTACTTTGAGAAAAGGCACTTTGAGACAGGGCCGCGGCCACAAGAGCCATTGCGAAATAGGGTTTCATAGTTCACCTCATTAATTGTTTAATGGTCGCAAGTTGTTTAGCTAGGGCGTTATCCACCACCTTGGGCAATAACGCATTGATTTTTGCAAAGAAGGACTCTTTGGCCCCGACACTGCGGCGGCGCTCGTCGGAGTCGAGTAAACGCATAAATTCTTCGGCCACATACTCCGGCGTATCCATGGCGTTACCCAATGCCTTATTGAGTGCCGTGACCTTGTCGCTGTTGATGGCCGTTTGTGTGGCACGCGGGGCAAAGTATTTAACCCGCACCTGAGTATCACTTAGCTCTCTGGCCAGCGCTTCACTAAACCCGCGCAAGGCAAACTTGGTGGCGCAATACTGGGCCTGTAACGGATAACCTATGGCGCCAAACGAGGAGCCAATATTCACTATGGTGCCGCCACCTTGTTGCAGCAGGGGTAATAACCCTTGAGACAGCAGCATGGGCGCACGGACATTGACCGCCAGCGCCGCGTCGAGATCACACTTGCTCAGGGATTCAAAGGGCACCATGGTGTTCACCCCGGCGCTGTTGACCAACAAATCACAGCGGCCAATATCGCCAAGTAGATCAACCACCCGGCTAATATCGGCGTCGTTGCTTAAATCCACCTGTAAGGCCAGATGATAAGACGCCTCGTCGCTTGGCAACTGTTGGCGAACCTGCTCCAAGGCCGGTAGATCGCGACCGAGTAAGATCATCCGGTAATTGCGGGCCGCCAATCGTTTGGCGATGGCACCGCCGATACCACCGCTGGCTCCGGTCAAAACCGCAATCGGCGCGCTCATAACGCCTCCACCTCTTCGCTCAGGGGCGCCAGTCCATGGTTAGTATCCAGGGTGCGGAACATGTCGCCGTAGAGACGATAAAAACGCTTCGCCGCATTCACTATCACCTGCTGATCCTGCTCGTCGGTAATACGGTCCATCAGCCCCTGGAAGAACTTCACATGCTCTATATCCAAGGCACCATGGGAGGTGAGATAGCTAAAGGCTTTTATTGGCAGCCCCAGCTTAGTGCGTATGGTGTCGGCAGCATTATCGGCCAGCGCAATGGACGTGCCTTCAAGCACATGCACCATGCCGAAGAAACTGAGCGGCGAAATACGCGCTATGCTGTCGTAGGCATAGCTGACCATCATTTCGGTGGCAAAATTGGGCTCGCTGTAACGGGCCTGCTCTTTATCAAAACCACAGGCCTTGATGTCATTGAGCACCCATTCCTGGTGTCCCAATTCTTCTTCTATGTATTCGGCAATGGCGTCGCGTAACCATTCCTGCTCGCTGCTAATGCGGGCGCCACAGGCCATCAAGAGTGGGATGGTGTGTTTAACGTGATGAAAGGCTTGTTGTAAAAAGGCCACATAAAGGTCGACGCTGACCTGACCGGCCAACGCCTTTTGGATCACCTCGGCAGACAACAGGTATTGACGCTCTTGTTCGGTTTGTTCGACCAGTTTTTGGAAAAATAACATAGCGGACTACTCCTGATATAACTGAGAAATTTGTTGTGAAAAATGCGCATTGATAGCCGGGCGCTTGGGCCTTTGATTGGCACTGAGCAAGCCCTCGGCAGCACTGAGCGGCGCACTTAAGCGCAGGGTTTTAACGATTTGCGCATACTCGGGCAGTTGCGCATTAGTGGTGTCGATAAGCGCCTCTAGCTGGGCGTTATCGACGGCCTCATGACAATAAATAAGGGCGCTCAAAAAAGCCTGACCTTCACCGACCACCACGGCTTGCAATATGGGCCCATGACTAAGCAAGAGCGACTCGGGCCACTCCGGGGAAATATTGCGCCCGGTGCTCAGAATAAGCTGGTTCTTTTTACGGCCAAGAATATGCAACTCGCCATTGTCCATGCGCACCAGATCGCCGGTGGCGAAGCCTTGTGACTGAGTGTTCGGCTCGCCAAGGTAACCAAGGAAGGTCGGTGCCTTGATGATCATTTCATCATCGCGTATTTCATAACGAACATGCGCCAATGGCTCGCCCACACCGGCGCCGTCACCCGTTGTTAAACTCACCACCGAGCCGGCCTCAGACAAGCCATAGCCCTGATACACGGGCAGACCCAGATCATGGGCTCGTGCAATTAACTGAGGCGCAACCTTGGCACCACCGACGGCTATAAAGGTTAAAGAACTGGGTGCCTGCCAACCCGAAGCGCAGGCTTGCACCAGGGCTTTTAATAATTCCGGCACCAAAATCAGGGTATTGGGCTCTACCTCGCTAATGGTGGCCAAGAGCTTTTGTGGGGTAGTTAACCGGGCGCCGTCGAAGCCTAAGCTTGTCAGCGAAGGCACATAAATATCGCCACCGGCCAACATGGGCGCATAAACCCCGGCTACGTTTTCAAGCAACACGGGCAAGGGGAGCAGACATAAATGCTTGGGCGCATCCACTTTGGTGCGACTGACCAAGGACGCGGCGACATCAAACATATGCGCCGCGGACAGACACACGCCCTTGGGTTGACCGGTAGAGCCTGAGGTAAAGGTAATTTTTTGCGTGCCTTGGGGCACTGCGTGCTCGGGAGCCGCCAGATTACTCGGTTGCAGGGCTATGCTTTCACTGCCAATAGTCCAGGTTTCTATGCCATTTTGTGCGGCGTTTTTTGCCTGGTCGGCGGCGCCAATAATAAGTTCGGGACGCGCCTTATCCAGGGCAAACTGGCGTTGCTCGGGCGAAAAGAAGGCTGGCAAGGGCAAGGACACTATGCCCGCCTGCATCAGGGCAAAATCAACCACCAGCCAGGGCAGGCCATTATCCAGTGCCACCGCCACACAGCTTAACTGCATGTCTTTTAGGTGCGTAGCCAGGCGCTCCACTTGCTGCCAAAACTGCGCTGCATCCATGTGTTGTTGCTCATCGACCACTTGGCCGTGCCAAAGGCTGGTTAATTCGGCCATCATAAATGCGCCACCTCAACGGCCAGATTAGCGATATCATTCTGATAGGACTTGGCAAAATAGGACAGGGTGTCGGTGCTATCCACATGCTTACAAACCTGCGCCACGTCCACCACACAGACCTGAGGTGTATTGGTGTAATAACTGCCCCAACTAAGCCCACAATCTGCCAAGCGCTCCGGCTTGGCATCGCCAAGTACTTCGAAGGGCGCACCAATGCGAGTAAGCAGGTTACGAATATGAGCGGTGGCACAAAATACCAGTTTGCGTTTATCGGCTCGTTGCAGCGCTTTGGCCAAGAATACAAAGTGTGCCAGCGTTGCCTGACTGTGGGTGGACACCAAATTACCCAGCTCGATACACTGAGACGGCAGGCATTGCCATTGCTGCAGGTGCTCGGCTAGTGGCTGATCCAAATATTGGTTAATAAACAAAGGCTGGCTGGCACTGCGCAAACCAAAACAGCAATAGCGCTGCTCGGAGTAACCAAGACAGGCCAACAGCGGCATAAACTCCTGCACATCGGCGCCATAATGCTTGGCAAACCCCGCTTGAATACGGGTCGCCAAACTACGATGGATGGGCTGCTCTGAATTGGCAACAAAATAACCCTGAGCGATAGATGCGGGCTCGGGTAACAGATATTGCGACTGCATTGTGCCGTAGCTGAGCGATAAAGATTCCATAACAAACCCTACTGAAGATGAGGCGATGGAATCAATTTAGAAAGCGAAACTTAAGAAAGTCTTAAGAAACTTAAAAAAGAGAAAATAATTAATTTGCTGCGCCTGCACGCGCTTACCGTGCACAGCCGTTGACGAGCGCTGACACCCTTTTATTCCCGTATTTTCAAAAGACCGGTTTACATCTTGGTAACAAACTCGTTGCTTTAGATTCAGCGGTTTGCTATTTTCATGCGGCTAATTATTAAGCAAATTGAAGGATCTATGATGTTTACAATGAAAACAATAACAATAACAGTTGCACTTTCCTGCTCTCTTTTACTTCAAGGCTGTGCGCCCAGCTCATACAAGCTGAGTAAGCCACAACCTTCGCCAAATGCCTATGAGGCGACGGCTCAGACCAACCAGCAAAAAATACAGGTGGTCGACCAGCGCAGCGATAAAAGCGCGCCCTTCACTTCGGGTATTTTGCCCAGCGCCTTGATGTATGAAGGCACGGTACTCAAGCAAGTGGAGTTCCTCAAGGCACATTTAGCCGAAGAATTTGCCGCCCGTGATTTGCCCATCACCTTAGGTGAGGGCGAAAACAAGCTAGAGATCTTGCGTTTTAATATGCGCAACCATAGAACCAATGGTTTCACTCCTTTTATTACCTTCACCATGCTCAAAGGCAAACTGGAGACGACTAAAGGCAGTTATCCCGTTGCCGTCTATGTGAAGCGCGGCAAGGTGCCGGTGTGGAGCTTTGACGAAATTATTGAGCCAACGCTGAATGAACCCATGAGCCTGGTGGTTAAAGAATTAAGCGCGAAAATTAATCAGCAACTTATGGGCGGCAAGTTGTCCGATGAAAAAACCCAGACTCTGATCGACAGCATTAAGGGTGCCGGCGTTAAAGCCAACTACCTGGATGTGTATGAGCTTGGTTTTAGCAATAACCCAATCGCCCTGCCTTATTTGCGCGAACTGGTTAAATCTGAGGATGAATACCTTCGTCTCGCCGCCATCTCATCACTTGGTAATATGAAAGACGACGCCAGTGTGCAACTCTTAATTGACCTGTATGAAGGTACCGGCTCCTGGTCGGATCGCGCCATGGCGCTTAAGGCCTTGGGTGATATAGGCAACACGGTGACCTATAGCTATTTGCAAAAGCAAAACGAAGTGCTGCAAAGTGACGGCTCTAAAGAAGGCTTGTGGAATCGCGAAATCATTCAGCTTTATTTATAAGCTGTAATTACCCTGCAAGATAAAAAGGCCGCATCCTCTTGCGGCCTTTTTCTTTGCTATTTCCGCAACAAGCGGATCAGGGTAAACAAGGCGAGAGAGAACCAACCAAAGGAGCCCCCTCCGCCGCCAGAGCTAGAGACGGGAGGAGGGGGGGGAGGCGTTACTACGGGCACATCATTGACCGTGACCACCACACTTTGCTCGGCGCTTAACGCGCCATCGCTCACGCTCAGGGTAAAATGCAACTGCTGCTGACTACTCACTTGAGGCGCGGTAAAGCTGACACTGGCGGTTTGTGCGCCACTGAGGGTCACACTGGGCCCTTGTGTCTGCCGCCATTGATAACTGAGCTCATCACCATCAACATCCTCGGCCTGAGCGGTTAAGGTCACTTCGTCGCCTTCATCCACGGTTTGCGCCATCAACTCCACTAAGGTAGGAGCGCGGTTATCACAATTGTCTGGATCCGGGGCGCTGAGTTGGTAAAAGGCGGCACTGTCCATACCGGCTATGGTGAGGTTATCTATCCACCAGCCGCTTTCATTAACGTTAATATCTGTGCTGATGCGAAAACGCAGTTGCACCTGCTTTCCTGCCAACAGGGTGCCAAAGCTCACCTGCTCTTCGTTGCCAAGCACACCGCCACTGCTGTTACGACCCGTGTATGCGTTGCGCAACTGTAGAGATTGCGATGGGCTCTCGTTAAGCGTGCCGTTGTAGCCAACACTAAATTGACCACCGGCCTCAGTCACATCCTGCCAGTCGCCATCATCGACCTTAATTTCAAGCACCGCGCCATCCCAGAATGCCTCCAAGGCATAGTAATGCCAAAATGACAGGCTGAATTCGCTCTGCGTCGACACCATAAAGGGTCGAGTTGTCAGCGCCACATCTGACTCATAGCCATTGTTATTGAGGAACAACGCCTGCTCTCCCAGCTCGAAACCGCCTTGCTCAAAGAGCGCGATTTGTTCCGAGTTATCAAAGCGCAAGGTGTTTTCTGCACGGGGGTCCGACTTCAGCAAAAGTAGCGGTAAATTGGCGCGACTGAGCACCGCCTTTTCCATATCATCGCCTTGGCTGGCGCTAACAAGCGGCGCGTCAGTAAAGCTAAAGTTGACCGTGAAACGCTCGATCACCGCCTGTGGCTCGACGATATCGTCGCCGACGCTTTGCTCGGGGAAGCTCACCTCGATCTCGAGCTCACTGGCCACTTCAGCATTAAGCAGGTCAATGCTGATGGGCACGCTCCAGGCCGACGCAAAGGGAGCAAGTTCTGCCACTGTGCTCTTGCCACCATTACCTAAAATCACGCCTTGGGCGGACATAAGGGTAAATTGTACCGGTATATTGGTTAGAGTTTCGCTACCTGTATTGGTGAGCTGTACGCTAAGACTGCCACGCTCTCCCACGTCTAAAAAGCCATCCAAACTGCAATACAGATCGCTGTCGGCGTCGAGCTTAACTCCCTGGACGGCGAACGCGGCCAACTCGGTTTCAAATGATTCCACCACACCGGCCAGGGTGACGCTGTAACGCTCTGGCGACTGTGCCCCTAAGCCTAAACCGCGCCTAGCAAAGGCGGCCAAGGCCAAGCGGTAGTCGGTCATATCCTCGGCGGCTATGGTAGCCAGTAGCGCATCCCGCGCCTCGGTGTAGAGCGGTGCAACCGGGGTCATCTTGTAACCGCCAATCAGATAACGGGCCATGCGTTGTTGCGCCTGGGCAAAACCATGACGATTAATGAGTGCCACATAAGTATCCCATAGCACCGACGCCCATAACTCCCCCGGGTCATGGGGCGAGGCCACCGAGGTCGGCGGCAGATTGACATCGGCACCGGCACCTTCGCTAATGTGTCTAAAATTAAGAGGGTTAATAGTCTGATCCGGGGTGTAAGGAACACGGCGAAGACCAAAGTAAAAGTCTGACACATAGGTACTGATGGCATAGGGCTTAGTAAAATCACTGTTACCCGCAATTGACGCATCTTCTTCCTTGGCGATAAACATCAGAGAATGAAAGTCTCCCCACCCCTCGCCCATGGCCTGGCCCTGAAAGTTCACTAGGCCAGCGCCATTCCCTACCAGGCGATTGCTAATATAATGCCCCCATTCGTGAGCAATAATACCATTATCAAAGGTGCCGTCCTTCAATGGGTTGGTGTCGAACAGACGCACGTTGACCACGCCATTATTCAAGGCAGTATACAGTGATTGACCGTCGGCAAAGTTGAGTCCCATATTGCCTATGGTGATGCTGTCATCGACACCGCCCATGGGCGCCGCAGTCCCGTCATCAACATTATTAGTGATCAAAGCCCCTACAGCACCTGCGTTCTGGGCGTTTTTCACCTTGGTCACAAAGGTACAACTACCACGCTCGATAATGGCTACCTTGCCCACCAGTAGGCTGGGGTCGAGGGGCACTTCACAGCCATCATAGACGCTAGCGGAATCCACATCGTTGCCATCGTTATAGCGCACCAGCTCGGCGCTGATATCAAAGGCATCCGGGCCAAATTGCGAACGCCGCGACGAAGTTAACACTCCACCGGGGCCTATCACCCCATAGTCCTCTCCTACCCTGGCGTCTTTGGAGTTAAACACAAACATCTGCATGCGCGGGCTGGCCCCATCCGCAGGCGTTGCCATATTGGCATTATTCAGGCCACTGTAGTCCTGTGCTTCGGCATTAATCGGGTCGCCCTCAACACCGCCGCGACCATAGTTGCTCAGTTGCGCCACACCGGCACTTTCATCAAAGCCATGGTCGTAGAAAAAGTCGTGGAGAAAGTTATTCATATAAAACAGATTCACCACCGCAGCCTTAATATTGACCTCGGCGCTGGGTGGTAAGTCTGGGTCGAGCACATAATCAAAGGTAAAAGCCGAGGTGGTTTCGGCATTGAGATCACCGGCGCTAAAGCCTTGAGGCGCAGTGAGATCGGCATAGGCATAGACATTGTTACCTTGGGTTTGGGTGGCCGTGTCGCTTAACCAAGGATCGGCGGTGGACAGCCCTGAGTAATAACTGAGAGACACGAGATTGGCGTTGAGCACTGAAGTTTCATCTTCCTGCCCCAGCCCCATGGCCGGGATCACGTCACCATGAGGGCCTTCCATCGGATAGCCGCTTTGTCCATCGGCATACACCCGATAGTTGTATGCCGTGGCATGACTTTGCAGATTCTTCTTGAACAGCACCTTGTTAGTGCCGCTGGCTATAACATAGGCAAAGTAATCACTCACCAAGGTGTCGCGGTTTTGCCGTTCAACCTCCACATAGTGAGCCGCCAATAGTTCTCCGTTAAGGGGGTAAAACACGGCTTTGGCGCGCACTCCAGCAAAGAGCTCATCGGCGTCGCTGCTGCCTACCCTAAACCAGTTATAGCCCTGTTGTGTGCCCATTGATTCAAGCTGCAGCGCAGCTCCACTAAGCTGATGCAAGGCATGGCGCACCGCGGTAGAGGCATGGCTAAAAGCAGTGAGGGCACTGAAATTCTGTGCCTCGCTAGGCACCTCGGCAAAATAGCCGGAACTGGCCACTAGCTCGCCACGGCGGTCGAGCATCACGTTATAGTGGCGATTAAATACCTCAATACCCTGCACATACTGACGATAGCGTCCGATCACCGCGCCCTGACCCGGGTCATGCCAGTGACTGAGCTGAGCTTGATGCCCAGCTTGATGTTGAGCCGACTTATTGTTGGCAATGCCGCTTAAACGCTGCATATGTGCCTGGGCTTTTTGCTGCAGGGAATCCTGAGAAGTGAAGTTAAGTACCGATGTAGCCGGTGCCCAGACAAAGGTGGCTCGGTTAAGCAAGGGATCAAAGTGCGAGGACATACCGAGTTTGGTCTGTTGCTGGGCTAATCGCTGTTGTTCTTTGGCCAACAACTTAGGCGGTTGCGATTGTGCCTGATAATGATCTCCAGGCGCAGAGGCGCCATATGCCATCGGCATATTCAACGACAAGGTGAGGAAAAGTGTCGTCATGACCCGGGTCGTGACTGTAGTCGGAACTGTCGTCGTGGCATTAGTCTTGACCGGTCCCAAAACCACACCTGATTCTGGCTTGTTCCTAGGAGTAATACCTTGCTTTATAACCATAATATACCTTGCCTATTTGAAACCAATGCAACTACCCTATCTGTAGGGCAAGAGAAAAGTGAGCGAATAAGGTGCTAATACGATCCCTGTTAATGCTTTTAACGGTAACAACCTTAGCCGCATGTGGTGAGGACGAGCCAAAGCAATCATCACCCCAGCCCAGCACATCTGCACAGACCTATTTCACCTTAGACAACAATGGCGAAAAAATCCGCTGGCGGGGACAAAAGTTATTGCCAGGAACCCGTATCGACAACCTCAGCAACGGCGAACCAGGACTCGTGGGCAGAGATTTTGTCGTCACCAGTTCGGCGCTGCCTTATGAACAACTGACACCCGAGTACAGAGTTACCCATATTGCCGGGGACAACTATCGCCTCAGCGCCACAGTGACTCTGGATATGGCCGCCGAACTGACTCGTTTAAAAACCATGCCCGAGCTCACCTTGGTCGAGCTGCAAATCGATTACAGTCCTCTGACCGAACTACCTCAATATTAGGCCGCTTTTACCCTCTTTTACCAGATTAGTAACGCATTGAATGTAAAAATAATTTGCTATACTAACGGTTTAATTTGCGAACAAGACAGAGACTATGGAAGGCACCTGGCCTCAACGCATCACTTTTTGGTTATTGCTACTTCTAGGCGGAGCGTCCCAGAGCTGGGCGCAACAAGCACCCGACTCAAGCCCGGCTCAAATTGAACAAAAGCCACGACGCTTTTTACCAGTACCCACCATTATTACCGAGCCAGCGGTTGGCGCTGGACTGGGCTTGGCCGGGCTGTTTTTCCACGACAGCAAAAGCAATCAGGACAAGGCCACCACAGATACGCCTATTATGCCAAGCGGCATCAGCGTGATTGGCGGCGCCTATACCAGCAATCACTCCCACCTTTTCGCCCTGGGTCACCTTGCATTTTGGCGCCAGGACACCCTACGTTATCGCGGCGCTGTGGGTTATGGGGATATTAACCTCGATTTTTACAGCCTAGGCAAACTGCAGTTAAGTGAGCCGCTAAAGCTCAACTTACGCGGACCGGCGTTAATACAAACCTTCAGCGCCCGGTGGCGCGACTCAAATTGGTTCTTTGGCGCCAAACAACTCTATCGCCATGTCGACATCAGCCTGGCCGAGTCGCCTTTGCATGCCTTTGAAGGCCGCTGGGTCGATGAGGTAAATCATGCTCTTGAGCAAATAGAGCTGGAGAACAACACTTCTGGCTTGGGGCTGGTTGCCGAATACGACTCCACGGATAGCCCCTTTAGCCCCGAACTCGGCTATAACTACAATCTGGAATACATGATCTTTGATGGTGCCCTTGGCAGCGACAGCGACTACCACAGCTATGTGTTTAGCGCCCTAAACTACTGGCATTTGACCAATAAAGTACGCCTTGCCCTACGCCTGGATTATGAGGGAGTAAGCAATCAGGGCGCAGGCAATTTACCCGTCTATGTGCTGCCCTATATCGACCTACGGGGTATTGCCAAGTCGCGCTACCAGGGTGAAGATATAGCTGTTGCCGAACTTGAGCTCGGTTATCACCTCAACGACCGTTGGAAGCTGATTGCCTTTAGCGGCATAGGCCGTGCCGCCAATGGGTGGGATAAAATGTCTGCGGCCAGCAGCAAAACCACGCTTGGGACTGGGTTTCGCTACCTGGTCTCGCCACGATATGGCTTTCACATGGGCATAGATGTCGCCCATGGCCCAGAAGAAAATGCGATATATATTCAAGCCGGCAGCAGTTGGTAGGCCACAACAATTATGAAATTTACTTACCCTGTTTGCAGTAAGGGACTTTGCTAATAAGGATAGAGAAATGAAATACGCTTTATTGACCCTGTGTGCGCTCCCCCTATGTAATAGTGCCTTAGCTCAAGAGCAAGACGTTGCCGATATGTCAGACCCGCTGGCAATTTATACCCAGGTTGGTGGCGGCGCCACCGACAAGGGACTGAACTTTAAACTGGGTAAGGCCTACGACACCGGGGATGATGCCACCGCCGCCCAGTTTGTGGTTGAGGCCAAGGGCCTGCTCGGCGATACCCTGGGCTGGCGTTCAGAGCGTCACACCACCGAGTCACTCGACTCGCTGCGTTTTCGCAACTTCGCCGTGACGCTAAAGAGCCTGCGCGCCACCCAACTCGATGTGAACTATAACTTTCGTGCCAATCTGGTCGCCGATGAAAGCGCCGACATTTCCTACTCTATTATCCAGGCACTACCACCTAAGGGGGCATTCAACTTTTACCCCCTTGCCGGCGTAGGCGCCTCAGTCGGTAAGGATGAACGTCAAAGCGATGGCAGCGTAGACGATGGTTACTCGTTAATGGGCGGCTACGGCCTGATCGGTATGTATGCCAAGGTTAATTTAAGCGATAAGATCTGGCTGAACTACAATCCTTTTTGGCTGACAACCCTCACCGGTTCAAGCACCTACAAAGACAATTATTACGGCCTCAACGAGAGTAGTATTTTAACCCATGAGTTTGCCGCCAGTTATCAGATCACCCCACGCATGAATGTGCGTTACTTTGCCAACTGGAACGAAAACGTCGATATTTTCGATGGCGATCACCGCATCGAGTTTAATTACCAGCTTTAGGCTCTGTTGACCCCTGATCACGTTGCGCTGACGCGCTCGGCAGGATAAGTTATTGAATACAGGCTGATATATAGCCTTATACTGGCCGAAGGGCGTCAACTATGCATTTTCAGGGTTAGGGAAAATTATCGTCATGTATTTGGGTTTATTAAGGAACATAGCACTCGTTTTCACGTCATTTCTCTTGCTCGGCAGTGCTTATGCCGAGCCCCAGCAGTGTCAAAGCTGCCATCAGGAACAGGTTGCCGACTGGCAAGCCTCCCATCATTTCCGGGCCATGAATCCCGCCACCGCCGAGTTTGTCCTCGGTGCCTTTGATGGGCAGCGCATTGCCTTCGAGCAGCAGATGCTGACCCTTAGCAAGGAAGGGGATGATTTTGTACTGCACCGTGAATATCCAAACGGCAGCAAAGAGAGTGAAAAGGTTCACTACACCTTTGGTTATCAGCCCCTGCAACAATATCTGGTTGCAGACGAACGCGGCGGCTATCAGTTTATCCCTCTGGCGTGGGACAGCCGAACCAAGGAAGAAGGCGGCCAACGCTGGTTTATTTTGCACCCGCAGCAGCGCAGCACGGATGAATTTCATCACACCCAAATGGGACAAAACTGGAACCATATGTGCGCCGACTGCCACAGTACCGACTTTAAAAAGCAATTTTCCTCTCAATCGAATCGCTTCGCATCGAGCTATGCAGCCATCAATGTCGATTGTGCCGCCTGCCACGGCGATAGCCAGCAACACCTGCAATGGGCCGAAGGCGACAAAAACATAGCACATAAGGGCTTTAGTAAAGACATAAGCACTCAGATAGCGCTTTTTAGCCGCGGTGCCGATGGCAGCCTATTACCTCAAGGAGAGGTAAAACAGACCGAGCAGATCGCTCAGTGTGCCACCTGCCATGCCAGGCGCTCGCAGCTCGCGGACCGTGAACCTCACGCCGAGCTGTTAGATACCTTTAAGCCCGCCCTGCTCACACCGCAGCTTTATCATGTGGATGGACAAATCCTCGACGAGGATTATGTCTGGGGCTCCTTTTTACAAAGCAAGATGTACGCCGCCGGCGTCACCTGCAGTAACTGTCATAACCCCCACTCGGGCAAACTAAAGCTGGACGGCAACCAAACCTGTACGCAGTGCCATGACAGCAGTCAATACCAAAGCACAGAGCATCATGGCCATACCCTTGGCAGCACCGGCAGCCAGTGCGTCGACTGCCATATGCCCAGCACCACCTATATGCAGGTTGATCCCCGCCGCGATCACAGTCTGCGCGTACCGCGCCCGGATCTCAGCATACAGACACAGGCACCGAATGCCTGTAACGGCTGCCATCAGGATAAAACCCCACAATGGGCCGTTAACGCCATTAAGACTTGGCATCCAGACTCTAACTACTTGGGAAAAAGCCATTTTTCTCAAGCCTTTTATGCCGCCGACCAAGGGTTGCCAACGGCGTCTCAATTGCTGACCCGTATCGCGCAAAGCAGTGAGTATACGGATATTATCCGCGCCTCGGCGCTGGCACGTATGGCCCGTTACCCGGATAAAAATACCCTGGTCGCAATCAGCCGAGCCGTTAGGGATGAAGAGCCGTTAAAGCGTTTGGGGGCCATCGAGGCCGCAAGGGGGTTTCCATTGCCACAACGCTATACCCTGCTACAACCCTTGTTGGCTGACCCGCGTCTGGCTATTCGCACCGGTGCAGCCCGCGCTCTGGCGGCGATGCTGGTGGTCCCCTTTCCAAATAACTTACAGGATGCGCCCAGAGCCGAGTTGGCAAAAGCGTTGGAGGAATACCGACAAACGGAGCGTTACAATAGCGAGCGCGCCAGTAGCCATACCAATTTAGGTAACCTGGCCTTGGAGCTGGAGCAAATTAAAGTGGCCCACCAACACTATGAACAAGCCATTGCAGTGGAACCCATTTATATCCCCGCCTACGTTAACCTCGCGGATCTTTACCGGCGCCAAGGCGATGAAGGCAAGGTACGGGCAGTACTCACACAAGCATTGCAACAGGATGCCGACAATGCCGATGTGCATTACGCCTTGGCCATGAGTTGGGTGAGAGAGAAAAACAGAACCAAGGCCAAAGAGCATCTTGCACTCGCCGCCCAATATGGCAGCGTAAATCATATCTACACTTACGGCTTGCTCCTGAACGAAATGGGTGAGACTCAGGGCGCTTTAACACAATTAGCGCGGGCCTTCGCCCTCGATAGCAATAACGCGGATCTGTGTTATACCCTGGTACAAATCCACATAAACGAGCAAAACTACCGCCAAGCTCTGCGCTATGCTACCCGGCTACAAGAGCTGGTGCCACAAGATCCTCAAATAGCGGCCCTGGTAGAAAAGCTTACCCTGATGCAGTCGGTCACGCCCTAGCTGAGTGCTCATAAGAATAAGGAGACAAGTGTGGCGCTAAAAATCCCACCTTTGGTTCTGGTGCTGCTCGCTGCACTGATAATGTGGCTGGTCGCAATCCTGACTCCGGATTTGACCTTCCAACTTTGGGGACGCCTAGGTTTTGCCCTGGCATTGGTG
Organism: Pseudoalteromonas sp. T1lg10; assembly: GCF_002964545.1. Classification (NCBI taxonomy): domain Bacteria; kingdom Pseudomonadati; phylum Pseudomonadota; class Gammaproteobacteria; order Alteromonadales; family Pseudoalteromonadaceae; genus Pseudoalteromonas; species Pseudoalteromonas sp. T1lg10. Next base: position 36,957 of record NZ_PQBV01000051.1, read on the forward strand.
TCAACCGGTGGAGCTATCGCCGCCCTTGGCGTGCTGCAATTTCGCCTGGCCCAAACCACGGTCGACCCACGCTACCCACAGCGCTCGGCGCGCCTGGTCAGCGGCGGCATTTATAAAATGAGTCGCAACCCCATGTACCTGGGATTCTTGCTTATGTTGAGTGGGTGGGCTCTTTGGCTTGCTAACCTAGCGACCGTCCCCGTATTGCCTTTGTTTGTTATCTACCTCAACCGTTTTCAAATACGGCCGGAAGAGCATTTTCTCAGACAAACCTTTAGGGATAAATACAAGCGCTATTGCCGCCGAGTGCGGCGCTGGCTTTAAGGTCTTAAGGGATTATCAGATAACCTCACTCGGCCACAGTGCAGCCGAGTGAGGATGAACTATCAGCGGTTAGTCGATGCCGATTTGGCTTTACTGATGGCCTCGTTAATATTCAGCGAAGCCGACTCTTGACGTGGCGGGAACTTTTCAAAGGTCTTGATATGTTCCGTCAACAAGGCGATGGCCGGTTGGAATACCCAGCTTTTCTTCATGATCTGATGAAAACCGGTGACCCCGTCATAGTGCTCCATGGGATCCTTACGCAGGTTAAATAACTTGGGCATGGTATGCGTTACCAGGTATTCATAATAACGACCGCCTGGTTTAGAGGCAAAGTGCATCTTCCACGGACCAACGCGTACCGCGGTCAGCTGTGACTCGTAATAGTAGAAAAAGTGGTTACGCGCCGACTTTTCTACCTTGCCACGCCAGTACGCGAGGTTATTTTCACCATCGATATAGACATTAAATTCCTTTTCCATGGCTTTGCGCAGATTTTTCTCACCCACAGCCGCGGCTATAGTGGGGAACACGTCTTCATGTGAAGAAATGCCGTTGAGTTTTAACCCCGCCGGGATCTCCTTAGGCCAGCGCACCATAAAGGGTACGCGCACACCGCCTTCCCAGGTGGTCATTTTCTCACCGCGGAATTTAGTGGTACCGGCATCGGGCCAGGAGCTTTGCTCCGGGCCATTATCCGTGGTGTAGATCACTATGGTGTTGTCGGCAATCTTAAGCTCATCAAGCTTATCCAAAAGCTGGCCCACATGGCCATCATGCTCGATTAAACCACTGCCAAACACATCTTCTTCCGAGCTGATCTGCGTGGCCAGATGACGACTTTCGGGTTTAAGGTGGGTATACACATGCATGCGACTTGGCGCATGCCAAATAAAGAAGGGCTTATCCGCTTTGACCGCACGCTCCATAAAATCTAGGCTGCGAGCGAGCACCTCTTCATCGAATGTTTCCATGCGCTTGCGCGTCAGCGGGCCGGTATCTTTAATCCGGCCATCGGCATAGGCCTCTATGACCCCACGCGGGCCGAACTTTTTCTTAAAGTCTTTGCCCTTGGGGTAATCCTCCTGCTCTGGCTCCTCGGAAACATTGAGGTGATAGAGGTTACCGAAGAACTCATCAAAGCCATGACGGGTGGGTAAATGCTCATCCAGATCGCCTAAATGGTTTTTACCAAACTGCGCCGTCATATAGCCTCGCTCTTTCAAAAACTCGGCCATGGTCGGATCCGCCTCTTTAATGCCCAGCGGGTTACCCGGCTGCCCGACCGTGGTCAAGCCGGTGCGCACCGGCAACTGACCCATTAAAAAGGCCGCACGTCCGGCGGTGCAACTGGGCTGGGCATAGTGATCGGTAAACAGCGCGCCTTCATTGGCGATACGATCGATATTGGGGGTGTTATAGGTCATGCCGTGCGAGTATGCGCTCAGTGACAGTTGCGCAACATCGTCGACCATAATGGCAAGTACATTAGGATCATCTTTCGCATTTACCGCCAGCGATAACAATCCTGCCATTACACCTATCAATGGCAATTTCATAACTTCTCCTTGATTATTAGCAAGATAAAAATAAGTTTTAAACTACATCGATAAATAAATTTTGAGCCCTAGTAACTATAGACGAAGGTTGAGAAATAACGATGATTTATCAAAAAAAGGGACATCTTTTGTGATTAAAATCAAATACCAAGGCATGAGCTAGATAAAATAATCAGTTTCCTTGTTGTAATACCGGGAACTGCTATAACTTATGGGGACTCATATAATTTCAAGGAGAGAGCTATGTTACGTTTCGCTGTATTTATATCCTGCCTATTAACCTGTATTCCCAGTTTTGCAGCAGATAAGCCCAATATTCTGGTGATTTGGGGCGACGATGTGGGTATGTGGAATATCAGCGCCTACCACCGCGGCATGATGGGGGGCAGCACCCCAAATATAGACCGTATCGCTAATGAAGGCATGATGTTTATGGATCATTACGCGCAGGCTTCCTGTACCGCAGGTCGCGCTGCGTTCCTTCTCGGCCAATACCCTATCCGTACAGGTTTGAGTACTGTGGGCTTACCCGGTGCCAAGGAGGGAATACAAACATCCGATCCAAGTTTAGCGACTATGCTTAAAGCACAAGGTTATACAACAGGTCAGTTTGGTAAGAATCACCTGGGTGATCGTGACGAGCACTTACCGACCAACCACGGCTTTGATGAGTTTTACGGCATTCTTTATCACCTCAATGCCGGTGAATATGCTGAGCAATATGACTACCCACAAGATAAAGAGACGCAAGAGCGCGTTGGCTTAGCCCCCATGCGCGGTGTTACTCACTCCAAGGCTTTGGCAAATGGCAAGCAAGAAATCAAAGACTTAGGCCCCTTCGGTAAAGAAAGACAACGTAATATCGATGAAGAAGTTCTGGTTGAGTCCAAACGCTTTATTCGCGATGCGGTCAAAGCCGATACGCCATTTTTTGTCTGGCATAACACCACCCGCATGCACTATCGCACCAACCTCAACGAATACTATGAAGGCCGCAGTGGTTACGGCATTTATGCCGATGGCATGATGGAAATGGATGATGATGTGGGCGAGTTACTTAACCTACTCGACGAATTAAAAGTGGCCGATAACACCATAGTAATGTTCTCGACCGACAATGGTGCCGCCTCTAATTCCTGGCCCGATGGCGGCAATCAACCCTTCCATGGTGAAAAAGGTGTAGGCGGCTGGGAAGGCGGTTTCCGCGTTCCCCTTGTTGTTAAATGGCCGGGTAAAATCCCCGCGGGCGTCAGCACCGGCGAATTTATGACCATGGAAGACTGGCTACCCACCCTAATGGCCTGGGTTGGTCAGGGCAACCTTAAAGAGGAGCTGCTTAAGGGTAAAAAAATCAATGGCCGAAAATACAAGGTGCACCTCGATGGCTATGATCAAAGCGACTTGCTCCTTAATCAGGGCAAAACCAAGCGTAAAGACTTCTACTACTTTACCGAAGCAACGTTTCATGGATTACGTCATGGCGATTGGAAGTTATTGTTTAAAGAGCAGAATCACTGGTTTAGGGCTACACAGCAATCGTTAACCTCCCCCTATATCACTAACCTCAAACTCGATCCGTTCGAGCGCTTCCACGAAGCCCGCGGCTATGATGAATGGGCGGAAAATCGCAGCTGGATCTTAGGCCCAGCCGGCAAGCAAATTGCGGAGTTTGTTGAGACCTTTAAAGAATTTCCACCGACTCAGAAGAGCATGAGCTTGCAGGTAGATGACGTCAGCAAGTTTATTAATAACCAGGCTATTAGCCGCTAGTTATACGTCACAGGCAGGGTTCATCCCCTGCCTGATTTCGAGCGATAAAGCACACTCGGTAGCGACAGCTAAATAAAGTACTTGCTTTATCTTTTTTACATGGGTATATTGTTGGATTGCTTGCTCATCCTCAATAAGTAAGCAATTGCACATATTAAATGTGCGCGTGTGATGCCTTTCCTTGATCCAGTCAGTTCCATCCCGAAATTTATAACGCCTTAAAAGTCTGACAAAGATTAACCGGGTACTGCCGTTTTGTAACAGCAGCTAGCCCCAATGCCGCGCAATTGACGCCGCTTTCCAGACGATAATAAGGCAATTTGAATGCGCCCTACGGCGCCAATAAATGAGTTTTATTATGTCCTATTTATATAACAATCAACGTATTGATATTACCTTGCCGATCGCAGGTATTTCTATCAACAAACGCCGCATGGCCATTAGTCACCATCAAGGCAAAAGCTATATCGAGTTTGCAAATAACGCCGATATGCAAGGCTTTATGCAGTGGCTAAAGGGCCAGGCCTAAAACCAAAAAAGGGAGCGTTTAGCTCCCTTTTTTATGCCTTAAAACCCGAGGCAAACCTAATTGCGGTTAACTTTCACCGCGCACATTCAAAAATGGTAAAATCTCCCTGCGCGTCGCCCCTTATCTGAGCGCCTTAAAAGCGTTACACTCATACTCCTGTTTATAGCAAGGCGATCAGTGGCCATGAATTACCTCGCCCATCTGTATTTAGCTCAGCCCACTGCCGACTCCCACTTTGGCAACCTGCTCGGTGATTTTCGCCGCGGCCTGGTTAATCAACAATGGCCCAAGGCGGTGCAATTAGGTTTAGAGAATCATTTACTGGTGGACAGGTTTACCGATAAGCACAGCAGTGTGCGTGCCGCAACTAGCTTATTTTCGCCACAACGACGACGCTTCGCGCCGGTAGCATTGGATGTGCTGTTTGATCATCTGCTGATCCGTCATTGGCAAGACTTTACCAGCAGCGAATTTAACGATTTTTGCCAGCAAAGTTACCAGCTTCTCAACACTCGCACCGAGCTGATGCCCGAGCGTATGCAACATGTGGTGGGGAAAATGTGCGAACAAGACTGGTTTGCTACCTATGCCGAACTCGATGGCGTTGCCCTGGCACTGGATAGGATCGCTAGCCGGATCCGTTTTCGCAATGACTTTACTGGCGCAATCGAAGATATTGAGCGCCATTTCGATGCCTTTGAAGCCCATTTTTTGGCCTTCTTCCCCGAGCTTATCACCCATGTGCAAACCCATAACCTTGAATTGGTGAACATGGATTCGAACGCCTTGCCCGCGCCATTGAAATATCGGACATAAAGTAGCCGCTCACAGAGCTAATACACAGGGCTGCAAGGCTTAGAGTTAACAGTTCAAGAACGATCGAGATGAAGATGACAAAGGGCGTAAGTAAGGTTACTAAGGGCTTTATTGCTTTTTTATAGCAATTTCAATTTTTATGCTCAAAGCAAGCTAGGGGATGAAGCTTAAGAAAGCTTTAATAAAAAGCGAGAGGTAAAAATAGTGGTAAAGAGGAAGGTAAACGGGTGGAGCGAGGGCGCCCCACCTGGATATGCCAGCTAATTAGATAGCTGTAACGTCAGAAGCTTGAGGGCCTTTAGCGCCTTCTTCAACGTTAAATTCAACTTGCTGACCTTCTTGAAGGGTACGGAAACCGCCTTCAGCAACGATAGCACGGAAGTGTACAAACACGTCTTTGCCGCCATCAGTAGGAGTAATAAAACCAAAGCCTTTTGCTTCGTCGAACCATTTAACTGTACCAGTTGTTTTAGACATAGTGTCTCCAAAATATTTAAATTAAATAATGTGTTGCGTTGCAACATCAGAATTGCCGAACTAAGTACTAGCTAACACGAGTGGCTTACGCTGCATAAATTCGGGTGGAACACTAACTGGGTAGAACACACGAAGAACTGAAGTACAAAAGCAAAATCGAATCTGGGTAGAACTCATCAGACGCGAGCATCCTAACACAAGGGGACGAGATCACCTAAGGTTTACGTCATTTTTTTGTACAATTTTCACCCAACAAGTTCATAACCCCCGTTGCCGAGCCCTTGTTACCGACTTTGCTTGGTGTTTATTATGAATCTGATATCAATGTGTTACATTAATGTTCAGGTTTAAACTTAGTTTTAACTATATCGAGTTAAACATTCCCTAACCTTAGATATAACAAGAACAAAGGACTTCTTATGCGACATCAACTTGCGGCAATGGCACTGGGCCTATCGGCGGCTTTGTTAAGCACCACGTTAAGCGCTGCCCCTGAACCATTCGAATATCAAAAACAAGGACGAGGCATGGCATCCGAATCTAAGATGCGCGGCGTCTATGATCTGATCCCTAACCCCAGTGGCGATGCAGCCAAGGCGCGTTTGGCTATTCTCCAAGGCATGCAAAAAACCAAGGGCGTTGCCTGGCTACTGGAGCAAGAAGGCGACGGCTATATTCTGGCGCGCTGGGATTACAAGGGCCACACCATTTTTCATCGCATTGAATACAACGGCGAAGCGGTACAAATCAAATATGCAGGTGGCCTAAACGATTACCAATGTGAAAAACTGGTCGGCGATTATTGCTACAAAACACATAGAAACTATTACAAATACAACCGCTCGCTGGTCAAGCAGTTGAAAATCGCCTTGCAGGGAGTCTAAAGCATGAAAAATATAAAAAGCACCTTGTCGTCGTTATTGCTCACTGCCACCTTGAGCTGCACCTTAGTTAGTCAGGTTCAAGCGGAAACAAATCAATCATTTACCTTGTATGACGATCCATTGTTGTTGCAACCCTATGTCACCGAACCCGCTAAGGTGATCAAACTGGGCATGAACCAATATCAATGGCGCAGTGTTAACCAAACTCCGGACACAATTGAGGCGGAACTGGACTACAAGGGCTACGTGCTGCGCGTCGATATCCATTACAACAGCGAAAAGATTTGGTTTGAGGCCATTTCAAGCGTTAACAATGACTGTAAAAAGCCACCTTGCGAAGTTGAGCAGCGCCATATTGACCGCTGGCGTACCGGCCTGCGCCGTGGTATTGCCAAGGCGATCACCGACTTAGCGGTGAAAGATGCCTATCAGCAAGTGTATCTGGATAAACCAGAGCCCTGAGCAATCTCGACCCCAAGGTGGCCTATAGGCCGCCTTGATTTACCTTCCTCACTTACCCGAATACATTTCAAAAAATTAAAACATAGAGTTAAAAATTAAACTTTGGATGTCAGGATGACTAAATTTAGTGCCATTCTATTGCTGCTTATCTCCCTTAGCCTCAATGCCAAAGTCGCTTATGTGGCCTTGGGTGACTATCGGGTCGAATACGAATTGCGAGGCGACTCTAAAGCCACCTTGCTGCTCGAGGCCGGTGGCTCGGCCGGCCTAGAAGACTGGAACCCCATCTATGACCGGCTTACCAGCGAGTATCGTACCCTGCGCTATTCACGTATTGGTAACGGCGGTTCCACCGCGGTGCGCAAAAATTACAGCTCAGAAGAATACGCCGATGAGGCGCTGGCACTGCTTGATGCCCTGAACATTGATGGTCCGGTTATTTATATCGCCCACTCGTATGGAGCCTATATTGCCCGTACCTTCGCCGCTCGATATCCAGAAAAAGTAGCGGCGCTAATGCTTATCGAGCCGGCGTCCGAGCATGATGTTGATATTATGCGTCAGATCGATTTAGCCAAGGCGGAGCAGGAAATAGCCGAGGTAAAGCGTGATGACATGAAAAACGGTATGTCGAATCAGTACCTCGACTTTTGGGCTAAACGTCCCTTGCCCGATCACCCGGAGATAGCCGATATTCCGGTAACGGTAATCGCCTCGATTAAGCGCTATGAAAATCCGCCGCTGTTATTTTATACCGATAAGGCCAGAGTGATGTGGGGCGAACTGCACAGAGATTGGGCGTTGGCCTTCCCGCAAGGGAAAATCGTCCTCACGGATAAAAGCTACCATTTTCCGCAACGGGATGAGCCCGAGATGGTGCTCGAGGAAATTAAGGCGCTGGTTCAGCGCACTACAAAATCAAAATAGGTATTGGGATAGGGCTGGGGTTTCAATGAAAAGTGCCACCATTCCAAGGGGTAAGGAGCGAAGCCCTGGGCCATCATTAAATCCCGCAACAAGTAACGGTTTTTTCGCTGCACCTCACTAATGCGTGGATCGTCTGTGTTCGATAAAGTATCGAACATATCAAAGGGCGAACCCATATCCAGTTCTTTGCCACTGCTGCTGTCCACCAGGGTCAAATCGACCGTGGCGCCACGACTGTGGCCAGACTGAGCGGCAATATAGCCTCCCAATAACTTATCCTTAGCTAAATTCGGATAGTACTCGGCCTTAGTTTTAATATCGTTATCATCTTCAACCCAGCGCACAAAATGATCCACCGCGCGCTGCGGGCGATAACAATCAAACACCTTTAGTGTAAGACCACGCGCTTTGGCCGCCTGCTGCACTTGCGCCAACGCCTTAGCTGCGTTGCGCTGTAAAATGCACTTGGGCGCCTCATAACCCTCTACTTTATTGCCGACAAAATTGTTACTGCCAAAGTAGCGAATATCCATTGCTATGCTGGGGTCCAGCTCGCCCAGGGCAGTAAAGTCCTCGGGCATAACATTGTTCGAGCTAGCACATGCAGAAAATAATAATGGAGCAATACAGAAGATAATCTGCTTTTTCATAAAGCCAAGCCTAATCACTTGAGAGTTGTTTATTTAACATACCCCAATTAAAACAGTGGATAAAGGTCACTGCATCCCTTGGGTTTTAACAGGCATAAAAAATGCCGCTTACCGAGAGGGTAAGCGGCATTAAGCTGTTAACTAGGTTGGGTTAGTTAAGCTTTTTTACGGCGTAACCAGGCTAGCGGGCTAAGAAGTAATAACCAGGCTAGTGAACCTGAGCTTGATTTGCTCTCTGGCTCTGGCACTACTGTGATTTGCTCAGCAGTAATAGTTACAACTACTTCACGTGTCGTGACCATTTCACCATCGCTTACACTTACAGTGAAGGTATGCTCACCTTCGCTCAGGCCAGTCACATTGGTTACAGCCGAGTTTGGAGACTCAATTGTACCCGGACCTTCCCACTCAAATGTGATTTCATCGCCGTCAACGTCCGTCGAAGCACTGGCATCTAAAGTAATGCTGTCACCTTCTACCGCCGAGATAGCGGTTTGAGCTACTTCAGCAGTTGGCGCATCATTTACATTCTCAACGGTCAGAATGAATGTTGTGCTCACAGCATCAGATGGGTTCTCAATATCAGCAACTTTTACGGTTACTTCGATTTCGCCGAAGAAATCTTCCGCAGGAGTAATAGTCACGGTATCACCATCCACTTCTGCGGCCATGTTGTCGCCACTGACGATAACTTCATTCGCTGAGTTAAGTTCGTCGATGTAGGTCACGTCAAAGGTAATTGACTCACCTTCATTGGTAGTCATGTCTTCCAACTCAATCACTGTGATATTGCTTGAAACAGACAGGGTGTGTGACTTAACCATGGTTTCCATGCCATCCACTTCGATTGTTGCAGTGAACTCCATATCACGACCCGCTGATGCAGAAGTGATATCGGCCCATGCCGTTACTTCGAACTGTGATGACTCAGGACCCACATAGTCCATACAGATAACCATGCCGTCTTTAACCACTTCATCAACCTCATTGAAATTGATAGAGCGACCTAGGTATCCTTCAAGAGGGCCACGTTGGTATATTTGACCTTTATAGCCCTGAACACCGATGCTACCGCGAGTATTAGTTGAGCCGAAATCAATGTTGTCATAAGCCAAGTAGATTTCGTGCTGGTTGTCGCCGAAGCGAGTATGCGGCGTAAAGATAACTTCAAAGTCAAAAGAGCTGTCCTTTTTCTCCCACTGGTTTTGACCTGTTGCACGGTCATAACCTAAGTAAGAGTAGTCGGAGGCATTATCCCATTCAACAATGGCCCAGGTACCTGTAGTCGCCAGGGTAATCCCCTCTTGTGCACTTAAACCAACGCCTAGTACATCGTTCGGGAAGCCTGGGAACCAGCCACGCCAAAGTGGACCAATTGCCTCATATGGGAAGCTATCATACGGGAACTTAGAAACAATCGGGTTAAAGTGTCTTACTGGACCGAAACTAAGCTTACCATTACCATGAATCGCCATAGTGCCAAATTCAACATTCTTCGCTTCGGCATTGTTGTACAGACTTACTTCGTTAACACCGTTGAACAAGGTATTCACTGGAATTGAATAACCACGGTCATAAGTGATGGTGTTGCTCTCATCAAAGCCTGACAGGATAGGTGTTAAACCGAATCTTGAAAGGTCAACGTACCCGCCCGGGTTTGAATTGCCGAAGTTCGGTGTACGACAGAACTCGTCTGTGATGTTGTTAGTCACAATGTAATCAGGCGCTACGTCACGCGTATCTTCTTGAGTACCAGTGATAATCAGTTTGCCATCTGCTACTTCAATATTAACGTCACCGCGTGAACTCAAGACATTTTGCTCACTAATATTCAGGCCTTCAGGGATATCCGCTGTGAAGGTGAACTCACGGTCAATACCTGTGTTGTTTGCCAACACTTCGAAGGTGAACGGTACTTTATCACCGATATTAGCTTTAGTCTGCGGCACATCTAAGTGAACACGGTCTACGCCACGCTCTAGCTTAAACGGGATAGAACCTAGGTTACCGGCATTGACTTCAGACGTACCTACCTCGATGGTGCTGTAGAATACATCATCTAGCTCCATGTCCAGGTTCCAGGCGATATTCATATCTACCTTGTTGATACCGTCGCTCGCTGGTAATGACGCAGTAATTGAACCGTCAACTTCATCACTAACAACGGCTACTGCATATTTAAAGGTCTCTTCAACACCAGCTTGTCCAGATTTGTTGCTGTTGTAAACCATATACCAATATTCACCTTCTTCAGGGTTATTGATATTACAGAAGTTGGCATAACTAACGTGGCTAGATACACACAAAATCTCGTCTTGTGGCTGGATTTGACCATCACCATTGTAGTCTTTACCCACATAAATAAGTGGATTACCAATGTTCAATGTCCCTTCAAGTTCAGACTCGATCACGCCTAAGGTTTCAACAATCAAGCGCTTCGAATTCGCAGCAACGGTCACAAAACCTGTATGCACTGCTTCATCGATAATGTCTTCCTCTGCAGGCACCGTTGTACGGTTCATTGCCCAAGGGAATGTACGGTCATCATCTTTTGGCAAAGTAATGGTTTTAACATCCGCTTTTACCGGCTTGTAAGCGCGCGCAACCGGGCTGTCTACCAGTGGCATAGTGATGCCTTTAGCCACATAGGTGTCGTTGTTCGCATGCGCTACCGCACTTAGGCGTGAAGGCAATTCACCACGGTCATATTTAAATGCCATTGGCCAATGCGCATCTGGAATACCTTCTTCCTGAGCCTGGAAGATAAGGTTGGTGTGCAGCTCAACTTCTGAGTTTGAGAACCAATCCTGGGTATCCATTACCGAGGCTTTCACTATGATAGTTTGCGTTTCACCGGCTTTCAGAGAGAAGGTCTCTGGGATAATCTCGATATTTACGCCGTTTTGTGCCGCTTGCGAGCGCATATCAAACGCCCAGTTCACTACGTCTTCGTGGCTAACCGTCCAGGTACCGTCTTTGGTTGCTTTAACCGTACGTACCCACTGACACTCAGGAGCACACGAGAAATCAACCAGGTTAGGCATGTTCAGCTGATGCGGTGTACCACCATTGTATGGATCGGCTGCAAGGAAGTTCTCAGCAGACTCATCCATGATAAGGCCTGATTTAACCGCATTAGCAACGTTAATACGACCGGTACCGGCGCGGTAGATCTGTGCTTTGTCAGACTCTGAGCCTTCTTGGTTTAGACGCCAGTATTGTACTTCATTGTCAGATGTCATCATCAGCGCCGATTGTACCTCGGCCGCCGTCCACTCTGGGTTTGCCTGACGGATCAAGGCCATGGCACCGGCTACGTGTGGTGAAGCCATTGATGTACCGCTGCTCATTGAGTAATCCATACCAAAAGGCGTAGACACAAACGGATGCTCATCAGAGTAGGCGGCGTAAATATTAACACCCGGAGCGGCTAGTGTAGGCGCCAGGATTTCAACGTTCGAGTACGAAGGACCGCGAGACGAGAAGTTAGCCAACCAATCGGCATCTTCTTCGTTGATGCGACGCTCGATAACCGTTGGTTTAATGGTGATCATGTGACCCATTTCACTAGCGCTATCCACCCAGTCTTCTAGGCCATCATTTGGATAAACACCATTCCACTGATTGTAGGTAAAGTGCACACTAGGAAGTGAGTAGCTTTCAGGCACTGTGCCCTGGTCGCGGTTGCGGTTGAACATAATGAAGGCATCGGCACCGCCGGCTTTTACATTATCAACCTTGGCAGTACGCGCATTGGCGTTTGGATCTTGTGGGTCGTGACGCTGACAGATTACGATAACGTCCGTAGAACCGTCTGCCGCACCAGGGATAGCCGTGCCGTCTTTAAAGAAATCAAAGGTGCCAGCCGGGTATTCCGACTCACAATAACCATCAAAGTCTTTTTCACCATTGATATCGGCGTAGTCTTTCGCCCATACCACAACACCGGTTACTTCTTCGTTGTTGATTGAACCACCAACAAGGCCCATATCCGCCCAGCTAGGTACTTCCGAGCCCAGTGCAGGGTCGATAAAGCCAGCGTATTCAATGGCAGTATCGATAGCCACGGTGCGACCATGTGTCGTTGCCGCTACCTGAGCCAGCCAAGGTGATGAGTTATCCAAATAACCCAAACACTCAGAGCCACCACAGACACCTGTGCCCGAGTTACCTGCTGCTGCGGCAACGTTGATGCCCGCTTCACGCGCCGATAGGAAGGCTAGTTGTACCGGATCGGCCCATACATTTGAGTCGGCACCACCGATTGAAAAGTTGATAACATCAACACCGTCGGAGATAGCATCTTCGATACCCGCAACAAGCGCTTCGCCTGGACAACCGCGGTAGCCGCTTTCATTTGATGAGTGACACACCTGATAAGCAATGATGTTGGCGTGCGGGGCCACACCCGAGATCTCTGGGAATAAGGCTTCTTTGATGATCTTACCGTCTTGCTCCTCACCTGTACCAGCTAGCATATAAGGCACGTCTTTAAGTACGTTACCCGCCGCCGTTGAGGCTACGTGTGAGCCGTGACCCTGATAGTCTTCACCAATGGCTGGCCAGCCTGGGATCATAGCCGAAAATGAATCTGTGATGATGTCGTATGAACGTACGCCGATCAGCTTGTCGTTACATTGAATGTGCTCAGCATCTTCAACACAGTCACCCACGTATTGGCCTGCGCCCCACGGGTTGGTGTGGTCATAGCCGTCACCGCCGATATCAGCGAATGAAGGGTGGTCTGAGTTAATACCGGTATCGATAATACCGATGATTTGACCTTCCCCCTTGTGCTTTACTCCCGTAGGAGAAGCCATGCCAGACCAAACCTGATCCGCAGCAATTTGCTTAGGGCCTTGATCTGAAAGTAAATCGTAATGTTTAGAACGCATAACCGAGGCAACGCTGCCCAAGTTAGCAATGCGCGCCGCTTCCTGTTCTGTCATTTTCACCGAGAAGCCGTTAATAGCTTTGGTGAATTGACGACGCATTTCGGTGCGGCCGGTTACCGCCGTCACTTCCTGCATCACGCTTTGTTGCTTAGAACGCAATTGACGCTCATAAGTGATTACCGCTTTAGAAGTCGGTTGACCACGCTCGAATAGTTTGCCCGTGTTGTCACCGATTGAACGCGTTAGCGCTGAATTGGGATCCTGTGCGGCAACGGCAACAGACGCATCGCGCAGACGCACGATGTAGATATGTTCACCTTCGATGTTTTCCTTAACAAACTTACTTCCATGCGCGTTTAGTTGTACGTTTACGCCTTGTACATCGGCACTGTTCAAGCCTTGAGTATTTAGTTCTTGTTGTAGTGCTTGAACGCCTTCAAGGGTAAGGCTAGGTGCTTTAAGTTTATTCTCTGCGCTGACCGAATGGTCATTAGCATTAACGGCGGCATACAAAGATGTAGCGCTAAACAGTGCCACACCAACCGCTGTTGCGATGGTTGTTTTTTTCATGATGGACCCTAACTTAGTAAGTAATTAAGTTGTAATTTCGAACCAGCCGAAATTTTTTAACAGCCCGATTCAACCACATTAACAACACCCATCACCAACAACTCTTTGTACACTTTTGTACAACAACAAAACAAAATAGACACACTAAATTAACACAGAGAACAGAAGGTAACTTGGACTGGGATTAATGTAGCAATTTGTACATTGAATTCTGTTAACAATTTAAAAATTCCATATAAATCATTGGAATACATTATCGAGCAAATATTTATCTTGGATTGATGCTTTGCCAAACCCCCTGCACTGCGCTAACGTGGCTTGCGTAATATCGACAAATAATTAAGATTCAGTTAACGCAGAGAAGGAATACAACTGAAACATGAATAAACATATCGCCCTTGCGTGTACATTATTTTCCGCCTCGGTACTGAGCCAGGATGCGCCCAGCGAGTCGGCACAATATATTGAGGTAGGTACATTAGAGGCGTCAGTCACCGTGGGATACGGTGGCATCGAAAACCCAATTCAAGGGGCGGAACACGTCACTTCTGTTCTTCTGCCGCACCTGGCTTATTATGGTGAGAAATGGTACTTCGACGATTTTGCTCTGGGCTACAGTTTGCACCAGGATAAATCTTGGTACTTGGATATTGTCGGTGCTTTTAACGAAGACGGTTTTTTCTTCGAGCTTGACGGCATAGATAAGCTCTTTGCCACCTCGGCGGTGCGCAATTCGCCGCGCCCGGGAAGACCCAACGCCACACCTATCGAACTCACTCCCATAGAGCGCAGCCTGGCCTACGAAGGCGGTCTGGCGCTCGGTTACAGTGCAAAAAACTGGGGCCTTGAACTTAGTACCCTGCATGATATCAGCGGTGTGCATAATGGCTTGGAAAACAAGTTCATAGCCTATTACAGTCAAGACTTGCTTGGCGGCCAGTTTGTCATGGAGGCCGGAGTGACCCATAAAAGCACCGAACTCATCGAGTATTACTATCGCATCCATCCGGGCGAGGCATTGTCGCGCATCCCCAGATATGATTTGAATAGTGCGCTAAATTATCACCTTAAATTTGAGTACAAATACCGCCTTAGCGAGCAATTAAGTGCTATGCTAAATATCTCAAATACGTGGATTGACAACGATTTAAGTGATACACCTATGTTTGATCGAGACCAGTATATGACTGGCTTTACCGGGATTACTTTTGAGTTTTAGCAGTACTAACATCTCATGCTAGTTAATTACTTTGTTGCCTTATCAATGCTGCCGGCATCCATGCAATCTGCTGTGGAGGGTACCCTTAAGGTGTCTCCACACACCTGCATTGGCGAGCTACAAGCCACTAGCTGCACCATGGAAATTCATGTCAATGCGGTATCGGCAGCAGCAGAGCAACTGTGCATCAGTATTGCTCTGCCAAAGCGGCAATATGAGTGTTTTAACGGCAACCGGGTGTCGGTGACCTATCAGGTGACACTTGAAACCAACACCACCATCACCCTGACCGATCAATCCGGAATGGTACTGGCAGAACAAAAATTAGAGGTGGGGAAACTCGCCTCAAAAAACTATCGCGTAAGAAGACGTTTTGGTTGGGGTATTTAACATTGACGCACCAGGTTCTACTTATAGAAGACGACAAGGAGTTAGCCAGTCTAATTAGTCGTTACTTAAGCAAAAATGGACTTGATGTAAACATAGTAAATAGTATCGCCGCCTTTAAGGCTCACTTCGACCAACTGCAGCCGGATATCATTCTCTGCGACGTCATGCTCCCGGATGGAAATGGTTTTGAACTCTTTCCTCAGTTAAAAAAACACTTTAGTTGCCCGGTTTTATTTTTAACGGCCCTCGATTCGGATCGCTCGCAAATAAAAGGGCTTAATCTGGGTGCCAATGATTATTTAATCAAACCTATTCGCCCCGAACTACTGCTAGCGCGCATTAACAATAGTCTGCGCTTAAGCGGCAAAGGTGAGGCCACCAAGGCCATAGGACAATTAAAACTCGATACCACACACCGACTTTTACACTGTAAAGAGCAACAGCTCAGTCTCAATGACGATGAAGTGCGGCTGTTTAGTCTTTTTATCCAGCACTATCCCACCCCCTTGTCGCGGGAAACCTTGTTCAAGGAAATCATTGGCCGAGAATACGACGGCCTGGATCGCGCCGCCGATCTTAAAGTGAGCCGTTTGCGCCGCAAAATTCGCGATCATGGCATTGAAGGGCTGGACATTATTTCTATTCGTGGCGAAGGCTACCTGCTGCAAGTACCGACCGAGCACGATGCGTAAGCAGTTTTTTCGCCTCTACGTATTTATCATTGTTAGTGTTATCGCAGCGCTGATCGCCTTTGGGCAGATCTACCAAAACTATGTATTTGAACAATCCCCCAGCATCGCCCTGCCGGTAAGCCAGTGGCCAGCGCTCATTGATAACAAGGGCGACAACCTGGTTAGTTTAGCGCGCCAGGATCTGGCCTTACCACCGGCCTTGGCACAACAACTTAACGAGCAGAAAATGCTGACCGTGATCCAAAGCGAGGGCAACTTCGTTTATGTTCTTGGCAGCGGCGATAAGGCCGATACTGTGTATCGCATCGGCCCCATTACCGTGGCGCCGCCACCGGATGAGCACAGCATCTATTTTTTGTTGGTCTATAGTGCCATTGCGCTTCTTGTGATGTCTTTTATCTGGCCTGTATTCAAAGACTTGGCTGAACTAAAACGCGCCTCTCGACGCTTCGCCAGAGAAAAGAAAGCCTTTAGCGCCAAGGTAAAGCCGAGTTCAACCGTCTACCCCTTGGCGCAAACCCTGAGCGATATGGCCGAGCGCATCAGCAAGTTTATTCAACTGCACGAAGACTTATCACGGATCATTTCCCATGAAATTCGCACGCCGCTGTCGCGCATGCGCTTTATTCTCTCCCTGCACAGCGAACTCGATGAAGAAATTCAGCGCACCATGGCACGTAATATCGACGAGATAGAAAACCGCCTGTGCCAGTACCTGGACTTTGCCCGGGTCGAATACCTAACTCAACCCCTGCAACTGCAGGCACTTGATGCAAAAGAGTTTATTAATCAAGAAGCGAAAAAGAATCAGCTCTTTACCGATGTCAATATCGAGACTAAGGTGGCCTTGGACAAGCTCTATTGCGAACCAAATAGCTTTGCCATCCTAGTGCAGAACCTGCTTTTTAACGGCGTTAAGTATGCTCAACATCAAGTGATCTTAAGGCTTCAACAACAGGAGCAGATGCAAGTACTTGAGGTTTACGACGACGGTCCGGGCCTGCCCAACGACGCCGTGTCCTTGTTAGCGCCCTTTTCATCTTCCAAAGACAGCGCGGTGGCCAGTGGTTACGGCCTGGGACTTTATATAGTCGAGCGCATCTGTTTATGGCATGGGGGACAGATGACTTTGGGCAAACATCCCGAAACCGGTGGCGCCCATATTCGCATCAGCTGGCCGCGACAAATCGAAATCTAGCCCAGCTTTTCATCAAGCCAACTTATCGAGATGGCTCAAATACCAAGACCTGTATTTGCGCTTGGATAGTTAGGAATCAACTTGGTTAGACATTTCCTTTACTGTTGTGCCCTTTAACTCGACCACGCCTGGCGCTAGAGCGATGGCGTAACTGGCTGTAATATTATTTTCTCCCCTCCCGAGCTAACTTTGTTTCAGCAGGAGGGGAAAAATGAACAAGAGAACCGTTACACCTGAACGCGCTCAAGCTTCAAGGGCACATGGCGTACAGGCAGCAACAAGCTGGCTCTGTAATTTGGCACACGCAGTACTAGCACGTATTTTACTGCTGTACTACGCCATCAGTGGCGATACCTGCACCCCGTTACACCGCCTCGCTTTATGCGCAACTCTGGCCTATGTGGCTTTTCCTTACGACCTGATCACCGATACATACCCAAGCCTAGGTTTACTAGACGACATTTTATTGCTGGCCGTGGCCGCCGTGTCCCTGCTTGCCTGTATCGATGCCAGGGTCAAGGTTCTTGCCGAACTCAAAGCCCACCAATTACTGCTTAAGGCTCGCTCCCTCGTCTAGCTAGCGAGTGCCGCCGCTCGCTCATCCAACAAAGCCAGCAGGGAAGAGAAGGTCACTCCACTGTGCCTTGTTAGACCAATCTCACAGGTACGGCTGTTAGAGTAGCCCACAGTACAACCTTGGGGTTTGCTGGCGCTAACATGGCGTAGTGCATGCTCATTTAGCTGGGGGTGAGTAAAGCCCTTATCACCGGCAAACCCACAACAACTCACCTCCGTAGTGCTGACCTTGGAACTAAGCGCCCTGGCCACGTTCAGCATGGCGCTACCAGCATCCAAATGCTGCGAACTACAGGTAATATGTAGCCACAAAGGCTGGTCGCTGGTTTCAATTGCTAGGCGAGGCAATAAATATTCGCTGGCAAAACCTAGGCTATCCAGCACCCGAATTGGGCTGCTTTCTTCGTGCTGGCTTTGCTTTTCTTGGAGTTGGCTTTGCAGGGCACAGGGACTGGCGTCCATAACCACGGGCCAGCGCCCCTGCTCGCTCAATTGCGTGATGATTTCCTGTAATTGCTGCTGTTTTTGTGTGGCCACCTCCGCCAGTCCCTTGCTTTGCCAGGGCATGCCACAGCATAACTCGGCTATCTCTTCGGGTATTACCAGGGTCAGCCCTGCCTTGTCGCACAGGCTTTGCAGCGTCTGCTGCACACTTTGCTCGGTGGCATTGGCAAAAATACGGTTGCCGCAACTGGGCACATACACCACCTTATCGCCGTCGATAACCTGGCCGCTAGTCTGCTCGCCATGCTGCGCCTTGGGCCAGGCACTAAAGTAGAGCGGCGTACCAAAACGCTGCTGCAATTGGGCACTAAAACGCTCAAGACGCTGCGCCCCCAGCAGTTTGGCGCTTAAATGAGCGCCGCGCACACCCACTCGTGCCAGAGCGCTGGTCATGGCAAAGTGATTTGCACTCCAGTTGGCGATTTTAGTGATCACAGGTTTGTTAGCCATCTGCTTGGCGCGCAGCGACTTGATATAGGCTCCGGTATCAATGCCAACTGGACAGCGAGTGGCGCATAAGCCGGTGGCGGCACAGCTGTCTATGGCCAGAAGTTGATAACCCTGTTGCACAGCGGCCAGACGTCGATAGGCGTCCTTGTCTTTGAACTCGTGATTAAGCAATTGTTGCTCATGGCGTTTCAGGCTGATGCGCTGGCGTGGCGTAAGGGTGTATTCCTTGGATGGACACACAGGCTCACAAAAACCACATTCGATACATTTATCTATGTGCGCATCACTGGCGGGCATGGCTTTAACATGCTGCACATGAGCGCGAGGGTCGGCGTTGATGATCACCCCGGGATTTAAAATCCCCTGAGCGTCAAATAACTGCTTAATTTGCTGCATAACAGCATAGCCCTCATCGCCCCATTCGAGCGCCACAAAGGGTGCCATATTACGTCCGGTGCCATGCTCCGCCTTTAAAGAGCCCTTGAGTTCCACCGCCACCAAATGCGCCACATCGGCCATAAATGCCTCGTAACGCTCAATCTGCTCTGGGCTATCGAAGGCCTGAGTAAAGACAAAATGCAGATTCCCGGCCAGGGCATGACCGAAAATAATGGCCTCCGTGTAGCCATGCTTATCAAACAAGTGATGCAGCGCCTTAATGCCCCGGCTTAAGTCCGCCAAGGCAAAGGCCACATCTTCAATGATCACAGTAGTGCCGGTTTTACGCACCGCTCCCACCGCCGGAAAGGTGCCCTTGCGCACATTCCAAAGCGCCTGTGCCAGCTCGGCATCGTCGCTCAAGGGATACTTATGCACCAGCTGCTCTTGATATTGCGCCAAAATGGTATTGACCGAGCTCGTCAGCCCATCAAGTGCCTGCTGATTTTCTTCGCTAATTTCGATCAGCAAGGCCGTGGCCTCAGAGGGGAAATCGGCGACATTTTGCGGCATCACCGCATGCCCCTGCACCGATAAAAGCGCCCTTTTATCCAGCATTTCCACCGCGGCTATGGGCAAGGCGTTTAGTTGCTCAATAAGGGCACAGGCGCTGTCGACATCGGCAAAGGTAAATAATCCGGTGCGTTTAAAGGCAGGCTCAATAACCGTGTTGTAAGTAATGTTGGCGATAAAGCCTAAAGTGCCCTCAGAGCCTATCATCAGGTGTTTAATGATCTCTATGCCATCATGATGATCCACCAGGGCATTAAGGCCATAGCCAGTGGTATTTTTTAAGCGATATTTATGAGCGATGCGCTCACTTAACCCCTGGTTATCACGCACCTGCTGCGCCAGCTGTTCAAGGGCATTGAGCAGCGCTGCGTGACTTTGCCGAAACGCCGCCTTGGATTGCTCATCAGCGGTATCGAGGCAGGTGCCATCGGCAAGGATAATCGCCATGTCCTTTAAGGTGTGGTAACTGTTGTGTTTCACCCCGCAGCACATGCCAGAGGCATTATTGGCAGCGATACCACCGATTTTACAGCTATTGATAGAGGCCGGATCCGGGCCGATTTTGCGCCCATAAGGAGCCAGAATGCGGTTCACTCGGGCGCCGACCAAAGAAGGCGATAGGCTGATCCAACTGCCATCCTCGCCCACCTTATAATCTTGCCAATCATCACTGAGCAGTACCAGTACGCTATCGCTAATGGCCTGACCGGAAAGACTGGTGCCGGCGGCCCTAAAGGTGACAGGTAATTTATATTCGCCGGCGCTTAACAACACCTTTTGTACCTGCTCGGCGCTTTTGACCAGCACCACACATTGAGGCGTTAAGCGATAAAAGCTGGCATCCGTGCCCAGGGCATAACGCAAGGCATAATCTGTGATCACTTGCTCACGGCCGAGGACTGTGGTCATGGCATCAATGAAGGCTTCCATAGCCTTAGGGGACTCTGACATAATGAGGCACTAGCTATAACATGGTTGCCCTAGCATAGCTGGGAATAAAATATTATTAAACTCGTATTCATAGATCAGTACTGATATATAAAGAATAGATGGCCATGCTGTGTATTAGCCGCGCCTAAAGCGCTTGTGCTCATGGTATTAATAACTATAGAATCTTGAATACTTTATTCCAAGGGAGCTCGCCATGATTTTCCGCCGCCTAGTCAGTGCCTTGACGCTTCGCCTGCAAGCCAACAGACTAGCCAAATTCGCCACTTTAGGATGTGTATTTATGAGTGCATCTAGCCTAGCCGCCCCGGCGCTTACGCTAAAACAGCAAATCGGCCAAAAACTCATGCTGGATTTTCGCTACTACTGCGAAGATAAGGATATTAGCAGCGCCCGCTGCCGTACGCCTATGACCACCTTACCAGCACCTTTGGCAGAGCTGCTGACGCAGCAGCAAATCGGCGGTGTGATCCTGTTTGCGGAAAACCTTGAAAACAGCGCACAAATGGTAGAACTCACCCAGCAATTGCAAAGAGCGGCACAGCAAAGTGAGCTTGGCGCCCCGCTCTTTATCAGTATCGATCAGGAAGGTGGCCGGGTTGCCCGTATTCCCCGGGAACTAGGCACCGCCATGACCGGCAATATGTCTATCGGCGCTACCTATGCGCGCCATGGCACCGACTTTGCCCGCCGCAGTGCCGAGGTGATTGCCACTGAGCTGAACGCCTTGGGCATTAACCTCAATTATGCGCCCACGGTCGATGTGAATATGAACCCGGATAATCCGGTGATCAATGTTCGCTCCTTTGGTGAAGACCCTCAGCTTGTGGCCGAGCTTGGCGGCGCTCAGGTCGATGCCTACCAGCAGCACCAGGTGATAGCTGCGTTAAAGCACTTTCCCGGCCATGGCGACACCAATGTCGACAGCCACACCGGCTTGCCGCGGGTGGCCCATGATAAGGCGCAGGTGATGGCCCAGGATATAGCGCCTTTTAAACAGATTATCGATGCCGGCCATGCTCCAGGCATGATCATGACCGCCCATATTCAATATCCGGCGCTCGACAACAGCACCTTTGTCAGCAAGGACGGCGATACCATGATCAAACCGGCGACCATGTCCCGCGCCATTATGACCGACTTGCTGCGCGATGAGCTCGGGTATAGCGGCGTCACCATCACGGATGCGCTGGATATGGCCGGGATCAGCCACTTTTTTAGCGCCGAAGATGCGGTGATCAACACCTTTAAGGCCGGGGTGGATATTGCCCTGATGCCCATAGCCGTGCGTAACCAAGACGATATCGCCAAGCTCAACGCGCTCATTGATGCCCTAGAAAAAGCGGTGCAAACAGGCGAGCTGGATGCCACAGAATTTGAGCAATCCGCATCCCGGATTATGGCGCTTAAGGCCAGCTATCAGTTACTGCCCAAGCACCATAAGAAGCTAAGTAAACAGCAGGCCGTCGCCAAGCAAGTGCTAGGTAACCCTAAGCATCGTGCTTTAGAGGCTGAGCTTGCCAGTGCCGCCATCACGGATATAAAGAATGGCAAGAACACTGCGAGCATGCTTAAAAACGCCAAAAGCGTGGCCATTATTATGCCCGACACCCGCAAGTGCATGGCCCTGGAGCAAGCGCTACAAGCATACTTGAAAGACACCCAATTCCACTGCTTGAGCCTGCAAGGCCATGATCCCGTTAAGGCGCAGGCGCTGATAGAAGAAGTTGATCTTGTCATCGCCGGAAATGCCAGCCCGGCGCAAAGCGCGGTGGAAATTGGCGGTATGGACGACAGCGATGCCATTGCCGCATTTGCCCTGAGTCAGGCGCAGCAACCAGACGCCCTGGAGCGCTTATTAAAGCAGGCCAAAAACACACAAAAGCCCACGGTTTTTGTGAGCCTGCGCGCGCCCTATGATATTGCCCGCTTTGGCTCTTATGCCG
The DNA here is from genome assembly GCF_002964545.1 of Pseudoalteromonas sp. T1lg10. Lineage (NCBI taxonomy): Bacteria > Pseudomonadati > Pseudomonadota > Gammaproteobacteria > Alteromonadales > Pseudoalteromonadaceae > Pseudoalteromonas > Pseudoalteromonas sp. T1lg10. The sequence goes on from NZ_PQBV01000051.1 coordinate 59,694, forward strand.
ATGCCATACTGGCCACCTACGCTTATAACATAGACGTGGATGACGGCGAAACGGTGCAAGGTCCTGCCTTTAGCGCCCTGGCCAAGGTGTTGCTTGGACAACAAATCCCAAGCGGACAATTACCTGTTACTATTAAACAATAATCTAGGCTGTTAATTTACAGATAAGGCGTATAAAAATGGATACCAATGCCTCGCTAAACACCCCTGCGGATATCCGCAAGCTGATCCGTGGTGGTGATTACACAGGTCATACATCGGGTTTTGCGCCGGGATTTGTCCAGGCAAACCTGGTTATTCTGCCGCAAAAATACGCCTACGATTTCTTACGCTTTTGTCAGGCCAACCCCAAAGCCTGCCCCTTGCTGGGACAAACCGAAACAGGCGCCCTGGGCCACCCTACTCTGGCTAAAGACCTAGATATTCGTACCGATCTGCCAAAATATCGGGTGTTCGAACACGGCCAGTTGATAGATGAACCGACTCAAGTTATTGATATCTGGCGCGATGATCTAGTGAGCTTCTTAATCGGCTGCTCCTTTTCCTTTGAAGAGGCGCTGCTGGCCGATGGCATAGAAATCCGCAATATCAGCGAACATAAAAATGTGCCCATGTATATCACCAATCAAGCCTGCAACGGCGCCGGCCCCTTTGTCGGCAATCAGGTGGTAAGCATGCGCCCGATGAAACCCAAGGATGCCATTCGCGCCATCCAAATTTGCAGTCGCTATCCCAGTGTTCACGGCGCGCCGGTGCATTTTGGCGATCCGGCAGCCATAGGCATCAAGGACATTGATCGCCCCGACTTTGGCGAAGCGGTCAGCATTAAGGCGGGAGAAGTACCGGTATTTTGGGCCTGTGGTGTCACCCCACAAGTGGCCATTAGCAATGCCCGCCCGGACTTTTGCATTACCCATAGCCCAGGACATATGCTGGTGCTCGACATCAAAAATACCTCGTTGGCGACGTTTTAGGAGGCAGCATGTTACTGAACTGTGATTTAGGCGAGAGCTTTGGCAGCTGGACCATGGGCGAGGATGAACTGGCCATGGCCCATATCGACTTGGCCAATATCGCCTGTGGCTTTCATGGCGGTGACCCTTTGGTAATGCAACGCACCCTGGCGTTGGCAAAACAATATGGCGTGCGTATTGGCGCTCACCCCAGTTATCCGGATCGCCAAGGCTTTGGCCGCCGCTCCATGGCACTGAGCCCCACCGAACTGATCGCCGATCTTCATTATCAAATTGCCGCCTTGACTGGCATGGCCAAGGTACAAGGGCTGCAAGTGGAATATGTTAAACCCCATGGCGCCCTGTATAACGATATGATGGCCAATGAGTCGGTGTTTGTCAGCGTGCTGCAAGCCGTGGCTCAATATGACCCAAGCCTTAAGTTAATGATTTTAGCGGGCAACAACACCGAAAATTACAGCGAACTGGCGGCCAAGCAAGACGTCAGCCTGTTGTTGGAAGCCTTTGCCGATCGTCGTTATACCGACGTCGGTACCCTGACGCCGCGCAACCAGGCCGGCAGTGTGTTAACCAAAACCGAGATGTTAGAGCAGGTGCAGCAACTGGTCAGTGAGGGTACGGTGCAAACCCATGGTGGTCAAACCTTGCCTTTAAAGGCCGACACCTTGTGTGTTCACGGCGACAACCTGGAGGCGGTCAACGCCATTATCGAGATCCGCGCCCTATGTGCCCGCTAAACAAAGAGCTGCAACTCAGTCGCCACATCGAAGACCTCTTGGTGGCGCGCAACCTGCGCGGTATGGCACAAATACAACCGGCCCTGCAGCCGGGCTATGTGCAGCGCAGCGCAAAAGCCCTGTATCAGGCCGAAGGAAAAATTCTGATCGGCACCGGCTTTTGGGTTGCCGGCACCTTTGAAACCGATGGGCCAGTCGGCGCCATTGCCCTGTATTTAGCTCTAAAGGCGCTTGGCAAAGAACCTGTGTTGGTCTGTGGCAACCCCCTTTACAGCAAGCTAAGTGAAGATTTTAATTGTTTTCAACTGCCCTTAAACGATCTTCCCCAGGCAAAGCTCTTGGCACAGCAGTACTTCGCTACTGAGCAGGTCGGCTGTGTGCTCGCCATAGAGCGCCCAGGGCTCAATCAGCAAGGCGGCTATTGCAATATGCGTGGCGAGGATATCAGCCATGGCTGTGCCAGTTTCGATCCCTTTATTGAAACCGCGCCCTGCACCAGCATAGCTATTGGCGATGGCGGTAATGAAATAGGCATGGGCAAGGTCGCCTCGGCACTGAGCCAGCTGGACATTATTCCCAGCATAACCAGCTGCGATGAATTGATAGTGGCCGATGTCTCCAACTGGGGTGCCTATGGGCTGATCGCCTTTTTTGCCCTGTGGCAGCGAGAAGATATGCTCGCAGTTATTGACCCGCCGCACTGGTTGGCGTATTTAAGCAAACACGGCAGCGTTGATGGTGTCACCAAACGCAACGAAGCCACCGAAGACAGTCTGGATGCCACCCATGCCCAGGCAGTGATCACAGAATTACGACGGTTAACGGGCTTTTTGCCCACTGAATGAGGAAACACAATGAGCCAGGTGTATTTAAACGGCGACTATATGGCCCCCGAGGAAGCGAAGATTTCGCCCATGGATCGCGGCTTTCTGTTTGGCGATGGCATCTATGAAGTGATCCCCGCCTACCATGGCAAAATGCTTGGCTTTAATGCCCATATCGAGCGCATGCAACAGGGCCTGGCTGCCATCGAAATCGCCCTTGATTACGGCATCGAGCAATGGCGTGAGATCTGCGAGACCCTGCTAAGCACCAATCCAGGTCCCAACCAGGGCATTTATCTGCACGTTAGCCGCGGCACAGACAGCAAGCGCAATCACGCCTACCCCAGCGGCGTTGCCCCCACGGTATTTGCATTTTGCTTTACCCTGCCCGGCGAGCCCAGCTGCGATGCCGACAAAGCCAGCAGCTATGAAGTCTCTTTAGAGCAAGACAGACGCTGGCAGCGCTGTAACATCAAGTCCACCGCCCTGCTTGGCAACGTAATGCATTACCAAAGCGGCGCCCGTGTAGGTAATAAGGAAACCATTTTATTTAATGCCCTGGGTGAGATCACCGAGGCCAGTTCCAGCAATGTCTTTATCGTCAAAGATGGTGTGATCGCTACGCCACCGCTGGACACGCAAATACTGCCGGGGATCACCCGCTGGTTGATTCTACAAATCGTGCACACGCACAGCGAGCTGCGCATTGAAGAACGAGTGATCACCAAGGACGAACTACTCGATGCCGATGAAGTGTGGATCACCTCGGCCACCAAGGAAGTGGGGCCCGTGCTTAAGGTCGATGGCAAACAGATAGGTCAGGGCCGCCCCGGGCCCATGTGGCAAAGAGTGCAGAGCCTCTTTAGCCAGCATAAATTTGACTACTAGGGTCTTGCTACTCGACCCTTGTTCTGAGAATTGCTCAGCCGCCGAATAAACCCGGCGGCTTTTTTATGCTCCGCGGAGCGCCCAGTAAAATAGCGACATGGCAAACACAAATGGCCATAAAGGCACTGAGCCCCAAGGCGCCGCCATAGCCGTTTAGTTTAGGTACCAGGTATTGAAAGAGGGGAGCGAAAATAATGGCCGAGCTGGTCAAAGTATAAAAACCAAAGCGATGGGGAGCGCTCATACCGATAAAGGTGCCACCAAAAAAGACCAGGGCGTAGAGATCCGGATTATCGCTAAATAACCACAACAGGCCATAGGCGAAAATGGCCAACAGCGCCGAGGCACGAATGGCATCAAAACGTTTATGCTGCGCCAGCAAATAGGTGCTGAGGGCGCCAAGCAGTGCCAATATAATGAAGATCAGAGTGATCATAAGACTCCCCGGGTGAGCATAAACAGTGCCACGCTGACAAAAGCCACACCACCGAGCTTGCCGCCGAAACCAGTAAACAGGTTCATGGTCAAGGCATATAAAGAAGTGCCGATTAAGGCCAGCAAGGTCAGTTGCCAGTAATCACCTATCAGCTCAGCCGAGCACATACCGGCAAAGCTACCGGCATAAATAGCCGCTCTTGGATGCATGCCAAAGGCCTGAGTTGAGGGAACAAAGCTGCCCAATAAGCCGGTAATACTGGCTGCCAGCACCACGGGCACGGCAAACTGCGCATGCAAAACAAAGCACAGCGTACAACCGAGTAAAAAGGCCAGATATTTAACGACAAAGAATTTAACCATAGCGACGTTATTATAAAGCAATCGCGCTGATGCTGGATACGATTTGAGTAACTAAAATAGCAGATGTATTTCGTTGTCGTTCGGCCTTTGCCTTGTAGGTCGGGATTTTATCCCGACAAAAGGTGCGATGCCGTTCCGATGTCGGCGCAAAGCACCGACCTACAAAGGCAAAACGCGAAGCCTAGAAGTTAATCTGATAAGACGCCGAGAAGGTACGTCCTATGCCCTTAAAGTTACGCTTGTCGTTCGGGCTCGATTGCGAGTAATAGGTGTAATAATCGGTGTTGGTCAGGTTTTGAATACCCAAGGTCACCACCCCGGAAAACGCTTCTACATTGGCACTGAGGTCCACCGTGGTATAGCCGTCGAATTCGTTGACCACCTCACCTTGAGCATTGTCTACATCGCGGTCAAACAGATGATTAACCTGTAAACGCGTGCTTAGGGTGTCCGTCCAATCCCTGTCCCAACTGGCGTTAACGCGATTCGGAGCGATATTAGTGCCGCCTAAATCACTGTCGACACGCCCATCCTGGTTCGAGTCATAACGACCGTCGGAGCTGGCAAAACGCAGCCCCAGTTTATCTGCTGCCGTGGCCAGATAGTTAATACGAAACTCGATGCCATCAACCTCGGTTTTCTCGCGCTTAACGGTATAAATACCATCGTCACCGCGCTGTAAGCGCTGACCAAAATCCGAGTCTGAGGTGTAATAAGCCAGTTGCGCCTGTACCAGATCGCCGCCGTATTCCAGGCCGATTTCGGTGTTTTCCGTCAGAATGGGCTTAAGGTCGAGGAAGGTTTCCACGCTTTGCCCCGGGACATTGATGCCACGCAGCACACGGCCGACGTCCGGCATTGAAAAGGCTTCCGAGTAATTGGCAAAGGTGCGCCAGTCGCCGGTTAAACGATAGGTGGCGCCCAGGTTATACAAGGTTTGTGAAAACTCCGGCTTACCGCCGGCAACAAATTGACTGCCGTAAGAGGCCAAGGTGGTAAAGTCATCCACTTCCAGTTTTGACTTTTCGTAGCGGATACCGGCGCTGACACTCAACGGCGAATCACCGGCATATTCCAACTGCGCATAGGGCGCATAGTTGCGGTATTTAGTCGGCGGCACCCAGGCACGGCCGGTTTGAATAAGCGCCTGCCAGGTCTCGTCTTCGAGTAAATCCAAACCATAAACCAGGCTTAGCGGTTCAAAAACAAAGTTTTCTTTAACCAAGGTGATCTTCATGCCGGTTTTTTCAGAGTTATTCTGCGACTGATCGATCAGATCCGGGCCATACGCCGGGTCCTGGAAGGTCGCTAAAGGAGTGGCTTCGGCGCCATAGGTGGCGGCAAAATCCTGGCGGAATAATTGCACCGATAAACGCTGAGAGAAGAAGTCCTGCTTGGAATAGTTCAGGCTCATGGTGGTAACCTTGTTTTGAGCCGCATCACCATTGATTGTGCCTTTTTCGGCGCTGCTGGGAATATCCGCATCGACATCGCCGGGCACAGAAATCCAGTCATTCTTGCCTTCGATTTGATAGCGGTTAAACATCAGCTCTAAGCGCGAGTCGTCCCATTCATAACCGGCCTTTAAAAAACCATCAAAGGTATCGCGTCCATGGTATCGCCCTGGGTATTATCCACCCCGATCAGCTTGCCGTCGGCATCATACGACATGCCGCTGGTACGCCAGCTTACACCAGCCAGCACATCGGCATTGTCCCAGCGATTAGACAGGCTGTAGTTAACACCCACACTGCCCTCGGACAGCTTGTCGCTTTGCACTGTGGTATCAAAGCGCAGCTGTTGCTCCAAGCCACCGGTAGGCTTTTTGGTGATCAGGTTAATGATCCCGCCGGCGGCGCCCAGACCATGAATGGCATTGGCACCGTGCAGCACCTCAACGCGCTCAAGGAAAAAAGGGTCTATGGTGTGGCCGTCACGGCCGCCACTGCGCAGCGGGTTCGATTGCGGCACACCGTCAATCAAGTACAAGGGTTTACGGCCGCGCAGGCTTTCACCGGCACTGGTCATCTTCTGGCGACTTGGCGAAAAACTCGGGATCAGATTTCCCAGCACGGTGGAAATATCATGCTGTAGCGACAACTGTTGCTGCAGCTCAGATTCATCAATAACGGTAATGGTATTAGGGATCTGGCTTAGCGGCCTTTCAATACGCGAGGCGGTAACCACTATGGTTTCCACCGGTTCGGCCGACTCCTTGGAGCCTTGCTCGGCAAGCGCGTTGTTAGTGATCAGTGGACCTGCGAGAATTGCGAAACACAGCTTCGACAGCTTGAACTTCATGACCTTGTCCTTACTAGCTAAATGGCTGGGGGAAATATAATGCCGACAATGTAAATGATAACTACTATCATTTCAACATTTGTTTTTGTTTTCTCAATAATGGGGAATTAGGCGCTTAACCCTGTATCTAGAGTAAATATATGTGCTGGCATACACAGCAAAAACTGGCCTCAAAGCTTAAGCTGGCGTTACAATCCAAGTCGTTAACGCACATCAACATCAAGGAATAACAGTGAAAATCTCTATTTTGGCTTCGGCCCTGGCGTTACTCAGTACGGCATCTCTGGCGGCCACGGTTGGCAGTGACAAAGATGCAGTGGCGCACTACGCCCTAGACCAGTACCAGGAAGCACAAATTCATACCTTGGCAAACCTGGTCTCTTTCCCCACGGTTAATACCCAGGATCTAAAAGCGCCGGATAACCCAGCCTTTATCGGCTTTAAAAACTACTTAAAGATGAAGGCGGATCAGTTTGGTTTCGACTATCAGGATTTCGGCTATACGGTACTGATTGGCATGGGTGAACAAAGCGAAAAAGTCACCATAGTCACCCATGGCGACGTGCAACCGGCGGATGCCAGTAAATGGACCAAAAGCCCGTTTGAGCTAGATAAAACCACAGAGCCGGGCAAGCTGATCGCCCGTGGCAGTGAAGACGATAAGGGCGCCATCGCCACCGCCTTATATGCCATGAAAGCGATAAAAGACAAGGGCGTAGAGCTTGATAACCGCATCGAGCTGATGGTTTACCTGGCCGAGGAATCGGATTGGGGTCCTATTAAAGAGTTTATGAAAACCTATAATCAGCCCAAGTATGCGGTCACTATAGACGCCAGCTACCCCGTGGTGGTGGCAGAAAAAGGCTGGAGCCTGATTGCCCCCACCTTTAGCGGCGCCAACCCAAGCGAGGGCCTGTATGCCTCTCACCTTAAAGGCGGTGCCTTTGTCAGCCAAATTCCCGAAGATGCCAGCGTGATCCTGCATAACGCCGACGACCAGACCAAAACCCAGCTACAGCGCAATATCAGCGCCTTACAAGGGGTTAAGGTGTCCATGGTCGAGCAAGAAGATGGCCTGCATATTCGAGTAAAGGGCACTTCGGCCCATTCATCCGAGCCGGAAGCGGGCGTTAACGCCATTGCCCACCTGGGGGCCATCTTTGATGGTGTCGCCCTAGCCACCAACAGCGATGGCCAGGCACTGATGTTTATTAATGAACTCATTGGCCTAGGTTTATATGGCAAGCAGTTTGGTGATATCGCCTACGAGCATGACTTTATGGGTCCGCTGACGGTGGCCCCTACACTGCTAAGTCGCGATGCGCAAAATAACGACATCACCTTGTCGGTGAATCTGCGCCGGCCCATGGGTAAAGATGCCGACTTGCTGGCACAGCAGATCGACAGCGCTCTTAAAACCTGGCAGCAGCAACATCAGGTAACCTTAAGTAATGTAGAAGTAGAACTTGGCACCCCCATGTTGCTAGATAATGCCCCGCACGCCCAGGCGCTGCTGGATATTTTCAAGCACTACACAGGGGATCAGGATGCCTCTTTTGTCTCCATCGGCGGCGGCACCAATGCCAAGTTGTTCGATAATGCCGTTTCCTTCGGTCCATCCATGCCGGGCAAGCCTTACACCGGCCACTCGGAGCATGAATTTATTACCGAGGAGCAACTGGCACTCAACCTGAAAATGTACACCGCCATGATGCTCACCCTGGGCAAGATGTAACCACAAAAAAGCCCACGAAAGTGGGCTTCTTTATATACATTGCTGCCAATAACTGACGGTTAGGCTGGGACGAGTGGTCCCTTATTGATAAGCGTCAGCGCTTCGTTGACATCAAATAGTTTGCCACGCACCTCGTCAATCCCCATTTTCTTCAGGCGCGCTGAGTGCATTGCCAAATAATTCCTGGCACTGGTTTCATCTGTAAACAGATAGATACCGCCACCTAGCTGCTCAAGTTCACTTTCGGTCCAAATCTTCCAGATCATGCCCGGTTCATCATTAATAGACTTAGCCAGTTCAACCAGCGCATCCGCCATTTGCTTTCCATACGGGCCATTATATTGAAAGTCGACTTGCAGCAATTTTGCCATCTCAACATCTCTTTAAATTAATCCTGCGTTCATTTTCACCCATAATAAACAGAAACAAAAGCCCGTTCAGTTTCGCTCGCACCTAAACTGTAATCTTTGTTGGACAACACTCTGTACACAGAGGGTATAAGCTTGTTTTGCAACCAAATTAGATTAACAATGGCGTTATAATGTCATGCTCAAAGAATAGGCAAGGAAAGCAATGAGAAAAATGATTTTGATGTTGGGGGCTCTGGCCTTAACCGGCCTTAGCATCTATTTGCTCATGCCCTCGCAGGAGCAGCCACACATTGCCGAGGGAGCGACCCCCTCCGGCACTCAACGCCCAGAGCAACAAAGCGTCTCCACCGCCGCACAGACACCCACAAAGCGTTACCAGCCCGAGCCCTTTCCCGAGCAAACCCTTGATAGCGAGCTGTGTGAGAACGTAAAGGATCTCTTTAATCAGCACCATTACCAGAACCGTCAGCAACTGGAACTCTTGGCCGCCCGCGCCTTAAAGCAGGGCCATAGCCTGGACGATATTAGCCTGGCACTGTGGGCCGCCGGCATGGATGAAAGAGCCCTCGACCACTGGCACAACAGGACCGCCTCCTTTGAGGCGACTCTAAAGATGCGGTCGGTGCTCAAGGGTTATATTCAAAAAAATATCCCAGCCAATGCACAAACAGAGGTTGAAACAGCCCAAGCTCAGACAATGGCGTCTTTTGTCGAGAGTCTCGACGAGCTGCCGATGCAAATGCAGCAAGAGCAATACTTGCCTTCTAGCTTTCCCATAGAATATCTGTATAGGCATACCCTAGAGCAAAAAGACTTTGAAGCGCTAATCGTCAATAATGCGCCAGCCCATGAGCTGGTACAAAAAATCAAAGATATGGTTTATGACGTGGATAGCGCCTTGGTGAACGACCCACACCTCACTCCCCTTAAGCTTTCTTTTGCCACCCTGCTGATGATGGGAAAAACCGAAGCGGCGGCCATGCTTACCGAGCAATACCCCCTGGCCTTTCGCAATGACTCCCTGTTTATCAGTGACATGCAGCACGCGGTACTAGAGCATATCGAAGCCTTTGGCAGCACATTTACCGATGCTCATGCCCTGTCCCGGCTGATTGAGGGCACGCAACTAGGTAGCAAACGCTACTATTACCATAGCCGAGGGCAGCAAGGGCTAAATCGCACCCCGGCCGTCTTAAGCCAATTGAGTATCAATATTGATATATCTCCTTTAAGCGATTTACCACGGGATGCCGGGAGCACACCACTGAAATTCGATGCGGGCACCGCCTTGGACGAGCAGCAACAGGCACAATTAGAGGCCTGCTCGGCGCGCAATAAATGGTTTAAGGAGCGGGAAAAGCCCGTCGAGCAATGGCAAGCCTTTGTCGAATCAGCCTTTGTTGAAAAGGTGATTCAGTCGCCCGAGTATGAATACTGCCAACGCCATAATGATGCGGATATCAAGCTGTTTATCAATGACACCGCGGCCTTGCTGGTTAGCCTGACGCAGAAAAAGCCTTTGGCCGAGCTGATCAGCCTGGAGCTGGATAACCTCAATTTACCGCCCCTGTCCGAGCAACAAAAAACGGCAATGAGCCTGTTTATCTCCTCGGTCGCGGTGCGTGACAACAAGCTTACAGAGCAGGAAATAGTAAACAAACTCAGTAACGTCGGGCTGGCACCCGATATTGAGGCTGACCAAGTAATGGCGCAGTTTGCCGGCAATAAAGAGCTGACCCTGTGGTTAAAAACCTTCTCCCATATCCCCCAGAAAACGGCCTTTGAGCTAGCCAACGCGGTCGCCGCCAAAGGCCACATAGCGCAATATAAATTGCTCGAGCCTTACTTAGACGCAACTAATGGGGAGCGCTTGGACCCACTGTATTTTGTGCTCAAAAACTATCGTTTAGAGCGCTATCTGCCGCCCGAGTCAAAGACCGAGAGGCCAATCAGTTACCGCCGCTTTTTAGAGTACCTGAGGGATAATGGCGCCGAGATACAGCCCCACCACCTGCGTCTAATGATGAAACACAGATTTGAGCAGCCCGAGATGTACCAGCACCTGGTCAACCAACTGCCAGGGCTGGCGGTAAGCGATAATAATGACTATTTCGCCGTCAGCTGCCAAGAGTAATAAACATTAAAAAAGCCGCCCAAACGCGGGCGGCTTTTATTTCTTGAGACAGAACACTTACTTCAGCATGTAAGCACGCATTGTTAATTGCTCTGCTGTGCTGGTGCCATAGTTAGCCATTTCCACACGCAGGTGTACAAATTCACCCGCTGGAGCGTCGTTTGGTACAATCGCAACCCACTCGCCATCTAGCTGTGTGATCTCCGCATCTACCCAGCTCTCAGGGGAGAATTTCGCCGTCACCGGGCAGTATATAAAGGCTGGAATATCGCTCATACCACACTCCTGGCCATAACCATATTGCAGTTTCACGTCCGCCAGTGATACCTCACCTTCGCCATCCAAAATCGCGGAAAGCTTAATATGTGCCGGCTCTCCCGCAGGCATGGCATTGTTGATGTCTACAGGCACATCGACAACAGGCATAAGGATAGGCTGAATACCTTGCATTGTGTCGTCAGTGGTGAAGCTATATTTACCTTCATAAAGCGACCCTAATGCGTCATTCACGGGGGAACGCTCGCCTACACCGCGGGCGTAAGAGCGCATTGACAAGCTCACTTGGTTACTGCCGTGCTCAAGTGTCAAGGTGCCCTGGTAAGGCGATGTACTCTGACCATTTACCATTAAGCCATAGGCTGAACGGCCATCGTAGCCAAAAATACCATCGTGCCCCGCAGCGTCACCGAATGCAGCCATGTTAAAAGACAAGACATTGGTGTCTCTGCTGATAATTGGAATACCGCTGGTACCTAAGCTACCCATACGAGGGCCTTTAAGCCAAGTCGTTGCTTCCTCACCCGGCGTCATAATACGTGCACCATCAAAATACGCCCCTGCGCTACGCATTTGGTAATTCGGCATGACGATGTTTGTCCACGCATTTTTAGTAGTCGCACTGAAGTACTCATCACGCTCAACAGGCAACATGATCAGCTGTGAACTACCCGTTGAGTAGAACTCGCCGGTGCTGTTGGTCATCGCCATCACGTCAGTCCAAGCCGGACGCTCATCACCTTGCGAGTGATATTGACTCTCGATTTTACGCATCTTGTGCTCTTGCAACACAATTTGCCCTGCGTCGATGCGACCGTCCGTAATGTGGTTGATAGAGTAGGCATAGGGTGAGCGCTCTGCAGCAATACCCGACCAGCTTACGGTGTTACGACCTGCTGCAATTTCTGCGGCAAGCTGTTCACCCTCGGCAGTACTGATGCCAATCACAGGCACTTTTGGCGTACCCGTGATACTCCCTTTGTAACGACCGTCTCGACCCGGGCGGTAGAAAATAACGCCCATTGCACCGTGCTTCATGGCGTTACCCACCATATAACTGGTTAGGTAGTTAGGGTTGGCAATAAGGGCTATTTTGCCTTCCAGGTCGAATTGGCTCCAATCGGTGCTGTAGCCTGCATCACCTACTGGCACTACTTCCGCTGAACCTTCACCATGAAACGACAGCGCTAAACCTTGTTTGATGTAATCAAACTCGGTGCCGTTTTCCATCATTACCTTGGTTTCAGGTGCCACGGCACGTGTGGTAATGAAAGAGCGGAAACGGTCGTCATGGCCTTGTGACCATGCGTACATGTCGTTTACATAGTCTGGCGCCAGCTCCATCGCCGCAAGCTTAGCTTGTTTGTTGTCATCCAGCGCGTAGGTAAAGCCAAATGAGTAACCTTGAGGGTCAAGTGGCTGCTCCGCTTTGAAGGTCACAGGCTGCGCGTTACGGGCATCAAAGTTTAATACCGTTGCGCTTTCAATCTTGCGATCCAAAATCGCCATCTGTGCCGCAGACTCAACTAAACCCGAGCTCGAGTTTGCGTTATCAAAGGTCATGATGTTGGCGATAATGCTGTAGTTGCCGGTGGGTACCTTTACCTCGGCTTTACCGCCATTTAGACGCAATAAGCTGCCCCAATCGTCCTCTTCGTTAATTAAATACACTTTCGAAGGAAACGACGCACGGTTGCCCCAGCGATCGGTCAAATTAACCGTCAGTGACACTTGTGGCTGATCAACCCAGAAAGAAACAGGCACCGTGATTTGCTCGTCTTCACCGCCAACAGCTGTACCCGTTATCTTACCTGTGATAGCACCGTATGCACCGTCGCGCATTGCCACTGATGGGTCAATCCACACTGGCACATCAACCTGGCCATTCGCTGGCACTGTAACGGATTTAACGCCTAAACCAGCAACCGTTGCCGGAAGCTGCGTTTTACCATCTTCACCGATCAGATCTAAATTAAGCTTGAATGTAATTTCTTCACTTGTGGTGTTTTCAAACGTCACGCTACTGTCGGTGTACGCATCATTTTGGCCATATCCGAAATAACCCAACTCACGGTTAGGCTGTGCGATCACCGCCTGCTTAATCGCACGATTGATGTCCATTGCACCTGCACCCTGCTCTAGTACGTGCGCATCTGATGTGAATACCGATGATGTGAGTACTTTTTTCACATCTCTAGGCGATAAATCAGCACGTGCTTGCATCACCATAGCCGCACCGCCTGCTACATGCGGGGCTGACATTGAGGTGCCTGAAAGCGCTCGATAGGCCGTCGCACCTTGACCACCCGAAGCGGCGGCGACTACCGCCACACCTTGTGAGGCAATATCAGGTTTCGCTGAGTGGCCATCCGGAGATGGGCCGCGCGAAGAGAAAGAAGCAGTGTTGCCATCGCGATCGAGCGCACCGACAGTCAGTGCGCTTGGTGCACAGCCCGGAGAACCCACTGTTTCACGAGTAAAACTATTACCCGCAGAAATTACGAATAAGGCGCGATCGCTCAGTGCTTCAACCATATCAACAAGCGGACCATCACATGAGGTAGCCGAGCCACCCAATGACATATTGACGATATCCGCATTTTCCGACATGACCGCCCATTGCATACCACTGAGGATAGAGTACATAGAGCCACCACCTGTGTTGCCCAGTACTTTACCAATTACCAGGTCCGCCCCTGGCGCTACACCTACCCACTTGCCATTCGATTCAGCGCCAGAGCCTGCAACCGTAGATGCTGTGTGTGTGCCATGACCATTGGTGTCATCCACACCATTTGCCGAATAGGTAAAGTCTCGAGATGCGATGACCCGCCCCTGAAGGTCAGAATGCTCAATGTCGTAACCCGTATCGAGTACGGCAACCGTCACACCCGCACCCGAATAATGACGCGCAACATCGCCATATGCGCCAGTTAAAGGCACCGTAGGGGTCAATGTTTCTGATTCGCTCACTTTATGGGCGAACACGGCCGCATCAAGCCAGACAGCATCCACATCGCCTTGCGCGACAAGTGCTGAAAACACTTCGGCCGCTTTGCTCTTGTCAATGCTCAAGGCTGCACTGTCGATTAGTTCTATTTCGCCCGTTAGCGATGTACCCGCTAACTGCTTAGGCGTTGCCGCCCCCGCTAGAGTGCCATCGTGATATTCAACGATAACAGGCAACTGGTGGGTGACTTCATCCGCATAACCAGACGCGTACAGCTTATTAATGTTAAATAGTTCTAAATCTATCGCACCCGAGTCTACCCACTCTTGTGCTTGGCTTGGCATTACATACGTATTGCCGCCGCGCTTGAAAATGCTGGTGATTACTTCATTGCCGTCTTTACCCAGCATGCGAATACCGCCAAGCTCACCTTGCTTATTCACTACGGCTGACACTTTATCGCCAGTAATGAGTGTAAAAGTAAGTGCCTGCGCACTTGTGTTGCCAGCCAACTCATCACCTTGTGCCAGCACCGGCTGAGCCAAACCTAAACTCAACATAGCAAGGTAGGTCGCTTTTAAACGCCCAAACCTACGTGGTTGTTTCATCTTAGACATCCTATATATGGTTATTTTTATTGCTTACAGAGCGTGTAACCCGCTCTTAAAATAAACGTATTCATATTGTCATATGAATGCGATCAACCTTTTTAAGTTATCGGCTAGGACAAAATGCAACCATCAAATTTGTGTACCATTTTGTTCACATTTTGTATCAAAACATCACAGCCTGGCAGGCTTCAGCCGAAAGGTTTGCAAAGAGGTGGGTGCGAAAATTGCGCCGAATAGGAAGGTATTGGGAAAAGGCTGGTAAGAAATGTAAGGGACAGGGCTGACGGCAAGAACTACTGGTACACTTGCCCTAGAAGCCAACCCTTTTTAAGTCATCTCGGAACGAAAATTCGTGGTATTAGGCACAAATATAAATGAAATTGAGCCGTGTCAATTCCGCTAAAGCTGGGTGATTTTAATACGAATTTGACCGTTGTTGCCGGCCGGGATCACCTCGTTTTCCACCACCTTACGACGGCGATTAACGCTGCTTTGATGGCCTACGAGCACATACTTTTTCTCTACTACGGGCGTGTCGACCATCAAGGGTAAGTCAATCGACTCGGGCAATTGCTCGGAGTCGAGTAAGTAGGTGGCTTTGCCGATAATATCCACATCTTCGTCATCGCCAAGGACGTCAATGACGGATTTGCCCACGGTATTGGTGATCTTACCCACATAGGCACTGCCAAAACCGCCGGTAAAAATGCCCAGGGTCGAGCCGAGGATGCTGTTTAACAGCTTTTTAAATGACGCCTGAGCCTGGGAGTCCTTATCGACGCTGCAGGCCTCGATAGAAAGCTGGGCCTTGCCCCGCAGTGGCGTTTTAAACAAAATCGCCTTATCGAAGTCGCTGTCCCAGTCGGTCGGCAGGTCGTCGGTCGACAGCAGGGTTTTCACCGATTCGATGGCCGAAATTCCTTCCGCCGGATAGCTCAGCACAAAACGAAACAAGTTAATGTCTTCGGCACCGTCCATAGGGCCGCGTTTGTGTAACATCAGCTCGGCAATAGAGAGCTGAATGATCTTCTTTTCCATAATTTCCCTGCGTACATTAGCTAAATTATAACCGCTAAAAGCCTATATGAGCGCCGGGAAATATGCCAGCCAATTAAAAATTAAACAGGGAAAGCAATCAGTTAGGCTAATTTTAAAGACGCCTAACGCCTAAATGCATGAGATAAAAATCGCGCCTTAAGCTGGCGATAAGGGTAAACAACTACTAGTCCGCCGTCGGCTGCGAATAGTCGAATGTATTTTTATTGATATCGCGTATTAGTATGCGTGGGGAATTACTCTTGTGACGCCGTATTCTCTTGTTGCTCTAACTTTTCTCGCTCTGCTTTTGAGATATAGGCTGGTTTATTGCTTTTATGCAATTTTGCATTCGCACGTTTGTCTTTGGCTTTGAGCTTGGTGAAAATTTTCTTTTTACGGTTCATTGTTTCGATGCTTGGTTTAGATATGTGATTGATGACGTCGCTCTCTATTATACCCTGCAATTGCTGTTTAGGCCGACATGTTTTAAATAACAAACTCGGACACCCACTTTAACTCAGACACCCACTTTAACTCAGACACCCGCTTTAACTCAGACACCCGCTTTAACTCGGACACCCACCTTAACTCGGACACCCACCTTAACTCGGACACCCACCTTAACTCGGACACCCACCTTAACTTAGACACCCACCTTAACTTAGACACCCACTTTAACTTGGACACCCACTTTAACTTAGACACCCACTTTAACTTGGACACCCACTTTAACTTAGACACCCACCTTAACTCGGACACCCACCTTAACTCGGACACCCACTTTAACTCAGACACCCACTTTAACTTAGACACCCACTTTAACTTAGACACCCACTTTAACTTAGACACCCACTTTAACTCAGACACCCACCTTAACTTAGACACCCACCTTAACTTAGACACCCACTTTAACTTGGACACCCACTTTAACTTAGACACCCACCTTAACTCAGACATCCACCTTTACTTAGACACCCATCTCTAACCTTTACTAAAACAACCAACAAAAAAGCGAACCACTGGGGTTCGCTTTTTAGCTTTAATTCAACGCCTTACTAATGGGCATTAAACTTATTCACGCTAGCCTTTGTTGAACAAGTCAGCACGGGCTTTGTGAATCTTTTTATAGCTCTCGAGTAAACGCAGGTGCTTGTCCAAGCCTTCGAGCTTCATATTGGTTGGTGTTAGGCCGTGGAAACGCACCTCACCGGTGACCAAGCCCACGGCATTTTCCATGGTCTCTTTACCAAACATGCGTGAGAAGTTATGGATAAAATCATCCAATTCCAGCTCTTCATCTAGGGTCACTTCCAGCACCGCGCTCACGGCTTGATAGAACAAGCCACGCTCAACCGTGTTGTCGTTATATTGCAAGAAGTCACCGACCAACTCCATGGCTTCTTCCAATTCACCAAGTGCTAAGTAAATCAAAATCTTAAGCTCAAGGATGGTTAACTGACCCCATACGGTGTTTTCATCAAACTCAACACCGATCAGGGTGATGATGTCGATGTAGTTATCAAGCTGGCTTTCTTCCAAACGCTCTACCAAGGCGGCCAGTGCATCGTCCGAGAGCGAGTGCAGATTCAAGATATCTTCACGGTATTGCAGTGCCTTGTTGGTGTTATCCCAAATCAGGTCCTCCACCGGGTACACTTCTGAAAAGTCCGGCACAAGAATACGACACGCACTGCCGATTTCTGTAAATTCAGCAATATATGCTTCTTTACCAAGCGCTTTCAAAATACCGAACAAGGCTTCGCTTTCTTCTTCATTGGTACCCGAGAAATCCCATTCAACAAAGTCGTAATCCGCTTTGGCGCTGAAGAAACGCCATGAGATCACACCGCTTGAGTCGATAAAGTGCTCGACGAAATTTTCCGGCTCAGACACCGCCATGGAGTTAAATGTTGGCTTCTGTACATCGTTCAAACCTTCAAAGCTGCGACCTTGCAGTAATTCGGTCAGGCTGCGCTCTAACGCAACTTCCAGGCTTGGGTGCGCACCAAATGAGGCAAATACGCCACCGGTTCTTGGGTTCATCAGGGTCACACACATAACCGGGAATTGACCACCCAGTGAGGCGTCTTTAATAACAATCGGGAAGCCCTGCTCTTCAAGCTTTTCGATGCCCTCAACTATGTCCGGGTACTTGGCCAGCACCTCTTGCGGTACGTCCGGCAGCACAATTTCCTGCTCAATGATCTGGCGTTTAATGGCACGCTCAAAGATCTCAGACAAACACTGCACCTTGGCCTCATTGAGGTTATTCCCCGCACTCATACCATTGCTTAGGAACAGGTTCTCAATCAGGTTTTGCGGGAAGTAAACCGTTTCTCCGTCCGAATGACGAGTGTACGGAATTGAGCACACACCACGGTCCACACGGCCGGAGTTGGTGTCGATTAAATGCGACGCTTGCAGTTCACCGTCCGGGTTGTAAATCTCTAAGCAGTAATCGTCTAAGATGCCTTGCGGCAGGGCATCGTCTGCACCCGCTTGAAACCATTTTTCATTGGGGTAATGGACAAAGTCGCTGTACGCGATTTCTTCACCCAGGTACTGATCGTTATAGAAGAAGTTGCAGCTTAGGCGCTCGATAAATTCACCCAGCGCAGAGCAAAGTGCACTTTCTTTAGTCGCACCCTTACCGTTAGTGAAACACGCAGGTGAAGCCGCATCACGGATATGCAAAGACCATACATGGGGAACGATATTGCGCCACGATGCCACTTCAATCTTCATACCCAACTCGGCCAGCATGGCGGTCATGTTCTGAATTGTTTGCTCTAGCGGCAGGTCTTTACCCAAGATGTAGGTGCTGTGATCAAGGTCGGCCTCAACCATCAACATGGCCTGGGCATCTTTGTCGATATTATCTACAGGGTCGATTTGGAACTCGGGCCCGGTTTGCACCACGCGTTTAACCGTGCAACGCTCGATTGAGCGCAAAATACCCAGGCGGTCTTTATCAGAAATGCTCTCTGGTAACTCAACCTGAATTTTGAAAATCTGATTGTAGCGGTCTTCCGGGTCGATAATGTTGTTTTGCGAAATGCGGATACCGTCGGTCGAAATCTCTCGACTGTTGCAATACACCTTCACAAAGTAAGCTGCGCACAAAGCAGATGATGCCAGGAAGTAGTCAAACGGGCTTGGCGCCGAGCCATCACCTTTGTAGCGGATCGGCTGATCGGCTATCACGGTGAAGTCATCAAACTTGGCTTCTAGCCTGAGGTTGTCGAGAAAATTAACTTTAATTTCCATGAGTTATCGCTACCCTAAAAATCGCAATGACCGAGCTTGCCAACGCTGCTGAGCAGACTAGGTGGCAATGTCGGTCAATCTAATGAATTTAATGTTCCAATTATCGTCTTTTTGCGTGCAATCGTCTTGGTTTATTTTGGAATTATATAAATCAAAACTAAAAAGAGACCTTGGATTCGATGTTAGCGAGTGGTCACTCACTAACAATAAAAGTGGGGGTTACTTTTCTACCGGCTCAAAGCGTAAAGACATCAAGCCTAAATCGCGTACCAGCACGTCGCCGTCTTCAATCAGCCAGGTTTGTTCTTCATTACCCGATTTAAATACCAGATAGTCACCGGATTTGAGTTCACGCACAAAGATTTCATCAAACTCGGTGCGCTGGCCATCCGCTTCGATAAAGTTCTCGCCGATATAGATTTTTTTGGCGCCAGCAAGCTCTGACAGCGCGTTAAATACCTTGTTGTCAGAAGTACTGACATAGTGCCCTTCATACCCATGGCCACCACAGCCAAGCATAAATAATGAGGTTAAAACAATGAGGGTATATTTGAAGTACTGCATATCTGTCGCTCGATTTTGTAAAACACAATGTCCCCGCTAAGGGGGCGGTTAATTTTACATCATCTCGGATGCGATACCAATACGTAAAAAAAGGGCCGCTTTTGCGGCCCTTTTAGTAACATCACAACGTCTGTTTATTTTAGATCGAAACGATCTGCTGTCATTACTTTTGTCCAAGCATCGACGAAGTCGTTAACGAACTTCTCTTTCGCATCCTGTGAAGCATATACTTCAGCAATAGCGCGTAATTCAGAGTTTGAACCAAAGATCAGGTCAACCGAAGTCGCCGTCCATTTTTTGTCGCCGCTGGTGCGGTCAAAACCTTCATACACTCCTTCTTCCTTGCTTGATTTGCTCCACTTGGTCGACATATCAAGTAAGTTAACAAAGAAGTCATTGCTCAGCGTACCCGGCTTGTTCGTTAACACACCGTGATCCGAACCTTTATAGTTGGCATCAAGCGTACGCATACCACCTAGCAGTGCAGTCATTTCCGGAACGCTCAAACCAAGCAGGTTGGCACGTTCTACCAGCATGCCCGTTGGTGATTTCCACGCGCTGCTATAGTAGTTACGGAACGCGTCAGCAGTTGGTTCAAGTACTTCAAATGATTCAACATCTGTGTACTCAAGTGATGCATCCATACGACCCGGCTTGAATGGTACAGTGATACTGTAACCTGCATCCTTGGCACCTTTCTCGATGGCTGCTGCACCGCCAAGAACAATCATGTCAGCAAGTGAAATTTGCGTTTTACCTGCTTTTTTGTTGAATTTCTTCTGAATTTTCTCAAGTACTTTCAGTACTTTTGCTACTTCTTCAGGGTTGTTTACCGGCCAGTCTTTTTGCGGCGCTAGACGCAGGCGTGCGCCGTTTGCACCACCACGCATATCGCTGTCACGGTAGCTAGACGCCGAGGCCCAAGCAACACGCACAAGCTCAGAAACTGTCAACTTAGAATCAAGAATTTGCTCTTTCAAATCAGCGACTTGCTTATCATTCACCAGAGTGTGGTTCACTTCTGGAATGTAGTCTTGCCAAATCAATACTTCGCTTGGTACTTCACTGCCAAGGTAACGAGCACGTGGGCCCAGGTCACGGTGATTTAGCTTAAACCAGGCCTTGGCGAACGCGAGCTCGAATTTTGCAGGATCGGCACGGAAGCTCTCGGCAATCTTTCGAAACTCTGGATCTTCCTTCATCGCGATATCTGTTGTGAACATGATAGGCGCGTGACGCTTACCTTTAACGTGCGCATCGGGAACCAGGTTTTTCGCCGCCTCATCGGTAGGGATCCACTGGATTGCTCCGGCGGGGCTCGTGGTTTGTTTCCAATCAAAGTTGAAGAGGTTGTCCAGGTAGTTGGTGGTCCACTGTGTTGGCGTAACCGTCCACGCACCTTCAAAGCCACTGGTCACAGTGTCTTCAGCCAGGCCTTTGCCACATTTGTTCTGCCAACCAAAGCCCTGGTCTTCAATCGGCGCTGCTGCCGGCTCTTTGCCTACACAGTCTGGCTTTTTAGCACCGTGTGCTTTACCAAATGTGTGGCCACCTGCGATTAGTGCCACAATTTCTTCGTCGTTCATTGCCATACGACCGAATGACATACGAATATCTGTAGCTGCCAATAAGGGATCCGGTTTACCGTGAGGGCCTTGTGGGTTTACATAGATTAGACCCATTTCAACCGCTGCTAGAGGACCTTTTAACTTGCCTTTTTTGTCGCGACGCTCATCGGTCAGCATCTTGCCTTCCGGGCCCCAGTACACCAGATCCGGCTCCCAGTCATCTTCACGGCCACCGGCATAACCGAAGGTTTTAAAGCCCATATCCTCTAAGGCCACGTTACCTGTTAACGCCATTAAGTCGGCCCAGGAAATGTTGCGACCATACTTCTGTTTTACCGGCCAAAGTAGGCGACGTGCTTTGTCTAAATTACCGTTATCAGGCCAGCTGTTGAGTGGGTCAAAACGTTGCTGACCACCACCCGCACCGCCGCGGCCGTCGAATACACGATATGTACCGGCTGCGTGCCATGCCATACGTATGAAGAATGGACCGTAATGACCATAGTCTGCCGGCCACCAGTCCTGCGACTCGGTCAAAACGGCACGAATATCTTCTTTAACGGCTTGCAGATCTAGGCTTTCAAAACCCTTGGCGTAGTCAAACTCTTCACCATAAGGATGTGACTCTACCCCGTGTGCTCGTAGCGGACTAAGGTCAAGCTGCTCAGGCCACCAGAATTGATTTGATTTCGGCTCAACAGAGGCGGCCTGCGCACCCAGCGTAAGTACCGAGGTAACCGCCAGTGCCGCTGCACTGATAAAAGGACGTGATTTCTTACCCATGAAACTCTCTCCCCGTTTGGAGTAAAGTGATTAACGGGATTAAATATAGTTCATGGTTTTAATCTATTGCAGCGATAAAAATAGATTGGGTTAATCGATTATTTAGATAATTGATTTATTAGGCTTGGCTACAACAATCAATGCCAAGCCCGAGTGACCGTTATTCGGCGGTGGTGGGATCAATAATGGTTTTCACTTCATGAATGGCACTGATTGGAAACTCACCCATACTGGCGTGCTGCTTGATCAGGCTTTCATTCGGGGCAATATACACACAAAAAATCTTATTGCCGGTTACATAGCTCTCCACCCACTGAATCTGCGGGCCGAGTTGCTCGAGTACATCACAGGAGCGCTGTGAAATCCCTTGCAGTTCATCGGCGGATAGCCCGCCCGCACCCTCTATTTCTCTTTCAATTACGTACTTTGGCATTACTCACCTCCGTTAAGAGTAAGAGCAATAAGTATAGTCAAGGAGCGCTGGAGTGAAGAGGCATAGCCAAAAATGACGGGGGCAGGGCTGCGGTTGGCATGATCCCCGACCGGCGAAAGCGCCAGTCGGGAAACCTAGGGCATTAAATTCCCTGACTTTTTAGGTACTCTTCATATGAACCCTGGAAGTGCACTATGCCCTCCGGGCGAATATCAATAATTTGCGTAGCCAGTGATGACACAAACTCACGGTCATGGCTGACAAAGAACAAGGTGCCTTCATAGTTTTCCAAGGCCAGGTTCAGAGCCTCGATAGATTCCATATCCAGGTGGTTGGTCGGCTCATCCAGTACCAACACGTTAGGGTTAATCAGGCTCATTTTGCCAAACAGCATGCGACCCTTTTCACCACCGGAAAGCACTTTAACCCGTTTTTTCACATCATCATTAGAAAACAACATGCGTCCTAGGGCACCGCGCACCACCTGATCATCACCCGTGGTCCACTGTTTCATCCAGTCGAACAGGTTATCGTCTTCAACGAAGTCGGCGGCATGATCCTGGGCGATGTAACCAATTTTCGCTTGTTCGGCCCATTTTACCGAGCCCTGATCGGCCCCGATTTCACCTAATAAACAGCGTAACAAGGTGGTCTTACCGGCGCCGTTTTGGCCGATAATGGCAACGCGCTGGCCGGCCTCAACCTGTAAATCAAAGTTGCTGAACAAGGGCGTTTCAAACGCTTTTGACAAACCTTCGATGGTAATAGCCTGACGGTGCAGCTTCTTATCTTGCTCAAAGCGAATATAGGGGCTGACGCGGCTTGATGGCTTTACTTCTTCAAGCTGAATTTTATCGATTTGCTTGGCACGTGAGGTGGCCTGCTTGGCCTTAGAAGCGTTGGCAGAGAAGCGGCTAACAAAGCTTTGTAGCTCGGCAATCTGTGCCTTCTTCTTGGCGTTTTCGTTGAGCATTTTCTCACGAGCCTGAGTGGCTGCTGTCATGTACTCGTCGTAGTTACCCGGGAATAGGCGCACTTCACCATAATCCAAATCGGCCATATGGGTACACACGGTATTTAAGAAGTGACGGTCGTGAGAGATGATCACCATGGTCGACTTGCGCTCAACCAGCACCTGCTCTAACCAGCGAATGGTGTTGATATCCAGGTTGTTGGTCGGTTCGTCAAGTAGCAGTACATCCGGATCGGAGAACAGGGCTTGCGCCAGTAATACTCGCAGCTTCCAGCCCGGTGCTACTTCGCTCATGGGGCCAAAGTGCTGCTCAATGGGAATTTCCAAGCCCAGCAAAAGTTCGCCGGCGCGGCTTTCTGCGGTGTAACCGTCCATTTCCGCAAAGCGCACTTCCAGATCGGCCACTTCCATGCCTTCTTCTTCACTCATCTCGGCCTGGCTGTAAATGAAGTCGCGTCGCTCTTTCACCGCCCACAGCTCGGTATTACCCATTAATACCGTGTCCATCACAGAATATTCTTCGAAGGCAAACTGATCCTGACGCAACTTACCCAGACGCACGCTCTCACCTAGCATCACGTTTCCAGCCGAGGGCTCAAGGTCGCCTCCCAGAATTTTCATAAAGGTCGATTTACCGCAGCCGTTGGCACCGATCAGGCCATAACGGTTGCCATTGTTGAACTTAACGGAAACGTTTTCAAAAAGAGGCTTAGCGCCAAACTGCATGGCGATATTTGCTGTTGCGATCAAGGGAAGTGATATCCATGTTTGCTCAAAAAAAGGACGCGCAGTGTAACGGAATATGCCTCTTTTAGAAACCACATTAAGGCAACTCTTAACAAAAGCCTGCTGTTTACCCAAGTAGTGGCAGTTCAGTAGCAGCCCAATGCACTCATAATTACCGATAACAAAGGTGCTCATCTTGCGCTATTTATAGGCACAAAATACATGCAATCAAGTAATTAAGTGTGTAAGGTAGAAAAGTCTATACTTGAAAATAACAAAAAATGAGGCATCTATTATGAATGGTAAAATTATCGGTATTATTCTTATTGTGATCGGCGTGGCCTTGGTGGCCTGGGGTTACAACGTGTACGACGCGGTAGAAGCACAGCTAACCCGCTCGCTTAACGGTGAAACACCCATTGAAGCCTGGCTGGGCATGGTCGGCGGTGCCATCTGTGTCGCCGTGGGTGTGTTTAAGCTGAAGTAAACGCAAAGCGAGTCATTGGTTCGCCAGTGGCTCGCCATTTAAGCTGGCAAGGAACAAACTCTAAGAGTATCAAGCACACGGTCACTCACCTACTTCTCCTCACTCCAAAATGCTCTTATCAGCCAAACAGCGATAGCATCCAGACAAACTTAAATTCAGTCACAGCTTTTTTAGAAGTCGGCACAACCATATGATGCCAAGAGCAAACCCTATTACAATTACAGGGAACTGGAGCCAACCAGGCATGACCCTTGTAATGTCCGCAGCAAAGAGTTTTAGCGTGGTAAAGGCGATGACAATGAGTAGAACTTTAATAATTTCCATTTTACTTTCAATAAGTAACAGGAAACCATAAAGACTCCCAAGCCATTTCATTAAGAATAAAATTGACAATTTTCACTCGTTATTTCATCACTACACTCTGAAGCAAAAAGCTCTTTTTATAATAACAAGCTTTCACTATTAAGCTTGGTGATAGCCAACATAGAACGGAAGATAACACTATGTTGTTTGAGAATTGCATAATTGAAAATAACGCGAGAGATATAAGAAGCAGCAAAAACAAACAAAAAGCTAAGCTCCCTTTAAATGCTATTACACCTCCATTAAAAGCTGAAACTACCGTCAGGTATAGAATTTTATCTAAGCCCAGCATTTTCCTCTTTGAATTGAGAGCCCACTCTACATTGCTTCTTACCCACAAACTTATTAGGCACATTAAAACATTCAGTGATATCAACCCAAACATAAGTGTAAAAGTTGATATCAATGGGCTTTCCCAAACTATAATGCTAGACCAAAACATCAAAGGGCTTGGAGCTGCTACTTTAAAATTAGAAAGATTATTCATGTACATTTACTGCTTTTGGCAAGTGTTTTGCCAACCTGAATCAAAACTTTCACCCTCTAAAACCCCCCAAGAATGATGATGGTAGCCTCCAGTATCCCAATCAATATAGATCTCATTATTTGAATAGTCGCCGTTTATAAAGTTTGGTGAACTACTGACAAACAACGAAAATACTCCGAACACAAAAGCCGGAGCGCCAAGCGCTGGGGCCTTAGGCGCCACCGCAGTGAGACCTAAAGATATAGCTCCCAATTACGCCGAAGCCTTACTATTTGAATTGTTCCTTTTATTTGCTTGAGGGCTGAATTGTTTTGGTATAAGAATGTCCCTGCAAGTGTTGTCTCGAAGGCGCTCCCTTTCACTGTGCCACTTACACGGAGTTTATTACAGTCCCCCACTGACCAAATAAGTCCTCGTTAGAGCTCCTACTATTACCTAAGGAATCTAGCTAGGTTATTGCCCAAGTCACCCAGCTTAACTTTCTGTGGTTGCTACGCCTCTTCCTGACATCAAATAATTATTTAGAGTGACGGTATCTTTTTTATTTTAATCTTGCCAGTAACCACTTACTGAAAATATCTTATTTTTTATCTTCACCTCCCGCCCTTCGTCTAACATGTATGCGTATAGATCACTCACTTCGCCATATAAAAATGAAAACCTGGGCTTCTGGTAAATTATAGCATTGTATTTTTTTGAATAAGAAACACTATTAAAGCCAAAATAAAATGGCAACCCGATTTTCAAACCAGTTTCAACATCAAGCAAAAAACTAACTCGAGAGTTAACTTTCGAGCATAAAAGAGAATTAGCCTTAGCCAACCAAGCTACAGGTATACAATCATTAAAACCTAACCCAAAAACTTCTCTCGTGGTTGAATTATAAGCCTTAAGTTCATTTCCTTTGGTAATAAAAGTAACTAAATTATCGGATATTTTAACTATCGGGCCTGCATAATCTACTATTGAACCATTTGGCAATTTTAAACCCATTACTTCTGCAATTTTCCTCTTTTTACTATCCCCTAGAGATTGCGCGTATAACGTAGTGCCACTACTTCCAGAATCGTAAATCAATATTTCTTTATGGTTGCGCATATAAAAGGGTCGAAAACCAGAGGCTACAACCCTACTTCTTTTTTTTATGAAACTATACTCATAGCTATCGCACCCATATTTTGAACAAGCACTATAAAGAATTGAATTATCTCCGAATGAAGTAACATCACTTATATTATAACCACCTCCTTTAAAATCAACCTTTACCGATGATTCTATTGAGTTTAAATTTAAAACATTAATCGAACCACCATCGGAATAGACAAAAACACCTTGAAATTCCGAACTTCTATCACAACCAGAAAAAAACGAAAATAAAACAAAAAAAACAATAGTTTTTAATTTATATTTTAACGACATAAACTTACAGCCTTATTCACATTTCCCCTTCTGAACCGCCCTGAACGCAGTCACAAACAAGTAAAACTTAGTTATGCCTCCCACAAAAAGCAAACCTGCACCATAAATGGCCAGCCCAGGGCTTTTGAACTTACACTAACTAAGACACCCACTTTAACTAAGGGGGAGTAAGGGGCTGGGCCTGAGCCTCTTTGCTGACCTTTACTCCGGCACAAATTCACGCTCTGGCCTGAGCGCCTATTTAACAAAGAGCTTATAAAACAGTCGGTGAATGCTGCGGCCATAAGGCGGGTATAGCAGCTTGCCGCCATTGAACTTGCCCAGAATGTGTACCGCCTTGGCCTTGGAAAAGGTCTGAAAGCCCTCAAAACCATGATAATGACCCATACCCGACTCACCGATGCCGCCAAAGGGCAAATCCACCTGAGCCAAATGGGTCATGGTGTTGTTGATACAGACTCCGCCGGAGTGGGTGTCCTGAATAACCCGCGCGTGTTCATTCTTATCCAGGCTAAATAGATACAGCGCCAAGGGCCGCGGACGCGCGTTGATATAGTCCACTGCCTGATGCAAGGACTCATAGCTGACAATGGGCAGCAAGGGACCAAAAATCTCTTCGGTCATCACCCGGGTATCCTGCCCGGCGTTGTCAATCAGCACCGGCGGCATTTTCCTGCTGCCGTTAAAGTCCTCCTTGGCTGGGTTAATGGTGGTGCAGCTCGCCCCCGCAGCTTTGGCCTCTTCCAGCAGTGCCTGCAATCTTTGGTATTGGCCGTCATTGATAATGGCGGTGTAATCCGGATTGTCTTTAATGCTGGGGTACATGCGAGCAAAGGCGTTTTGATAAGCGGCGATAAAAGCCTGCTTTTTATGCTCGGGGCAAAGAATATAATCCGGTGCCACGCAGGTCTGGCCGGCGTTCAGGGATTTACCAAAACAAATGCGCTCGGCGGCCATATCCAGGTCGATGGTATCGCCGATAATCACCGGGGATTTACCGCCGAGTTCCAGCGTCACCGGAGTCAGGTTGGCCGCCGCGGCGCGCATCACCAACCTGCCCACGGCGGTTGAGCCGGTAAAAAACAAATGATTAAAGGGCAATTGCGAGAACGCCGTAGACACATCGGCAACGCCGGTAGTCACCGCCACCTGCTCCTCGCTAAAGACCTCGGCCAGCAATGCCGCTAAGCAATGGTTAAAGTAAGGTGTATGCTCTGAAAGCTTAAGCATCACGCGATTTCCCGCGGCGATGGCGGTAATTAACGGGCTTAAACTTAAATATAGAGGGTAATTCCACGGCACCATAATGCCCACCACCCCAAGGGGTTGATACACCACCTTGTTGCTTGCCGGCTGGAAAATCAATGCGGTTGAACGAGCCGAAGGTTTACACCAGCGAGCAAGGTGTTTAATGGTGGAGTCGATAGCCTCAACCAGGGTCAGCACCTCGCACAGGCGGGTTTCATCTTCGCTGCGATGACCAAAGTCTTTGCTAATGGCCGCAACCAGCTCATCCGGCCTGGCCTGCATGGCTTTTTTGAGCGCCTGTAACTGAGCTTTTCGCTCGTCTACAGCCGGGTATTTATTGTTGTTAAAGGCCCTCAACTGCGCTTCAAACAGGGGTTGAAGCTGAGCAACCTGAGTGTGCTGGTGCAGACGATTGTTTTCACTATTCATAAAGGCTCACGCATGGATTGACTAGTCGCTTGCTTTACCTGGCTTTTAAGGTAAAGGCTTTAACTAATTCTTGGGTGTCGTACCCCTTGTTATACATCAAGTGATTGAAAATAACGATCAGGCCTTTGTTTTTAAGGTTTAATTGTACTGCGGCATTGTAAACCTATGCGCCAGAAGCGTGATTTGTGCTACATTTGCCGCGTTTTCCACCCTATTGAGGCGGCTATCGCCATGCTTGCGATTATTCTTGTATTTTTAAGCGCATTTTTACTTTTCCAAGTCCAGCCTATCATGGCCAAAATGTTACTCCCCAGCTTTGGCGGCGGCACTCAGGTTTGGACGGCGTGCTTGTTGTTTTTCCAAACATTTTTGCTCGCAAGCTATGGTTATGCGCACCTTATCTCGAGCCGCTTGGCGCTGAAAAAGCAGTTTTTCGTCCATGGTGCCGTTTTACTAGCCGGAGCCATTGCCCTGCCCATAGGCACGCAAGCGCTCGGCGCCCCCAGCGACGCCCCCGCCTTGGGCGTGTTAGCCCAGTTGGCGATGGCCGTGGGTTTGCCTTATTTTGCCCTGGCTGCCACGGCGCCCTTGATGCAAAGCTGGCAGGCCAAGGTGGATAATGAGCATGCCTACAAGCTGTATAGCTATTCCAATATCGGCTCCTTTTTGGCCCTGCTCTCGTATCCATTCGCGGTGGAGCCCTGGCTCGGCCTCGGCAATCAATCCTGGTTGTGGAGCGGTTTATTTGTGGCCTTTGCCGCCACCTTCTATGCCTATATGGCGCGCTTTTATAACCAGGCCAAACGCCTAGGCAGCACAGAGCAGAGCGCCTTTCGTGGCGGTGTTCACGGTAAATGGCTGTTGTGGTTGCTGCTTAGCGGCTGCGGCGTAATGGTGCTCACAGCGAGCACCAATGCCATGACCCAAAACGTGGCGCCTGTGCCCTTCTTATGGTTGTTGCCGCTGGCACTGTATCTGCTGACCTTTGTACTGTGCTTCCACTCGCCCAAAGCCTATCATCGTATTTTCTGGCTGGCGGCGCTGGGGGTCTGTGCCTTTATCTCCTGCTTCTTGTTCTTTATCGGCAGCCAGTTCGATATTGTCAGCCAGGTTATTCTCTATTCCTTGGTGCTGTTTGCCGCCTGTATGATCTGTCATGGCGAACTGGTGCATGCCAAACCCAGCACCGAATACCTGACCCAGTTTTATCTGGTGATGGCCCTAGGTGGCGCGCTGGGCACGGCGCTTATCACTTTTGTCGCACCGCAGGTATTCACCCTGTATTACGAATACCCCTTGGCCATAGGCGCCGCCTTGGTATTGTTTGCCTGGGGAGTTGTCAGTGATAAAGGCATACGCAGAGCTCCCCTGCTAGGTGGCAGCGCACTGGGCACGGTGGCTCTGGCGGGACTCTTGTTCTTTTGGCTCGATGGCCAGTTTAAAAGTAACGACATTGAGCGCCTGCGTAACTTCTATGGCCTACTAACCGTTACCGAAGTAAACATTGAAGGGCGCACCGAGCGCCGCTTGATCGACGGCACCACCACCCATGGCGTGGAAGTACTTAAAGGTGAAGGCAAAGGCGAGCCACAAAGCTATTACCGCCACCAAACCCTGGTTGGGCAGTTACTGCAAGACCTACCGAATGGCTCCCATGTAGGCTTTATTGGCCTGGGTGCCGGCACCTTGGCGGCCTACGGTAAAAGCAAAGATACCTATACCTTCTATGAGCTTAACCCCAATGTGCTGGCCACGGCCCAGGCGCAATTTAGCTACCTTGATAACTCCCAAGCCAAGTTAGATTATGTGCTAGGAGATGGCCGCATCACGTTAAGCGCACAACAAGCGCAGGGGCAGGAACAGGTGTTTGATGCCCTGGTGCTCGATGCCTTTAGCGGCGACGCCATCCCCATGCATTTGCTCACACAAGAAGCCATGGCCTTATACTTAACCCAGCTTAAAGAAGACGGCATTCTGGCGGTGCATATCTCCAATACCCATTTGGACTTAACCCCCCTGATGCGCGGACTAGCCCAGCAATTCGATTTAACCATCCTCTATGGCGAGGCCAAGGCCGAACAAAGCCATGGTCATGATGTACGCTGGGTGCTGTTAAGCCGAGACAAAGCCCAACTCGAGCTCTACCGAGCCAGCGAATCACCCTGGCCCAGCAGTACAGCCCCCTTTGTATGGCGCGACGACTACAGCAACCTGCTGCAGGCTATGAAGTTTATGGGTGAGTAGTAGAAGTTGAGCTGGCATGAGCAAAGGCGCTCGCAAAGAGCCTTTGCTCTGCACGAACAGGGCAAAATCGCCTTCATCTTTGAAAATTTCTTTGCGTTCGCTTCCTCAGAAGAATACATGATATAAGGCACCTGAAAACTCTAAACGCAGTGGCCTACTTATAGATTTGGCACTAAAAGTGATTAAGGTTTTCTGAATATAGTTAGCCTTCAAAGAAATGCACAATGCAAGACTAGACCCCATTGGTTACGTTCAAAATATAAGTTCAGCTTATTAAAGGGTCAAAATCAATTAAGGTGGGTTTTTATATTAATTTTTCATTCGATAATCCATCCCATTGGGATCAAATCCTTGAATCCATCTCGGGAATTAGCTAAGTGTTCCACAGTGTTCAGAATTGATTCTAAAACAGCCCTCGACCCCATGAATTCTAGTGAACCAAACTCTCTATAAAACACATAAATGCATCGCTGGTCTTCATTGAGCACACTGATTTCCAGCTCCTTTGTTAACTCATATACTGTGGAAACACCTTCACATAACAATAAAAGTTTATTCCAATCAATATCCTCTGGGTCTATCTTGAAAATTGGTTGTGCCGGATATAATTTTTGGCCCAATTTTTTTATCAAGTGCCTTTTTGAGATGAAAGGGCACTGCCAATATTCTATACAATTTACCAGATTGGAATCTCGATTTAATATGTAATAGCCGCCTTCATCTTTCATGATAGACATATCAATTATATCCTTCAAAACTGGAATTTTTACCCGTTTTATATTAGAACACCAGCTTTCGCTATATCCAGAAAAAATTACTTCAGATGCTGATAAAATTAATGGCCTCAACACATTGGTGAAATAGCGTTGGGCATTTACCCACCGTTCACCATCAAAATAACAGTCGAAAGCCAACGCTATATTTTTTTCTTGTAGGGCATATATTTTTTTTATCTTCACTCTATCACCCACCTCCCAGTAGAGTGTTTAGTATTGGATACAATGGCTTATATCCTTTTACAGTGCTACAACTCATATCAAATGCTTGAGTAGTAACTAGCACAAAATAGGGGTCAGGTCTTGCTTTTTGCTACTATCTTACTCACACGAGTAATAGTGTAATCGAAAATAATCCCCCACCTCTTTCAAACTATATCCCCCTGATGCATAAGCCGCTTCTATCCCATCATTTCGATTATCAAATTTCTGTGCGTATTCTTCTAGTGGTAATGCTTGGCTTCGTCTTTTTTATATGGCACCTCAGATAAGTCACCTTCTTGTTCTAGAAAACTAAATAGGACACCCACCATAATATTTTTCTCTTTTTGAGAAGCCTGTCCCGTTAAATCTCAACTTGCTTGCAGTACACCATAAACAGCCACAACGTCTTAGAATGGGTATATTGTTTATTTCGTACCGCCCTATAAATAAACCAAATGACATATGATGAACAAATACACTAGCGGTAACCCAGATGCAGTCTCTTCATCTTTGGTTTCAGAAGAATTACGCCTCAATACAAAAAAGCAATAGATGGGCACCAAGAAAAAAAGAAGTACAGAAATGAGCCCAACAAACTTCTTTTCACTGGCAAACTCAACCTTCCTTGTTATCGCTCCCTTGTTAACAAAATAAAAATCACCATATTCCATATTTTCGAATATAAGAATGCCAACACTGTACTTGTCGCTAGAGCTGGATTCAGTACGAAGCTTTACTACCCTCTCATTTTGAATGAGCCTGTTGTTTTCAATTTCTCTTTTATAAATCACCTCACCATAAACAGGGGGAGAGAATACATAAAAGTTCTCGACAGCTAAAATAATCGAAATAATAATTGCGATATATAAACAGACTTTACTTTCAGTTTTCAAATCTATCACTCATATTTTACAGCCTCAGACTGAATATAATTTTCAAGGCAAGTCATCCCAAAACCAACTACAAAAAGGAGTATAGGGTGAATCGCCACCGCTAATCGAGGCACACTCCAGCCGTTCTTAGGAACGGTTTTCATACTCTACTGGTGATAGCAAATTATTGGAACCATGTTTTCGTTTGTCGTTATAAAACATCTCTACATAATCAAATACATCGCTGCGAAAACAACCTGGACACCCATCTAAATATATCCGTGTGGAGCAGCTGTTACAGTATGACACTACAAGCCATGAAATTTATGGGTGAGTAAGGAATACCTTATCCTAAATAATCAGGGCCAGTCGATCATGGCTGGCCCTGAGTGCAGGTTAAAACCTTTTGGAAGCTTATTGCTGTAAGTCGATGCGATAGAGGGCAAAGCCGTTTTCATCGAGTTTAAGCGGTGAGGTCGGTGTGACGGCCGGCAGAGTTTCGGCGATGGCGGCCACATCATCTAAAGGCGAGGTTCTAAACACCACATTCAGTGGCGTGTCGGTGCTGACCTTGGCAAAGCGCCAGTTGTTGTCCGCTGAAGGATCTAACCCCGTCTCTGGCGATTTAGCCGCTTCGCTGATAATATAGCTACGCAGCACACCGCGGTTTTCATCCGGGCCTTCAAAGGTTTCACGGCTGCTGCCATCTATGGCCGGGAAGTTGCCGCCACCACTGGCGCGATAGTTATTGGTCACAACCAAAAACTCCGCCTCAGGATCGATAGCCTGGCCTTGATACTGCAGGTTAACGATGCGCGAGCTCTCTGGGTTAATAAGCACGCCTTCGTTGTCATAACGCTTAGGCTGAGTCACGTCGATTTCAAAGGTGACGCCATCGATGATATCGAAGTTAAAGGTAGGGTAGCTGGTATCGAGCAGGTTTTGCTCGGCACTGGTGCTCATGTCGATTTGGTTAAACTGACCAGCGGAGCGCTCTAGCCATTCCTTTACGTCACCGCCTGATACCTTCACCATGCGAATGGTGTTGGGGAAGACGTACAGGCTGACGGTATCGAGCATTGCAATCTCGCCCGCCTTTACATGGGTGTAATCCTCCACGCCATTGCGCCCGGCACGAAACGGCGCTGCCGCCGAAAGTACCGGCAAACCATCTAATTCGGTGCCCTGAATAAAGGCCCTACCCCAGGCGATTTGCGCATCCGCAACGATTTGAATGGACGGGTCGTCCTGTACCAGGGCGAAGAAACTAAAGATGGGTGCAGATATCTTCGCAAACGGCTCACTCACCCAGTCGATGGTGGCCTTATGTTCAAGCTCGATGGCCGCGGCAATTTCCCCATCGGCCTCGGCTAGGTCGACAAAGTTGCCTTCTGCATCCTTGGTGCTGATGGCGCGGTTGCTCACCGCCGAACTTGCAACCTGCCAGCCACCGTTTTCTGTGGGCTCCAGCTCCAGGTCGATAATACCCAGATGATTACCGAAAAAGCCCGGCATCACCGCGGGCACGCCATTGAGAGTGCCATTGACATTATCTATGCCCGCTTCTTCAAAGCCATCATAGGCGGCATCGCCGGGGAAAACACGGTGGTTATGACCAAATAAGATGGCGTCTATCCCCTCTACCTGAGAAAGGTAGAGGGCGGTGTTTTCGGCCATGCTTTCATAGGCGCTGGCGGTTAACCCGGAGTGAGGAATGGCAATAACAATATCGGCGCCTTCCTCTTTCATTTGCGGCACAAACTTCTCGGCGGTGGCGACGATATCCTTGGCGATCACCTTATCCTGCAAATGGGCGTTGTCCCACTGCATAATTTGCGGCGGTGTCAGCCCCAGGTAGCCGATTTTAACGGTTTGCTCGTTGCCATCGCTGTCGAAGACGATTTTGTCTTGAATATAATAAGGCGTGTAGCGGTTTTGATCGTTACTCTCATCATTATCACCGTCATCCACGTACACATTGGCATTTACATAAGGAAAATCGGCTCCCACCAAGGTGGCATCTAAAAACTCCAGGCCAAAGTTAAATTCGTGATTGCCCAGGTTAGCCACGTCATAGTCCAATAGGTTCATGGCCTTATAGGCCACGTGAGTCGCGCCATTGAGAATATCGTCCTTGCGCACCAGGGCTTCATAGTCGCCCAGCGGGCTGTTTTGAATTAGGTCGCCGTTATCCACCAAGACACTGTTCGGCACCTCGGCGCGGGCTTCCTTGATCAAGGTGGCGGTATTAACCAGCCCCAGGGTTTCCGATGGCGCTTGGGCAAAATAGTCATAGTTCGACAAATACATGTGAATGTCTGTGGTTTCCATGACCCGCAAACTCACCGTGGCTGAGGGGCTCACGCCAATGTCTTGGTCATCGTCATTGTCGTTACTTGAGCTGCAACCGCTGAGGCTTAGAGCAACGGCTAATGCCAAAGTAGACTTTAATAAGTGCTTGTTATTGAATGGGGTTTTCATACTTGTTCCATAGTTTTTTGAAAATGAAGATTGCCCCGTCACCCTAAAAAGGTTTTATGAATTTATGATGAAAAAGTAGTATCAAAATGTAATCGAGACGCCGCTCCACACCTTTTTAAATACGCGCTTCAACAAAATTACTAGACGACTGGTCTAATCGAGTTTAAGATGCACGTCATGAACGCAAAAACCAATGACACACGCCAGCATATTTTAAAGGTCGGCTACGAGCTAATCGTCAGCAAGGGCTTCACGTCCGTGGGCCTTTCAGAGCTGTTAAAAACCGCCAATGTGCCCAAGGGCTCTTTCTATCACTACTTTAAGTCGAAGGAGCATTTTGGCGAGGCGCTGATCCAGGATTATTTTAGCCAATACCTTGAAGCCATCACCGGGCTGCTTGAGAACCCGGCGCTCAGCGGCTATCAGGCACTGATCCAGTATTTTGAGCTGTGGCTGGCTCAGGATAAGGGCAGTTGCAATGCCAATAAATGCCTGATCGTTAAACTAGGTGCGGAAGTATCGGATCTGTCCGAGCCCATGCGTGTCGCCTTGAAAAACGGTGCCGATAGAATTGTCGATACCATAGCCAAATGCATTGAACGCGGCGTGGTCGACGGCTCAATTAAGGCCATTGATGCCAAGCAAAGTGCGCAGCAAATCTATTTTCTATGGATTGGTGCCAGCTTGTTGAACAAGCTATATCAGGACCAAGCCGGGCTAAAACAGTGCCTGGAGAACACCAAACAGTTATTGCAGGGCTAAACGCCCGGCGATGAAATTACACCGCCATGTGTTTGGCGGTTTTTTTGCAACGAATACTAGACGACCGGTCTAATCAAAAATTACATTTAGGAGAATACCTATGTCAGCTTCAACCCAAAACCGCCGCATCGTATTGGCATCACGCCCTCATGGCGCCCCGACGGCGGCTAACTTTCGCTTAGAAACCAGCGCTAAACCCGAGCCGCGAGAAGGCGAAATCCTGCTGCGCAGCGTGTATTTATCGCTCGACCCTTATATGCGCGGGCGCATGAGCGATGCCAAATCGTACGCCGAGCCGGTGGCCATCAATGACGTTATGGTCGGCGGTACCGTCTGTCAGGTTGAGCAATCAAACAACAGCGACTTTGAACCGGGTGAATGGGTGCTGGCCTACACCGGCTGGCAGGACTATGGCATCTCCGATGGCAAGGATCTGATCAAATTGGGTAAAAACCCCACTCACCCTTCTTACGCCTTAGGCGTTATGGGCATGCCCGGTTTTACCGCTTATATGGGGCTGTTGGATATAGGTCAACCGAAAGCCGGTGACACCTTAGTCGTGGCCGCAGCAACCGGCCCGGTGGGCGCCACCGTAGGGCAAATCGGCAAGCTTAAGGGTTGTCGTGTGATCGGCGTTGCCGGCGGCGCGGAAAAATGCCGTTATGCCGAAGAGGTATTGGGTTTTGATAAGTGTCTCGATCACTATGCCGACGATTTTGCCGAGCAACTAGCAGCAACCTGCGACCAGGGCATCGATATCTACTTCGAAAACGTTGGCGGCAAGGTATTCGATGCGGTAATGCCGCTACTGAACACCGGCGCCCGCGTGCCACTGTGCGGTTTGGTCTCTCAATACAATGCCACCGAGCTGCCACAAGGCCAGGATCGCCTGTCATTATTGATGGGGCAACTGCTGATCAAACGCATCAAGATGCAGGGCTTTATTATCTTTGATGACTACGGCCATCGCTACGATGAATTTGCGAATGATATGAGCCAATGGCTGGCGCAAGGCCACATCCAGTATAAGGAGCAGATCGTGACCGGGCTGGACAATGCACCCGAGGCTTTTATGGGCTTACTTGAAGGGAAAAACTTCGGCAAGCTGGTCATTAAAGTTAACGATCCTCTTTAATATTGCGCAATAAGGAAGAAAATATGATTAAACTACATCACCTTAACCAGTCTCGCTCTAAACGCATTATCTGGTTGCTCGAAGAGCTTGAACTGGCGTATCAGGTTGTGCCCTATCAGCGCGATAGCGTGACATTTTTGGCCCCACCGGAGCTAAAAAGCATCCATCCGCTGGGCAAATCCCCGGTGCTTGAAGATGATAACCAGGTGATCACCGAATCCGGTGCCATCACCGATTACCTGATTGACAAATATGGCGCCCAACAGCTGGCACCCGAGCGCGGCACTGTGGCGTACACCCAATACCAGCAGTGGCTGCATTTCGCCGAAAGCTCGGCGATTTTACCCCTGTTGCTTAAGATGTTTGTCAATAAAGACGGCGCCAAGATGAATTTTCTCGACGGCTATGCCGATATCGAAACTCATAAGGTAATGAGTTACTTTGACGCCAGCCTGGCAGGCAAAACCTACCTGGTGGAAGAGCGATTGACCGGCGCCGATATCATGATGTCCTTTATCGTTGAGATACTGCACAAGTTTGGCCTAATAGAGCAATACACCAACCTTCAACGCTATAGCGAGCAACTGGCCACACACCCCGCCTTTCATAAGGCCGATGCGGTTGAGGCCGAGCTGGATACCTCGGTAAGTTAGCGCAGATTAGTGCAACGACACCCAAGGGGTGGTTTACTCCACCCCATAAAAGCCGAAGGTGATCAGTCGACTCTCTAAAGGCACAACTAGTTTACCTTACGCTTATTGTACGAGTCCTTAGCAACCTTAAGATAGCTTTCATTCTCCATCACCTTTTTTATAAACTCTTCAATTAGATCATTTGAATAGTAGCGTATCTCAGGGTATTGGTTTTTATAGTGATAGCGGTTATTGCTTTGCTTCCACTTATTTTTGAAGAGGATCGCGTCAAAACAGTTTCTGTTAATAGCCGGCATCCCCGTTTTTCTACAAGTCCCAGATAAATGCTTTTTAAGCTTCGTTTCATCATAACGACCTTGTAGTCTCACATTAATCTCATTGATTGCGTCTTTTTGTAAAAGTGGGTGAGATTTAGCCCTGTCTACTGGCTTTTCAATTACCAGTGCTTTTTTTAACCCCTCAATGCCTTCATCTGCTCTAGCTATAGCTATAGTGCTACCATCCTCAGCATCTGTGGCGAAAACTAATTTAACATTCAGAGGAATTGCGAATTCTATATCGTCACTAGCTTCTACATCCTGTTGTACAGATGAAGCTAGCTCTATAATTTCACTCGCGATATCCCCGTAAGTAGACTTCATAATGGCTGCCGGGGGGGATTTAAACTCTCCCACTAACGAAATCATCCCTGCATGACTACTATTCAGGAATGAAACCTCAGTAAACTCTTCGAACTTTGACGTATAGTTAAGTACGCCGGATTGAAAAACCCTAGACATTATCCCCTGAATTTCTGGCATTAGTAAATGGACGGCTTGATCTCTGAGATAGGCTATCTGTTCAATGTTTTTCCGGACATTTGACTTTTCTGGATACACCTTATCCAGGCATTCTCTAAGGGAGACAGTTTCCTTAAGACCTCTTTTGCTGGTTTTGCGAAATATACATTCTTCACCATCTCTTTCAATTAGAATCGCTTTAAGAAACTGCTCCCATGCAGTACAAAAGCACATGACGAAAGCATCCATTCGGTTTTCTAATGAAGGTCGATTGTAAAGTTCCAACGCTAGGAGCAATTATCTCTAGACTTACTCAAAAGTGCTTTTGATAGCTTAGATTTACAGTTGTGGCCCAGGCCGCGTCTGTGCTTGCTTTGCGAAAGTAATTTGGCAAATTCAATCTCTGTAATATCTAGGCAATTTGAAGCCTCATAGAACCCTTCACTAACTTCACTTATAAAATCAGCAAGCTGTCCCTTGTTCCAGTAAGTGGAGAAAGTAGCAGGCTTCCAACCTGTAGCTGCCAGTATGTCTTCCTTTACAAACTCTTTGTTTTCCGCCTCATGACTCCTCAAAAACTGATAAAGTGACGACAATGCTTTAGTAACTTTCATGGCAATTCCCTTTGTAATCTGACGGTTAATAAGAAGCAAAACTTCACATTAGTTTGCTCATAAATTTCCCTACTCGTTACTCCTATTGATAACAAATCGCTACTGCATTAGCCAGCTTAGACTATATCTCCATCATTACTTCCAGCCCCTAGCAATCTAGAGAGGGCGGCCAATGTTGCGTTCCTCCCCCCCTTACATTGCATCCGAAACACGATACGAGAAGAGTAATCGCCAGCACGACGCTGGCGAAAGCCTGCTCAGGCCACGGACGGCCTGTGCAGGGTGGTTACCTTCATTTCTCGTAGCGGGTTGAGGAAACAATGCAATGTCGGGGCGCCTGGGGGTTCCAAGGGGTAATTGGCGCTAATTCCCCCTTGGTTGCCTGCCGCCAACGCGGCTCCCACGACCCCTTTATGTAAAACACCCTTGACATAAAAACAATCCAAGCCTAACTTAAATGTAAAGTAAACATAACTTTTAGACAAAGGAGTTAGACTTATGACCTGTGAGCAACTTGATTCGAGACCCGCGGTGATCAACACCACCAAGCAGCTGGCGCTATGGACGGGAGCCTGGGTTGGCTCGGCAGCGCTGGCGACTCTGGGCCATCAATTGTTATGGACAAATAACATCAGCCTGTCGCTTATTGCGATCGCAATTAACCTCTTGCTGGGAATGCAAATGATCCGTGCTTATATCAAGCACATTAAGGCCCTCGACGAACTGCAACAAAAGGTACAGATTGAGGCAGCGGCGATCACCGCCGGCACTGGCATAGTGGCGGGCAGCAGTTACAGCTATTTATCGAATTTTGGGGTGATCCAGCAAGAGGCCAATATTGCCGTACTCATAGTTATTATGGCCCTGGCCTACATAGCCGCCATAATTATCGGCATGTGGAGATACAGATGAAAAATCGCTTAAAGGTACTGCGTGCCGAGCGCGATTGGACTCAAGCCGATTTAGCAAACGCCCTGGGAGTCTCGCGGCAAACGGTAAACGCCATAGAAAAAGGCAAGTTTGACCCAAGCCTCCCCCTGGCCTTTAAATGCGCGAGGCTGTTTAACCTCGCCATTGAGGAAATTTTTGAGGACGAGAACCACTAAGAAGTCCGGCAAAGATACTTCTAGCATTATTGGCGGCCTGAAGGCCGACCTACAACCTTAGCGGCAAAGGCCGACCTAAAATGATTGGCATTAGCCCTTGGCGATTAATTCGTAGGAGCGCAATCGAGCCTGTTGATCATGAATAATGGCATTAACCATGATCTCATCGGCGCCGGTGCGCGCCTGCAACCCACGTAACCCGGCTTGTACCTTGTCCCGATTACCAACGATGGACTCGCGCAACATATGAGTGACCTGCTGGCGCTCCGCTGCGGTCCAAATCATATCCATATTCTCGGTTGGCGGTGGAATTAGCCCCTCCTTCCCTCGCAGCATGCTGACAAACTTTTGCTGTCCTGTGGTGGCCAGGAATTCGGCTTCTTCGTTGCTATCGGCGGCTATCACATTCACCGCCACCATAACGTAAGGCTCGGCCAGTTGCTGGCTGGGCTGAAACTGCTGGCGGTACAACTCAATAGCACGCATCATAAAATCGGGGGCAAAATGTGAGGCGAATGCAAAGGGCAGCCCCTTTTTCGCCGCCAACATGGCGCTGTAAGTGCTCGAGCCTAATAACCATAGCGGCACCTGAGTACCGGCTCCGGGATAGGCACGTACCCTTTGTCCGGGCTTGGCATCGGCGAGGAAATAAGCCAGTTCATCGACTTGCGGTTCTAAGTCTTCCGCCGCGCTCGGATCGCGACGTAGCGCATGAGTGGTAGCGCCATCGCTACCCGGAGCGCGACCTATGCCGAGATCAACGCGATCCGGGAATAAGGTCGCCAGGGTACCAAACTGCTCCGCCACCACCATGGGCGCATGGTTTGGCAGCATTACACCGCCTGAGCCAATACGTATCTTATCGGTATGCGCACCGATATAGGCCAGCAGGGTGGAAGTAGCGGCGCTGGCGATATCGGGCATATTATGATGCTCAGCCATCCAAAAACGCTGATAGCCCAGGCGCTCAACATGCTGTGCCAACTCTTTTGCGCGCATTAATGCATCCCGCGTTGAGCTCCCCTGCACCACGGGTGCCAGGTCAAGCACACTTAAAGGAGGTAATTTTGCCATCATACACTCACCAAGGTTAAAAATTGTCAGGGCGCTAGAGTAGCAGTTTTATTCGCTCGGATAGAGACAACTAAAAACACATCTTTGTGGCCTAAACGGCATCAATTGGCCTTACTCAAAACCTATTTATGCTTAAGCTAAGATAAAAATGTCATAAAATTAACACGCTTGAGCACTATGCTTAAGAATATGCTCGGGACTATTTAAGATAAGACCTGCCTATGCGCTTTGCCCTCACCATCATTTTTCTCGCATCACTACCCCAAGCCTACGCCGCGGAAAGTACAGCGACAATAACAAGTGCCCATACGCAGGTGCAGCTAGGCCCACGGCCCTATGCGCTTATTGATGCCATGACGCCAAGCGCCCTGAAAGACACCTTGCTCGCCTGTGGTGACAAGGAAGTTAAGGCCCATTCTTTTTCCATCGGCCATCGCGGCGCCCCGCTGCAATTTCCCGAGCATACCCGCGAGAGCTACCTGGCTGCAGCGCGCATGGGCGCTGGCGTGCTCGAGTGTGATGTCACCTTTACCGCT
The DNA here is from genome assembly GCF_002964545.1 of Pseudoalteromonas sp. T1lg10. Taxonomy (NCBI): domain Bacteria; kingdom Pseudomonadati; phylum Pseudomonadota; class Gammaproteobacteria; order Alteromonadales; family Pseudoalteromonadaceae; genus Pseudoalteromonas; species Pseudoalteromonas sp. T1lg10. Next base: position 101,313 of record NZ_PQBV01000051.1, read on the forward strand.
GACAAGGAGCTGGTGTGTCGGCATTCTCAATGCGATCTGCATACCACCACCAATATTTTGCAAACCGAGCTGGCAGCCAAGTGCTCCGAACCATTTACACCGGCCGCACATGGCAAACCGGCAAGCGCCAAATGCTGTACCAGTGATATCACCCTGGCGGAATTTAAAACCTTAAAGGGGAAAATGGATGGCGCCAACGAGAATGCTAAAACAGTGGCAGACTATCTGCGTGGCACCGCCGACTGGCGCACCGACCTCTATGCACACCAAGGTACGCTGATGACCCATGCACAGAGTATTGCGCTGTTTAAAGAGCTCGGTGTGCAAATGACGCCTGAACTCAAGGCTCCCGAGGTTAAAATGCCATTTAAAGGCATGTCGCAAACGGATTACGCCACCAAGATGATCGAAGAATATCGTCAGGCTCAGGTGCCCCCAAGCCTAGTGTGGCCGCAGTCTTTTAACCGCGATGATGTACAGTATTGGATTGACAGCCACCCTGAGTTTGCCGCACAAACTGTGTACTTGGATGACCGTGATAGTGACCTATTATTCGATCACCGCAGCCCACGCACCTGGTCACCCAGCATGAAAGCCTTAGCGGATCAGGGCATAGAAGTGATTGCCCCACCAATCTGGATGCTGCTTGATTTAGACAAAGACAAGAAGATAGTGCCCTCGGCCTATGCCAAGGCCGCCAAGGCTGCAGGGTTAAAGATCATTGCCTGGTCGCTGGAGCGCTCCGGCCCATTGGAAAATGGCGGCGGTTGGTACTATCAGTCAATTACTGAGGCGGTCAAGCATGACGGCGTGCTGATGCAAGTATTGGATGTGCTGGCACAAGAGGTAGGCGTGATAGCCGTCTTTAGTGACTGGCCGGCGACCACCACCTATTACGCTAATTGTTTACTGGCGCCGGATAAGAAAGAAATAAAACAAAAGTAAGTACACACCAACACACCTCTTGCAAAGACCGTACAAAGCAACTTCAGCGCCAGCTATAGAACTGACTTAAGCCTTTCATTATTCACGTAAAGTTCATATTTTTATGGCGCAAATAGGGACGCGGTGGTAGGCTAGATACGGCGTATTATTAAGCAATAACAAGCAAGCGCCCTAATTTCGGTCTTTTCTAAGGAGAGTAATATGGACCCCGTTTCGCAGATCCTCAACATGCTATTCACGGTTGAGGCATTTCTACTGATCTTCGTGATTGTGCTACTAAAAAGCAGCGTGAAGTTCGTTCCACAAAACCGCGCCTGGCTGATTGAACGTTTTGGTAAATATCAATCCACCAAAGAAGCCGGTCTTAACTTTATCGTGCCTTTTATCGACCGTATCGCCGCTGATCGCAGCCTAAAAGAACAGGCTCAGGACGTACCGTCGCAGTCGGCAATCACCAAAGACAATATCTCGTTGATTGTTGACGGCGTGTTGTACTTCCGCGTGCTAGATCCATACAAGGCAACCTATGGTGTTGATGACTATGTATTTGCAGTAACCCAATTGGCGCAAACCACCATGCGTTCAGAGCTGGGTAAAATGGAGCTGGATAAAACCTTTGAAGAGCGTGATTTGCTTAATACCAATATCGTCGCGGCAATTAACCAGGCTTCCGAGCCTTGGGGTATTCAGGTACTACGCTATGAAATTAAAGACATAGTGCCGCCTAACTCGGTAATGGAAGCGATGGAAGCCCAGATGAAGGCCGAGCGTGTAAAACGTGCGCAAATCCTTGAGTCTGAAGGTGACCGTCAAGCCGCTATCAACGTGGCCGAAGGTAAGAAGCAGTCACAGGTACTGGCCGCAGAAGCGGAGAAGGCCGAGCAAATTCTAAGAGCCGAGGGTGAAGCCCAGGCCATTATCGCCGTGGCCGAAGCCCAGGCGGATGCTCTGCTTAAAGTTGGTGCTGCTGCCGATACCGAGCAAGGTCAAAAAGCCATTCAGCTTGATCTTGCCACCAAGGCCATTGCCGCCAAAGAAGCCATCGCCCGCGAGTCTTCCGTGGTATTACTCCCGGAGAGCGGCACAGATGCTAGCTCATTGGTGGCGCAAGGGATGTCTATTATCAACTCCCTGAATAACAAACAAAAAATCAGTTAACTTTGAGGAGTAAGCCATGGAGCTGATCACCAACAACCTTGCCGAAGCCCTGATGATTTTGGGCGTGCTCGCCCTTATCGTAGAGGTCGCGGTACTGGGTATGTCGACCATAATCCTGTTGTTATTGGGTCTGTCGCTGTTGGCTACAGGGATAATGATGAACTTTTCCTTATTGGAGAGCTCATTAACCATGGCATTGTGGAGCAACACCCTGATCACTCTCGCCTTGGCTGCCTTGCTGTGGAAACCGCTCAAGCGCATGCAGGAGCAACGTGACAACGCCCAAGTGCACTCTGACTTTGCCGAGCTGACCTTTACTCTGACGGAAGACGTAAACGATCAGGGTCTGGTTCATTACGCCTATTCCGGCATTAGTTGGAAACTGAAGAGTGAGCAGCCGCTTAGCGCTGGCACCCTGGTTAAGGTGGTAAAAAAAGAAGTGGGTGTGATGTGGGTAGCCGCCTGCGAGTAGGCCCCAGCTAAACTCCCCCAAATTGAAAGCGCTTGTCGGCATACCGGCAGGCGCTTTTTTATGCCCGCTTGACCGCATCCGCTTGAAACTACCTCAAGTAACTCAGTAACATGCAAGAAAAACCGTTTACCAAACTATGTTAAAACGCGCGCTTATTCCCTGCTTATTTGCCAGCCCTCTCTGTTTGTATGCCAGCGAAGAACCTTCGCTGTCGTCCATCGAACACATAATCACCACCGCCTCGCGCCTCGATATCAATGACGATGCCACCACTTTGGCAATCAGTGCTGTGAGTGAGCAAGAACTGGCACTCATTGCCGCCAGTCATATAGAAAAAGCCTTACAGGGAGTGGCCGGTGCCAACTTGCAACATGGCAATGGCCAGGAATACTTGCCGGCTCTGCGCTCACCCGTGTATACCGGCGCCGGTGCTTGTGCCGCCATTTTAACTCTGGAGGACGGCATAGCGCTGCGCGCGCCCGGCTTTTGTAACGTCAACGAACTGTTCGAAGCCCATAGCGAAATGGCGCAACGTATTGAAGTACTTAAAGGCCCAGGCTCAGTTTTGTATGGCAGCAATGCCGTGCATGGGGTGATTAATGTGATCACCCAGGACCCAACCCTAGGTGGCGGTTACGGCGCCGTTGATTTGGGCTCCTACGGCTATAAGCGGGCAAAACTGCGTGCCGGCCAGGATTATGGAACGCAAGGCGTCGGCTTTAACGCCAGCGTCACTCGCGACTCGGGCTATCGCGATGACGAAAGCGTGGATCAGGAAAAGTTTAACCTGCGCCACCGCTATGATGGCGATAGCCTGACGCTGCAAAACGGCTTTAGCTACACCAACCTGAGACAACAAACTGCGGGGTATATCGAAGGTTTTGAAAGCTATAAAGACGAGGAGTTGGCAAAACAAAACCTCAACCCCGAGGCCTTTCGCGACAATAGGGCCATGCGTTTATGGTCTAAGTTAAAGTGGCAATACAGTGAGCAAACACAGATAGCTATCACTCCCTATGCCCGCGATCAGCGCATGACCTTTCGCAAGCATTTCTTGCCCGGCAAGCCTCTTGAGCACAATGCCCAGCACGGTGTCGGCGTGCAAACCCTGATGCAGCACCAGATCAATGAGCGCTGGCGCCTGCAGGGGGGGCTCGATGCCGAATACACTCAGGGCAAGATGTGGCAGTTCCAGGAAAGTCCAACTGATGGCTCGGCGTTTTTACAAGCCACCATACCCCAAGGGAAACAGTACGATTACGACGTCTATGCCACCGGCTATGCCCCCTTTATGGCCTTACAATATCGCCACAACGGCTGGCAGGCCAACCTGGGTGCTCGCTATGAATGGCTCCGCTACGATTACCGCAACCGCATGTTAGATGGCCGCACCAAGGACGACGGCACGCCGTGCGCCATGGGTGGTTGCCGATATTCTCGCCCCAGCAGTGACATCAGCTATTTTGATGATCTCTCGCCCAAGCTGGCACTGAGCTATCGCTTTAACGCCGAGCTACTCACCTATGCCAACCTGGCCAAGGGTTATCGTGCCCCTCATACCGCCGAGCTCTATCAGCTCCAGCGTCAGCAAGACCTTGCCGAGCTCGAAAGTGAAACCTTGGACAGTCTGGAGCTGGGTGTAAAGGGGGATTACGGGCACTGGCAATTTACCCTGTCCGGTTATCTGATGTACAAGGATAATGTGATTTATCGCAACAGTGATTTCTTTAACGTCAGTCAGGGCAAAACCAAGCATAGGGGCATTGAGCTTGAGCTCGATTACCGCTTTAACCATGCCTGGAGCCTGCAATTGGCCGTGGCCAATGCCCTGCACACCTATCGTCATAATCAACCGCTGGGCGAGGTGGATATTCGCGGTAATATTATTGATACGGCGCCACGCCTTATCGCCGATAGCCGCCTCAATTGGCGGCCAAGCGATGACCTGTTAGTGTCGCTGCAGTGGCACCATCTGAGCGACTACTTTACCGATGCCGAAAATCAACACAGCTATGACGGCCATGATCTGCTTAGCCTGCGGGCCAGCTGGCAGCTTGCTAAAGGCTGGCAAGCCATAGCCCGCATAGAGAACCTGACCGATGTTGCCTATGCACAGCGCGCCGACTACACCACTTTCAGTGGCGACCGGTATTTTCCGGGCAGACCCAGAACGGCGCTGTTTACCCTGAGCTACCAGTGGTGATAACGCACCCTGTCCTTTGCTCTTAAATATACCAAGCTCTGTAAATCTGGCGGCTGAGCCCGGAATTGAACCTCGCCGCCAGGCTCTGTTATTGCCAATACTTTTCATTAAAGCCTATAAAGTTCAACGTATTAAGTTGCAAATCCACCTCTGCCGCTCTACAAGTAATAGACTAGTCTTTCATTAAGGTTCGATTATGAAGCTCACCCATCTGGCCTCTGCCCTAGGCCTTGCCCTGACACTGGCTCCGAGCGCGTTTGCCAATGACGCGCACACCCTCAAACTTGAGGACGTATTTAACCTCGAATACGCCAATCAAATAGACATCAGCGATGACGGCGAGACTGTCTACTTTGTGCGTAACCGCATGGATATAAAAACCGACCGCAAGTTCAGCAATATTTGGCAGGTTGATAGCGGTTCTAAGCAGCTTCAGCCCGTGACCAGCGGCGTGCATCAGGACTTTGCTCCGGTGCTTTCACCGAGCGGGGATCGCCTGGCCTTTATCTCGACCCGCGACGGCAGCCCGCAGCTCTATGTGAAATGGTTAAGCACGGGTGCGCTAAGCAAAATCAGCAACCTCACCCAAAGTCCATCGCAACCGACCTGGACGCCGGATGGTAAGTCCCTGGTGTTCAGCATGTTCGTGCCCGCCACAGCCAAAAATCCGGTCAACTTGCCGGGGAAACCCGAGGGCGCCAAGTGGGCGGACCCGGCTGTGTTTATAGATGATGTGTACTACCGCGCCGACGGCGCCGGTTACAGCAAGGCGGGCTACAACCACCTGTTTAGCATTCCCGCCGACGGTGGTAATGCCTCTCAGTTAAGCTCGGGGGATTTTGACCACGGGGGTGCCCTCAGCTTTAGCGAGGATGGCAACACCTTGTATTTTTCCGCCAACCGCCACCACGAACACGACCTGAAACCCATTAACACGGAAATCTACAGCCTTGATTTAAAGAGCAAAGAGATCAACGCAATAACCGACCGTAATGGCCCGGATAGAAGCCCCAGTGTGTCTCCCAGCGGTCGCTATCTTGCCTACGTGGGTTACGACGATAAGGGCACCAACTACGAAAACGCCCAGCTCTATATTCGCGATTTAAGCAACGCCGATACCCAAAGCCTCACTGCCGATCTGGACCGCTCGGTAGAGCAGATCCAATGGGCGGACAATGGTCGCGGCCTATACTTTAGCTATGACGATCAGGGCCAAACCACCCTGGCCTATCAGCCATTGCGCGGCAAACGTAAGGTGATCACAGAGCAAATCGGCAGTGTCTCCTTTGGTCGCCCCTACTCCGGCGGCGACTTTGACGTAAGCGCCAGCGGTGATGTGGCCTTTACCCTGGCCGACACCCAACGCCCTGCGGATGTGGCCGTTAATAAGCGCGGCAATACCCGCCGCCTGACACATTTAAACGAGGATGCCTTGGGCGCTAAAACCCTGGGTAAAGTAGAAGAGCTGTGGGTAAAATCCAAGCACGATGGTCTGGGCATTCAGGGCTGGGTGGTCTACCCGCCGGAATTTGATGCCGAAAAGCGCTACCCGCTTATTTTGGAGATCCACGGCGGCCCGGTGGCCAACTATGGTCCGCATTTTAGCGCCGAAGCCCAGCTCTTTGCCGCCAAAGGCAATGTGGTGCTGTATATGAACCCGCGCGGCAGCGACTCCTACGGGAAGCAATTTGCGCAAACCATACACCACAACTACCCCAGCAATGATTTCGACGACCTGATGACAGGAGTGGATGCCCTGATAGACAAAGGCTTTATCGACACAGATAAACTCTTCGTCACCGGCGGCTCCGGCGGTGGGGTGTTAACGGCCTGGACCGTGGGCCATACCGATCGCTTCGCCGCGGCCGTGGTTGCCAAGCCGGTGATCAACTGGTTTAGCTTTGTACTCACCGCTGACTTCTATCCCTTCTTTACCGATTATTGGTTCCCGGGAAAACCTTGGGATCATATGCAGCATTATATGGAGCGTTCACCCATCAGCTATGTGGGTAAGGTAAAAACCCCGACCATGCTGCTTACCGGCGAAGCCGACTACCGCACGCCGATTTCGGAAACCGAGCAGTTTTATCAGGCCCTTAAGCTGCAAGGGGTGGACACCGCCATGGTACGTATTCCCGATGCCTCCCACGGCATCACCGCGCGGCCGTCTAACCTGATGGCCAAGGTTGCCTATATCCTGTGGTGGTTCGAAAAGCATGGCGAGAAAGACGCCGAATAATCTGACATTGGCATAAACAAAAAAGCGTGGCTCACCAAAGTGACCACGCTTTTTTTTAACATTATCGGCTGTGTGGAGTTAGTAAAAATATGATCTGAAATGCCCTCCGACAAACACGTCAATCAATTAAGTCATTACCTGCCTGCAGGGCGTCTATTTCGAGACTGATTACTTCTTCTGCCTTGACCTTCACCCTGGCCTTGACCCTGACCTTGTCCCTTCCCTTGGCCTTGCCCCTTCCCTGCGCCACCTTGCTTACGTTGGTTGTTTGAGTTGGCAGGACGACGACGCGCTTTGTTAGCGTGGTGGGAATGACCACGTCTATCGGTTTGTTCTTTGCTTTTAGCCGGAGCATTTTGTGCGTTACTTTCTGAAGCCTGAGCTTGACCGTCAACACTCACTTTAGGTTTTTTCGGCTTCTTCGGTTTCTTTGGCTTAAGCGGTTTGAGGGTACTTTCAGGCAACTCATTCGTTGGCTCAAATCCGGCAATCACTTTTCTTGGTAACAATTGCTGAATTAGGTTTTCGATGTCGTTTAGATCTTTCGCATCATCGGCAATCACAAAAGAAATCGCTAAGCCGGAAGCCCCAGCTCGGCCGGTTCGACCGATACGGTGCACATAGTCTTCTGCAATATTGGGAAGATCGTAGTTAATCACACAGGGCAATTGATCTATATCTATGCCGCGCGCGGCGATATCCGTGGCAACGAGTGCTTGTATGCTGCCGTCTTTAAACCCAGCCAAGGCTTTGGTTCGGGTGCCCTGGCTCTTATTGCCGTGAATTGCCGTCGATGGGATGCCACGGGTTTCTAAATTACGGGCGATACGGTTGGCACCGTGCTTGGTGCGGCTAAATATCAGCACCTGCTGCCAATCATTTTCTTTGATCAGATGGCTCAGCAAGGCCGTTTTACGGGATTTATCAACTGGATACACCCACTGCTCAACGGTTTTCGCCGTCGTGTTAGGTGGCACCACCGAAATCTCGAGCGGATCTGTCACTATGGTCTTGGCTAAATCACGAATTTCATCGGAAAAAGTCGCCGAGTAGAGTAAGTTCTGACGCTTTGCCGGTAATAATTTAATTATTTTACGAATATCGTGAATAAAGCCCATGTCCAGCATGCGATCGGCTTCATCCAGCACCAGCATCTCAAGTTGATTAAACTTGATGGCGTTCTGCTGATACAAATCGAGTAATCGTCCTGGTGTAGCAACCAAGATATCTGCGCCGCGGCGCAACTGCATCATCTGTGGGTTAATCTTCACACCACCGAAGACCACGGAATAACTCAGTGCTAATTGCTGACCATAGGTTGCAACACTCTCGCCGACTTGCGCCGCGAGCTCTCTGGTGGGTGTTAGCACCAGGGCGCGAACATTATTATTTTGCGCACGCTGACCTTTACTGAGTATTTCCAGCATGGGTAAGGTGAATCCAGCCGTTTTACCCGTGCCGGTTTGCGCTGCCGCCATCACATCTTTACCGGATAATACCGCGGGTATGCCTTTGGCCTGGATAGGCGATGGGTGCTTATAGCCCTGCTGTTCGACCGCTTGTAATAGCTTCGGCTGCAGGCCTAGGTCGCTGAACTGGATATTATCGTCGGATTGAATAGAAGTGGTCACTGGCGCTGATTGTTTGTTGGTCATATAAACTCGGTATGGGTGGCAAAATACGGCTGACGGTTATTTCACCAGAAAAGGTTTCGGATGCGAAGATTAAAGGACTCTGGCCACAATTACAAAGATAACCCGCACTTTTTCACTTATTTCACACCCAATAGGCACTATTGCTGCCAAATTCAATGTGCACACCCTTCTAAACTGTTGGCCAAAATTAGCTTTTTTTATGCAGTAAATGAGCGCGAACGGCTTGGCGTATTTGATTATGCAGATCGAACACTCGCTCCATATCATTGAGATTAAGGGAGATGTTTTCCAGCATCACAAGATCTAAATTAAATTCCGGGTAGTGAAGCGACATAGACATATACCCGGGTAAATACCCGGTATGGCTATATTCTCTAAGGTCGTCGTCACTGTTGAGCCTAAGGCCATAGCCATAGTTCATGTTCGGCCAGAAAAAATCCATCTTGGTATGAGCGCGCGTCATCAGTTCATAGCTCTTAGGGCTGAGTAATTCGCCGGAATGTAATTTATGCGCAAACGAGGCAAAAGTCGGTGCCGAGGCTATCAAGCCTCCACCCGGGAGTAATGACTCGTCGATATCTATGTTCGCGGCAATCAGGGTATCGGCTTCATCGAAGCCAACGGCAAGTGTCGTCAGGTTGCGACGAATATGCTCAATACTCCCTGTTTGGGCGTACAGCGCATTAAGCTGCGTGTCCTTGGCGAATTGCGCCACCTGCTCAGCGAATGCTTGCTTGTTTACCTTTTCAAGTAGTTGACCTAAAAGGGCATAACCATGGTTGGAATATTGAAACTGGCTCCCAGGCGCAAAGCGATTGGCTTTACCCAAAGCATCAACGCCTGATGTGTGGCTGAGCAGATGATGCAGGGTAATTCGCTCATCGTATCTGTGCTGCTCAACAGCATTTTGCTTAGCGCCGTCGTTGGTTTCATCCGCAAAAAGATAACTATTGAGTGAGCGCGTTAAATCCAGCTTACCGGCATCAACCGCCCGCAATACTAAGGTGGCGGTGATTTGTTTAGAAAGGGACGCCACAACGAAACTGGAATTTTGGTCAATCCCCTCGCCTTTTTGCAGTGCTAATTGCGCCTTGCCATCTTCAAGCAAAATCACGCTGCCACTAAATGGCTGTGATGCATCATCAATCAGCGCTTTGATGGCGGCACTTAGGGCCCTTAGATCTTGTGACTTCATTTGAGACTTCACACTCGCCTGGGCGGGCTGTAAAGGGGCTTTACTGTGTGTTGTGTCGGCCAGGCTATAGCCGCTAGGGCTAAGCAAAAACAAAGCGCTGCTCAGAAGTGTGGTGGTAATACGAAGACCCATACCTTGTCCTTAACCCAATTAGCGATAATGATGTAACCTCGTCAGGCTGATATCTTGTTTCAACCTTATGTTCATACCATGCATCCTGAATCTAGCCAGTTGAATTGTAAAGGCATTTTTAATCGGAAGTAACTGTGCGCAAACGAAAAGAGCGGCACCGGGCGTGCAAATAGGAAGCTGTGTTGCGATAAAAATCCAAGCTGGCAAAAGTGCGTATGCTTTGTTATCAATATAGGTAATACAGGATTGAAAATGCCCCTAGATAAGAGCGGGTCACTTCAATATGTGATTCACAGCAACGGCAAAGAGCGAGCGCGAGCCCAGTCGCTCACAGACGCTAAATAAAAGGAAGAATCTATGACGAACATAACGACAAAAGCTTTTGCTTTGTCGCTGCTTATGGCATCGACTTATGGGCAAACCGAGGACGCCGATAAGACCCTAAGGCTGGATAATACGCCGTTTAAAAACAGCGAAATCTATTGCGAGAACGATAAAGAATTGCACCCGTTTCAAAACGAGTTTGAACTCCTGGATTATTACTCAATGAGCTCGGACGAGGGCGAGCGCCAGGTTATCGTTACCGTAGAAAACAGCTCAAGCGGCGGCCGCTCTCTTAATCACACGCATTTTGTGGCCATTCTTGGTAACTGCGAGCATATCAACCCGATGAAGTTCGAACGCAAGTTTAACGGCAAAGAAATTGTCACCCTGACGCTCAACTTCGGCTTTAGTAAGTTCCCGATTTTAAAGGTAAGTAATTAGACTAGCTCTGACCGCATGTGAAATTCTCAAGATGGGATGACGGGTTATGTCGGCACAAGAAGCCATCTATGTGCTTAATTAGGTGTCTGCCCCTCTCAGACTTGGGGTTAGTAATGTACTTATCAGGTTTTAATGCAGCCTTTTCACTAATAGGAATAGGCTGCTTTTTTTGGTCATGGCCTTTCTGTGATTAGAAGGCGAATCTACATAGATTGCTGATGCTTATCATTCCACGCATCATCACAATCGACATAAGCACCGGGCTCTTTTGGCGAAGGTACCAAATAAATAAACCTTCCCGCCTCGGGTGATTGTACTTTGCTTGATATCTCCCAATCCGCTATCTGTGATTCTAGCGCGGCTTGCATCTCCTTACTCACGTCTCTACATGTACTAAGTAATTGGGCAGAGCCATCACTATTTATCAATACCTCGGTCTTCAATTGACGATACGATATTTGTTTGAACAGTTCAGATTCCATCCCCATCGACAAATCTTCAATATTCCATGTGGCCAAAAACTCAGGAAAACTCATGATTGGCAGTTGCTCAGTGCTTGGCTGCATGGACTTGTCATTACCTTTGGCGCTCAGCGAATCAATTTCTGAACTCTGCTCATCGGCAAGTCGGATAATTTGATGATAAGTGAGACCATCAATCGCGGAGATGGGTGAGTCACCTTTATTCGAACCACCCTTTTTTAACTCCAACTGAGAATAGCTTTTCACAAAGTGTTCTTTCTCGGTGTCAGTTAATACCGTGAAAATCCTTTCAAGTGATTGCTTTTTAACTACAGAGTCACTTGCAACTATGGGTGTTGAAAGTCGACTTTTTCTGAACGAGGCCATATTTTCTGACTCGGCAGTTAATACCGCATCACATTCATAAACGAAATCAGGATTGGGTGACAAGGCAAAGGATAATGAAACCTTCATACGTTCAGGAACGCGATCTGTGTTTGTTTCAGTCGGACTATAGCGCCACTGTTCCAGCGCTTTTATTGCCGCTTCGTCAAACGTTCCTTTAGGTAAGCTTTTTAGCACTTCCAGATAAGTGGGCACACCGTCACTGTTGACGAAAAACTGCACGTTCACACAGCCTTCCTGTGAGCTCTTTGCAGCTTCAATGGGGTATCTTGGCTCTACTCGTTGTTCAAGTTCCCATTGGTTCGCTAACAACCAACTGCTGTTCATCGCACATGCCATGCAAAAGATGCTAGATAACTTTTTCATACTATTCCCTGTGATTAGATTGATTTTTATACTTCACCTAAGCTACCCCTTAATAGCGTTCTCGTCAATTTAACTACTTAACAAGTACTTAGGCCTATTTCCCATGACTCCAAATGTTTCTCTCATTTCCGTTCCACCAACCCCAGTTGTGCCAGCACCCGCTTGGCGTTGTCTGCACAGTCCATGTCCTCGGGTTTGGATTCGATTTCAGAAAGGATGTGCATTAACTGCTTTTTATTTTCGGCCAAAGTTACCTGTAAGGCCTCTATGTCCGCTAGTTTTTGCCTAATTGCCCCAAGCAGGGAGTCGTGTTGCCAGTTCTCCATATCAGCGGGCAGCAACTGACGCAGCTCGTCCAGGCTAAAGCCGGCCTTTTGGCCATCAACAATCAGCTTGAGCACCACTTCCGCTTCGGGAGGATAGCTGCGATACCCATTGGCCTTACGCTCAACCAGTTGCAACAGGCCGATGTCCTCCTAAAAGCGAATCTTGGATGCAGCCAAGCCAGTGCGTTTTGCAAGCTCACCTATTTTCATAACTGGCCCAAAAAGTTTGTAAGCACTTACATTTAAGTTTATTCATTTGCACCTTATAACGCATTGCGCCCTCCTCACACTCGTCCTACACAAAGTATATCGTACACTTCCATCGGCTATGCTTATGCCAGTTTTAGACTGTTAGATAAACTCCGCGATTCAGCGCATTTCTTTGGCGCAGTTGCGCTCAAAGGTTAGAGTTTTTTAATCGGCTTAAATAGCTAAGCGTAACCCGACAGCCATGCGCTCCAAAAATAACAAAGGTCATGCAATGAAACGAACCACATTTCTCGCCTCTTTTCTTTTTCTGCATCTGCACAGTGCGCACGCCCAGTACGATGTATTTGAGCCGCAACGAGAGATGATCCACCTTGGCGTGCAGGCCGTGCTGACCTGCAATGGCTTGTTTACCTCTAACCGCACCATTGAACAAATTAATGCACAGGAGCTGAAGTACATTCCCGGTAAGTTTGGCATAGAGCCATCGAAATCAGTGCACATAGATAAGGATATTCGCGGCGTGGCCATTAGCAATGAGTCGGGTGTGACTATCCGCGCTATTTTTCGCGATGGCATAGGCTGTGTGGTGCTGCGCCCAGACCAAGATTTCAGCGTTGCCGATACGCTGCCTCGCATCGATTTAGCACCGGCTCCAAAAGACTATGCAACAACACCTTGGCCAATGGGGGATGCCACCGCCGAATATCAATTTAAGTCGGCAACACAAAAACAGGCAATGGACGCTGTTGCCGACTGGGCATTCAATACCCCAACGGATGAACAAGATACATTAAGCCTAGTGATCGTTCATCGCGGTAATATCATGCTGGAGCGCTATGCTGAGGGCGTAAATCGCGACACCAAAACGCGCACCTGGAGCACGGCGAAGAGTGTGTTTGCGACACTAGCAGGTATCAAGATCGACCGTAAAGAAATGGCGGTGACTAGCTCATTGAACCTGGAGTGGTCGCCACAGCTTGCAAACCCTGAGGCCGACCCGCGCCATAAAATCACCTTGGGCAATGCGTTGCAAATGTCTTCTGGGCTCTACCCTGTCGATAGCTTCAATATGGAGTACGCAAACGGCTCAGGCCTTGCGTATTGGGCGGGTGAGAGCTCGGCAGCGGGTGCCGTGAATCGGGGCCTTGTACGCGAGCCGGGCACCTTTTGGGACTATGAAAACTACGACACGCTGCTCGCAACCATGTCGTTTAAAAACACCTTTGATAGTGTTGCACAGTACCACCAATTCCCGTCGCGTGAACTGTTCAACAAGCTCGGGATGTACAACACGCTTGTCAGCACAGACCAATATGGCGACTTCATCTTTAGCAGCCAAATGTACACAACGGCGCGTGACTTGGCGCGCTTCGGTATGCTGTACGTCAATGGCGGCAAATGGTTTGGCGAGCAAATCATCTCGCCGCAGTGGTTAGCATACTCAACCACCCCTGCGCCCGCGTCAGCAACGCGAGGCTACGACTACGGCGCCCAGTGGTGGCTGCGCAAGGCGGATAAGAATAACGGCCCAGCAAAAGCCTTTACCACACGCGGTAATCGCGGCCAGTTTGTCGTGGTGATCCCCGAAAAAGAGCTGGTGATTGTTCGCCGTGGACTCGACTATGGCAAGCAAGGCTTCAATCCCTGGGAGCTGGCCGATAAGGTTCTTGAAGCACTTGATAAGTAGGTAGTAAACCGACCCCTTTAACACAGCCCTGGGGGGTCTGATTGGCGGCTCTGTGCCAGAGGCGGACGGTGGTAACGCCCCGCTAAACGGCGAGCGTTAGCGAGTGCAGTGGAGGCCACGCTTTTTGTGGCTGTAACGTGTTTGAGCGGTTTGTTATATTTATTTCTTGCTAAAGACATATGCAGCGACTGCTGAGCCAGCAGCCAACACCCCAAGAAATGCACCTTTAACAAAACCTGCTTCGTGGCCTCTCTTGTATCCTTTTTCTTCCCCAGCAGCATAACCCTTTAAATCTGCGCTGCTATTGTCCGACCAAATATATTTATTAGCCTCCTCAGAAACTTCCGGTTTTTCAAGTAATCGCTGAAGTATTTCTTTGGCTGCCAAAACTGCCAAATTATTTAAATCCGCAAACTCCTGAAGCTTGGTAGGATCATTGAGGATTTTTTGAATGTCTTCTGAGTTCATTGGATTCCCTGTTGGCTTGATTAAGAAATATAACAATTTAATATCGAGCGATTGGGTCGTTTTTCTGCCGCAATCTGTCTCGTTTTTGTCCTATGACCATTGATAGCAAATTTAGAAAGTACTTACCAGCATTGAAGTTACGCTAAGTTGCTATAAACGTGGACACGACAAAAACGACCCATTGGGTCGTTTTCCTGACTATGGGAGAAACTCATCGATTATGGATGTATAAACAGTAATTTCGGTGGAAGGATAAAAGACGATATGTCGTTAAAAACAGTCTCAGAGACAAAACCATATTCACCATAACTAACCTCTCCTTTCCCGGCGTCCCAGTTAATCTTTGCTCCCCCTCCATACCTTATTCATATTTACGTTTGACATTAAAGTTAACTTTAAGGTTAGAGTGATAGCCATATTCACACAATCGCGGAGCATCTTATGCAAACCATACTTGGAGCGAGTGGGCAAATTGGTACTGAACTGGCGAAGGCCTTATACCAAGAGCATACCCAGGCAATACGCCTTGTTAGCCGCAGTCCAAGCAAGATAAACCCGACGGATGAGCTGCTCAGTGCCGACTTATTAGACGCCCAGCAAACGCATGACGCGATTGCGGGCTCCAGCATAGTGTATTTCACTGCGGGGCTGCCCATCGACTCTGCTATTTGGGTGCAACAATGGCCGATTATGATGGCCAATGTCATCAAGGCCTGTGCGACTCACAGCGCTAAGCTGGTGTATTTCGACAACACCTATATGTATGAGCAAAACAATGTGCCACAAACGGAAGACGCGCCGTTTAAACCTTATGGAGCCAAAGGCCGCGTGCGGGCGCAGATCACCACCATGCTGTTAGAAGCGATGCAAAAAGGTGAAGTTAAGGCCATGATCTGTCGAGCGCCTGAGTTCTATGGGCCGGGGAAAACGCAAAGTATTACCAATGCGACCGTCTTAGATAAGTTACGCGCCAACCAACAGGCCTTGGTATTCTTACGTGATGATACCTTGCGTACCCTAATTTACACGCCCGACGCCAGCCGTGCCATGGCGCTGTTAGGCAACACCGAGGATGCGTATGGCCAAACCTGGCACCTGCCCTGCGATGATACTCGCCTGACCTACAAAGAATTTATCGCCACCGCCGCGCGGGTGCTTGGCAAGCCATGCTGCTACAAGGTGCTAAGAGGCTTGCAACATAGCCTCGTCAGCCTGTTTAATAAACAGCTGAGGGAAACAAAAGAGCTGCTGCCGCGCTACACCACAGACAATATTTTTGTCTCAGACAAGTTTAAAGCCCGCTTCCCCGATTTTGCAGTGACTCCCTATGAGCAGGGCATTCGTACTACCTTGGTGCAAGGGTAAAGGTCTCCTTCTAGCTTGCTCCCACAAACAAGTCCGGATCATTAGACACCTGTTCAAACCAGGTGCGCAGACTGTCGATGGCGGCGCGGGTTTTGGCCGCCACCGCATCCCGGTGCGGGGTGACCGCGTACACGCTGTAATGGGGTAAATGCCACTGCGGGCATAGGCGCTTGAGCTTGCCTGCGGCGATTAGATGGCGCACCTCCGGCTCTGGCAGCATGCCATAACCTATGCCGTCCAAGGTTAGCTGGATCACCGTCTGCATGTTATTGACCATCAATTTGGGCTCATCCAAAGAGCAGCTTTCCCCGCTGTGCTCATGGGTTAACGCCAGGGCCAAACGCTTAGAGTTGACATGGCCAATGAGGGTGTGCGCAGTCAGGGCTTGCGGGTTCTCTGAGTCTGTTTGCGCCAGCGGATGTGCGCTGCTGACACAGGGGATCAGCTGCCAGTCGGCTAGGTGGCGGGCAATTAATGTTGAGTCGTGTAAAGGGCCTATACAGATAGCAAGATCGACCCCTGCAGCGATAATATCGAAGGGCTCATCGGTAAGCGTTAATTGCAGCTCGATTTTAGGAAAGCGCTCCGTAAGTTGCTTAATAGGCTGGCTTAACAGGCCGCCACCAAAGCCTATGGGGGCGACTATTTTCAACCGTCCCGACGGGGTGTGCTGCAACTGTTCCAGCTGCTGCTGCGCTCGTTTGGCGGTGGCCAACAGCTGCTGCGCCGAGGCGTAATAGATTTCCCCCGCCTCGGTCAGCGTCAGTTTACGGGTATTACGATTAAACAGGCTTAAACCTATGTCCTGCTCTAACTTGGTTATCTGCTGACTCACCGCCGAAGCTGTCATATTCAGCTGTGCCGCCGCGTGACTCATATTGCCCGCATCAACCGTTTTCACAAACACCTGTAGCGCGCGCGTTATTTTAGAATTCATTATGTTAAGCGTTACTTATATCAGCTTTAAGTAAAAGCCAATTGCTCCTAAGATGGCGACATCATAACATTAAATGATAATGAATATCATTTCTTTTATTTGGACGTAAAAATTGCCACGTCGAACTGGAGTAAATACGTGACTAAACGCAGTAAGCTTTGGGATCTCAAAGCCTGGCATTGGATAAGCTCGGCGGTATGCCTATTCGGCATGTTGTTGTTCGCCATCACCGGCATCACCCTCAATCACGCCGGCAGCATTGAAAGCCAGGCACAAGTAACACAAGTCGAAGCCCGAGTACCCGGTGCAATTTTAACCCAGCTCGCCGCTGCCAATCAGCGCGAGCAACTGCCACAAAGTTTTGCCACCTGGTATACAGGGCAAACCAAGCAAAGGTTAGCCGCCAATGCGCAAATACAGTGGAGCGACTTTGAGCTCTATGTCGCCATGCCTAAGGCGGGCAGTGATTCCTGGTTTACCGTGGCCCTGGACACGGGCGAGTTTTACCAGGAAGCGACTCATCGCGGCTTGGTCGCCTATTTTAACGACCTGCATAAGGGCCGCAACACCGGCATCTGGTGGAGTCTGTTTCTCGATCTCTTCTCCATTGCCTGTATCGTCTTTTCACTCACCGGATTGCTGCTGCTTAAACGCTATGCCAAGGGCCGCAAGTCAACCTGGCCCCTAGTACTGGCGGGGCTTGGCATTCCCGCTTTGGTACTGGCCATACCCGCGCACGCGGCACAAAGAAGTCAGCTAGAGGTGGAGATCCCCAGACTGACGGTGGCCGAATATCACCCGCCCTATGTCGCCATTTGGCTGGCCGACGAACAAGGCAAGGCGGTGATAAACCTGGCGCATTGGTACGACACCAAAATGGCCGACCGCGAAGGCGAAAAATGGCTTAAAGATTTACGCCTATGGTGGCGTCGCAGCGGTCGCAGCCTAAGCCTACCTGTCGATGGCGTAACCGGCGCCACTCGCCGACCGGGCACGGTAACACTGGATTTAAGCCCTTTTATGACGGACATAAAAGCCCTGCCGAATGGCAATTACAGCCTGAATATTGAAGCGGCGCGTGAACTGGGTGGTCGCGAATTAGTGCAAATACCCATCGCCCTGCCCAGCGGCGAATCGATCACTCTCACCGAGCAAGGAAAGCACGAGCTCGGTACTATTACCCTAACCATGGAGCCCAAGCTGTGAAGCTAGTTAAATTATCATCCCTTATTATCTGCGCCAGCCTAAGTGCCAGCGTTTTATTCGGACACAACGCCCACGCCCACCGCGCCTGGCTAAAACCCAACACCACAGTAGTATCCGGCGATGAGGCCTGGATCACCTTCGATGCGGCCATAGCCAATGGTATTTTCAATCCGGATCACCATGCCTACCCGCTGCAACGCCTGTCCGCAGTAGGGCCAGATGGCAAAGCAGTGGCCCTGCAAAACAGCGCCAAACTGCGCTATCGCAGCGTGTTTGACCTGCACCTGACCAACGCCGGTACCTATCGGATATTCAACGCCAGCCGCTCCCTCATGGCGCGCTGGGTCGATGCTCAAGGACAAGAGCAAAGGTGGCCTGGACGCGGAAAAACGGGCACGGTGGAGCAATTCGCCGAGCAGGTGCCGAAAAACGCCAAGGATTTGCAAGTCAGTGAGGTAGCGCGCCGCATGGAAACCTTTGTCACCTTAGGAGCGCCGAATGCAGTGGCCCTTGAGCCTACGGGGCAAGGTCTGGAACTCAATGCCCTCACCCACCCCAACGATTTATACGTAGGAGAAGCGGCTGACATGCAGTTTCTAATGGATGGTGAAGCCGCACCGGGCACGACCATAACCCTGGTACGTCAGGATGAGCGATATCGCGATCAACAGGTGGCTACCGAACTCAGCACCGACCAAAACGGTAAATTCACCCTGGAGTTTAGCGAGCCGGGCATGTATTGGCTCGAAGCCGAATATGAGGACAATCAAGGCAAGGCACCGGCGACCATGCGCCGCGGCAGCTATGTGGTGGTATTCGAGGTTCTTCCTCTTTAAGCAGCAATAACTGGCTATGTAAACGGGCTTTACAGCGTTCCTGAGAGCCCTTTTTTTATTTTCCTATCAAGAAGCTAGCCTTAGCACATAGATTTAAGCAGTAAACAACATTTACTTAGCATGCTAACTAAATTAAACTAATTAGCACGCTAACTAATTTGGAATTGTTGCTCATGTCCGATACCCCTTTTCATGAAACCCTGGATCTAAGCCTGTGTGGGCAACTGGGTCGCGTTCATCGTATTTGTCGTCAGGCTATTTCGGTGGCGGTAGAGCCCTTGGGTTTTACCCAGCCAAGGTGGACGGCCATGATGTATATGCAGCACCTTGGTGAGGGCTGTACTCAGCATGAGTTAGCGACTAATTTGGGGCTCGAAATGCCAAGCCTGACGCGCACCCTTAAGCAGTTGGAGCAAAGTGAGATTATCGAACGCCGAGTCGATAGTCAGGATAAACGTTGTCGACGCCTGTATTTTACCGAGCAAGGACACCAGCAAATGGTGCTGTTGCGCGCCCGTATTGCCGAGATTAAAACTCAGCTCTATAGGAACCTCAGCGACGAGCAACTCAACGGCCTTGCCCAAGGCCTGATCCAACTTGAAGAAAATGCCCTTAATTTAATACAGGAGGAGCAGTTGTGAGCCAGCCCCGCACCCCAGATCAACAATTTGCCCGATACGTAAAAATCGCCATCGGCTTTTTTATCCTGTGTTTTGGCTATTTTATCGTCGCCGACCTTTATATGCCGATGACTCCCCAAGCGCGGGTGTACCATCAGGTAACCCAGATCACACCCCAAGTAAACGGCGATATTGTGGCGGTGGAAGTAAGTAATAACGAGCCGGTAAAAGCCGGCCAGTTACTGATGCGCATCAATCCCCGACCTTACGAGTTAGCGGTGCAGCAGGCCGAGTTAGCCCTGGCGCAGGTACAATTGCAAAATCAGCAGCTCGATGCCGACATTAGCGCCCTCAACGCCGATTTAAGCGCCGCTAAGGCCAAGCTCAATGAACAGCAACGCTTACACAAGCGAAGTGCCGCTCTACTCGTAAGCAAAGCGATTTCCGAGCAGCAAAGCGATGAAATTACCGCCGGCCTGGCCACCGCCAAGGCCCAGGTCAGTGCCATTAAAGCGAAAATCCAGGCTGCCAAAATCAAGCGTGGCGACCACGGCGACAACAATGTTGCCTTGCAACAGGCCAAAAATGCTCTGGCCCAGGCCCAATTGAACCTAAGCTATACCCAGGTACTAGCGCCCCATGATGGCGTGATCAGCAACCTGCAGGTGACCACAGGCACCTATGCCAAGGCTGGCATGGCCATGACAGGCCTGGTTGCAAACAGCCTGGATCTGGCCGCCGATTTTCGCGAAAAGTCGCTCTACCATGTGCGTGTTGGCAAAACCGCTCTGGTGAGCTTCGACGCCCTGCCCGGTCAGGTTTTTAGCGCCCATGTCAGCGAATTTTCCGCCGGCTCCAGCGATGGTCAGCTTAATGCTAACGGCGCCCTGGCTCAGGTAGAAACGTCAAATCGCTGGGTACGCGACGCACAGCGCCAGCGCATCCATTTGCAACTTGAGCCGCAATCGAGCGCTAAATTAACCTACTTACCAAGCGGCTCCCGCGCTACGGTGCAGATTATTCCCGACGGCGGTATTCGCGCCGCCCTCGCCAAGGTGCAAATTAAATTCGTCAGCCTGATGCACTACATCTATTGATGGAAGAGGTGGAATTATGACGCTGACTGCCAACGATGTTCGACAAATGCTACGTATCGCCAGTGGTGCGACCCTAGGTTTTACCCTAAGTAAGCTATTCAACTGGCCCATGGGCATCTTTTTTACCGTTTACCCCATGCTGCTGCTGGGAATGGTACCTGTGATCAATGCCCATATTGCCTGCCAGTTTGTCGCCAGCGCGCTCTTTTGTGCCTTTGCAGTTCTTATGGTGCAAGGTCTGCTGGGGTTTCACCCTGTGCTCATGTCGCTGGCGGCATTTTTGGTCTTTGCCTTTTTGTTTTACCAGATGAGTCGTGGCGTGAATTTCTTATTCGGCGCGCTCAGCGTGGTGGGGTTGTCGATTCAGTGGCATTTCGCCAGTTATAGCCCTGCGGGCATGGACCTGTATGAGCTTATTTTTAGCAATGTCCTGGCCGTAAGTGTCAGTTTGGGCAGCGCCTATTTGATGCACTGGTTGTTCCCGGACGTAGCGCCACGCACCTTGCCTCAGCGCCCAGCGAAAGACAATGCCAGCGTACGCCATGAAGTGCTTTTGTGTGCCAGCGTCACCACCATGTCTTTTATTACCTTCCAGGTTTTGGACTTACAAGACTCGGTATCGGCTCAGGCCGCCTCTATCCTGATCCTCCTGCCGCTGTGTTGGAAGGCGGCGGGCATGGCGGGCTGGCAGCGCATCATTGGCACCTTGATAGGCTGTAACCTGGCATTAGGGGCGCAAATTCTGCTGTTTAACTACAGCCAGATTCTATTATTTCCGATCTTGGTGCTATGGATCTTAACCTTTGTGTTCAGTCGCTACCATGTGCTTGGCGGTGGGCTGCCGGGTATTGGCTTTGGTGTGATCACCACCTTCGGTATTTTGTTCGGCCAATCTTTGGCACCGGATCAGGATTTAATCTACAGCGCCCTGTATCGCTTTAGCTCGGTCTGCGTGGCCATCGCCGTCAGCCTATGCCTGGTTTATTTAATACATCACTTGCTCAACCGCTTTAGTGCGACGCGCCATCATACTTATTTTTAAGGTTATTTTAGGAATTCGAGGTTACAATTACGCTAAAACAGGGACAACAAGGATGATGATGCACAGGGTCTCTTTAAAACAGGAACAGAAATCTTGGTGGGTATACCCTATTGCTGCAGTGGCCGTATGCGCTTTGATTGGAAGCTTTATCAGTGGGAGTAATCTGCTGTTCGCCCTAGCCATGCTCGCCAACTTCGCGCTAATTTTGCGCCTCAATTTATCTTCACCTCAGATAAATACCACTAACCCTTTGGCAAAAATAAAAGTTGAAGGGCAGCTTCTCAAAGTGGGTAAGGTCGCTTTGCCAATTTATGAAGTGTATAAGGTGGTGATTGAGCGCTGCGATGATAAGGGACTGTTCCAGCTTGCCTACAATGGTGGCGGGCAGTTGCAGCTGGTGTTCGACGGCAGTTATTTGGACGACTTAAAAGCCTATATTCAACAAAACATGCCGCACGTTGAGATTGTGAGTTAAGGCCGCTGAGGGCCTTAGATCTTTGGCAGTTTCCTTAATTCCTTGGTGCGCCCACGCTGCACTTTTTGGTCGACCCGCTTGCGCTGAGTACTGCGGGTAGGCTTGGTAGCATGGCGCTTTTTTTCCACCTTGGTAGCGGCCAAAATGAGCTCCTTTAAGCGCTGCAAGGCTTCTTCGCGGTTTTGCTCCTGGGTGCGGTGACTTTGCGACTTGATCACTATGACGCCGTCCTTGGTGATACGGCTGTCGCGATACGCCAAGAGCCGCTCTTTATAGAAGTCGGGTAGTTTTGAGCGCTTGATATCGAAACGCAAATGAATGGCTGTCGCCACCTTATTGACGTTCTGGCCTCCGGCGCCTTGTGAGCGGATCGCACTGAGTTCGACTTCCCATTCATCTATGGTTACGGAGTTGGAAATTTGTAGCATTACTTGTTCAACTTAGCTGTTCATCTTAGCTTAAAGGCTCTAGCCTATTATCATCGCCTTTAGAGTCTATCATAGAGTCAATGTGACCCAGTCAATGTGACCCAATCAGTGTAATCCAAATAGGCTTCCACTCTAAAATGGTGACGAGCGCGACGCAAATCAAGATTTATTAATGGAGATAACAATGAAAAAGATATTTATCGCACTTACCCTGGCCGCATCAGCGGCATTTAGCTCGGCTCAGGCCTGGGCACTGGAGCTTACCACTGCGGACGTAGAAAAATTTCTTAAAGCCGCTCCTACGGTGACCGATTGGGCGGATTACCAGGGCGGTATTGACGCTGGTGCCCTGCTTGGCGCCCAACAGGAACAACAAGGCGATGCGAGCACAACGAATAATGCCATGATGAACAGCGCCATCACCATGTTAAAAGACAACGGCATGTATCAGGAGTTTGCCACCATGCTAAGCGCTTATGGCTTTACTCCAGAGCAGCTTATCAGCGTGGGCAGTGAGATCAGCAGCGCCTACCTGGCCAATATGAAAGGCAGCCTTTCTGCCGAAAACCAGCAGCGTGTAGACCAGGTAATGGGTGGTCTGCAAAGCCTCTCCGGCAGCAAGAGCAGCGACAGCAATTCGCTCCTAGGCGCCCTGGGCAAGGCCAATGAGGCGAGCAAGGAAGAGATTAGCGATAACAACCTCGCTATTGTCAGCGAATATATGCCACAGCTGCAGCAGCTGTTTAGCGCCTACGTGCAATAGTACCCGCAAAAAAAGGCGTAGGCGCCTGTCTACGCCCTATTTTCAGCACCCTTTTAAACAAAACTCCCTCCCCTCTTCGCAGTCTCCGTCTTCCGCGTCATAATAGCGCCATGACAATGGCAATAATAACTCCTTATGACCTATCTTCTCGCCACCACCTTGCTGTGGGCATTTTCATTTAGCCTGATTGGCGTGTATCTGGCCGGTCAGGTTGATCCCTGGTTTTCCGTGCTGACACGTATCGCCCTGGCGACCTTGGTATTTCTACCCTTTTTACGCCTGCCCCAACTGACACTTGCTATGACGTGCAAGCTGATGGCCATAGGTGCGGTGCAATTAGGCCTGATGTACGCGTTTTACTATCACTCCTTTTTGTACTTAACCGTGCCGGAAGTGCTGCTATTTACTGTAATGACGCCCCTGTATGTCACCTTGCTCAACGATGCCTTGGACGGACGTTTTAACCCAGGCTTTTTTATGGTAGCGCTGCTGGCCATAGTCGGCGCCGTGGCTATTCGCTTCGATGGCATTAATCAGGGCTTTATCCTTGGTTTTGCCATAGTCCAGGCGGCAAACCTGTGTTTTGCCAGCGGTCAGGTGCTGTATAAACGCCTTATGGCTCAAAACCCAGGCCTGGCTCAGCATCAAATATTTGCCTGTTTTTATATTGGCGCTTTGGTGGTGGCCTTAAGCTGTTATGCCCTGTTTGGCGATACCACAGCGCTGCCGCAAACGACGACGCAATGGACGGTTTTGGTTTATCTCGGTTTGGTCGCCTCCGGGCTCGGGTATTTTGCCTGGAATAAGGGCGCGACCCTGGTCAATGTCGGTACCCTAGCGGTGATGAACAATCTGCTTATCCCAGCGGGGATCCTGGTAAATGTATTGATATGGAACCGCGACGCCGATATCTGGCGCCTCACCTTGGGCGGCGGCATCATTATGGCGGCGCTGGTTCTTAACGAAAAGTACTTCAACAAGCAAAGCTGAATTTGGCAAGGGGGTTTACACCCCCTTTTTATTGGTCGCTCACACCCTAATGCTGGGGTAAGGCCTCAAAACGCGCCACTACCCGGCGCTGAATTGAGGCCAGGAGCACGATTAACACGGCGCCGATCAAAACCGGCGACAACAAATACATCCAGCCTTGTTGCGCCAGCATGATCAGCACGGGATTAGCACCGGCAGGAGGATGGGTGGTATCGCTCACCAACATCAAGCTCACCGCCAGTCCCGTCGCTATGGCCATGCTTAGGGGCGTGATAGGCGCATACAAACTAAATACCACGCCAATAAATGCGGTGACAAGATGCCCCAAAATAACATTTTTTGCCCGGGCTAATGGGCTATTAGGCACACCAAATACCAGCACTGTCGTGGCGCCAAAGGGCGCCATCAACCACAGCATTTGCGTGTTTAAACTATCCAAATAGGCCAATACCCCGATTGCTATGGCCGCACCAAAGCCAGCGATAACGTGCTTTATCATTGTATTCACTTCCTTTTCCCTTTAAGTAGACAACTCGTTCTACTTTTTAAGGTAGACAACACGGTCTACCTGTGTCAAGCTATTTTCATTCGGCGCCAGATATCAGCGCCGCAAGCTGTAGGAACTGAATCATGCAAGACAAAAGGCAGGTGCTGATAGACACGGCGTTGACGCTTTTTTATCGCCACGGCATACGCGCCGTCGGCATTAACCAGGTATTAGCGGAATCCGGTGTAGCAAAAAAGACCCTCTATCATCACTTTAATAGTAAGGATGAGCTGATCCTTGCCACCCTAGACGTGCGCCATCACAATTTTATGCACTGGCTTAGCGGCGCCGTTCAAGGCCAGGAGCCAGAGCAGAAAATCGCCGCCCTATTCGACGCCTTAGCGCTATGGTTTAGCGGTGAAGTGCAGGCGTTAGGCGCCTACCGAGGCTGTTTTTTTATTAATAGCCAAGGCGAGTTTGATGCCAGCCATACCGAGATTTTGCGCCATTGCGCAGCGCATAAAGCCGAAGTGGAAGCCTTTATCGCGACGTTGCTTACCCCAGAGTTAGTAATCAAAGCCCCATTAATCGCCCTGCTCGTTGAAGGAGCCATAGTAAAAGCGACCTATGGCGAAGGCGAACGCATCGCTGCCAATGGCAAGCAAGCCGCACTAGGCTTGTTGCAACAAGCCTAGCCCTGGAGCGAATGCTAAAGATCTAGTGATTTAAGGAAACTATTGCGCCAGGACTGTAGCAACGCGGGTTTTCAGCTCCGGTAAGAGCTCTTGTTCAAACCAGGGGTTGCGCTTAAGCCAGATATTATTACGCGGGCTAGGATGGGGAAGCGCCAGCGTATCCGGCCATTGGCTACGCCAGTCCTGTACCGCAGCTGTGACGGTTTTATAGCGTTTTTGCAAATGATAACGCATGGCATACTGGCCTAACACCAAGGTCAGTTGCCGTTGTGGTAAGGCCTCAAGCACCTGCTCACGCCAGGTTGCAGCACATTCAGGACGCGGCGGCAGATCGCCTTGTTTACCTGTGCCTGGATAGCAAAATCCCATGGGCACAATGGCAAACTTGTGCGCATCGTAGAAGTCCTCCTCCGTTACCCCCAACCATTGTCTCAGCCGCACACCACTGGCATCGTCAAAAGGCCGTCCGGCATTGTGGGCATGGATCCCCGGCGCCTGTCCGGCGATCAGTATTTTTGCATCACAGTGAAGCTGCAACACGGGTTTGGGCGGCAAGGGCAGATACGCCTTACACAAGGTGCAGGCGCGTATTTTATCGAGTAAATCCATGCGTAGGCTGATCAAAGGCTTTATTACAGCCTAGCTGATAGCGCGGGACAGCGACAAGCAAAATAGGCTGGCACTACAAGGTATTGTTATTATTGGGATCATAGTTTTACTAACTTGATGACCTAGTTAGTAAAATATTGATCTCAACACAGATCAGATTTTTACCAACTGATCAGGGGCAAAGCCGCTGCTCGGCAGCTAAATAGGTAGCAAAAATGGCTATAAAACCTGTTATACGAGTGGTTGCCGGCGTATAACCCCCTTCGCTTACACGAAAGCGACTGCACCTATTGGATCTCTTTAACCGAATTTATCTAAGCAACTGCCCTTATCCTGCTTATGCCCAGGGTTAAGATCAATATTTTACTAACTCAACAAGCCTCACTTAGTAAAATAATGATCTGTAAACCCCCTTTACAACTTTATACCGATGCCCTCAACTACTTACTGCGCCACCAAAATCAGCTTATCAACAGCGAAGCCTCGCGCAGCTAATTCTCTTTTGAAGTCTTCAACACGGGCCGGATCAACGCTTGGTGTTCTCGCCAAAAGCCAGGCATAGTCTGTGTTATAGCCGCTGATATAAGCGTATTGATATGAATCCTGGTCGAGCTTAAATACCACATACGAGGAGTAGAAGGGACCAAAAAACGATACCTTTAAATGCCCAACATCGCTCGCATCGACAAATTTAGCTTTACCTTGGGCACTGGCCCACTGCCCCGTTTCGGCATTAAAACCCTTGTTTAAGACCTTTACCGAGCCATCGTCATTTATGCTGTATGTAGCCGTCACCTTGGACAAGCCTTCTTCAAAGGAATGCGGCATTCTGGCAATTTCATACCAGGTTCCGCTATAGCGGGAGAGCTCAAATGGAGTCACTGGCGTTACCTGCTCAGGCATGGAAGTACAGGCGCTCAGTAACAGGGTTAGTAAAATAATGATCTTATTAGTTATGGTGATTTTCATTGTTTTTCCTTTGCTTATAAGTCTTAGTAATCACTTTAGATGAGTACGCAGTCAGGGGTATAATTGGATCGCTATTTTACTAACAACAAGGCGAAAATTATGCCGCAGGCTATAGGATTTGGTGCCGCCGATGCTGCCATCCGCGTTTAT
The DNA here is from genome assembly GCF_002964545.1 of Pseudoalteromonas sp. T1lg10. Classification (NCBI taxonomy): domain Bacteria; kingdom Pseudomonadati; phylum Pseudomonadota; class Gammaproteobacteria; order Alteromonadales; family Pseudoalteromonadaceae; genus Pseudoalteromonas; species Pseudoalteromonas sp. T1lg10. The sequence goes on from NZ_PQBV01000051.1 coordinate 128,669, forward strand.
GTGAAAAATCGCCCTCCCCTTGTCGAGTTTCAACAACTGCATACCGTGTTGCCTTTAGACAAAGAGGCCATAGAGAAGATCAATGCCGAAGCAGGCAACGGCTGGCGTAAGGTGTTTAATGTCTACGCCAAGTGGCTGTTTGCCTTGCACGGTACGCAAGGGAGATTGGGGGAATTTCAAAGCTGGCAACAACTGCGGGATCAATTGCTGCTGCGCCAGCACAGCAATACGGCTTTGTTGTTCAGTACGCCCGAGTTTAATAGCCCTGCCCTGCATGTGATCGCCGGTCGCACCTATGCTCAGGAGCTGGCTGCACAGCCCTCACTTGGTATAAATCTGATCTGGCTGGACAAAGAGTTTGCAGTGGATCAGGCAAACCGGGTTTTGGTCTGCCCTTATTTCGACTATCGTCAGCTTAGCAATGTAAAAATCGATAAGCTCTGCCAGCTGATCCGGGAACTGGTTCCGGGTTACATCTAAATCAGGCTATTGGCAACGTATCGCATAGCCAGTAAAGCCCAAGGCCTTAAAGTAACACTGAGCAGTACCAAAGCCGGTCTGATCCAACAACTCAGCAAGGCGAATACGATCAAGCGGATAAAACTCATGTTCAAAGCTATGCCGGGTGCGCTTTACACCTATATCGGTCAGTCCCAATTGTTGGCAAACGACAAACTGAGCGTCTAGCTCGAAGGGAGTTTGCGGCTTCATTAAATCCGCCAACCACAGCCAGGCACTTGGCTTTAACCTTTGGCGTACGGCGCTCAATAAGTCGGCCTTATCGCCATTGTCGGCGACAAAGTGCAGCACCAGCAAACACAAGGCCGCATCGAAGTTACCTTCGATTTCCGCCACGCTACCACAATGGCACTGCACCCTGTCGCTGATCCCCGCCTGCTCGAAGCTCTTTTGCGCCAGGCTGAGCATATCGGCAGAAATATCCTGGACGACAAAACGCATCTTAGGTTTGGCCTTGGCTAGAGCCAGAATCTCAGAGCCGGTACCGACGCCGACCACAAGCACTTCAGCGTCCTCGCTAAGCGCCGCCTGGCACTGAGCCTGAGTCAACTGCTGTAATAGATCGTAGCCAGGCACCAAGCGATGAATTCGTTGGTCGTAGTGAGTGGCTTCGTCACCTAAAAAACTGGGCATAATGGTTCCTTAATTTGGCTCTTCTTAGCTTATAGCTCATTCACAGCGTATCTGCGAATATCCGCCTGGGCGTTTTACCACCTTGATTTGCGTGGCAACCCGCTCCGTGAGCTCGGCAACGTGGGAGATCACCCCCACCTTGCGCCCCTGCGCCTGCAGGTTGTCGAGCGCATCCATGGCAACGCTCAGGGTCTGAGCATCCAATGTGCCAAAGCCTTCATCAATAAACAAGGACTCTATTTTCACCTTGTTCGAAGATAAGGACGCGAGCCCCAGTGCCAGCGCCAACGATACCAAGAAGGATTCGCCGCCGGAGAGAGTATTAACGCTGCGCTGCTCATCCGCCATATCCTGATCAATTATGGCAATATCCAGGGTATTAGGGATACGGGTAAGGCGATAACGTTTCGACAAGGAGTGCAGATGTTGGTTTGCATAGGCGAGCAAAATAGTCAGAGTCTGGCTTTGTACCAGATTACGCAAACGCTTACCCTGCGCATCACCCAGGGCGCTGTTAAGGGTGGCCCAGGTCTTCAGCTGGGCTTGTAACTGCTGCAGTTGATCGGCCTGATCGGCCAGCTGGGCAAGATTCTGACGGTGATTCTCAAGCTTGGCGGCGATCAGAGTCAGTGTTTGCTGAGTCTGCTCATAGTCATTATCAAGCGCCGCTTTGCGTGCCTCTATATCACTCTGTGCTTGCTCTGGACGCACTTGTTGATGTGCACTATGACGCTGCTGCGTTTGTGTCAATTGCGCTTCAAGGCGCACCTGCTGTTGTTGCAACGTCTGCTGCTGAGCGAGCAGGGCATCAACCTCAACACTATCGCGACTTAGTAAAACTCGGATCTGCTCGCGGCCAATTTCGTCTTCGGGAGCAAAATTGGCGCTGCACCAATGACTAAAGGCCGTTTCCAGTTCGCTTAAGTCCTGCTGTAACTGAGAACAATTTTTTACCAAGTGCTCATATTCATTGCGTTCGCGCTCAAGCCTGCTTTGCGCCTGCTGCAATTCTTGCTGCGCCCCTTGCAGACTAGTCGCGCCTTGTTCGAGGGCCTGTTCAAGCTGAAGCAGTAATTGCTGGGGCTGCAATTGGGGAGCGAGCAGGGCATGACGACGAGTTAGTAAATTCCTGATCTCCTCGCCACTGTGTTGCTCTTGCCGCGTTAATTGCTGCAGTTGAGCGGTGCAGGCCGACAACTTGGTAAAAATCTGATCCACTCCAGTTTAGTATCACTAACATTTTGTTCTAGTTGCGATATTTTAAGCTGTTCCTGATCATACTCTTGCAGCTGCAATTGCAACTGTGGCCAGCAGGAGGCGAGGTACGCTGGCTCATCACGCCACCAAGGCGCCTCGCAAAATACCGCTTTTAATTGCGCAATACTGTCCTGGCTGCGCTCCTGCTCAGCTTCAAGTTCATCACTAAGGCGTTGATACTGTAGCTGTAAGTGCTGGCTTTGCTGCTCACACAGGCGCTGTTGCTGCTGTTGTTGCTCGGCAAGCGTTCGCCCTTGCTGCAACGCAGATCGCAATTTTACTAACTCCTGTTCAAGTGCCGTGGCGCTCTGGTACTTGTCATTCAAGCTTTGCAATTGGTCGCTAAAGTATCGCTCGGCCAACTTATCCAGCCCCGGCTCAGGACAAAAGTGTGCCAACTGCGCACCTAACTGGTCTTGCTCTTGCTGGGCTTGAATAAGGCTTGCGGCTAGAGTGCTAAGCTCTTGCTCAGCTAATCGGGCCGAGGTTTGTAGCTCATGGCAGTGGGTTAAATACTGATCCAAATTATCTTTAGCCAGCTTAAGCTGGGCGGCAAAGTCCGCCAGTAGGGCATCGAAGGGGCTGCTTTCGCCCGCTTCCACTGCAAAAGGATGCTCACAGGAGCCACACACCATGCAGGGTTCGCCGGCATTTAACTGAGTACGTAAAACACTGATCTTTTCACTGGCACGCAACTGCACCTGATTATAGGCCTGCTCAGCATTGGCTACCTCTTGCTGCAAGAGTGGCAGCTGGGTTTGACGCTCGTTCAACTGCTGCTGATACTGCGCCAATAGCCCTTGATTATGCGCTTGTTGCTGGCGCCACTGAGCAATTTTAAGCCCCAAGTCGTGCCAGCGACGATAATGCTGCAGACCCTGTTGCCACCTGCCTATATTTTGCTGCAATGCCCCAGGAGACTGGTGTTTTAGCTCTTGTTCCAGTTGCACAATGCGTTGCTCCTGGCCAAGGTTTTTTTCCTGAGTGCGTGTGAGCGTCTCGGTAAGTTCCGCAATGCGAGTGTTAAGTTTCGTCAGCTCGGATTGATGCCCTTGTAACTGGGTATTTTTTTGTTCCCTGAGCTGTGAATGCAAGGTGATTGGCTGCCATAGATGCTGATAGTGAGAGCGATTTTTTACTAACTCCACAAGCCAGGGTTGAGCGCTCGCCTGCGTCAGTTTTTGTTGTAACTGCGCCTGACATTGCTCGACACTAAGTTGCAACTTGGCACCTTGTCCTTGTAGCTCATGCTGCTCGCGGTTTTGAGCGACTATTTGCTCTTGCTGCTGTGCTAATCCCTGGCGCAATTGCTGTACCTGAGCGTCCAGGGTAATGGCCTGCTGCAGCGCCGGCTTTTGCTCACTCAGGCGAGCCTGAGCCTGACTATAGATGGATACGGCCTGTTGCTGTATCTGCTGCGCCTGCTCGCATTGAGCCTGAGCGTCTGAGCCTTGTAAAGCAACAATTCGCTGCTCATCTTGCTGTAAGCGCTGTCTCAAGCGCTCGGTATTATTTATATTGTCGCTGATTTGTCGACAACGGGCGCTGAGCTCAGCCTGTTTAAAAGCACCTTGGGCTAAGTGTAACCCCTCGGTGGCCTGAGTCAGTTGCGTCTGCAAATTCTGTAGCTCGGCGGTGATACTTTGTTCGTTGGCAAACCACTGCAATTGCATCTGGTAAGCACTACTTTGTTGTTTACGGCTTTGCTGGAGTGCATTCTGTTCTCGCTGCTGTTGCTGCAAAGCGGCAAGTTCCTCGTCGCTGAGCAAATGCACGGCATTCATATTGCTCTGGAACAAGGTTACTTCATTGAGTTTGGCCTTGTAGCCCTCAAAAACCCGCTGACCAACGAGGGAATACTTTTGTGTGCCACTTAAGCGCTCTAACAGCGCCGCGCGCTCGTCGCCTTGTGCCCGTAAAAAGGCGGCAAATTCGTTTTGCGCCAGCATCACGGCGCGGGAAAACTGATCAAAATTAAGGCCGACTAAGCGCTCGATCAGCTTTTTTGTTTCCGACTTGGCATCGCTTACCAGCTGCTCACTGGGCAATTGATAAAGCACATGGGTTGGTGTTTGCAGCCGCCCCTGGGCTTTTTTACGCGCGCGCGTTACCTGCCATAAGGCCCGATATTGCTGCCCGTCTATGGCATTAAAGTCGACCTTAACCCAGCCAACACCCGTACCGCGCCTAAGCAAATGCCGCGGGTCGTTCAGACGCACATTATCGCCATTGAAATCAACCTTCTGGGTGTTCTCATTGCTAAGTCGCGCGGTTTTGTCGTAAAGGGCCAGACACAGGGCATCGAGCAGGGTGCTTTTACCTGCGCCTGTATCGCCGGTAATGGCAAACAAGCCGGTGTCACTCAGGGGGGCCTTGGTAAAGTCGATATCCGCATCCACTAAGGACGCCAGATTATGAATTTGCAGGCGATTAATCTTCATGGCTTAGCTCCTGCTCAACGTCGGCAACCAGCTGGGAAAACAAGGTCTTAATTTCATCATTGAGATCCTGCTCACTCAGCTCGCTGTGCTCCTCAAGGGCAACGGATAGCAGATGAGCCGCATCGAGTCGTTCAAGTTGCGAGAGATCCTGAAATTCCACTTCATCCTGCTTTGATTGCTGCTGCGTTCGTACCCTTTCTATGCCGCAAAACAGCAGGTTTTTCCCCGTAAGGGCTGCATCTATTTGCTCACGAAAATCCGTGCTCAGCTCTTTGCTCGACAGACGCACGCGGATATAACCTGGTTGTGCATTATCATCGGGCAGGGCGCTCAGCTGCTGACACAGCTCTGTAAGCGGCACTACCTCCCCCTCGGGAAGCAGATGCAGCTTTCTGAATGTCGGAATGTAAAGGGGGTTGACACTTTGCAGGGCACCATCTGTGACTTCAACCAGCAGGCATTGATGACGGTAATGACGCTCGCTAAAAGACATAGCGAAAGGCGTGCCACTGTAGCGAATACGTTCCTGACCATTTACCGTCTGCGCCTTATGCAGGTGACCAAGGGCAACATAGCTGGCCTCAGCCGGAAATACATCCGCGCCTATGGCATCTTCACCGCCAATCACCAGAGCGCGTTCTGAGTCTTCACTGACCGCAGCACCACGAGCATGCAAGTGGCCCATGGCAATCACATTGGTTTGGCCATCAAACTCGCTGTTGTCCAGCATACTGCTGTAGGCTTGCTGCACAGCTGTGCTGTAGCTTAGGCTGGCGCTGGGGATATCGCAGGCTCGTAAATAGGGAAGCGCTAAAATCAGGCACTGCTGATCGCCCTTGGTAATGTTAACCGTACTAAGTTCCGGCGCCTGATGCTGATAATGACCTATTACCTGGGTATCGAACTGGGCCAGCAAGGATTCAGCCGTGGTGATCCGTTTGGCGGAATCGTGGTTACCGGCAATCACTACTATTTGCAGCTCAGGACAAGCGGATTTTGCCGCTTCGATAAACTGATAGAACTGCTTTTCGGCGCGACTAGGAGGCGTCGCTGTGTGGTAAATATCGCCGCTGATAAGCAGCACATCGATTGCCTGCTCACGCAGTTGCGTCAATAGCCAGGCTAAGAACGCTTGATGCTCATCAATGCGTTCATGTTCGTAGAAAAGCTGCCCAAGGTGCCAATCAGAGGTATGAAGTAAGCGCATGAAATAAAGTGATTAGACTTATAATGTCCTCACTATATCATGGAAAACTTGTTATCGCGGCGATTGCTTTATACCTATTCTGTTAAGTATGTGATCAGAGATGGCGCTGGATAAACGCCGTGAGCACGATATTTAGCCCGCTAGAATGGTTAGCTATTTAAGTGAATTGGTATTAATGGGTAAATTGCCACCAGGTGATCACCAAAATCGGTATGGCAATGGCCAGAACCAGCATGGGAATACGTATGCTACGTTGGTATTTGCTTTGCAGATGACTTATCGCCGTGCGCTCGTCACAGGCAGCTACCTTATCTATATAAAAGTAGCCATTGTCCAGGTACTGCTTACAATGCTGTTCATCGGCGGGAATAGCAATTAACTCGTTTTTCTTTTTAAGGACATAAAAATCCATAGCACCACCACATACACTTTGCTATGTGCGAATCAAGTGAACATTCCATCGCTTTTTTATATCTCGCCTGGCATTATTTTGCTGGCCGAGGTCCATTTTTATTGTTCACGAATTAAAAAAGTGGGGGATTCTAAAATTAATTAAATACCAATTGCAACCTTTGCAGAAATTATTTTCTTAATTCACTGGCAACCCCCTTTACACTTTTCGTAACTAAATTAGGAACAAGGTAAATAGTTAAAAACTAACCATATGTTTTATATGGTTTTATTATCGGTTACAGGATTTAGAAGGGAAGGGTTGGCAAGGATGAAAACCAAGGTCGCTATATAGAGCCGTTACTGCTACATTGCCTGTATCGGCTAAACATTTACCAGAAGTTAGTATTAGGGGATCTTTATGAGCAAATACCACAATGTGCCATTAAGAGGCGTTATTTTTGATATGGATGGCACCTTATTTAGCTCACAATTAGATTTTGCCCTTATTCGTAAGCAAATAAACTGCGCCCATGGCGAGGATATACTCGAATTTATCACCCGCCTGGACAGCGATGGTCAGCGCCACGCAGAGCAGGTAATACTCGACCATGAACTGGCAGACGCCGAACAAGCCGTGCTGCTACCCCAGGTCGCCCAGTCCCTTGCCAGCCTGCATAAGGCACAGATCCCCATGGCCATAGTCACACGCAACTCGGAGCAGGCCACGGGTATAAAGATGAGCCGAAATCCCATTCCCATAGATCTGGTACTGACCCGGGATGATGCCCCCGCTAAACCCAATCCCAGTGCTTTATTGCATATTGCCGAACGTTGGCAGATGCCGGTGCAGCACCTGCTTTACGTAGGCGACTATAAATACGATATTCAGGCCGCCCATAATGCCAATATGCGCGCTTGCTTGTACGCGCCGCACAGCATTCCCGACTATGCGGCCCAGGCGGATTATGTGATCCGTTGCTTTAGTGAATTACCCGCACTCGTTGAGTTATGTTAAATAACGTAATTTTCTAGGTTTTGCTACTAGCTACTCGCTTTTATAAAAACATGACACTAGCCCAATTTGCCTTGAGTTGTTAAAATCGTGCAAAGCATTAAATTCAAACTTGAGAGATTGAAAATGGGCAGAGCGTTTGAAGTTCGTAAAAACGCCATGGCGAAAACCGCTGCGGCAAAAACAAAAGTAAACTCAAAATACGGTAAAGAAATCTACGTCGTAGCAAAAAACGGCGGTGCTGACCCAGAGACCAACCTTTCTCTTCGTCGCTTGATGGATAAAGCGAAAAAAGATCAGGTACCAGCACACGTAATAGATAAAGCCATTGAAAAAGCCGCTGGCGGCGCTGGCGAAGATTATTCAACAGCTCGTTACGAAGGCTATGGCCCGGGTAACTGCATGGTTATCGTTGACTGTTTAACCGACAACCCGAACCGTACCATCAAGGACGTACGTCTTCCTTTTACCAAAACCGATTCAAAGATTGGCAGCCCGGGCTGTGTAGCACACATGTTCGATCACCTAGCGATCTTTGGTTTTGAAGGCGATGACGACGAAGCCGTGTTAGAAGCGCTGATGATGGCCGATGTAGACGTGACCGACATAGAAGTAGAAGACGGCAAGGTTTCAGTATTTGCGCCGCACACCGAATACTTTAAGGCGAAAACCGCACTTACCGAAGCATTCGATGGCATTAACTTTGAAATCGACGAGATCACCTTTGTGCCACAAACACATATCGAGATCACCGATGAAGACGATATCGCCAACTTTGAGAAGTTTATGAACATGCTTGAAGATTGCGACGACGTGCAAAACATCTATCACAATGCCATTGTGAACAACTAATAGCGTCAAACACGCAAAAAAGAAAAGCCGGATATTAATCCGGCTTTTTTGTGTAAAGGGGGTTTACACTTCTTACGACTCTTCCTTAAACAGGCGACGATAATGATGCAATAGGGGCTCGGTGTAGCCGCTGGGTTGCTCACAGCCTTTAAACACCAGATCCAAGGCTGCCTGGAAGGCAAAGCTGGCATTAAGCGACTGCTCATCAGCGGCCATGGCAATATAGCTGGGGTCGCCGGCATTTTGCTCATCCACCACCTTGGCCATACGGGCCATGGTGTTGTGCACCTGCTCCTTGGAGCACACGCCGTGACGCAACCAGTTGGCAATATGCTGGCTGGAGATCCGCAGGGTCGCTCTGTCTTCCATCAAGCCGACGTTATTAATGTCCGGCACCTTAGAGCAGCCTATGCCTTGCTCGACCCAGCGCACTACATAGCCGAGAATACCCTGAGCATTGTTGTCGAGCTCCAGTTGAATATCCTCCGGGCTCAATTGCTGGCCGTTGTCTATGGGCGGCGTCAACAAGGCCGCCAACGAATCCTCACCGAGTGGCGGCAGGGATTTTTGCACCGCAAATACATCGAGCTTATGATAGTGCAGAGCATGTAAGGTCGCCGCGGTAGGGGAGGGTACCCAGGCGGTATTAGCACCGGATTGCACATGCGCCACCTTTTGCTCCATCATCAGGGCCATTTTATCTGGAATGGGCCACATGCCCTTACCAATTTGCGCCTTACCGCTAAGGCCACATTCTAGGCCTATGCTGACGTTGCGCTTTTCATAAGCGTCAATCCAAGGCTGCTCTTTTATTTTCGCCTTAGGCAAGACGATGCCGCCTTCCATTGCGGTGTGAATTTCATCGCCGGTACGGTCTAGGAAGCCGGTATTGATAAACACCACGCGCTGTTTGGCACTGGCGATACAGGCTTTTAAGTTAACCGAGGTGCGGCGCTCTTCATCCATAATGCCCATTTTGATGCTGTATTGTTCAAGTCCAAGTAGACGCTCTACCTCGCTAAAAAGCCGCTCGGTAAAGGCCACTTCTTCTGGGCCATGCATCTTGGGCTTAACAATGTAGATGCTCTTGGTGCGCGAGTTCGCCAGCTTGCTACGACCGTAATACTCGGGCAGGGCACACAAGCTGGTAAAGATGGCATCCATGATGCCTTCAAACACCTCATTGCCTTCACTATCGAGTATCGCCGGGTTGGTCATCAGATGACCGACATTACGAACAAACATCAGGCTGCGCCCGTGCAGGGTGAGTTGCGAGCCATCGAGCTTGGTAAATTGCTGATCCGGGTTCAATGTACGCTCAAGCTGCTCGCCGCCTTTGTTAAAGCTGCAGCTCAGCTGACCCATCATAAGACCAAACCAATTGCGATACACATTGGTTTTATCTTCACCGTCCACCGCCGCGACCGAATCCTCACAGTCCATAATGGTGGTCAGCGCCGCTTCCATAATAATGTCTTTAATACCCGCCTTATCATCACGACCAATGCGATGATGCGGGTCGATGGCAATAATAAAATGCAGGCCATGATGGCAGAACAGCAAGGCGGAAGGACGCTGTGGCTGGCCCTGGAAACCGAGCAACTGAGCCGGGTTTTGCAAGCTTACCTGCTGAGAATCTCCCAGGGTCACAACCAATTCACCATTGTTGATGGCGTATTCGGTACTTTCGATATGTGAGCCGCTGCTAAGGGGCAGGGCTTGGTCGAGGAATTGACGGGCATAAGCCATCACCTTAAAGCCACGCACCGGGTTATAGCCACCGCCTTGCTCGGCGCCTTCTTCCTCGGCGATCACATCGCTGCCGTATAGGGCATCGTATAAAGAGCCCCAGCGGGCATTGGCGGCATTGAGGGCGAAGCGAGCATTGCTCACCGGCACCACAAGTTGCGGGCCGGCCATGGTGGCAATTTCCGCATCGACGTTGGTGGTTTCTATGCTCACCGACTCAGGGCTATCAACCAGATAACCTATCTCGCGCAAAAACGCCGTATATTCATCAAGATTATGCTCGGTATTGCCCTGATAGTAGGCATCTATCTGCTGCTGCAGCGTCTCACGCTTGGCCAGTAAGGCTCTGTTGATGGGAGTAAGTCGCTTGATAATATCGGCAACACCGGAGAACAAGGTATCACCGTCTATATCGGTCTGGGGCAGTACCTCTTGAGTAATAAACTCATAGAGCGTGGCGTCAATAGACAGGCCGCTGTGCGAGATGCGCTGAGTCATGAGCAATTCCTTTAATCGAACAAGTGTTATTTCACTGTAAACGAAAATATGTGAATGTGAACACAAAACCTATTCACTAAAAATATAGCGGTAATAACAACTATAAATTTAATAAATCTTTGAAAAACGGCCTAGGGTAAAAGTACAAGGCGACCACCTCATACACAGGGTGTTGCACAACATAACCATTACACGTTCAAAGGATACCGACTATGAAACAGTACAACGCACAGATAGACAGCCTGGCTACCCTATGCCAACAAAATGGTCAACGCTGGAACAGCATCAGCCCTGTTTATGCGGCGCGTATGCAGCTGCAAAACCGCTTTAAAACAGGTTTGGACATCGCCAAGTACACCGCCAAAATCATGCGTGAAGACATGGCCGCTTACGATGCCGATTCAAGCCAATATACTCAGTCTTTAGGTTGCTGGCATGGTTTCACGGCGCAGCAAATGATGATGGCGATTAAACGTCACCAAAAGACCACCAAGCGCAGTTATGTGTATCTGAGCGGCTGGATGGTAGCGGCGCTGCGCTCTGAGTTTGGTCCACTTCCAGACCAAAGTATGCATGAGAAAACCTCGGTTCCGGCACTGATTGAAGAGATCTACACCTTCTTAAAACAAGCGGATGCCCGTGAGCTGGATCACCTCTATAAAGCCCTGGATGCGGCGCAGCAAAGCGGTTCGGACACTTCGGCCATCGAAGCGCAAATCGATAATTTTGAAACGCATGTGGTACCTATTATCGCCGATATCGATGCCGGTTTTGGTAACGAAGAAGCCACCTATTTGTTGGCCAAGAAAATGATTGAAGCCGGTGCCTGTGCCATTCAAATCGAAAACCAGGTATCCGATGCCAAGCAATGTGGTCACCAGGCCGGTAAAGTAACCGTACCGCACGAGGACTTCCTAGCGAAAATCAACGCCGTGCGTTATGCCTTCTTAGAGCTTGGCGTGGAAGACGGCATTATCGTGGCCCGTACCGACTCATTGGGTGCCAGCCTGACGCAGAAAATCCCAGTAAGCAAAGAGCCGGGCGACTTGGCCAGCCAGTACATCGACTTCCTTGATGCTCAACCTATCAGTGGTGCAGATGACCTGGAAGACAACGAAATGGCGATTAAACTGAACGGCCAACTATGCAAGCCGGTACGTTTGGACAATGGCCTCTACCAATTCCGCGCCGGCACAGAGAAAGACCGCGTGGTACTAGACTGTGTAACCAGCCTGCAGCATGGCGCCGACCTGCTGTGGATCGAAACCGAAAAGCCAAATGTGCAGCAAATTGCCGAACTGGTAAATCGAGTTCGCGAGCAGGTACCCAATGCCAAGCTGGTGTATAACAACTCGCCGTCATTCAACTGGACATTGAAGTTCCGTGAGCAGGTTTTCGCACAATGGCAGGCTGAAGGCCGCGATCTAAGCGCCTATCCAGATCCAACAGCGGATGCCAAGGTGTTGATGGATGCGAGCCTGGATAGCTCAGAGCTTGCGGTTGCTGCCGACGAACTTGTACGTAACTTCCAGCGCGATGGTGCCCGTGAAGCTGGTATCTTCCACCACCTGATCACCTTGCCGACTTACCATACGGCGGCACTAAGCACAGATATTCTTGCTGAAGGTTACTTCGGTGACTTGGGCATGCTGGCCTATGTACGCGACGTTCAACGTCAGGAAATCCGCCGCGAGCAGGCCTCGGTTAAGCACCAAGACCTGGCAGGTTCTAATATCGGTGATACCCATAAAGAATACTTCTCCGGTGAAAATGCGCTTAAAGCGGGCGGTGAAGCCAATACCATGAATCAGTTCTAACCACTGTGTGTTGCAAGCAAAAGGGCCGAATGGCCCTTTTTTATTGAGATCAGCTTTTAACCAGGTCGAGCAATGCCCAAAGCAAAGGGGCGCTACAGAAGCTGATTGGCCCTGCAAATGAGCATAAAGCAAAATTTTACCAAGTGTCTTGATATAACTTTTAGGAACAAACCAAGATTTTACTAACTGCTCAGGGGATCCCGGAACATTTTTTTACTAACCTGGTTTTTTACTAAAGCAATCCTGGTGGCATTAAAAAAGGCCGTACTAATGACGGCCTTTTGGTCCAGTGCAAGTGTTTAAATTAGGCTTGATGGCGACGCAGAGGCACCACAGAATTATCTTCTTCGGCGGTGCTAGGCTTTGGGTTGTCACCTTGGGCAAGCGCGTTAAGGCGCTCACGCACACTCTGAGCGTCCTGCGATGCGGTTTTTTGTGCCGCTTGGTTTAAACGAGCGCGCACAGAATCAAGCTGTTGCTGATGTGGATCTTGCGGGGCAATATGATCTACCGACACGCCTTCTTGCGCCATCATATCGGCTAAAGAGTCCGAGGGCAGATTAAGCGCCAGCATGGCAATATCCACAGTTTCTTTACAACAGATCTTCTCGGCTAAGCTTAACTGTTCAAGTGTTTGCTTAAGCTTGCTGTAATCCAAAAACAGCTGGCTAAGATGGTTTTGCAAGACCGACTGTGAGGTCAGGTGGTCCGGCTTCGACATAGATGTACTCAGCGAGCCCAGCAAGCCTTCTTCACGCATTTTTTCAATCAGTGCTGCGGAGGGCATGTTAAGGTCGGTAAAAACCTGATCCACATTGCGCTTGACGCGAATAGCTTCAAGCATGCTTAAGCGCGCAAAGGCACGAGTAAGATTATGATGATCCGTTAATATTGCAAACATAAGCCCTCCTGTTGAGAGTCGTCAGTCTAGCAGACGACTGTTAAACTTTTATTACAAAACCCAAACTTCAACTCGGCGGTTGCGCTCACGCCCCTGTACCGTGCTGTTGTTGGCAACCGGCAGAGCTTCACCAAAGCCCTGGGTGTCAAATACGCCAATACCGCGGGCGCTAAGCTCGGTGGCTACCGAACGAGCACGTTGTGTTGACAGTGTTTTATTCTTCACGTCGTCACCGGAATTATCCGAGAAGCCCATTAGTACCACACGCTTTTCCGGGTGCTCTTCTAAGAAGCCAAGCAGACGTTGTAAGTCGCGCTTACCCTTGTTATCAAGCTGGCCGCTGCCGAACTCGAAACGGAAGGTAAGAGACAGACGTTGGCCCTGGCTGGCATATTGCTTATAAACCGCAGGAGCTGTAAGCGGTGCCTGTACCCGCTCAACATGGATGTTCTGTGAAATTAGACCTGTCTCGGCCACAATTTCCTGACCCGGGTATGAGATAGCGTAATGAGCAAAGTTCTTAACGAACATGTTAGCCGTGGTCGGTGTATACAGATACAAACGACGTGACAAGGCATAGTCCTCAGTACCTATGGTAAAGCGGGTAGGGTAGATAGGCGCAGTTTGCTCACCCTCAGAGATGGCTACCGCTTTGTTGTGCACTATGTAGTTAAGGCCGATAAAACCGATACTGTGCTCATCCTGCGACACCAGTTGTGATAGCTCAGAGCTGGACTCAAAACGCTGGGCGTTATTACTTAGTTTAGCGCTGTGCTTTTTCAAAACCAGGTTTTTAAAGGTATCCCAGGTACCAGATTTAGCATCACGGGCATACAAATTAATGGCCGCCGACGCTCCGCCTAGCTCACGCCAGTTAGTGATCTTGCCAGAAAAAACGTCCGCCAGTTGCTGTGTGGTCAAGTGGCTGATAGGGTTGTTTTGGTTCACAATCACCGCCAGACCATCAAGGCCGATAATGTGCTCATTACCCACCTGGCTGAAGTCACCATATTGATCTTTTAGACTGGCCACTTCTTTATCTTTTACCTTGCGCGATGCCATAGCCACATCAGCTTTGGCCGCCTGCACATCGGCAAAGCCGGTGCTTGAGCCGTGCGCATGCAGTTCAATATAGTAAGGTTTATCGGCTAAGCGATAGTGAAGCTCGCGCTCTACCGCCACATCACCTTGTTGCCAAGTGAAATCACTGGCACCTTGCTCTGTTAAATAGCCTTCGATTAACGCCGGCGCCAGTTTTTCACCTATGGTGTTAGAGCCGTGAATACGAAATGCCAATTGTGCTTGCGGCTCTGCCGGCACCTGCGCCGCAGGGGCTGCGGTTACCGTAGCGGTGGTTTGAGTTTGTACAGGTGCTTGCTCTGTGCCTTGCACTGGAGCCTGTGTCACCACAACCTCTGGCTTGCCCGCAAACATGGTGTAACTGGCCACGCCAAGGGCTATTGCTGCTGTGATGGAAGTAAAGATTAGAGCCAGTGGCTTCTTGCTTTCCGCCTTTGGCTCAGCCTGGGTAGCCGCAGCGGCGGGTTGTTTTAGTGCATTAATAACCGCATTAAGTTCACTGTCGCCGAGCAAACCCAGCTCGTTAAGTACCAAATCACGGTAGTTATCATCATTGATAAACTTTTCCGTAGCGATATCAATGCCAAATTTATTTTGCGCCAAGCTTTGTAGTTGTTTTAGCTGTGCGATGAAGTTCTGTTGATGTGCTGATGTCATGTGTTAAGCCCATGTTCAATTTTGGGGCTAAGAATAAAACAGAAAAATGACAGTTTTATGAAACGTAAAGGGGGTTTACGTTTATCTCTTTTTATTGAAAATCAATAAATTACCTAAAATATGTACATTTAAAGGATGGAGCTTACTATCTAAATTGATGAGTTTGCTTTGGGTATCGCCAAATTTGGCGGTGCTTTTTATCCTCCGTCACACACAATGACCTGCCCTGACCAAAACTGGTAGGGCAGACATACAGGTACATTAGTCGCTGTGTGTTAGCTCAAGCTCGGCTTTTTCGCGCAAAGACTCGGGTAACTCCTTTTGCACCGCCACACCCAGCTCCTTAAATTCATTGGCTTGCTTGATCAGGTTGCCCTTACCGCTGTAGAGCTGAGAAAACGCTTTATCATAGGTTTCCCGCGCCTTATCAAGCTGTTTCCCCACGCCTTCCATGGACACTAAGAAGGAATTGAGCTTGCTATAAAAACGCTCAGCGCGTTTAGCCAGTTCCTGAGTGTGCTTGGATTGATCTTCAAAACGCCATAATTGCTTTACTATGTTCAGGCTGGTGAGCAAGGTAGTCGGGGTGGCCACCAGAATATTCTTTTCAATGGCGCGCTGATAAAGGTCGGGCTGAAACTTAAGGGCTTCGACAAAGGCGCTTTCGATGGGCATAAACATGATCACCACCTCAGGCGAATTTAATTGCTCAAGGCGGTGGTAGTCCTTGCTCGCGAGCTCATTAATGCGCTCGTTTACCGCCTGCACATGCTCACCCAAGGCCTGCTGCGCTTCAAGCTCAGTTTGGGCATTCACATAACGGGTGTAGGCGTTAAGGGATGTTTTCGCATCGATAACTATATGGCGCTGTTGCGGCAAATACACCACCACATCTGGACGCAATCGGCCAAGGGGGGAGTCGAAGCTTACCTCACGGCGATAATCCTGATTAAGGCGCAAACCGGCGCTGTCGAGCACGTTCTCCAGCATAAGTTCGCCCCAGTTACCCTGTGTCTTCTTTTGCCCCTGTAGCGCCGTAGAGAGCCTCTGCGCCTGCTCTGTGATCGATTGATTGAGCTTTTGCAGATGTTGCAGCTCGGTTTTCAATGCGGCTCTTTGCTGCAATTCCTGAGCGTGTATATGCTCCATCTTGTCGCGAAAGCCTCTGAGCTCCCCCTGCACCGGCTTAAGCAACTGTTCCATATTTTCCTGGTTAAGGTGCTTAAACTGTTGCGACTTGTCTTCAAAGACCTGATTGGCGAGCAGGGCAAATTCCTTTTTCAGGGTTTCTTTGGAATCTTGCAATAAGCTGAGTTGCTGCGCAAAGTGCGTTTCCTTTTGCTCCAGGGTTGCCTTGAGGGATTCATAGCGACCGTGTAACAAGGTCACTTTTTGCTGCAATTGCTCGCCCTTTTCACGTTCGCTTGCCGCCTGACGGCTTAGCTCAGAGGTACGCACTTCGGCGCCGTGCGCTTGCTGTTGCAGTTCATTGTTATGAGTCAACGCAGCGCGTAAACGCCCTTGAACGCGCAACAATACAAAGGCCAAGGTCATCGAAGATAAAGCCAGCGCAGCAAGGGCGCCAAGCAACACAGGTGAGCTTTGGGAAAACAAGGAAAGCATATTGATCCCGCATTAATTATTGTTATGTATAGAGTGATAATACCAATTTTATCAGGAAAGTAAGTAATCTAGGTCGGTGCTCTGCGCCGACACCTCAACAAAATCATACTTTTATCGGGATAAATCCCGACCTACAACGGCTTTTTGGGAATTTCAGGCAAAAAAAAAGCCAGCTAATCAAGCTGGCCTTAAAATCATAATAATCAGGGAAATCAACATAGGGTGCTTGCATCGCAAGCATAATAGTAGAGTCCCGGTGCGGGAGAAAGTTCAGGAAAATTTAAACTTTTTCTTCTTTTTCTAGATTCAGCATTTCAAGCAGTTGATTATCATCAATTTTTTTATCTGATAATAAACTACCATTGAGGAACTCATCCACCAGGTGGCGTTTCTTCTCGGCCAAGGCCTGTACCTGTTGCTCTACAGAATCCGCCAAGATCAGCTTATAAACGAATACCGAGCGGTCTTGCCCCATGCGATAGGCTCGGTCTGTAGCCTGGTGCTCCACCGCCGGGTTCCACCAGGGGTCGAAGTGGATCACGGTATCCGCCTGAGTCAGGTTTAAACCGCTGCCTCCGGCCTTTAAACTGATCAAAAACACCCGCTTACGTCCTTGTTGGAAGTCATCAACCTGACGCTGGCGGTCTCGGGTTTGCCCGGTCAGTAACGCATAGTCTATGCCCATATCCTGTAACTGCGCGCCAATAAGGCTGAGCATGGAAGTAAACTGGCTGAAAATAATCACATGATGCTCTTGCTCCAGCATCTGGGGTAAATGGGTTTGCAACCATTGCAACTTGGCACTGCCGCCCTGATAACTAGGGTCAACCAGCCCCGGGTGACAGCAAATTTGCCTGAGTTTTAAAAGCGCGTCGAGAAACTGCAACTTGCTTTTGCCAATGCCCTGAGTGGAAACCAGATGACTGAGCTTTTGGTGCAGGGCGCTGTGATAGCCCTGATACACATTGGCTTGATCTTCAAGCATATCGAGCTGTTTAACCAACTCGGTTTTGCTCGGCAGTTCGCTCAGCACATCTGCCTTGGCACGGCGCAGTAAATAGGGGCGCACCGTTTCTTTAAGGGCATTTTTACCCGTCTGTTCAAGGTCTAAAAAGTTCGCCTTAAACTGGTTATCAGAGCCAAGCAGGCTAGGCATGGCAAAATCGAATACGGATTTAAGCTCTAGCAGGTTGTTTTCAAAGGGGGTGCCGCTCAAGGCAAGACGAAATTGTCCCCTTAGTTGCTTAACCTTTTGACTAAGCTGAGACTGAGCGTTTTTAATGGCCTGCGCTTCGTCCAAGACCAGGGTGTGGTATTCAACCCCATGATAAAAGGCAAAGTCGCGTTTAAACAGGGTATAAGTAGTGATGAGCACCTCATACTTGGCCAACTGCTGCAACATGATGGTTCTGTTATTGCCAGCTACCACTTGTACCGACAATTGTGGGCAAAAGCGCTTAATCTCGTTACACCAGTTACCAATCAAACTGGTAGGGCAGAGGATCAGATGTGGTCGACCGGTACGAGGTTTCAGGGTACTGAGATAGGCAATGACCTGCAGGGTTTTACCCAGGCCCATATCATCGGCGAGCACGGCGCCTAGCCCCTGCAAGGAAAGCAGTTGCAGCCAGTTGACTCCGGCTTGCTGATACTCTCGCAATTGTACATTGGGCGCCAGTTTAACCGGCTGCAATGAACTCAAAGTAGGCTTTTGTAATAAGGGTGCCAAAGAGGTTGCAACCGATAACTGCCAGTGAGCTTGCTCGGTTAACTGGGGATACAGGCTGCGCGGAATGGAACAAAGACTTTTCTCTTTAGCGCTGGCAAAACGTTGCAGATAACTGAGCATCAGTTTTGCGGCCTCACTAGTTATGACACATAACTGGCCGTCACATTCTAAATAACAATAATGAGCACTGTAGTTGGCATTATTAGCCAGTTGTTCGGCGCTTAAAATAAAGACCTTTTGCTTGTGGTGCAACTCAAAGCGCACCAGGAAACGATGTCCCTGAAGCTTATCGATAACCAGATGGGGTGTCAGCACAGCGCTGGTTTGCTGGCGCTGACGTGGCAAGGAAATCACCTTTCCTCCCAGGTTCTGAACCTCTTGCTCAAGCTCAAAGAGCCATTGCTGCTCTTGCAAGGTGTCGGCAATAATTACTTGATACTCTTGCTGTAAAGGCCCTTTACATGGCTCAAGACCTAAATTAGCCAGGCTGGCCTGAGTTGGTGCTTGTCCTTCAACGGCAATAAGATAAGGCGCAGATGTGCGCATAAAGCGCAGGGTAAAGCCTAGCTTAGGCTTTTTTTTTTCGCCTTTGCTCAACGAAAGGGCGAGCTCATCGTCAAGACGCTGTGACAAAGCACTAACATCTTCCTCATTCACCTCAGGAAAGCGTGCCAACTGTTTGATCTGCGAGCCAGACAGATGGGTATGCAAGGCCACTATCTGATTCTTGCTGCTATCAAGGTAGTAGGGCGGGGCGGTATTAAATACTCTGTCGGCATCAAAGTCGGCGATATTGCAGGTTAATTTCGCCTTGCCCTCATGGCGTAGCCACTGATATTGCAGCTGCTGCGGCTTACCCAAAAGCAGAGGCTGGCGCTGCTTTTCAAAAAACAGACGGGCGCGGGCAAGTAATTGCACCAAGGCACGGGCGCCCCAGTGCCCATAAAGCAGGGCTTGTCCGGGGAGGTTTTGCGAGCGTATCCAGCTAAACAGACGAAAATCGCCTTCATCAAGCCCTTTTGGGGTAACCTGAGTATGGCTTTGCTGCTCGCTCAGCGCTCGGCCCTGAGACTGCAAACCCGCTTCGGTATTGGGTGCCATCTTGGCCTGAAGTTGAAGTTCGTTCTGATGTGGGTGCAGCTCGACTAACAAAACCTGTTGCTGGCCTTCGGCTGGCTCGCTGTCATGCTGGGCCAAAACACAAAACCAATCGTCTATTTGATATTGGTGAGCAAATTCGCCCTGACTTTGGAGTTTGAGTTGCAATAAGGCGCTGGCCACATGCTTACAGCGCACCTTGGCCTGACAGCTACAGTGGGCTTCTATCTGAGTGTGCTCGCCAAACTGAAGCTGGATATGCTGATCATAGGTGGTACCGTCATCATCGAGCACCTGAGCCTCGATACGGCTGTAGTCCTCGTTGCTTTTTACCCAAAGCACTTGCTCATCACGCAGCATTTGCTGGGCGCGACTGTAAACCCCCTTGCTAAATAGCTGCTTCAGCGCCTGCTCGGACAATGGCAAAGGAGCTGGCTCGGCATTGATCTCGGCAAAGACTGCGAGCAAATCCTCTTTGGTAAACGATGCGGCCATGGTCCAATCCAACTACTGAAATAGGCCAGTATATCGCTTTTCGACATGGTGAAAAAGCCCCAGAGCGTGGAACTCAGGCGAATTGAGGGCATAAAAAAGCCCGGTTCAAAGCCCAGGCTTAAAAACAATAAGGCAAAGTAGCTTAATTAAAACTTTCCAGCATTTTAGCCAGTTGCATAAAGCGCTTCTCTGTCATTATCTTATTGTCGATCCTGATCGTTAGATCACCATTTTTACTGTGCTTTTGGATCCGCACAAAGTCATTGGCGAGTTTAATGTCCTCGTTGCGCTTTGTCCCTTGCGGCGCTTCACACAGGTATTTGGTTACCGCAAGCGCAGCCTTGTCGTCGCTATCGAAGCCGGTTTGTGCAAATTGAGCACGGCAATCGGCAACACGTTCGTTAAAGGCACTGCCGTCTTTATCTTGCGCCTGGATAAGCTTCTTAGCCACTTCACGACCAACATGGTTGGCGGTAGGGTAGAGCGCCAACACATCCTTAGGAAGGCATTCAAAGGCTTTAATGGCATCGGCAATGGCTGTGTGTGAAACACCTTCTAACTGAGCGATTTCGCGATACGAGCCCTTTTTACCCTGCTCCTTCAACTCTTCACGCGTCGATGCATAGGCCTGGCCCAGCTCCCATAAACTAGGGGCTATATATTGATCCGAAGAAACCGCGAGGATCTTCGCATCTTCATCGTTAAAATCGCTAGAGCTTAATACCAGATAATCCGCCGGTGCCAGCATACAAGCCTTACGACGACGCGAGCCGGCCAAAACCAAAAGCTCGCCATTCTGCTCCCAAGCCAGTGCTGGGTGCTGGTTACGGCCATCATCGCGAATGGCAGGAAGAATATCGGCCACCGACTTTTCTGTCAGGAGCGCCTGGACACGGCGGTTCTTGCCGTAGACCTTGGTGCGTTGTTCAATATCCTGATGGGCAATCACCTGGCAAGTGAGGCGAATGGTGCGGTTAGGATCGCTCGGCGCCGGCATACTGATCACATCCCCGGCCTGAGCTTGGGCCAGTAATTGATCTAGGCTGCTACTTTCTACTGCAGTTGCAAACGGGTCTATGCGGGTGTCGTTCTTACGTTTCTTTGCCATGATAATGCCTTACTGTGCTGCCTTAAGTTGTGATTGTGTCGATGCCCAGTTGGAACGAATAAGCATTTCTAATTCATCAACCACGTCTTTCACGTTTTCCTGAGCCTTAACCAAGGACTCTCGGCTAGCCAAACTGTCAGAGGTTTTCTGATCGAAAATGGTGTTGAACGACGAAGAACTTGCGGTAATTGCACTGCTATGGTTTATCGGATAGCTCATTACCTGACGACCGAACGCAGAGCGCACATCTTTAACTATGTCGCGTTGGGAATGGTTGCCTTTAACATAGTTGGTAACTAGGAACTGCATAAAGTCCCAACCATCATGACCTAGGGCGGCCACGGTGTGATAAATCTCACCCAGGCGCTTAAGGTATTTATTGTTCGCATCAAAGTCGACAGCTTCCGGGTGCACCGGGATAAGCATCGCAGTTGAAGCCATTAATGCGTTGTAAAACATAAAGTTAAGTGATGGTGCCGTATCGATCAAAATAATATCGAATTGATCCTGTACCGGCTCAATGACCTTTTCCAATAACTTATGGTAATGGCGCGTTTGCCCATAATCACCACTTTCACGCAGTGCCGTGGCTGTCTCGTGCTCGAAGTAAAAATCATCCATGCCCGATGGTAGGATGCGAATATTAGGGATATGGGTTTTTAAAAATGCATCGCTGACGATCCCTTCCCAGGTTTCGTTTTCGTCAAGCTCGATACAATCACGCATCAGATCACCCACAGTTATGGGATCGGGTTCACCCGGTGGGAAAAAGCTTGATGAGGATCCTTGCGGATCTAAATCGATAATGCCAATGCGGTAGCGTTTAATATTCGTGGTTGCAAGTGCGGCGGCGATGTTAACCATACTGGTCGTTTTACCACATCCACCTTTCAGTGAATTAATAACAATAACCTGAAGTTTATCATCAACTTGACGATGATCGGCATCAATGCCCATCACTTCGGCCATGCGATAGATGTTCGCTAATGTGTAGGCATAATGACCATTGGCACCACGGCGAATTTCAATGTGATCGAAATCACCCTGATCATGACGTCGTTTTAAGGTACGGTTATTACAACCTAATAGATCGGCGGCGGCCTTTTGAGTATAGGTTCGAAGCTCTTTCTCTTCTGCTTTGAGATGGGCTCGATAATGTTGAATACGTCCTTCGAGTGACTTTTCAGCAACATCGGCCGTAGCCTTAAGTAACTGGTAGGTTCTTAGCGCACTTTGTTTTATTGTCATACTTGCATCCCTAAGTTTAAGCCATGAGTATAATGTCCACTTCTTTAGCTGTAAACATATATTTTAGGCGACATTGCATTAAAAACAAGAAAGACATTTTGATTGAAAACTTCCTATAAGGTAATAACTAGATTAGATTCGTTTAAATATATAGGTATATAAAGGCTAAGGCAGGAAATATCCATTCTAACTAATTGTTTTTTAATGATATTAATATTTTTCTTAGATCATCATTTTACTTGGTATAGATCTGATTCCTACCAAGTCATGGATCAACATTATAGTAAGTGAAAATCTTCGCTTTAAGTTATGCACAGCTTACGTACAAGGTTACTCACAAAAACACCGGGTTAGATCATTTTTTTACTAACCATTTGCTCCTAGTTATACACATAATCAGGTAACTAAGGCACTGATATCTAGGTAAAGATCTGATCTTTACCTGCTATAGATCAGATCTCTACCAAGCGCTTGCTCAGTTATACACAAGGCTGGCGTTTACAAGACCAATAATGACCAAAAAAACCGCGATTCTTTAAATGAAAGAACAAAAATACAAAAAATCTGATGCCGCACTTGGTAAAAAGATGATCTATAACCCATGAGTTAATAAAAATCTGATCCCAAAAGTTTCAAACTGAACGTTTAATCGCCTAAGGTTAGTAAAAAAGTGATCCAAACCATGAAACTCGAACTTGGATCAGTTTTTTACTAACATAGATGATTAACTTTTTTCGTATTATGTGTTGATATTACCTTTGGCATCGATAGCAATGGAAAATAACAATGAACCGCAAGGTTAATATCTCGGTAGAAAACTTACCAGACTCTTTGCGAGGCCAGATCAATGGCGTTGAAAGTGCAACGGATAACGAAAATCTGGCATTGTTCACCGACAATAAAGATGTGCGCATTTCAATCGAAAGTTCTGTACATGGATTAAGAGCCTACTCTAATACCTTCAATCATTATGATCTTTGGGGGCGCTTCGTCCGTTCCGGTCATAAAAAATTGCCGCTAGAAGATGCACCGAAGAAAACCATTATTACTCGCCGAATCTCGGAAAAAGTAGATGGCATACTGTATGAGGGGGAAATTAAAATTACCCCAGCGGTGGTCAGTACTCGTCAAGAAGGCGAAGAAGTTGAATGCCTGGTATGGCCATCTGACAGAGAAGAAAAAGTTGAGCGCGCCTTAATTCGATTGGCGTCCAAAGGCAAGATAGTCAAAATCAACTTTAAATCGGGTATCCAGTACGCGGTTATCTTTTCGATGAATGAATTGGCCCAGGAGCTCAAGGCCGTAGGTCAGTCGATGCCGTACCCGCAAATTAAAGAATCGTTGGAAGCCCTGCAAGGTTCCAAGTTGTCCTTTAAGTACACGGCGACCGATACCAAGAATTCCAATATTGACGATTCATTTTATGAGTCGAATATGAACTTCTTATCCTCATTACATTTCAGTGGTAAGAAAGGGCAGGGCGGCAATGTAAAATGTGTGGCCTGTTTAAACGCTTTTGTTCACAACATGATAGATAACCTGGAATATAAAGGTTATTACTTTAACCGCGCGCAAGAACTGAAACGCGGATTATCGCGCTGGATGATGTTGCGCCTGTATCACTTATGGCGCTACGCAGCGCCGGGCAAGACCTACCACTTCCGTCTGCTGTCTATTATGGAAAAATATGGCTCAATCTATGCCGATGACAAGATCACCGACAATAAATTAAAAGCCCTGCGCCGTGATATGACAACAACCATGAAAGACCTAATCGACAAGGGTGCCATTTCCGATTACAGCATTTCCAATGTGAAAGAGGAATCAACCGGGAAAATTATCGATTATGTTTACGAAATGCATCCGTCCGATGAGTTTTGCGAAGAAATTCTTACTTTGAATAAGCAAAACAAACGTATCGAAATACAAGGTGGCAAACGCATTGTCGAAAATGCAGAGATCATAGATGAAGAAAGGCTTGAAGAAATAGTCGAAAAGTAATCCTTGTCTGCTCTAATAGAAAAGCCCACATTTGTGGGCTTTTTAACATAACGAATACGGGTGAATTTGATGTGAGTACTTACTCACTTTTTGCTAAGTACAGTCGCTCAACCAGGTATTCATAGTCACGTTTTCGCGGATCTTCCTTAGGTTGGTAATCTTTGAGTTCCCCAAGTTTAATCTCCGGATTGTCGTCAAACACGATAAAGGGCAAAGCACCGCTAACATGATAACGGCGGTTATCGGCGAAGCGCACATTTACTTCGGGCGTGACCCTTATAGGCCGACGAATACGTAACTTTTCGTTTTCAGCTAAACTCGCAACCTTACGTTTTTCTTGCTCAACTAAGATTTGCCACTGCTGTTGATCTATCATGCGTGGATTAGAATAAGCACTGCTTCGCTCTAACATAGTAAGTGCTAACTTACGGGTAAGAGATTTGGTGGAATGTTTTTGCATCCAGGTAAAACGCACCGAGTAGGGAGAGTGAGCTTCAAAATGGATATGGCGATAAAATGCCAGTGTCATTAATCCGGGCACGGCACTGTGAACCGCATCGAAGCGGGCGTCATTATTATCTAAGGTCAGCACCTTTTGCTTAAACTCAGTTTTAAGCTCGTTGATTTTTAACAGATAAGGCTCAAAAGTAGCGAAAGAAGCTCGCGGTAATAAGACGATACCCGGATGACGTTTAGCTAATTTCCCGCTGAGTTCACCGTCTTTGTGAAAATCTAAAAAGCTGTTTTTAATTTGTGTCAGCGCCGTATCACCTCGATGGCCTTGCACAGAAATTGCGGCTAAAGGGTTTCGCTCTTGCTCAGGTGTTGGCAAGGGCAATTGAAAATAGCTCGCCTGGCGATACTGGGTCTGTGCCAATAACTGAGTAAAATCCTGCAAATACTCCTGCGTCAGGTCGTAAATGCTGCGAAGCTGTAGTTTTACACTGCTCATAGTAATAAAGAACACATCATACAATATCTTGCTAGTTTAGCTCGTTACTTACCTGTTTAACAAGATATAGAAACATATAAAAATGCTGAGGTTATTTAGAGTTTGATTGCAGTATGATGTGTTCATTAATGTTGCTTTACTCTTACCCAACTGGCACTAAAGTTAAGTGAGTTCATAAAAGCAGGATGAAAAACCTATGAAGATCATGTTCGTCTGTTTAGGCAATATTTGCCGCTCGCCAACCGCTCATGCAATTGCCATAAAGCGAGCAGTGGAGCAGGGCTTAACTTATATCGAATTCAGCAGCTCTGGGACTTCTGGCTATCATGTTGGTGAGCATCCGGACGAGCGGGCAATTTCACATGGAGCGCGACATGGATATGATCTATCACGACTAACCGCACAAAGACTTAGCCAAGATGATTTCTATGAACAAGATTTAATTCTCACCATGGATGAACAAAATTACCGGGATGTGCTGGCCATGCAACCCGTCGATGCAACAGCAATGATCAAGCGTCTGCTCGATTACCATCCCGACCCTGAATTAACCCAGGTTCCTGACCCATATTATGGTGGCCATGCAGGTTTCGACACTGTAATCGCCATGTGCGAAACGGCCATTGATTCCCTGTTTAATGAATTGGACAAGAGATAAGGTATTGCTGAGGTCGCCTGTTTGTCACAATAAGTATGATGTGTTCAACCTACATAAAAGTCTACCGCGACAAAAGTAGGATACTTTATTTCCTCCATCGGCCCCTTTTACCCTTGCGCTAGCGCCCGCCATTCGGTACTTTCGTGAGTGAGGTACAATTAGGAATGAGGAAAATTGTAAAGTGAAACCTTGGAGTCCAAATAGCTGGAGGGATTTCCCCATAGTCCAGCAACCCACATACCCGGATCAAAGTGTCTTAGCCAATGTTGAAAGTGAGCTAAACAGTGCACCGCCTTTGGTGTTTGCCGAAGAAACACGTAGCCTGTTTAAGCAACTTGAGGATGTGTGCGAAGGCCGCGCCTTTTTATTGCAAGGTGGCGATTGTGCCGAGTCATTTGCTGACTTTAGCGCCGCTAATATCCGCGATACCTTTAAAACCCTGCTGCAAATGGCGGTGGTACTAACCTATGGTGGTAAATGCCCGGTAGTAAAAATCGCACGTATGGCGGGGCAGTTTGCCAAGCCGCGTTCCAGTGATTTCGAAACCTTCGACGGCGTCAGCCTGCCTTCGTATCGCGGCGACATTATCAATAGCTCTGAATTTACCGAGCAGGCGCGCGTGCCCGATCCGCAAAGGTTAATGAAGGCCTATCACCATAGTGCGTCAACGCTTAACCTATTGCGTGCCTTTGCCCAAGGTGGTCTTGCCGACTTACATCAGGTAAACCGCTGGAATATGAGCTTCGTTGCCGCCAACCCCTTAAAAGATAAATATCAAGAGGTTGCCGATCGCATTCAGGACGCGCTCGAATTTATGGAAGTCTGTGGCATTAACTCCACCAATGCGCCATCGTTAACGGAAACCTCTTTATATACCTCTCATGAAGCACTCTTGTTGGGTTATGAGCAGGCGCTGACACGCCGTGATCACCTATCTGGCGACTGGTACGATTGCTCGGCGCACTTTGTGTGGATTGGCGAACGTACGCGTCAGCTTGATCACGCCCATATCGAGTTCTTCCGCGGCATTAAAAACCCCATAGGTGTTAAGGTTGGCCCAGGCATGAGCCCGGACGAGCTGATTGAACTGATTGATGCGGTAAACCCGGACAATATTCCAGGGCGCTTAACCCTTATCACCCGCATGGGTGCCGATGTGCTGCCACAGAAACTTCCAGCACTGGTACGCCGCGTACAGCAAGAAGGGCGAAAAGTGATTTGGAGCTCAGATCCCATGCACGGCAATACCGAAAAAGCCAGCTCGGGTTATAAAACTCGCAGCTTCGATAATATCCTACGTGAGATCAGTCAGTTTTTCGCCGTACATAAGGCCGAAGGCTCACACGCCGGCGGTGTACATTTAGAAATGACCGGCCAGCACGTGACCGAATGCACAGGAGGCGCTTATGGTCTTTCCGATGAGGATTTGGCCCAGCGTTACCGCACCCAGTGCGACCCACGCCTGAATGCCGATCAGGTACTGGAGCTCGGCTTCCTGGTTGCAGACTTACTAAAAGACGCCCGCAAATAAGACGAGTAAAAAAAAAAGCGCCCTTGGGCGCTTTTTTTTATTCGATAGTTTTTAATATTTCCTGCGCTGCAGTCCGGTCTCAGCCATAATCTTGGCTGACATCTCCTCCACCGAATGATGCGTGGAATTGTAGTGGGGGATACGAAAACGCTTATACAGCATTTCCACTTCACGGATTTCGATACGACACTGGCGCAAAGATGCATATCTTGAATTGGCCATGCGCTCATTACGTATAGCGGCAAGGCGTTCGGGTGAAATGGTTAAACCAAACAATTTGTTTTTGTATGGCTGTAAAGATTTTGGCAACTCGCCTGAGTCCAGATCATCCGGCGTTAAAGGATAGTTGGCCGCCTTAATGCCGTATTGCAGGGCCAAATATAAACTGGTTGGTGTTTTACCGCTGCGGCTCACTCCCACCAGGATGACATCCGCCTGCTGGTAGTCCTTGATATTGGCGCCATCGTCGTTGGCCAGGGCATAGTTTACCGCTGCGATACGGAAGTCGTAACTTTGCTCGTGAATACTGTGAGTACGATGCACCTTAGGCACGGGTTCAACGCCCAATTCGTTTTGCAATTGACTGCTGAAGGTGCTGATAAAGTCATAGCACACGGCATTGCTCGCAAGGATGATTTCGCTGAGCTCTGGATTCACAAAAGTGAAGAAAACAATCGGTTTTTCATTGCTTTTGGCCGCTGCCTGCTCAATTTGCGCCTTAACTTCTAAGGCTTTTTCTCTGGTTTCAACAAAGGGAATTGTGGTGTGTTCAAATTCCATTGGAAAGAGGGACAAAGTCGCATTACCAAAGACCTCAGCGGTAATTGCGGTGCCGTCAGAAATATAAAATGCGTTGCGCATAAGCGTCCTTTTTTTATGTAATAACCTGATAAACCGTAAGGCTACGGTTTACGCATCAGTGTTTGCCAGTGTAGAATGTTAGCGCCTCATTTAAAAGGTCATTGTTTTGATGACCAAACTTACAATATGTTTTTTGGAGAAAGTTCCGTGCAAGAATACGTTCTCTGGTATCAAGAGCTTGGTATGCAAGATGTGCCGAGAGTTGGAGGCAAAAACGCCTCTCTCGGTGAAATGATTTCAAACCTAGCCAACGCCGGTGTCCAAGTACCGGGTGGTTTTGCAACGACATCATACGCATTTAACGAGTTTCTTGAGCAATCTGGATTGAATGCTCGCATCTACGACGTGTTAGACAAACTAGACGTTGAAGATGTCAATGAATTGGCCAAAGTTGGTGCCGAAATCCGTCAGTGGATCATCGACACGCCATTCCAAGCTTCATTGGACCAGGCTATCCGCGAGGCCTACGGCCAACTACACGCTGACCCAGCACATGACGTATCCTTTGCAGTACGTTCCTCTGCCACCGCCGAAGACATGCCAGACGCATCATTCGCCGGACAACAAGAAACCTTCTTAAACGTGCGCGGCATCGATGCCGTAATGGTTGCTATCAAACACGTTTTTGCCTCTCTATTTAATGACCGCGCCATCTCTTACCGCGTACACCAGGGTTACGACCATAAAGGTGTAGCACTATCTGCCGGTATCCAGCGCATGGTTCGCTCTGACATGGCCTCTTCAGGCGTAATGTTCAGCATCGACACCGAGTCAGGTTTCGAAGACGTAGTATTTGTAACATCAAGCTTCGGTCTTGGTGAAATGGTTGTGCAAGGCGCGGTAAACCCGGATGAATTCTATGTTCACAAAGGTACTCTAGCCAAAGGTAAACCAGCCGTTGTTCGTCGTAACATTGGTTCTAAAGCCATTCAAATGGTTTACTCACAAGACCAGGAACACGGCAAGCAGGTTGAAATTGTTGACGTAGCTCCTGAGCAAGCCAATAGCTTCTCTATCACAGATGAAGAAGTAATGGACCTTGCCAAGCAAGCGGTTATCATCGAAAAGCATTACGGTCGTCCAATGGACATCGAGTGGGCAAAAGACGGTAACGACGGCAAGCTTTACATAGTACAGGCTCGTCCAGAAACAGTACGTTCAAACGAAGATGCGAACGTGATGGAGCGTTTCCAGCTTAAGCAAACGTCAAGCGTTGTAGCCGAAGGCCGTGCTATCGGTCACAAAATCGGTTCTGGCGTGGTACGTGTACTTAACTCTATCGACGAGATGGACAAGGTACAACACGGCGATATCCTGGTAACCGACATGACCGACCCTGATTGGGAACCTATCATGAAGCGCGCCGCTGCAATCGTTACCAACCGTGGCGGTCGTACTTGTCACGCGGCCATCATCGCCCGTGAGCTAGGTATTCCTGCGGTAGTAGGTTGTGGTAACGCCACCGACCTTATCAAAGCGGATCAGGAAGTGACTGTTTCCTGTGCCGAAGGTGACACAGGTTTCATCTATGAAGGTCAGCTTGAGTATGAAGTACTGACTTCACGTGTTGATGAAATGCCTGCTCTACCACTTAAGATCATGATGAACGTGGGTAACCCAGATCGTGCATTCGATTTCGCCCGTTTACCTCACGCCGGTGTTGGTCTGGCTCGTCTTGAGTTCATCATCAACCGTATGATCGGTGTTCACCCTAAAGCGCTTCTTAACTTTGATGCTCAATCTCCTGAACTTCAGGCAGAAATTAAAGAGATCATCGCCGGTTACGAGTCGCCGCGTGAATTCTACATCGCCAAACTGGTTGAAGGTATCGCCACGCTAGGTTGTGCGTTCGCTCCAGAGCGTGTGATCGTCCGTATGTCTGACTTCAAATCGAATGAATATGCCAACCTGGTTGGCGGTCAGCAATACGAGCCGGAAGAAGAAAACCCAATGATTGGTTTCCGTGGTGCTTCTCGTTATATCAGTGAAGACTTCCGCGAGTGTTTCGCCCTTGAGTGTGAAGCCATCAAGCGTGTTCGCAATGACATGGACTTGACCAATGTTGAAATCATGATCCCGTTCGTACGTACCCTTGAAGAAGGTAAAAAGGTTATTGAGCTTCTTGAAGAGCAAGGCCTTAAGCGTGGCGAAAACGGTTTGAAAGTGATCATGATGTGTGAGCTGCCTTCAAACGCGCTACTTGCCGATGAATTCCTTGAGTACTTCGATGGTTTCTCAATCGGTTCAAACGATTTAACTCAGCTTACGCTTGGTCTTGACCGTGACTCGGGTCTTATCGCTCACCTGTTCGACGAGCGTAACCCAGCGATCAAGAAGCTATTGTCTATGGCTATTAAAACAGCCAAGGCAAAAGGCAAGTACGTAGGTATCTGTGGTCAAGGTCCTTCGGATCACGAAGACTTTGCTGCCTGGTTAGTACAAGAAGGTATCGATTCTGTGTCATTGAACCCAGATACGGTATTGGAAACCTGGCTATACCTGGCTGAAAAGCTTAAATCGAACTAAGTTCGGTAACTGAGTAAGAAAAAGGGCGAAATCTTCGCCCTTTTATTTTTTCGCCAATTTGCTGTCGAGCAATCGACACCCTCGCGTTAGGGTAGTTTGGCAAACCCGCACATATTTACGGGCAAGGGGGTAGTGCACGGCCAGTAGGGTCAGCCCGATTAAAAAGAAGATCACCGAGGGCCCGGGGACCACGGCAAATATCAATCCCAGTAAAAAACACAGTGCCGCTGCAGCATTCATTAACCACTTTTTCATACATCACCTAAATAATACCAATTCACTTAAATAGCTAATCATTCTAGCGGGCTAAATATCGTGCTAACTCCGTTGGAATTTATCTATGTACGCCTACACGGATGTAGGCGGTAGAGCGGCGCAGGAGCCAAAGCCGAGAATTACTACATACGAAAAATTCCGTCTTGTTACCACATCATTTATCCAGCGCTATCTCTGATCACATACTCAACAGAATTGGTATGGTTACTCATTAACTGACCATAGCGCATTGCCGGCTACAAAGTGATTTCAAATTGTAACAATCTGTATATTCTTCAATTTCTAAGCGGGCTCAGCATGCTATAATAGCGCCGTTCGTTCCTGAGGTTTAAGGCCATGATAGCAAAGTTAAGTGTTGAGCAAGTCAGTTCTGAGCTGGTATTACATTACCTAAAAACAATCAAAGCTGAAGGCTTTAGTGGCGATGTCGATGCCAGCTATGGCACGCGACTGTTAGCGGCCACCGACAACAGTGTGTATCAAACTATTCCTCAGGGCCTGGTATTTCCAAAAACCGATAAAGACGTGCAACTGGCACTGAACATAGCTTCACGTGACCCTTTTCTGTCTTTAACCTTTGGCCCACGCGGTGGCGGTACTGGCACCAATGGCCAATCGTTGACACCGGGTATTGTTATCGATCTTTCCCGCTATATGCGCGAAATTCTGGAAATTAACGAGCAAGAAGGTTGGGTGCGGGTTCAAGCCGGGGTGATCAAAGACCAGCTGAACGACTTTTTGCGCCCCTATGGCTACTTTTTTGCACCTGACTTATCCACCAGTAACCGCGCCACAGTTGGCGGAATGATCAATACCGATGCCTCAGGTCAGGGCAGTCTGGTTTATGGTAAAACATCCGATCACACCCTGGCACTAAAGGCGTTTCTTGCCGATGGCAGCGAGCTCAATACCCAAGGTGTGAGTGTCGAAAAAGCCAAAATAATTGCCGAGCAAGACACCGCTGTTGGCAAGGTTTACAAAACTGTATTGGATGTGGCCAGCAGTAAGCGCGATTTAATTTTAGAAAAATTCCCACGACTGAATCGCTTTTTAACCGGTTATGACTTAGAGCATGTCTTTAATGAGACCATGACCGAGTTTGATATTGGCCGCGTACTGACCGGCTCCGAAGGCTCCTTGGCCATAGTGACAGAAGCCAAGCTTAATATTACGCCCATCGCCAAATTTAAAACCCTGATCAATATTAAGTACGACAGTTTCGACTCTGCCCTGCGCAATTCACCATTTTTGGTGGCAGCCGAGGCGACCTCGGTAGAAACCGTTGATAGCAAGGTATTAAACCTGGCCCGCGAAGACATAGTGTGGCACTCAGTATCGGACTTAATTACGGATGTACCCGGGCAAGAAATGCAAGGCTTAAACATGGTTGAGTTTAATGCCGAGCAAGAAGGGGATATGAAGGACAAGATTGACGCCCTGTGTGCCAAGCTTGATAACCTCATTGCCAATAAAGAAGCCGGGGTGATTGGCTATCAGCTCACCAATAATGTGGCCGATATTCAAAAAATCTATGCAATGCGCAAAAAATCCGTTGGCTTGCTTGGTAATACCAAGGGTGCGAAAAAACCCATAGCTTTTGCCGAAGACACGGCAGTACCGCCGGAAAATCTTGCCGACTTTATCAGTGAATTCCGTGAGTTACTTGATGGTCACCAACTTGACTATGGCATGTTCGGCCATGTCGACGCCGGTGTATTACATGTGCGCCCGGCCCTGGATATGTGCGATCCGGAGCAGGAAAAAACCCTGCGCCAGATTTCCGACCAAGTGGTGGCATTGACCGCCAAGTATGGTGGCCTGATGTGGGGTGAACACGGTAAGGGTTATCGCAGTGAGTACGGCCCGGCGTTTTTCGGCGACGAGCTGTTTCAAGAATTGCGCCGCATTAAATCGGCCTTCGATCCAAACAATAAGCTCAACCCAGGCAAGATCTGTACACCACTTGAAAGTAATGACAGCTTGGTCAGCGTTGATGATAAAAAGCGCGGCTGGTTCGACCGTCAAATTGATGTCCAGGTACGGGATAGTTTTGCCAACAGCATGAACTGTAATGGTAACGGCCTGTGCTTTAACTATGATGTCAGCTCGCCCATGTGTCCTTCATACAAGGCCACCGGCGACCGCCGTTACTCGCCAAAAGGGCGCGCCGGATTAATGCGCGAATGGCTGCGACTGCAGGCGGAGCAGGGCGTTGACCTGCTTGAAGAAGAAAAGGTGATCAGCAAAAAAGATGGCCCAACCTGGTGGGAGCGCTTCCTCAATACTCAGAATAAGCGCAAGGGTCAGTATGACTTTTCGCACGAAGTGAAAGAGTCCATGGATGAGTGTTTGGCCTGTAAAGCCTGCACCACGGCCTGCCCGATTAAGGTGGATGTGCCGACATTCCGTGCCCGCTTTTTGAATTTTTACTACAGCCAATACAACCGCCCGTTAAAAGATTATCTGGTTGCCGGCATAGAACAGACGGCACCATTGCTGGCTAAGTTCTCGGCCATTACCAATCCAGTGGTTAAATCATCCCCTGTACAATGGGCCATTAAAAAGACTCTGGGTTATGTGGATACGCCGACCCCGAGTCATCCAAACCTGGCTACGCGCACCGCGACTTTAGAGAAATACGACCTTAATAAACTTGAGGGGTTAAGCGAAGAGCAGCGCCGAGATTATATGCTTATCGTGCAAGATCCCTTCACCAGTTTTTATGAAGCCGAACTGGTTGAGAGCTTTGCCAAGGTGGTCCAGGCGCTTGGCAAAAAGCCGATCATCTTACCCTTCAAACCCAATGGCAAGCCACAACATGTCAAAGGCTTCTTAGATAAATTTGCCCGCACCGCTAAAACCAGTGCTGCCTTTTTAGAAAAGGTCAGTGAGTTGGACATTCCCATGGTGGGCCTCGATGCCTCATTGGTTTTGTGTTATCGCGATGAATACAACACGGTTTTGGGTGAGCAAAGAGGGGACTTCAATGTCTTGCTGGCCCATGAATGGCTTGGCGAGCAGACCTTTAAACAACAAGTTTTTGAGCCGCAAGCAAGCTATGTATTGCTGAGCCACTGCAGTGAAACCACCGCCTTACCGCACAGCGCCAAGGTGTGGCAAAGTATTTTCTCGGCCTTGGGATTACAACTTGAACCCCAGGCCACCGGCTGTTGTGGTATGGCCGGCACCTATGGCCACGAGCTGCAAAACCAGGAAAACAGCAGGGCCTTGTATGATCTTAGTTGGAAGGCCAAGGTAGAAAGCACAGAGCCTGCTCAGTTGTTGGCCACGGGTTTTTCATGCCGCAGCCAGGTGAAACGTTTTGCCCAATATAAACCGCAGCATCCCATCGAAGTACTGGCCAAGGTGTTGCACTAGCTTCGTTTCGCTACGCCATTTTTTCTGAAAGAATTAGCGATGGGGCGAGTGGTAATACCGTGAATAAAGACGCTGGTCAATATGGTCAGCGTCGCCAACTCACTGAGTAAACCGTCGGCGGAGTCCAACACCATCAAGGTAAAGACGATGGATGCCAAGCCCCGCGGACCAAACCAAGCCAAGGTGAATTTCTCTTTAAAATTTAACCCGTTAAATACAATTAAACTAAATAGAACGGGGATAACCCGCACCAGGGTTGCGGCTATCAGGGCAAAGGCCAACTTGCTCCAGCTTAGATCCATGCTCTGCAACTGCGAATAACTGTAGGCGCCGAACAAACACCAAATTAAATACGAAAAGAACTCGGCAATGTGCTCGCTTTCCTCGATCAACTGCATATCCTTACTCGGCCGATACAAATAGTCAAACAGCAAACCGGCAACAAAGGCGGCTACAAATCCGCTGCCGCCCAAGGCTTCAGCCACACTGTAATTGACAATCGCCAATGACAAAATTAAAAATGGACTGGAGGCCTTTTCAAAAAAATGGCGTCTGGCGCTGTATCGTATTAAGTAAGTTGCTGACCAGGAGATAAACGTTGCAACCACAAGCGCTATCCCGACTTCACAAACATAAACTCCAGCATCTTCATTGGCGGTTGCCAACTGCCCAGTTGCCAGGACAAGAACAGAAATAGAAAAATCGGCACGCACAGGCCATCGTTCAATCCGCTTTCAACATTAATGGCTTCCCGGAGTTTTAACGGCACCGCTTTGGCTTCTAAGATCCCTTTACTTAAGGCGGCATCGGTTGGCGTTAAAATAATTGCCAATAACGCCAAGGCCAATACACTCATCTCTGGAAAAAGCAGGTATCCGGTTAGCACGGTGGCGCAGAAGGTAAGTGGCAGGGCAACAAACAAAAGCAGCACGGGATATTTATAGGCGCGTTTTAAAATGGCCAGTCGGGTTTTCGCCGCATCTGAAAATAACACTACAGCCAAGGTCAACTCCACCAAAGGTAAGAGTTGTTCTAAGGGTTGGCCGATTTTAAATTCCGCCAAAAAGATTGCCGCGACCACCATGCCGGTCAGCACAAAGTACATGGGACCGGTGAGTTCGGCCCGCGCCAACTGACGAAATGAAATGGAGTAGATAAAAAATGCCAGCGCCAACAAGATTGCGATGTAATATTCCATGGCTTATCCTCACAGTTCGCTTTAAGCATGCTTAAAGCGAGCTTAAAGCTTACGTTTAACGCCTGACTTAGCTCGTTCTTTTATATTAGTCTGAATATAAATTTGATCTGTGGTTGCTAACTTAGCATGACCCAAATCTTCAGATAAATGTTTTAATGGCCGGGTTTGCGCATCATGGGTAGCACCGGTATGGCGCAGCCAGTGCGCGGTTGCCGCCATGAGTTTTTCAGCCTCTTCGGTAAAACCATCGTGATGAAGTGCGGCGGTGGCCAAATCAAAACTTTGCTGTACCAAACGACGAATTTGTCTAACCGTCATACCGCCTTTGCCGCGCAATTTATGAATGAGCGGGTAGGGCTCATCGACCCGGGGCAGCGCACTGAGGCCTCGATATAAACGGTAGCGTTTTAAGTAGGCAGTAAAACTTTCACTTAGTGTCACGTCCCGTAACTTATTGCCCTTGCCCATGACCCGCAAAAACCAAAAGCCATCGGCGTCTTGCCAAAAGTGCGACATAACCGGTGACCAGTTGGGGCGCTCCGATAATTCAGAGATGCGTAAGTACAAACCCTTTAAACAGGCCAGGGCAAAAAGATTGCGCTCAAGTTGCGGGTCTTGTTCGCAACGTTCTTCGGTCACCCGCAATACATATTCCCATTGCAGATCGCTTAGCGTATCTGGTTGATTTATTTGGGATTGAACAACCAGGTAAGGGCAGTTCTTTTTAACCACAGGAACAAAATTTGTGAAGGAGCGTTCCTCTAAAATCGCAAATTTATAAAACACATTCAACGCCGTGAAGGTTGAATTGAGAGTTTGCTGGCTCGGCTTGGTTTCCTTGGCCATAAAAGGGCGCCATTTGGGATTTGCGATACGCTGACCCAGTTTTTGTTTAAAGCGCCACTGCACCGAGTCCGAGCACCAGTCATCACTGGGTTCAACAACAAAATCTATGTAGTGCTCAATATCTTCTCGCTTTAGCGCCAGCACAGAGGCCCCCTTGATCAGCCAGGACCAAAGGGCAAAACGTTCTATTTCATTGCGAAAACGGGTAAAGGTGGCATCGGATTTACGGCCATAAACATACAAATATTGGTAAATAAATGATAAATCTTTCGAAATTTCAGCAAGGTTTAAGCTTTGTTGGTCTATAAATAAAGCTAGTTCGGGATATTCGCTGTTCAAGGTGCCATCTTCAAGATGGGCGATTTGATAGCGCAATTGCTTGAACGTATCAACTAAAGGGGTAAGCATAAGATAAATAACTAAAAAATTTATGGTCTTAGCTTATCACAAAGTCCGATACTGTCTAGTATTGGATATTAAAGAAGGGGTACTCCATGAAAATTAGAGCTTCATTTGTTCACATCATGCTATTAGCGGTTGCCGTGCTTACCTTAAACGGCTGTGCCACCTCCAGCAATGCCAGTCCGCAAGCAAAAAGAGAGATGGTACAAAGTATGCGCAGCGAAACATTGAAAACCTTGTATGTGCGCAAACCCGATGTGCAAAACCAAATTGCCACCAGTGCCGGTTATGCGGTATTCGATAATGCCAACGTCAATGTTCTGTTTGCCAGTTTCGGCGGCGGCTATGGTGTGGTAAAAAATAACCGCACCGGAAAATGGACCTATATGAACATGGGCGAGGCGGGTTTAGGCTTAGGCCTGGGTGTTAAAGATTTTAATGTGGTGATGGTGTTTCACACCGAAGCGGCATTAAACCGATTTATTGATCATGGTTGGGCGTTTGGCGGTAATGCCGATGCCGCGGCCAAACATAAAGACAATGGTGGTGCGGTTACCGCCGAAGCCATTGTTGATGATGTGACAGTTTATTCTCTCACCGAAACCGGTTTAGCCTTGCAAGCAGTGTTAAAAGGGACTAAATTCTGGGTAGATAATGAGCTAAACTAACATTTTTAAAGTCTTATGGTTGGAAAGTGGTCTATTTTAGATTAAATAGGCCGCTTTTTTTTGTGTTATCCTTTTCCATTCAGCGCCTTAGCGCTTCCCGTTCAGATACTTTACCCGCATTCTATAGAATCACATAACATTTAACATAATCTAATTTATGGGTCATTTTGATTAAACTGAAGCTTCTTCTTGTTGTGCTCATGGTCACTCAGGTTGAGACTTTTGGGCTTAGTGAGATTCTTCCTTTTAGAATTAGCCTTACCTCTATCTAAACCCAAATGAAGGGAAATTTATCCGTCCTAATTATCTTATCTCTCACAGAATTAAGGATGCATTTAGTACCTGCTTTAATGTTGGTTTATCAAGTTGCCGGACGAAAATTTACATAGATAAGCAACCAGAGGATATTTATTGCAATCCTATCCGTGTAGATTCTTGCTCATCAGCCACAGGCTGATAATTGATTACAAGACGAGCAATTAGTTTATGAAGACCTTTTAACCGCTAACTAGCTGGTAGTATTATTCTTTTTTGTTTATTCTTACCTAACTTAACAAGGGGATTAAACATGGAACGTGAACCTGTAAATTACAATAAGCTCTATCTAGTCGTCTTTTTAGCCGTTTTATCGGTTAGCCTTTTGCTCTTGGCTATTTTTGCATATGTAAAACATGAGACTCAAAAACAGGAACTCAAACAACTTGAGCAATTGTTTTCTACTCCTACTTACCAATCAACTTCTCTAACATTTGAGCAGCAAGTTCAGAAGCGCATGGAAGAACTAAAGCCTGAGTTCGATCACAGGCAAAAAATAAAAATCGTCTTTGAAGATACACTTAACTCTGTCGAGTCTAATCCAGACATAAACGGCCTTAGTGCCAATGGCAGTAGTATGTGCAAAACGTATTATGATTTATACGAAAAGGAACCTACTAAACAAAATATGGAAATAGCCAGGCAGGTTTGTGCGAATTTCAAATAATCGCTATGGCGCCTGCACCATGTAGGCCGCACCGCAGTACTGATATTTAATTAATAGTTGTTTGGCCGTAACCCGCGAAGAATGAGCGACGGCCAATTCAAACTAAAGAACCGGCTCCTTGTGCAGCATGCTCCCCTGACCTTTATCCTTGCAACACTCTCTATTAGCAGGCTTTCCAATCGACCCTGGTATTAGATTCGATAAAGATTAGCGGCCTATTCCGACAACTTTCCCAAGTGGCTTTTCCCCTGAGGTTGGGCTGGTAAAAAAGCTTAGAGTGAGACCAGACTAGAGTGATTCA
The DNA here is from genome assembly GCF_002964545.1 of Pseudoalteromonas sp. T1lg10. Taxonomy (NCBI): domain Bacteria; kingdom Pseudomonadati; phylum Pseudomonadota; class Gammaproteobacteria; order Alteromonadales; family Pseudoalteromonadaceae; genus Pseudoalteromonas; species Pseudoalteromonas sp. T1lg10. The sequence continues at coordinate 167,566 of NZ_PQBV01000051.1, forward strand.
AAAGCTGAGAGACTAAATTCAAACGCTCTTACACCTTGTTCTCATTTCAACTAATTTAAGAATTTTTTCACGAACTCTTCTGCGAATGGATGGCCATTTTCTGCTGCTCTTTTCATATAAAAATCTCGTAAAAATTCATCATACAAAGGCGAGTCAGGGTACCCATAAATACCAACAAATAAGTAGTAAATATCCCTTTTAACTTCCTTTGTATATTTTCCTGACTTGAACTTTTCTTTCAAATAAAAAACAGCATCATTAATCAGCTTATGATTTTCTTCGACAATAGATATATCCAACATTACATGCCCCCAAAAAACTGTGGCCATGTAATCCCCCTGGTCAGATGCGACCCTCAAAGAACTACTAAGGAAATCGACGTTTTTATATTTACCTTTTTTATATGCATGGTATAAATTTATGGAAGAGTCTATGACTCCGCCCTTAAACGACTCTTCCAATAAGCTTACTCCTTTCCGTGCATTATTAATTTCTTCGTGGGTTATGAGTATAGTACCCAATAAATGCTTTGCGTCTAGATTCCCCTTTTCTACTGGCAATGAAAGAAGGCTAATAGCTTTATCAATATCAACTTCCACACCATAAGAGCCTGTATAATATATAAAAGCCAATATATAACTTGCGGTATGGTTACCTTCTTCTAATTTATGATATAAGGTCTTTATAGTGTTTTCTTTATCTAGAGCCTGCTGATTGTCAATATCCTCCATAATTAAATCAAGAGGCAGGGAACTTTGACTTTCATAGAAACTGTATGATTTAACGCTGAAAAATAAAAATAAAGCGCAAAATGAAATATACTTCATTTACTTATCCTTTTGTTTATAGAAGTATTTTTTAATATAAACCTAGCCTATTCCTAAGTCGGAAGAAACGAAAACTTTCATATAGATTGCCGCCTAAAGCATTTAATATGCTTATTTGTGAAGCTAAGCCAAGCAAACCTTCAGAGCAGTAAAGGCCACATAAACGCGCTATTAAATAAAAATCTCACTAAATCATAAAGTAATGGAAAAACACTTACCTCACAAGCACCCGGCCTGCTCTACAGGTTCAACAGACTTCCTGTGATGGTCTATTCTTTTATTCGTACACGCGCAGTACGTACAGATACTTCCCCCATCATAAGGATCAATTCAATGAAGATAATGTCTTACACCATGGTATCAGCAGTACTTTTAGCGTCGTCGTTTGCTGTCGCTGCGGAGGCAAAAAATCCGCAACAGGCATGCTGGGGACAGGCAACCAAGGTCTTTGCACAAACCGGGGCTATGGGCGAGCACAGCAGTGAGCAACCCACCCCGAGAATGGGCTTACGTAATTTAGCGCGGTTATTATATGAAGCCGGAATTATCGATGATGACACCATGGAGGCACTAGGCCAATTCGTCGCCGATGAACTGGGTCTTTCCATCGACGCTTGTATGGACTAGCTAGGTTACATTGTTCTGCAGCTCAAGCGATAGAAGAGTCCTTAACCGCTCACATACGGCCGAATCATAAGTAAATAGCCACCAGCCTTCTGAGTTCTGGTGGCTAAATTGCAAGGCAGGCCTTCCCTACTCCAGCCCTTTCCCCGCTACTAATAACAATAAACACAGGTATCGTTTGAGTTAATTGTGGAAACATAGATAATACAACCAAAATAATAACAACAACTTAACAATGAGTTCCTTCCAAGAAACATTTAATCAGGATATTGAAAATCAGGAGCAGCAATGGCTGAGCGATCGACGAGCCGCCTGCAACCTAGGCTGTGACGGCGACAAAGATACCAAGGCACTGGCGTTTTCCGGCGGCGGCATCCGCTCGGCGACCTTCAACCTCGGGGTGTTGCAGGCGTTGGCGAAAAACGACCAACTCACGCAGTTCGATTACCTGTCTTCTGTTAGCGGCGGCAGTTACATTGCCACCTCCTATACCTGGTTTAAATCCCGTTTCCCCGGTCAGTTCCCCTTTAGCACCAATCGCCATAATAAGCGCGCAACCGACATTCTTGGTTGGCTCAGAGCGCACAGCAGTTTTTTAACGCCCGGGTTTGGCGTCGATAAAAGTTCTCTATTAACGGCCATCTTAACCGGGACCCTGATCAATATGTTGATCATGGTGCCCGTGCTCTTGCTGTTGCTTTTTCTATTAAGTTATGAATTTTCTACGGATATCTGGGCCATAGCCATCCACGCTCCCTTTAATGGCTTTTCCTTGTTACGGGGCGCCGGCTTTATAACACTCATTGCCAGCTTTGGGTTGATGTTATTGACCGCCATCAGCACGGGCTTCGAGTCTGCGCGGGCGAACCACCGCACAGAAACGCTCAGATATTACTTAAGTAACCTCTTTCCCTTGGGTTTGGCCATGTTAGCCTTTGGTTATATACCTATTTTCCATAAATTTTTTGAGCGTTTTGCCGAGTGGCTGGTGCACACCAGCTTTAGTATTTCTTTACTGGGTATGCTGATCACCCGGTATGCGGCACACAGAAATGGCAGCGCCGATATTAAATATTCGCTGACCAGCATATTGATAGACTTGGGCCTGCTGCTGACCTGCTTTGGTTTTGTGATGATCAGTTATCACTTTGCAGTGCAGTGGGAATTGCTACCCACCCTATTTTATCCCTTGCTGATTTTATCTGTGTTCCTGGTATTGGGCTGTAATATAAACGCCGTGTCTATGCACGGCTACTACAGAGACAGATTAAGAGACGCCTTTATGCCCTGTCATTTATCCAAACGCGATACTAATGACGAGCAGTGCGAACAAACGCTCAGCTATGATAAGCAGCTATTACTTGGCGAGCTTAAAGCCACAGACGCGCCCTTTCCCATCATTAATTGCAACATTGAATTGCTGGGCTCAACCAATGCTAAATATAAGAACCGCGGTGGCGACTGCTTTACCCTGACGCCCTTATATTCGGGCTCCGACAGCACGGGATATAGGGCGACCAAGGATTACATGGGCGGTAAGTTAGACCTGGCCAGCGCCTGTGCTATTTCCGGCGCAGCCATCGCCACCAATACGCCCATGACCCGTTCTAAGCAGCTGAACTTTATCATGTCACTGCTGAATCTGCGTTTGGGCTGCTGGCTGAAAAACCCGAATAAACCCACCAAACCGGCAAACTTTTACAATAAACCCTGGTGGTACATGTATATGTTCAAGGATATGTTCGGCCAGGGTTTGAATGAACACCAGTCCTACATTCATCTCTCCGATGGCGGCCACTTTGAAAACCTGGCCTGCTACGAATTAATACGCCGTAAATGCAAGCTGATAGTGTGTTGCGATGCCGGTGCCGATCCCAACTACCAATTCCAGGATCTGGCCAGACTCATTAAGCTGGCTCGGGTTGATTTTGGTGCCAAGCTAGCCATCGATGTCAGTGCCATTAATCAAAAAGCGGCCACATCTAATATTGCCTGGACCGAAGGCAAAATTTCCTACGACGATGGCAGCTATGGCCGCTTTATCTATGTGAAGGCCAGCATGATCCAACATGTGAATGAAGAGCTGAAAAGTTATAAACGCATAAACCCTGATTTCCCACATCAGAGCACCAGTAATCAATTTTTTGATGAAATGCAGTTTGAAGCCTACCGGGAGTTGGGCTTCGAACTTACCCATCAAATGCTTAAGTCGGTTGATTTAGCGACCACGGCCACCAGCGGAGAGCAATAATGTCGAGTTTTTTGTGTTCCAACTTTGAAATCGTTTGTGATCAACTCGGCTATCCGGAAGGTCCTGTCTATATGCAAGACGGTAGCGTGCTGCTGGTTGAAATCAAAAACCAGCAACTAACCCGGGTTTCGCCCCAGGGCGATAAAACCCTAGTTGCTAAAATAGCCGGTGGCCCAAACGGTGCCGCCATCGGCCCGGATGGCCAGGTCTATGTGTGTAACAGTGGTGGTTTTGAATGGCTGCCGGTCCCTCTGCCGAAACAAACCTTGTTTATCGGCACAGGAAAGTCACCCGAATATAAAGGTGGCAGCATAGATAAGGTCAATTTAGCGACGTCCAAGGTAGAGACCTTATATACAAGTTGCCATACCGGCCGGCGGTTAAATATGACCAAGATGCAGTGGCAGGACCAGCCCCTTATCCCTGAGTTTGCGCTGCGCGGGCCGGACGATCTGGTTTTTGATAGCAAAGGCGGCCTGTGGTTTACCGATTGGGGCAAAGACGATGGCCGTGCCCGCGATATCACGGGCATTTACTATGCCGCAGCCGACGGCACCAGCATCAAGCAAATGGTCTTTCCGCTCAATGCACCAAACGGCATCGGCCTGTCGCCCGATGGCAAGCGCCTGTACACGGTGGAGACCTATACACGACGACTGCTCTACTGGGAGCTGTCGGCCCCCGGTGAAATTGCCCCAAACCCCAACTCGCTCGATGGCACTTACCTGCTCACAGGCTTTGAAGGCCAGGCTATTTATGACTCCATGGCGGTCGATGAGCTGGGTAACCTGTATCTGGCCACCATGTTACCGCAAGGCAATAACCCCTTTAGCAATGGCGGTATTACCGTCGTATCTCCTGAAGGAGAGGTACTGGAATATATCGAGATCAATCTGGGCGAGGGTTTGTATGCGCCCTTGCCCTCGAATATCTGCTTTGGTGGCGAAGACAATAAAACCGCTTATATCACCTTGGGTGCCAGCGGCATGCTGGTAAAAGCACAAATGAAAAATGCCGGCTTAACATTGGCGTTTAACGGCTAGTTCGGGAATAACTCGGTGGAGAGGCTCCCCCCTCTTCCTCTTAACCTTGGTTAATACAATGACATTCATAAAAATAACAAAACGTATCCTGGTCTATGTGACGGGTGTAATCGTACTGGCTGGCCTTGGTGTATTTGCCTTGGTGCATTATCCCGCCTCGCAAATCCCGGACTATGTGCCGACAGAAGAAACCCGCTATCTGGATCAGGGCTGGGGGCTCGAGGCACATTCGCCCGAGCGTCAAACCTACTATTACACACCACAGGGCACCGGCTTAAAGGGCATGGAATATGACTGGCTGGCGCACCTGGAAATGCCCTGGGGGGAGACGCGATTTGCCGAGCCAGGACATTTAAAGGCCTACGGCTTTATCGTCGATGACACCCCAAGTCCTGAAAACCCCTATCAATACCCCTTGGGCTTTACCAAGCACTTCGACCAGGCATCGGCCAGCGAACTGCTGGATTTAAGCTGCGCTGCCTGTCATAACGGTCAGCTCAACTACAAAAAAGACGGCAAACATTATGCACTGCGCATCGATGGCGGCCAGGCCATGCATGCCTTTACCACCATGAAACTGGGTCACTTTGTGCCAACCCTGGTGGCATCTATGACCAGTACCTATCTCAACCCACTTAAATTTGATCGCTTTGCTACCCAGGTACTGGGCGAGCAATATAACGACCACAACAAGGCCGTCCTCAGGAAAAAATTCGGCAAGGTGTTAATGCGCTTTTTAACCCAGGGCTTTAACGATACCAGTAAAGGCCTGTATCCGGTGACCGAGGGCTTTGGCCGCACCGATGCCCTGGCCCGTATCGGCAATACCGTTTTTGGCGATAATCTGTCGGCAGAGAATTATCATAAGGCCACCGGCCCGGTTAACTACCCGCCGCTTTGGAATATCTGGAAATTTAACTGGGTGCAATATGGCGCCTCGGTAAAACAGCCCATGGCGCGCAACATGGGTGAATCGCTTGGAGTCGGCGCGCACATTGCATTGATCGACAGCTATGGTAATCCATTACCTCCTGAGCAGCGTTTTGATTCCTCGGTGTTGCCCGAGCAAATCTTCACCATAGAAACCACCTTGCAAAAACTCTCGCCACCGCAGTGGCCGGAAGATATTTTTGGCCCGGTCGATAGAGTCAAAGCGGCCGAGGGACAACAGCTGTTTCAGCGCCATTGCGCCGGCTGTCATGGTCCACACCCTGCCAGCGACTTGGTGAAACAAATCGAAACGCCGTTAAAAGGCAAAGACCAACCACTGTGGATAATGAGCGAGCTGGCCGTCAATGAGGTCGGCACAGACCCCAACGCCGCCTACAACTTTCTAAACTACCGCTTTGATCTCAGTAAAACAGGCTTGAGTAACAGCGAAATAGCGCAAAAAGTCCGAGAAATGAATATCAGGCAGTTACAACGACTGGCCAAGGTGCTTCTTAACTCGCCGCGCCTAGAGCAGTTTTTGCAACAACCTCAGCCAAACGCCGAGGCGTTAACCTTAACTACCAACTGGATAAGCGACCATCCGCAGCAATACCAGGACATAGAGCAGCGCTTTAACAACTGGCAAAACAAATATGCCAAGTTAGCGGATTTGGACCAGCTCATTGCTGAGCAAGGCGATAATGATGTTCAGCAAGACATCAAAACCGCCCTAATTCAGCAGCAACTGCGCTCCTTGGACGATGCGTTAGCCAAGCTCAGTGTAGAGACGCTCAGTCTGGGTGAAGCACTCAACATTACCGGCATCTATTTAAGAGAGAAGTACTATCAAGACAAAAACTTCTCGCCAGAAAAGCAAGCCTGTATGGACGGCTTTGGCGCCTTGGATTTACCGCAACAAAAAATGATCTACAAGGCCAGACCCTTAGAAGGCATTTGGGCCACACCGCCGTTTTTACATAATGGTTCTGTCCCCAATATCTACCAGCTGCTCTCGCCAGTCTCCGAGCGCGACAGCCAGTTTTGGGTTGGGCAAAGGGAATATGACCCGGTGCATCTGGGTTATGTGACCGAAAAAGAAGCGGGTCATGCCTTCTTGTTTGATACCCAAAAAGACGGCAATAAAAATATCGGCCATGAATTCAGGGATGGCTACATTCCCTACCAACCGGGTAATCCGCCCCAATATGGTGTCATCGGCCCGGCATTAGCGCCCAAGGAGCGCCTGGCCATTATCGAGTATTTAAAAATACATAAAGACTCGCCTGAGCCCGCGCACGCTAACGTGAATGCGAACGCTTCGGGATTGAGCCCATCGACTCAATGCGAAGGCCTGTAGAGGAACAAGATGAAAAAACTGATAGTCTTTTGCCTAACCGGCGTCATTGCGTTGGTCGCGGTGTTATTTGTCATTAACCAGGACAAAAAGCAAAGCAGCCTGGGGATTGTTATTCCAGCCGATGAGCAAACCCATATCGCCGATATTATTTCATCGGCGGTGCAAATGGTGGATCGCAGCCAGGCAGCCACGGCGCCTGCCCCATACCGCAGGGATGTCCATGCCAAGGCCCATGGCTGTGTTAAGGCTACTTTTAGCGTACCGGCGCTCAGTGACTCGCGCTTAAAGCACGGGATATTTGCCAAGCCGGATCAATATCAGGCCTGGGTTCGTTTTTCCAGCGGCGATACCCGACCCCAAGCGGATGGCGTCAAAGATGCCAGGGGCATGGCCATTAAAGTCATGGGCGTTGACGGTAAAAAGCTGCTGCCGCTGGAGCAGGATGCACAAACCCAGGACTTTGTGATGATCAACAGCGATGTGTTTTTTATTAAGGACGTCGCCGAATATGCCAAGTTTATGCAATACCAGGCACAAGGCAGCAAGTTTGGTTACTTTTTCAATGACTTTAACTGGAACATCTTTAAGTGGCACCTGAGGTCGCTCTACCTCGGCGCTAAAACCCTCAAGACGGCGCCAGACAGCCTGCTAACCGAGCAATATCACAGTCTCTCGGCCTATCGTCTGGGCCAAGAGCAGTTTATGAAATACAGCGCCAAGGCCTGTACGAGCAACACCGCCATCGCCGTAAACCGTGATAAGCCCAACTTTTTACGCCAGGAACTGAGCGAGAACCTTGGTCAAACCGGCGCCTGTTTCGACTTTATGGTGCAACTGCAAAATACGGATAAGTACATGCCGGTGGAAGACACAAGGGTAAAATGGCAAAGCGAGGACTCACCCTTTATCAAGGTCGCCCGGGTTGAGATACCCGAGCAGCACTTTGATACCCAGGAGCAAAATCAGTTTTGTGAAAACCTGTCTTTTACCCCTTGGCATGCCGTAAAGGCGCTGGAGCCTGTGGGCGGGATCAACCGCTTACGCAAAGCTGTGTACAACGGCGTCTCCCGTTATCGCCATGATAAAAACGGCCAGGAGATGTTCGAGCCAAAGGGCTGGTGCCTGAAGCTCGACGGCAGTGAGTGCGAAGCCGAGTAATGCTAGCTAAACGCTAGAGCGGCTTCTTCGTCCTGGCTATGGTTTATGACCTTATTGCGTCCCGTTTCTTTGGCGCGATACAGGGCGTTATCGGCACAGGTAAGCAAGCCCATCAGACAAGGTGTGTCGGGTGTTTTTTCCGCGGCGCCGATACTCACGGTAAAGGTCAGCGCCGCCTCGCCGGGAAGCTCGATTTGAATCGTGCTAATGGCGTGGCGCAGGTTTTCAGCCACCGCCAGGGCACTGGCAATATCGGTTTCGGGCAGCACCACCACAAACTCTTCGCCGCCATAACGCGCCAGTGAATCGCTGGCCCTTAGGTTGGCCTTGAGAGTTGCGGCCACTTGCTTTAATGCCTCGTCGCCGACCAGGTGACCGTGCACGTCATTGATCTTTTTGAAGTAATCGATATCCAGCAGCAGTAATGACATGGGGTGCTGATAACGCTTGGCATTTTCAAACAGCTCTTCGCCTATCGACATAAACATGCGACGGTTGTTGATCCCCGTCAGCGCATCGGTGGCAGCGAGGGCCTTTAGCTCTTTTTGGTAGAGATCTATGTTGTGGCTGAGTAAAGCCATGATGAAATAGGTTTCTATCATGGTCACGTAAATAACCGAATAAAATAACTGGCGTTCAGATTGGCCATCGAGCGAGATAATGGGTGTGGTGCCCCCTGCCTCGGAGCATAAATAAAAGAGGATGCCGCCGGCTAAACTAAAGACAAATTTTTCAACTCGATCATTTTCGTTAAAGAGCAGAAAAACCCCAGGGGTGATAATGAGATAATAAAAATGAAATCCAGCACCGACGCCAAAGGTATGCACACTAAAGAGGTAAACGTGTGCCATCAGTACGGTAAAAAACCATACCTTGGCCCCTCGGTAGAAGCGTTTATGGGAGAACAACAAACCCACGCCATAACAGGCAACAAAGACCAAGTTAATAGCCGCGACTGAGGTCTGGTTTAAAGAAAGAAGAAAATACAGAGCGTACAACAAGGCAACCACACAGGTCACCACACTGACCAGGTTAGTGGTTTGCACCTTTGTTGCTTCAACATGTTCAAGGCGATCCGTGCCTATATTTATAAAACCCAGGTGAACAAGTTTTCTTATCATAGGGAGCGATTTTTACCGACGGCGCTGTGGCCGCACACTTTATTATTGTGACCTTATTCTGCCACAGCCTTTGTTTATATGTTACTTAATCAATGTGAATTTTTAACCTTATGGTAACTTTATTGATTAAATCAGAATACGCCTGGGATCAAGCGATAGCGCACCCGCTTGGTATAATCCCTGTAACCCACTAACTCGTTTTGCAGGGTTTTATCTTCTAATCGAGTTCTTATCAGGGTAATAAAGATAGCGAAAGCGGTTGGGATCAGAGTCCAAAGAGAGTCCAGCGCTAGCACAATGCCAAACAAGGCCAGAATACTTCCCGCATACCCGGGATGGCGAATTAATCGATACGGGCCAGTATCACACACCACATGGCCCCGCTCCGTTTGAATGCGCACCACACTGGCGAAAAAGCGGTTTTCCACCAATGCCCAGGTAGCAAACCAATAGCCAAGGGCGACCAAGATAAAACCCAGACAATTAAGCCACAGGGGAAAAGCATCAGACCATGAATACCTATGGTCCAGCGCGGCCACTATGATCATGGGAAAACCTATGCTGATGGCCATTAAAGGAGCCAGTACCTTATCCCAGGGTTTGGCTTTTTTAATGCTTTCAATATTATGCCGCTCGGCTATCAGCCCAGGATTATGTCGCTCTGCCAACATATGCCCGCCAACACCAAAGACAAACACCAGTGCCGAATAAACCCAGGCCTGCCACCAATAAATATCCGAGCTACAAATAAATAGGATCACCGGAAATGAAAGATACAGCAGGATAAGGTCAAGCCATTGACGTGTGGTCATGCTTTGCTGAGCGGCTTTTAAGCGTGAATTGGCTGGCATTTCAGTCCCAAAATAAGGGTTAACAGCGAGACTTGCTGGTTAATCCGTGCACATGGCGTATTCGGCGACGCCATCGAAAATTCTTTGGTAGCAGCCGCAGGGATCATTATCAACCTTGCACTGGCCAATGACTTCACTGCCTTCGGCCACAAAATCGCCGACAACAAGACAATCTCCCTCGCATTCAGAACCACTGCGACATTGTTTGCCGGCATCGGGATACTTGTATATACAAGCGGGGATGGCATTCATACACACAGCTTTTATCACCCCGCCCTTATCTAGGCAGGCGATCACATCAATGCGCGCTAGGGCATCTGCCCTCATTTGTTGCAAGGCAGCGTCCGGATTCTCGTTTGCGGCAAACAAGCCAGACGAAAATAATAAGGCAATAATGAGTTTCCAGTATTTCATAATTCCAACGTGTAATTATCACTGTGGCGTCGGGCTCTGTGTGTAAGCGTTAAAACCCAGACGCAATTATTTGGCGAACCTTTGCTAATTATAGATTCAAATACTAATTGTCACTCGAATTACCCGCCCTAAGTCGTTACTATTTAGCAAACACATTATTCGAGAAAAAACCTTAGATGATCGAACAAGAAATAGCCCAGGTAGAGCGCTACTACCAGATGGCGATTGATTTCCTAGTAACTTACAGTGCTCAGCTGGTGTTGGCTCTGATACTACTGGTTTTCGGCCTCTGGTTGGCACAACGCATTAGCCGCTGGATATTCACCCTAATGCAGGGCCGTAACATAGACATTACCCTGACGACCTTTACCAGTAACCTGGTACGCGTCTTACTTATTGTCACCTTTGTGGTCATCGCTCTGGGTAAAGTAGGCATCAGCGTGACTCCCTTCGTCGCCGCCATAGGTGCTGCTTCCCTAGGTGCTGGTCTGGCATTGCAAGGCATGTTGTCAAACTATGGCGCGGGTCTGGCCATCATTGCCACCCGCCCCTTTGTGGTCGGCGACACCATTACGGTTAAGGGCGTCACAGGTCAGGTCAGCGCCATTGAGCTGGGCATGACGCATTTACGCGATGAAGACGAAGTGGAGATCACCATTCCCAACAAGCATATTGTCGGTGAAATCATCCATAATTCATTCGATTACTCTCTAGAAGAAGGTACCATCGGCATTGCCTACGATGCCGATTATGAGCAGGCGGAAGCCTTGATTTCTGAAGTATTAGAGTCGCAAACGGGTATCGCGCAAACACCCAAACCTCAGGTAGGGATTAACGAATTTGCCGACAGCAGTGTGGTGATCTTATATCGCTATTGGGCGCCCACCAAGGCCAAGGTCGCCACCCGGCTTGAAATCAACAAGGCAGTATTTCAGGCCTTACAACAGGCGCATATAGAGATCCCCTTTCCTCAGCGTGTGGTTACACTTAAGCAAGAAGCCCATTCTTAACCTTCTTAATCTAGGGCACGCTCCGGCGTGCCTGCACGCTTAGACCCTGCCACCCTAGCCCGCGCCAATAGGCTATACTCATAGCAAATAAAAAGTGTTTAAAAACAGGGCGTAAATATGTTCTTTGGTTTAATGTCGGCAAATATCCGCAATAAAGTTCCGCTCGCCGCAGCCATGCTGATTCTTATTGCTATCGCACTGATAGGGATAATGCTTGCAGATGAACCCGCGGATGCTGAACCCGTAGCCAGCGCCGAGATTAGTCCCCCACTCACGCCCTCGCAGGCGCGGTTAAATGAGACCCCGGATCTACTCAGTCCCGACTTTATCGCCACCAAGGGCAGTCACTGCGAAAAGTATTACCTTATCTATAAGCAAGAGCCTAGCCAGCACAATGAAGAAGTCGCGCGGCAGGTATGTCGTAATTTCAATTAGCAACCGGGCCATCACCTGTAAGAAATGCCGCCGGGAGCCACTTTTACTCCCTTACCCGAGTGCAAAACATTGATATACAACTCAATACAATCTCATGTATGATGACCGAGTTATGAATAAAATGTTACTATCTGGGCAATATGATGAATGGGAAAGATAATAACTGGATTTTAGTCGTCGATGACGACATCGAGTTAGCGCAACTAGTGTCAGGGTTTCTTGAAACCAACGGCTATAAAACCAAAATTGAGCACAACGGCTTGAAAGCGCTGCAAACCATAATCACCGAGCAGCCTACTCTGGTGGTGCTTGATGTCATGCTGCCGGATATGGACGGACTGTCTGTATGTCGCCAGGCTCGCTATGGGTACCCGGGGTTAGAGGGCACCTACGACGGCCCTATCCTTATGCTTACCGCCTTGGACAATGACATTGATGAAGTAGCCGGCCTCGAAACCGGTGCCGACGATTACTTAGCCAAGCCGGTGCGCTCGCGGGTTCTGCTAGCCCGGGTACGTGCTCTGTTGCGCCGCAACCCTCATGAAGTGGCGCCTTTACCTAGTACAGAAGTACAGGAACAAGAGCCGGTTGAAGATGAGGCCTTAATAAAGTTCGATGATCTGGTAATAGATAAGAAGTATCAAAGCGCCGAGCAAAACGGCAAGGCCGTAGATTTGACCACAGCGGAATTTGAATTACTGGCGCTGCTTGCCAGCAATCCTGGGGTGATCTGCGACAGGGAGTTTATATCCGAGCATTTTGCCAAGCTTGGCTATGAAAGCTCCAATAGAACCATAGACTTGCGCGTATCACGTATTCGTAAAAAGCTTGGCGATGATAACCATCCTTCGACTAGAATTAGAACTATCCACGGTAAAGGCTATCTGTTTGTAGGGGATAGATAACACGATGCGCTTTAAACTGGTATTACTCTTATTTTTACTCCTAGGTACCGGGCTTTGGCTCAGTACCTCGGTGCAGGGTAATGACGGTACAGAACAAAACTCGGTGGCACAGCTTGAGGCACAACTGCCGCAGGCCAAGGGCGCAGACAAAAGTCTGATTTTAACCGAGCTGGTTGAAGCCTATCGTGATAACAATCCGCCGCGCAGTTTAGACTATGCCGAGCAGGCCTTGGCCATCTTTGCCAAGTATCCTAATGCTAAGCGTCAGATCACGGTACTTAATAACATGGCCTGGGCCCATATCACCCTGGGCCAATACGAGCAGGCACAGGCCCGTACCGATCAAAGCCAGGCTTTGTCTAAAGAAGCCGACTATAAACGCGGCCTGTATGTATCTGTTACCATGCAGGGGATCATCTATTGGCGTACCGCCAATTACCAGTCCGCACTGAAAAACTTTGAGCAGGCACTTGAGATAGCCGAGGAGCAAAAAGACACCCGCGGCATCGCCAACACCACCAATTATATTGCCATTATTCACCAGACCTTGGGCGAGCCAAAAAAAGCGCTGGAGTATTTTCAAAGCGCCTTTGAACTGCAACAGCAAATTGGCGAAGAGAAAAGCATCGCCGTATCTCTCAATAACCTGGCCAATATACACGGCACCAGCGGCAACTACAGTTTAGCCCTGGATTACCAACTAAAGTCCCTGACCATACGCGAGCGTATTAACGATGTTCCCGGCCTGGCGCAGGTGCTTGGCAACATAGGCCTAACCTACTTCTATCTTGAAGACTATGATATGGCCTTGTCTTACCTGCAGCGGGCACTGGGTTATTACGAAACCCTGCAGGACAAGCTTGGCATTGCCGAAATGCTGACCAACCTGGGAGCCGTGCACCAACGAAAACACCAATTTGATGCGGCACTACATCAATATCAATCCGCCTTGGAACTTGCCCAGGAATTGGATGATGTTGCCATGATGGCACGTATAAAAATTGATATTGCCAGCGCCTATATAGAGTTGGGTGATGCGGGCTTGGCTCAGGAATACGCCGAGCCAGCATTGCAAAAAATCATTGATTTAAAAATTATCCCCCTGCAGGCCAATGCCTTGTTGGTCAGCGCCAAAACGGCCAGACTCAAAGGCGAGATAACCCAAGCCATACATTTAACTAATCGCTCCATAGAGGTGGCAACGGATGTTGAAGATAAGCGCATGGTGCGCGATGCCTATCAGTATCTCTATCAGATCTATAAGGACAAGAATGAACTGGCCGAAGCGCTTCACTACCTGGAGCTGTTCAAGCAGGTCAACGATGAAATGTTTAACTCAGAGAGCGATCAGCGCGTTGCCTTCTTATTAAGCCACTTTGAAGCAGAAAAAAGAGAACAGCAGATCAAACTCTTGCAGGCGGATCAAAGCCTAAAACGCAGCGAGATTGAACAGCAAAGATACACACGTAATGTGTGGATCGCCTCCCTGTGCGCCAGCTTTGCCTTTATCCTGCTTTTCGTAAAGCGGATGCATCAAAATAAGATAAACCGCTCATTAAATGAAAACATCAAATCGCAGCGCGAGCTGATTCAAGCGGTAGCCCATGAATTTAGGGCGCCTTTGGCGCGGGTACAACTGGCCTTCGATATGCTTGAGGACTCACTTAATGGCGACAACGGCAAGCTGTTAACCACCAAGATAAATAATGGCCTTACCGAGCTCGAAAAGCTGGTCAAAGAAGCGTTGGATTTTATCCAATTAGAGAATAAATCTCGGGCGCTACACACCAGTGAAATTAAGCTCGGCAATCTACTGTCGCGACAACTCGAGTCCCATGTCGACCTCTACGCTGATATTCATTTCGAGCTCACCGAGAAGGGGCCCCAGCCTTGTGTGGTGCAAGCCGACAGTCATCAATTAAACCGCGCTGTTTCCAATATTATTCGCAACGCCGCCCGTTTTGCCGAAACACAGGTGCATGTCACTTTAAATAACCTAGCGCACCATTATGAGATCTGTATTGAAGACGACGGTCCCGGTATTCCCGTAGCCGAGCGCCAACGGGTAATCGAACCCTTTGTGCGCCTCGACTTAAGTCGTTGTCGCGATTCCGGCGGTGTGGGCCTGGGTCTGGCGTTGGCGAAAAAGATAAGCGAAGCCCATGGTGGTAAGTTGATCGTAGGTTCATCGAGCCTAGGCGGCGCCAAACTCACCATTCGCTGTCCGAAAAAACCACCCACCATCAATAACGCCTAATGTAGGTCGGCCTTCAGGCCGACAAATATGCACATGATTCACGCTGTAGCTCGGCATTTGCCGCCAAGGTTGTACGTCGGATTTTCAGAGCGACGATTAAGCATCATTCTTCCTTTGTCGGCGCAAAGCACCGAGCTACATATAGGCACTATCTCGTGGTAGGTCGGCCTTTAGGCCCGACGATTAAGCATCATTCTTCCTTTGTCGGCGCAAAGCACCGAACTACATATAGGCACCATCTCGTGGTAGGTCGGCCTTCAGGCCGACAAATATGCACATAATTCACGCTGTAGCCCGGCTTTTGCCGCCAAGGTTGTAAGTCGGGCTTTCAGAGCGACGATTAAGCAACATTCTTCCTTTGTCGGCGACAAAAAAAGCATCGCCCACAACACCGACCCACATTAGGTCGCTTCTATCCCAACAAAAAAACAACATAAAGACCCACTTTGGGAATAAAGTGACCGACCTATACGCAAATTGCCAAGAAATTATCAGTTAATTTGATAACTGCAACTTATCGAATAATTCTTCTATTTTTCCGATACTTACCATACTTATTTAGGATTTTTTTGAAAGTTTTTTGTCATCACTGTGTACAAAAGGTTAAATTTATTTGATCTTTAGTGTCCATATGTATATAAATGTATATGTTGAGTCATTGAAATTGATTCCTCACTCCTCTCAGAGTTAAGGGATCACGTTATATTTTTTAGCAAGTTCAAATATTTATGCCTGAGCACCAGAAGCCGCAAAGATAAATAGCATTGAACACCAACTTGTAGGTCATACGCGTTTTCGCGGTGTACGGACAACACCAAGGTAACGCCAACCCCTACACACATTGGAGCAAAGTTATGAAGGTAACAAAAATAGCGAGCGCCTTAGCGGCATTAACACTTAGCGCAGCAGCAAGCGCTCAAGCAGACGATTCTCGTTTTGTAATCCAGGTTGATAACAACAGTAAAGGCGTTATCAAAGCACTAGCCATTCAGTCTGGCGCAGAAATTAAAGTAGATGGCGAAGGTTTCTTTGCCGCTAGCTTCCCTGGCATGGACCTTTCTCAGGTTAAGGGTGTTCTTAATAACCCACATGTAAAACTAATTGAAAAAGACCAAATCCGTAAGCCATTCGCTCTATACAACGACGATGCCGGCAACCCTATGACCGGTCAGCTTACACCGTATGCTGTGTATCAGTCACAGGCTAACCAAGTACCTTTCATCGCCGGCGCAGGCATGAAAGTATGTGTTATCGACTCTGGTCTTGATAAATCAAACCCTGATTTCAACTGGGCTGGCATCACGGGTGATTATGACCCAGGCACAGGCGATTGGAATGTAAACGGTGGTCCACACGGCACGCACGTAGCCGGTACCATTGGCGCCAGCGATAATGAATACGGCGTAGTGGGCATGGCCCCAGGCGTTGAAATGCACATTGTTAAGGTATTCACCGAGCGCGGCTGGGCTTACTCTTCAGATCTTGCCCATGCAACTAACCTATGTAGCCAGGCCGGTGCCAACATCATCAACATGAGCCTAGGTGGCGGCGGCAGCAACAGCATTGAAGGTAATGCCTTTGCTGAATTCAGTGCCAATGGTGGTCTGATCGTAGCGGCGGCCGGTAACGATGGTAACTCAGCTGCTTCTTATCCTGCAGCCTACCCTGCAGTAATGATGGTTGGTGCCAACGACGCTGATAACAAGATTGCATCTTTTTCTCAGTTTCCAAGCTGTACAACCGGCCGCGGCAAGCGCGCCAACTTCGATGAAACCATCTGCGTTGAAGCAACAGCCGGTGGCGTTCAAACGCTTTCTACCTACCCTGCGGGCATGGCGGGCATTGCAGCGCTAAATGCCGATGGTACTTTCTATAGCACGGCGGGCATGGAAAACGGCGGTGATGTTACGGCTGCAGCTTATTTCATGGGCACAGCAGAGTCTGTTGACAGCGGCGCTAATGGTCGTGTTTGTGTTATCGACCGCGGTAATATCAGCTTCCACGATAAAGTTGCTAACTGTGAAGCCTCAGGCGGCGTCGGTGCGGTTATCGTCAACAACGTTGATGGCGTACTTTATGGCACCCTAGGTGATTTCAACAGCACTTCAATTCCTGCTGTAGGCGCAGACTTGGCTGACCGCGATGCCCTAGTTAACGCTGCATCAATCAACGTCAGCGTGACCGCATCAGATTATGGTTACATGAGCGGTACCTCTATGGCTTCACCTGCGGTAGCCGGTGTTGCAGCCCTGGTATGGTCAAACCACACCGAATGTACGGGTGAGCAAATCCGTGACGCATTGAAGATGACTGCCGAAGACCAAGGTGCAGCGGGTCACGACGTATACTTCGGTTACGGTATCGTTAAGGCCAAGGCCGCGCACGATTACCTAACGCAAAACGGTTGTGGCAACACCCCAACTCCGGGTGAGCTATCACTGAGCGCCACACATACCTTTGCCAAAGGCAAAAACCAGGTAGAGCTTGTAGCCCTAGGTGCGTCGTCTGGTAGTGCAGATATCTACCGTGATGGTGCCAAAATCGCCACTGTTGCCAATGGTACTCAGTACAACGATGCCTTCTCACGTAAGGCTAGCGGTACCTACACCTATAAAGCCTGTGATCAAAACACCACAGACTGTACTGCTGAGCAAGTGATCTCTTTCTAAGCAGAAACTAATTTCTAGTTGGACCTTAACCAAAGCAGTGCGCCCATCCCCATTGGGCCTCTGCTTTTTTTCTTTATATACCCGACCCAAATTCTTTAACGCCACTGCGCGTACCAAGCCCCCCATATAAGCGATGGCTTTAACCTGGCCAATGCATCAGGCGCTGCCAACAGCTTGCCAACGAGGAACACCTGCAACCTTGAGCCCCCTTGCCCCTGGTATTAACACAGGCATCTAAGGTCAGCCTCTCAAGGCTTATAAAACCCCTAGTTAAAGCCCCACAAGCAGCTTTAGTGCAAGACTCTGCTCTTTTGACACCAGTCCCCTGCTCCGCTTTCCAGCAAGGCTGAGCGCCTATCGGCCAGCACTCGGAGTTCGTTTGTATACAGTGTATACATGTTCTCGCCACGGTTTAAAATCAGCAGGTTGTGATACAAACTCATATACATTTACATGCTCTCTGGGTTTTTCTCCGGCCTGGGAATGCCCCTGCACATCTCTGCATAAATAACGCGCAATAGTGCATAAATACTGGCTTTACAGGACATTTGTCCTGCTAACAATTCTATTGCAATTTACACATCAATAGACAAAAACACGAAATTCTTCCGATGAAGAAAAAATATTCTGTCATTTTCCTGTAATAAAAACCCCTTTTAAATCAACCTTCTGCATACTTTCTATACGTTTTTTATAAATAAATGTGAATTTTTTGCGTCATTTTTATTGATCATATACAAATGAAGGTATATAACTATATACATTCGCATACAAGAAGTGCGAGCGTGCGACTTACAGGGAGAATGAAGTGGGTACGTACAAGTGAACCAACCATAAGTTAAATTTACATACAACAGGAGATCAGATGATGAAAACGCCCAAGAAGTCATCTTCCAAACTAATCAAAACACTAGTAGGTACTACACTATTAGCTGGTATCAGTCCTGTTGCTTTAGCAGTAGCGCAAGCGCCACACAAAGCAGCACCAGAATACGATCAACAAACTGTTATCGTTAAGTTCAAACAAAAAGTAGCAAAGAAAGAGCGTAAAGAGCTTGCTCGCAACCTTGGCGTATCTTTCAAAGATAAAAACAATGACGGTGTTGATGACCGCCTACGCAACATTGCTAACGGTCGCCTTGCGGTACTAGATCTTGGCCAAGGCCGTAAAGTTGATGCGGTATTGGCTGGCCTTAAAAACCACCCACTTGTAGAGTATGCAGAGCCTAACTTCATCGTTAAGCATCAAGCGACTCCTAACGACCCTAGCTATGCAAACCTTTACGGCATGCAAAAAATCTCTGCCGAAGCGGCATGGGATTACACCATCGGTGATGCATCAGTAATCGTGGGTGTTATCGACACAGGTTTCGATTTCCAACACCCTGACCTTGTAAACAACATCTGGCGCAACCCGAACGAGATCCCTGGAAACGGTATCGATGACGACGGTAACGGTTATATCGATGACATCCACGGTATCTCAGCCATCCTAGACAATGGTAACCCTCAAGACACTGGTCTTCACGGTACTCACGTAGCCGGTACTATCGGTGCTCAAGGTGACAACAACCTAGGTGTTGTTGGTGTAAACTGGCGTACCAGCATGGTAGGTTGTAGCTTCCTGGGTTCAGGTGGTGGTACCCTAGCCGATGGCGTTCAGTGTATCGACTATATGATCGGTCTTAAAAATGCTGGTAACAACGTTCGCGTTCTTAACAACAGCTGGGGTGGCGGTGGTTTCACGCAAACTCTTAAAGATGCAATCACAGCAGCTAACAACGCCGATATGCTATTCGTAGCGGCAGCAGGTAACGATTCATCTGATATCGATCCAGGCGGTTTCTACCCTGCAGGTTATGACGTACCAAACGTAATGGCCGTTGCTTCTACCGACAGCCAAGACAACCTTTCTGGTTTCTCAAACTTCGGTGACGAGCTAGTACACATTGCCGCTCCTGGTCACTTCATTGTTTCAACCGTTCCTGGTGGTGGCTATGACACACTAAGCGGTACTTCAATGGCCACGCCTCACGTAGCCGGTGCTGCAGCGCTTCTATTATCTGGTAACCCAGACCTAACTACTGCGCAGCTTAAACAGGTTCTAATGAGCACGGGTGATGACGTAGCCGCATTACAAGGCAAAACCATCAACGGCAAGCGCATGAACGTGTTTAATGCCTTGGCTGATTCAGGCGGTACGGGTCCTTCATTCTTTATGAATGCCACACCTTCGTCTGCAACGGTTAACCAAAGCGAAAGCCAAGACTTCGTTATCGACCTTACCGCTGCCG
Source organism: Pseudoalteromonas sp. T1lg10 (assembly GCF_002964545.1). Lineage (NCBI taxonomy): Bacteria > Pseudomonadati > Pseudomonadota > Gammaproteobacteria > Alteromonadales > Pseudoalteromonadaceae > Pseudoalteromonas > Pseudoalteromonas sp. T1lg10. The sequence goes on from NZ_PQBV01000051.1 coordinate 187,712, forward strand.
GTGGTTTCACAGGCGATGCGACTCTAAGCCTGTCTACTGTTCCAGCTTTAGATGCACAAGTGCTATTTAGTCAAAACCCAGTTGCTGCTGACACAGCCACAACTATGACTATCAACACTACAACTGCAACTGCTCCTGGTACATACCAAATGACGGTTACAGCGGTAGACGGTGATATCACTAAGACATTACCTCTAACTCTTCGTGTATGGCCTGAAGGCAGCACCTCTACCAGCTTCAGCAATAACGAAGCGGTATTGATTGCCGATGATGCACCAGAAGCACCAGCTGAGAGCGTAATCAATGTACCTCACGAAATGATCATCACTGAGGTTGCAGGTCACGTTGACATCACTCACGACAACATCGCTGACCTAGTGATCAAGCTAGTAGCACCTAACGGTAAAGAGTCTGTACTTCGCAGCTTCGAAGGCCAAGCGGGTAACCGTCTTGAGATGGACTTTGTAAACTACGACCACGAGCTTGATAACGCTCTAGGTAACTGGACGCTACAAGTAGAAGACCACAACAACAACAACGCCGGTATTCTAAACAACTGGACGTTGAAGCTAAGCGGCGCTCCTCTAGGTGCTACTGACTTCGCTCCTAACGTGTCTATCGCCACTCCTGAAAACAACAGTGCCTTCCTTGTTGGCGAAACTGTAAGTTTCTCTGCAAATGCAAGCGACACTGAAGATGGCGACCTAACTTCAACTGTTGTATGGACGTCAAGTGTTGATGGTGTTATCGGCAACGGTGCAAGCTTCACTAAGTCTGACCTATCTGCTGGCGACCACGTAGTAACCGCTACTGTTACCGACTCAGCGGGTCAAACGACTAACCAGAGCATCGAGTTCTCTGTAGCAGCTGCTAACACTACGGTAAGTGGTTCTAACAACACAGCCATTGCACTTCCTGAGTGGGGCGGCCGTGTATTCACTGAAATCGACCTACCTACCGGTGTTGCTATCGATGCCCTAGAAGTGTCTGTAAACATCTCTTACGATTCAGTTCAATACTTGAACGTTTGGTTACAGTCTCCTGCTGGTACTCTAGTGAAACTAGTAACTTGGCGTGACTTCTGGAATAAAGACCTTATCCATACCTTTACTCCAGTAGAATTCGCAGGTGAGTCAAGCAAGGGTAAATGGCGCCTATACGCTGAAGATACGTCAAGCTACACCATGAACGGCGTACTTAACAGCTGGAGCATCTCAGCATCTAACGGTGACGCGATACTACCACCACCGGCTGAAAACACTGCACCTGTAGTGACTATCACTGCACCTACTGGTGGCACTAGCTTCAACCTAGGCGACAGCGTAACCTTCGAAGCAACAGCTATCGACGCAGAAGAAGGTGACATCAGCTCACGTATCGATTGGTACTCAAACTTCAACGGTAAGATTGGTACTGGCGGTCTATTCAGCACTAACTCACTAGTTGCAGGCGACCACACAGTAACTGCGGTAGCGTGGGATAATGATGAAGCATTCGACTCGAAGCAAGTAACTCTGACTGTTGTAGATGCACCTGCAAACGAAGCGCCTGTAGCTGACTTCAGCTTCGCCGCTACTGACCTTAACGTTCAGTTCACTGACCTATCTGGTGACACTGACGGTGCGGTAACAACTCACTCTTGGGACTTCGGTGACGGCGCTAGCTCAACTCTAGCTAACCCTTCACACAGCTACACAGCTGCGGGTACTTACACTGTAACCCTAACTGTAAGCGATGATGACGGTGCCGAGCACTCAATCACTAAAGAAGTAACTGTGACTGAGCCTGTACCAGAGCCAACTATCTTTGTACAAGGTACTGCTGAAGCCTCTAACGGCCGTGTAGTAGCAAGCCTATCTTGGACTGCACAAACTGCAACTGAGTTTGATGTATACCGTGACGGAGCTCTAATTGACTCAGGTGTGAGAAAAACAAGCTACACAGACCGCTTTAACTCTACTGCGACTAGCTTCACTTACCAAGTATGTGAAACTGGCACTGCCAACTGTTCTTTAGAGGAAACCATTGCGGCTACTCCTAAGACTAAAGGTAAACGCAAGTAAGTTGTAACCCCTGGGAAGGCTCTCTAGAGCCTTCCTTTTTCTTCTTAATTTACGTTTATCTCTAGAGCGTAAATCAACAAGAGAAAATAGGGATTGTATTAAT